>CAYRYV010000013.1:0-71267 GCA_964428565.1 uncultured Desulfobacterales bacterium | reverse complement strand
AATCGAGGATCCCGCGGTGGATCGCCTCAATAGCTTGCTTTAATGCCTACGTGGTTAGCTGACGGGTTAGAGCTAAAGCATGCCCCCTGCAGCCCTCCGGACTGCAGCTTAACCCCTGATACGGTTCCCCCGTTCCCTCTAAGGCAGAGGGATTCGGCTAACTATTTTTGGTCCTCCAACCAGCGATCTATGTGTGGTCAAAGTTGCTGCGATTTGTATAATATTTCACTAAAAAAGTCAAGAAAAAAATTGGCTTGACCTAGATAACATATTGATATTCAGTTATTAATTGTTAGAGAGGTGGATGACGGAGTTGATCGGGAAATCTACTTTTTCAGAAAATTGTTTACTGTAATGGTTTAAATTTAAAAAAAAATTTGTTACAACTGCACGATAACGGGGCCGGATAACAGTGAAACCAGGCATAGGGAAATATCACGCCATGTTCTCAAGTAACGGCGAAAAACGGCCGATATACGGGGCAGACAGGGGTATGGTGAGTTAATGCACCCGGGTGACAGGAGTGAGGGCATGGATGCCAGTCTCATCCGTAAGAACTTGTTTTCTCAAAAAATCCGCCTGACCAAAGGATTAACCTGCCGCACCAAGGCCGCGGGTTTTTTCCCGCTCTATCTGCGCGACATCATCCCGGAAGGCCGCCTCAGTTTTCCCGTTTATATCAAGTCGATTGAAGGCCCGAACAACGCGGTCAAATATTTGCCCCTCTACCACAGCGGCGAGATTTTTCAGCAGAACTGGCTGATCCGCTTACAGCAGATGGAGATTGACCGGCTGTATTGCCGGCAGGAGGATCTGGAGCTCGTCGTCGACTATCTGAATAATTATTTGACGTTGCTGGAAAGCCAGGGGCCGACGGCCAGCCAGAAAAAGATGCGGATCCTGTTCGACCATCTGGGTTTGACCTTGCAGCAGGCGTATGACAATCTGCATCTGGGCCAATATGTGAAGGCGGCGGTGCGCCAGATGGACCGGGTGTTGGAGGAGCTGGAAAAGAACCTGCAGGCGCTCAATGCGTTGTGGCAACTGTTGTTGCACGACTACAGCTTATACAATCATTCCGTCAATGTCTTCATGTTGACCATGTCCTTTATGGTGCACCTGCGCCGGAAAAAGGCCGAAAACCGGATTATGGGAATCGCGGCGTTGTTCCATGATGTGGGGATGACGCGGGTGCCGGACGACATTCTGTACGCCACGCGGGCGTTGACGCTGGACGATTGGCGGGAAATCCGCCGCCATCCCCAGGTAAGTTATGATATATTGAACAGATTTCCCTTCATCCCGCTGGAATCGCTGCGGTTGTCGCTGGAACACCACGAGAATCCCGACGGTTCCGGTTACCCCCAGGGCTTGCGACAGGCCCAGCAGCATCCGCAAACCGCCATTCTGCGGATGCTGGACGCCTATGCCGCCATGGTGGCCAGCCGCCCCTACCGGTCGGCCTACAGCGCCTTCGCGGCGATCAAAACCCTTCAGGAGCAGCAGGGCCCCGGAGGGTATGTTTTCGACCAGCGGCTGCTGGTGAAATTCATCAAAATCCTCTCCATGTAAGGCGCCCGGCCGCCTCCCGGATTTCCCCAAACATTTCCTTAACAACCGTTTCCCGGCCTGCCAGGGGGGGCAAGGGCCGCGTTCCGATTTGTTGACGCTTGAAATGCGAACAAAAACAAAGGGAAAGGCAATAGACCGGGGCGGGTTGTTCATAATTATGAACATGAGGTTTTTATCAAAAAAAACAGATAACTATAAAAAACTAATATTTTCTTTAATATATCCCGGTTGAAGCCGCTGGTCCCGGGTTTGCATACTGGGAGGGTCACGTGGTAGCTGACACATTGCTTCATGAGAGAGGAGGTGCCCGTGCCTGGAGATATGCGCATGTGGAGTTGGACCCAGGCGGGAATACTCTTCGTGGCCCTGGGTCTGGCGCTGGGCATGCGGGCGGATACCTGCCTGGAACGCGATATCATCGTGGAAAACGTGGAAGAACAGTACGACCCGAGCCCGTCCCAGGAGAAGGTGCAAGAAGGAGGCAAGGCCGGACCGGCGGCGACGGCGGTGAAGACGGCCGGCGCCGTGGTGCGGGGGCATCTCCCGGAAACCGGGGCGGCATACCGGGTCCTGGCCAAAAAAGCGGCGGCCGGGGAGTTCCCCGCACGGCACAAGATCGCGGAAATGATCCAGAAATACGCCCGGCTGCACCATGTGGACCCCAAACTGGTGTGGGCGGTGATGCGGCGGGAATCGGGTTTCAACTCCCAGGCGGTCTCCCCCAAGGGAGCGATGGGGTTGATGCAGTTGATTCCCTCCACCGCCGCCCTGATGGGGGTCTCGGAACCCTTCAACGCGGAGCAGAACATCGCCGGCGGTGTTAAATATTTGAAACATTGTCTGGTGAGGTTCAATAATGATGTGATTCTGGCCCTGGCGGCCTACAATGCCGGGCCGGACAACGTGATCAAGTACAACGGCTGCCCGCCGTTCGCCGAAACCCGGGCGTACGTGGCCAATGTGCTCAAGGATTATTCCGGGGCGGCGGTGAGCTTTCCGGTGAATATCGCCCTGGACAAGCCCAGGAAGGCCGAGGCCGCGGCCGCGGAAAAACCGAAATCGGCGCTGGCCTGGAAGGTGCCGGAACCCCGGTGGAAAGTGGCGGAGCCCCGGGTCAAGGTGGCGGCTCCCACTTTTGCCGGCAAGCTGGCCCCCAACGGCTCTTCCCGGGGGCAGCTCGCCCGGCTTCCCGGGAAAGAGCAGTCTTCCGCCGCCAAACTCTTCTAACCTCCCTTAGCCGTCCCCGACTGCCGGCCGTGAGCCCGGTCGGGGACGCCCCCTTCCCGGGGCGGGCCGCAGTCCGGCCAACCGCGCCCGGGTGCTGTCGCCCTGCCTAAGACGCTCCGGGGCCCTCCCCGCCCGCGCCCTCGTCGACAATATTCTGATTCTCGCCAGTATCTGCTTCTGCAGCCCGCCTCCTGACCTTCCTCCCGCCAGGGCACAAGGAACCATGAGGACGAACCTGTCGGTAACCGCTCCGAGTTCGCTTGGCCGCCCGGGGGTGGTGTCCGCACCCCCTAGCCCTTCCCCCCGCCATTCTCAGAGGGCGGGGGGCTGGCCGGCCGGGGGGCCGGCGGTCAGGCCGGCGGGGAGGAGTCCGTCCCCGGGGCGGGGGGCCAGGGCGGCATGGTGCGGATATGCAGGTCCCGCTGGGGGAAGGGGATCTCGATGCGGGCGTCCTGTAAGGCTTCGTAGATGGCGGTGTTGAGTTCGTGGGTGGCCGGGACGCGGTCGTCGGGCCGGCGGACATGGACCCAGATATTGAAATCGAGGGAGGAATCGCCGTAGGCCTGGAAGAAGACCTGTGGGGGGGGCTCGGGGAGCACCCGTTTATTGGCCCGGCAGACCCGGTCGATGATGCGGGTGACGGCGTGGATGTCGGAGCCGTAGGCCACCCCCACCTTCAGGGTGAGGCGGCTGGGGCCGCGGCCGTAATGGGTCCAGTTCATGATCTTGTTGGCGATGAGGTCGGAGTTGGGGATGATCAGCACGTAGCGGTCGAAGGTCTCGAAGATGGTGCTGCGCACCCGGATGGTCTTGACCAGGCCCCATTGACCGTCGATGACGAGCATGTCGCCGACCTTGATGGGCCGTTCGAAGAGGAGAATCAGACCGCTGACGAAGTTATTGACGATGTTCTGGAGTCCGAAGCCGATCCCCACACCCAGGGCCCCGGCCACCAGGGCCAGGTTGGTGAGGTTGAGGCCCAGGAAGCCCATGGCCAGGATGATACCCAGAGTGATGAGGCTGTAGGTGACGGTGGTGGAAATGGTATACTGGATGCCCACATCCCAGCCGCGGCGCTCATAGAGGCGCCGGGCCAGGAGAAAATTGACGAAGCGGGCCAATCGCCGGCAAAGCAGAATGGAGCCCACGGCCAGCAGCAGGGTGAGGGGGGAGAGCTTGAGGGGCCCCAGGACCAGACCGGTGTCCAGGAAGGCGAACACGGCGAAGAGCCATTGGGGCCTGACGCCCCAGAAGGTAAGGGCAATGAGGAAAAAGGCCACCAACAAAACGCTCTGACAGCATCGGGGAAACAATGCATAGGTGCGCTGGAGGGTGTCGGGGGCCAGATCGCAGTGGCGGGCCAGGGCGCCGGTGTCGGGATGGTTGAGGTAATTGTTGACGTCAACGACCATCTGGGCCAGCAGCCAGAAACCCACGGCCACCAGGGTGGTGTAGGCGGCGGCGGAGGTGAGAAAGAGGGCGAAGTACTGGAAGCCCAGCAGGTGACTGACAAGATCGACGCCCAGAAGGAGGAGGACCAGGGGGCGCAGAATCTTCATGAGGGTCCCGCGGCGGGAGCCGGGGGGCAGCCCCAGACCCGCCAGGAGGTTTTCCAGATGGGGCTTGCGCAGCAGCCAGGCGATCCCCAGCAGGATGCCCAGGACATAGCAGAAGTGGGTGACCAGGAGGACGTTGCCCGGGTACTGGAGCTGGCGCAAGGTCTCCAGGCCCCAGGTGCTGAAGGCGACAAAGGCGAAGAAGAGGCTGAGATAGCGGTAGTAGAACCGGGCGGTGAGGGCGTCCACCGGGACGATGGCCCGGGGAGGGTCCGGGGGGTTAAAGAGGGCCAAACACAAGGCCCGGGCCAGGCGCAGGGCGGTCCAGGCCGTCAGGGCGTAGAACGCGATGACCGCGGCCTTGGTCTCCCAGAGCTGCAGGGCCGAGAGGGACAGGCCGGCCCAGAGGGTGAGAGACAGCAGCCAGAGGTTTTTCAGGATGATGCGGGCCAGGGCCAGCAGGGTTTTCAGGGTGAAACTGACGGCCTTGTCACTCCAGGGCAGGAGGACTTGCCTGAGAACGCGGCGCAGGTAACGGGCCACGAGGAGGAGCAGGATGAGGAAGAGGCCGAGCCCGGTCAGGGGCGCGGCCTGGGCGCGCAGGAAGTCGCCCAGGGCTCCGGAACGTATCCCGCCTTGGGTCCAGGCCATGATCCGGTCGGGCAGGCGCAGGGATTCGTCCAGGAGGGCGCGCAAATCATCGGCGAGGGAGGCCCCTTCCTGACGCTTGAGGAGGTCGGCCTTGAAGGTCTTTTCCCGGTAAAGTTCCAAAGCGGCGGCCATCTCAGCCACCAGGTCACGTTGCCGCTGGAGTTCCTGCACCGCGGAGCCCATGAGGTCGTGGAGCCTGGTAAGCTGATCGAGATGGGCGGCGGATACCTGGCGATAATTTTTCGTCAGGGCGGCGAGGCGGTCGCCGGCAGCGGCGGCGGGCCCCGGTTTTCTCGCGGGGGCCGCTTCCGGAGGCAGCTCGGCCAGGGAGGCGGCGGCCTGCTGCTGCGTTTTGGCCAGCGCGGCGAGTTCGTTTTCCCGTTTTTTGAGGGCCTCGGAGAGTTTTTCCCGGCGCTGGCGATATTCTTCACTGAGTTCCAGGGTTTTGGCCAGGGGGAGGTTGCCCCCGGCCAGGGCGGCCTGGTGGGCGGCGAGGGCAGCCTCCAGGTCGGCGGCGGCCTGGCGCAGACGGACCAGTTCCTCCTTTTCCTGGACCAATCGGGTCTTGACGTCGAGAAGATGCTGTTGACGTTCCTGGAGCGAACTCCGCAAGCTGGATTCCAAGGCGGCCCGGGAATCCGGAGTGAGGGAGGCGGCGGCCGGAGCGGGCCGGGGCGGCTGCCCGGCGACGGGGGAGATACAGGCCAGGACGACGGCCAGGGTGAAAGCCAGGGAAAATATTGGGTGTAAGGCGCAAGGGCGCACGATATCAGACCTCCTGAGCATGGGGGTGCGGGATTTTTCAGATAAATGAGAAGGGATGCGAGTTGACCTGACTCATTATATCCGGAAAAACCGCAAAATGCCAACCGGCTGGCGGGATGTGAGTCAGGGTGGGGGAAAGAGGCCGGGGGGGCCGGGGTCCCGGCCGAGATATTTGGTGAGGTAATGGCGGGCCTGACGCCAAGCGTCGAGGGGGGCGCTGGTTTTGATGAGGGCGTAGAGCCTTTCACAATCAGCAAAGGACAGAGAGGAGACCAGCCCGGCGGCGGCGATTTCCTCGGCGAGGTGGGGATAGGGGGCATCGGGGGCGGGGGCCATTTCCGTCTTGCTCAGGAGCTTGATGTAGACAAGACTGCGGGCAGCCAGGAGATCAGCCTCCGCGGGGGAGAGGTCGGCGGCGAACAGATACTTCAGGGTGAGTTCGTCACCCGGGCCGAGGACCCGGGGGGCACCCAGGAGAGGCCGGAGCAGCTCTTCAAGGAGAAAATGCGTTCGGATCCGGTGGGGGCGGCCCACCAGCCGGCTCAGTTCGCCGGGGAGGGCCTGGTGCATGTAGCCGGCTTCCACATAGACGGACGCAAAGCGGGAGGTCAGGTCGGCCAGGGCGGCAGCCCGCAACCGGTCGCGGAGGCGGAAGCGCCGGGCGTCGGCCCGGGCGAAGGTGTGAACGGCGGCCACCACTTCCGGAAAGGGGGCCTGCAGGGATTTCCGGTAAAAATCCAGGAGGGCGCCGGTGCATTCCTTTTCCCGGGCATAGACGGGGGCCAGGTCCCGCCGGACGGAGACGTCGGCTGGGGCATAGTCCTGGGCGAACAGTTCGTGGATTTCCTCCAGGCGCTGGAGGTAGGGTTCAATCTGCAGGACCTGGACGCCGGCGCGCCGGAGGTCGGCCAGGAGCAGGAGCTGCTGCCGGGCGAACCGGGGAAAGGCGGCCTCCGACTCCCAGAGGTAGTCTTCAATGAGGGTGGGATCGGCCAGGGCGCGGGTAAAGGCGGGGGCCGGGGGTTCTTCCAGAACCACGGCCTGATGGCCCGCCAGGGCCTGCCGGGCGGCGGCCAGGGTCTCGAGGCGGTGGGACGAAAACCCCACGGTAAAGCGAGTCCGGGATGCCGTGGCAGGAGACTTTTTCCTTGACACAGTTGCGCCCTGTGATATTAATTTAAGTCTTAATGGTGGGTGCGGGCGGATAGCTCAGCTGGAAGAGCATCGGCCTTACAAGCCGGGGGTCACAGGTTCGAGTCCTGTTCCGCCTACCAGAGCATTATACAGGTTTTTACGGATAAGTGGGGGCGTAGTTCAGTTGGTTAGAACGCCGGCCTGTCACGCCGGAGGTCGCGAGTTCGAGTCTCGTCGTCCCCGCCAAGGCGCACAAGCAGGGGGTAGTCCGGAGGGACTATCCCCTTTTTGAATTGGCGGCTCCGGGGGACTGGGGAAGGGCCGTCAGAGGGGCGGGGATGCCGGACGACAAGGCTCGATCGGTGAAGAATTACAGCAACAAGAGAAGGTTGCCGCGAGCGTGAAACGGGCGCCGAAGAACTGCAACCCGCAGCTTTTCTTCCTCTCCGCCGGAGAGGCGTCCGGGGACGGGCATGCGGCCCGGCTGGCCGCAGAGATCAGGAGGCTGCGGCCGGGGGCGACTTTCGCCGGCATCGGGGGCCGGAGGCTGGCCGGGGAAGGCATGGAGATCCTGTTTCCGGCCGAGGACCTGGCGGTGATGGGCCTCACCGAGGTGTTCGCCAAGCTGCCCGATGTCGCCCGGGCGCTGCTCCGGATCTGGCGCTACCTCCAACAGCAGCGGCCCGGCGTGGTTATCCTGGTGGACTTTCCGGACTTCAACTTCATGGTGGCCCGGATGGCAAAGAGGCTGGGCCTGCGGGTGATGTACTACATCTGTCCCCAGGTGTGGGCCTGGCGGCGATACCGGGTGCACACCCTGGCCAGGTTGGCGGACCGCCTGGCGGTGATCTTCCCCTTCGAAGAGAAGTTCTACCGGGACTATGGGGTGGCGGCCACGTACGTAGGCCATCCCCTGCGGGAGACCCTGCCGACCCTGCCACCGCGGGCAGAGCTGCGGCGGCGTTTGGGCGTGGGTCAGGGGGAACTCCTGGTGGCGCTGCTGCCCGGGAGCCGGGGCAGCGAGATCGCCCGGATACTGCCGGTGATGGGCGCGGCAGCGGGGCTCATCGCCGGGCGGACCCCGGGATGCCGGTTTGTCCTGCCGTTGGCCCCGGGAGCGCCGGAGGACATGGTGCGGCGGCTGGCGGCCGCGGCGGTGGCCATTGTGACGGAGCGGACCGCGGAGGTGCTGGCGGCGGCGGACCTGGCGGTGGTGACGTCGGGGACGGCCACCCTGGAGGCGGTCCTGTGGGGCACGCCCATGGTCATCGTCTATAAGCTGGCGCCGCTCTCCTACCGGCTGGGCCGCCGGCTCATCCGGGTGCCCTACATCGGCATGGCGAACCTGCTGGCCGGGGAGGGTCTCTTCCCGGAGCTGATCCAGGCAGAGGCGACTCCGGAGGGTATTGCGGCCCAGGTGCAGGCCTGGCTGACGCAACCGGAGCGCCTGAGGGCGATGCGCCGGGGCGTGGAGCGGCTGCTGGGCGAATTGGGAGGACCGGGGGCTTCCCGGCGGGCGGCGGCGCTGGCAGTGGACCTCGCCGGTTAACACATCAAAAATATCCGATTCTCGGAAAGAGAAGGCGCGCCCGCCCTCCCGGGGGCAGCAGCCGGGTCGCAATGTCAAATTGATACGGGTTGCGGCCGCGGCCGGGGAGCGTTTTTCAAATTAAGATTCCCCGGCAATCCGGCAGGGGCCGGACGTTTTTCTTCGCAGGAAATTCACTCCGATATTCCGCAGGTTATCGTCTTATCAGCGGTTGGCAAACCCCTTGCAATTACCTAAGACAGGCGCCAGGGAGCGCCCATAACAAAGAAAAGAGAGGAAACACTGCATGAAAAAGATCATCTCCACCGCCACCGCTTTGGTATTCACCCTGGGACTGGCGGCGGCCGCGTCCGCCGAGGCCACCGGCAGCAAAACCCCCCCGGCCAAACCCGTAGCCCAGGCCGCCAAGGCCGGGGATATCAAGGACAAGCAGGTCGACACCAAGGATATCAAGAAGCAGAACCCCGGTCAGTTGGCCAAGTCTCATGAAGGCGAAAAAGACCCCGCCAAGGTGAAAGAAGGCGTCAAGACCGAAATGAGCAAACCCGAAGGCGCCAAGCCGGCCACTCCGGACAAGCCGGCGGGCGAGAAAGGCAAACCCGAGCCCCCGAAGGACGTGAAGGAGCAGGGCAAGGAGGGAACCAAGTAAGGGATTGGAGACGGCCCCACGCTCTCTATCACTGACGCACCAGTAACCTTAACCGGGCCGGGGGGCAACCCCCGGCCCCTTTTTGTGTGCCCGGCCTGGAAGGTTGGCCCGGAGAAGAAGACCGGGGGGCCTACAGGCGGCCCCTGACCCAGGCGACCAGGACGGCGAAGGTGCGGGCCCAGGCGGGGGTGTGGTCCTCGCCGGTGAAGATGTGGGCGAGTTCGTGGCACAGGGAAACCAGCCGGTAGCCGGGGGGAAAGAGCAGGACGCGGCCCCGGCCGTGGTCGGCCTCCCCCAACTGGCAGAAGTCGCCCTGCCAGTAACGGCGCCAGTCGTGAGCCGCCTGGGGATCATGATCCAGGGGCACCGGCGGCCGGTCAAAGGCGCGGCAGATCAGCGCCGCCCACTCCGCCAGTTCGCCCAGCGGCCGGGTCCGCAGCAACTCGGGGTCGTAGGCGCGGCAGGCGTCGCACCAGACCTGCACGTCGCAAATCAGCTCGGCATGACAAGCCGGATCAAGCCGGCGGCCACATCCCGGGCAGCGCATCAGTGGACGGCGACGGCCAGCGCCGGATCAGACCGCAGCCATGAGCTGATCAAACTCCGCCACGGACACCGCCGGGCGGGTGGTGAAGGAAATGCCGGTGGCCTTGGCCAAGGCCACCGAGGCCTGCATGGCCTGACCCACCCCCGGGAATTCAGCAAGGAAAACCAGATCATAGGCGCCCAGGAGGGCATACATGGATTTGATGTCGCCCCCATACTTCTTCACCAGGTCCTGGACCTTGGTGGTGCGGGCGGCGCTCATGCCCTTGAGGGCTTCATTGGTATATTTGCCGAACATGAAAAAGGTGGCCATAATCAGCTCCTTGGAAGTGAGATCGCCAGAGGGCGGCCCCCCAGCGTGAGCCTACTATAGCATATTCCCGACCCCAGGCGCAATCACCCCGGGGGCGGGGGCCGCGGGAGGGAGAAGATGGCCGGGGGAGGGGGGCCGTGGGCACACCGGCGCGTGCCGGTGTACCGGGTACCGGGGAAAAAACGCCGGTTACCCGGTACACCGGGGGGCGGCGGCAGTTACCTTTCCTGTATCATCTTGATTTCCTTTCTTATTCATCGCGCAAGCCTCATATCAACGGGCCGGCGGTGGACCGCCGGGGGCCGGTACAGGCCGGTACCGGTACCGGCCTGTACCGGGGGTGTACCGGGTAAGGGCGACCCGGCCGCGGGTGGTTGCAGATGCTGCACAACAGCGTGTGTTTGTCCATAGCCCAATCCTTGGGCGGGGCGCGCCGGCCGCGGGTGCGGCTAACGGCCCCTGGTGAGTTTCCGGTTTCCGGTTTCCAGTTAAGGAAACGTATTGTTTTTCTGGTTTGTTTGGGGGGCGGGGTGGCCGCCCGGTTACCACTGTACAGAAAAAGCGGGGTCGGGTCCAACACACATGAGACACATAGGACACATGTCACAAAATCGTAACGTGGGGAGCATTTTTGGGGGCCGGGAGCCGGCGGGGGGGCACCAAAGAAAAAGAAATCCCCCCGGCCCCCCTTTGTCAAAGGGGGGGCGAAAGGAAAAGAATGGTGGCCAAGCACAGCTTGGCAAAATAATAACGTGCCCAAGTACAACTTGGGCACGAGAAAAAAATAACCTCTGGTGGCGGCGCCACCCCGGCAACACGTGGTCGGGGACAGCCGGGGGTGTGCCGGGGAGCGGGACGGGGGAACAGAGCGCGCCGGGGGCGGCGGCGTCATAGCAGAAAACCAGAGGAGGCCCGGCGGGAGCCGGGCGGGATAAGGGCGTTGCCCGGCAGGAGTTGGGGAGCGGGGAGAAGAGCCTCTGGTGGCGGCGCCACCCCGGCAACGCGGGGGGTGTACCGGGGAGCGGTACGGGGGGGGAGGCGGAAAGATGGTTGTATTGTCGAAAAAAGTGCGGTAGACTGAGGGCAATTATGGAGAGTGCGGAGAGATTTGTCAGTCCCCGGTTGCAGTTGGACGAGTTGGGGTTGGAACTGGGGCTGCGGCCGCGGCGGCTGCGCGAGTTTGTGGGGCAGGAGGAGACCAAGCGCACCCTGGAGATCGCCATCGAGGCGGCCAAGGGGCGGGGGGAGGCCCTGGACCACATCCTGATCCACGGCCACCCGGGGTTGGGCAAGACCACCCTGTCGCACATCATCGCCCAGGAGATGGGGGTGGGGATCAAGACCACCTCGGGGCCGGTGATCGAGCGGCCCGGGGACCTGGCGGCCCTGCTGACCAACCAGAAGGCCGGGGACGTGCTGTTCATCGACGAAGTGCACCGGCTGCCCCACGTGGTGGAGGAAATCCTCTACCCGGCCATGGAGGACTTCCAGCTGGACCTGATCATCGGCCAGGGGCCGGGGGCGAGGGCCATCAAGCTGGAGTTGCCGCGCTTTACGCTGGTGGGGGCCACCACCCGGGCGGGCCTGTTGACCCCGCCGCTGCGGGACCGGTTCGGGCTGATGCTGCGGGTGGAGTTCTACCGGCCCGAGGAGTTGACCGTCATCGTCACCCGGGCGGCGGCCATTTTGGGGGTGCAGATCGAGGCGGGGGGCGCCCGGGAGATCGCCCGCCGGAGCCGGGGCACGCCCCGCATCGCCAACCGGCTGCTGAAAAGGGTGCGGGACTACGCCCAGGTGCGGAGCGACGGGATCGTCAACCGGCAGACGGCGGACGCCGCCCTGAGCCTGCTGGAGGTGGACGCCCAGGGCTTCGACCGCATGGACCGCAAGATTCTGTTGACCATCATGGAGAAGTTCGACGGCGGCCCGGTGGGGATCGACACCATCGCCACGGCGGTGGGCGAGGAGCGGGACACCCTGGAGGAGGTCTACGAGCCCTTTCTGATCCAGTGCGGCTTTTTAAGCCGCACCCCCCGGGGGCGCGTGGTGACCCGGCGGGCGTTGGAGTATTTTCACCAGAAGACCCCGAAGAAAGCTCACCCCAGCATATTTGATTGAGGTCCGGAGGCCGGGGCTGCAGGTGGGCGCCGGGGAAGCGGGCCGGGGGAGAGCGGCCCGCCACGGTCAGGGAGAGACCATGGGCACATGTCGGATATGCGGCCAGGAAGGCGTGGACATTTCGGAGCGCCTGGGCTTTTGCGGCCCGTGCCTGCGCCGGGACTTCGGGCGGGCCTGGCCGGAGGTGGAGGCGGTGCACCGTCAGTCCCGGGAGGCCTTCGGCCTGCCGACGGCGGTTCCCCGGGCCCCGGTGGGCAAGACGTGCTCCCTGTGTTTCCACCGCTGCCGCATCCCGGAAGGGGGCTACGGCTATTGCGGGGCCCGGCGGGTGGAGGGGGGGCGTCTGCGGGGCGGCAGCCCGGCGGCGGCCGGAGTCAGTTACTATCAGGACCCCCTGCCCACCAATTGCGTGGCCGACTGGTTCTGCCCCGGGGGCACCGGCCGGGGCTATCCGCAGTACGCCCATCGCAACGGCCCCGAGTACGGCTGGGTCAATCTGGCGGTCTTTTATCACGCCTGCAACTTCAATTGCCTCTATTGCCAGAACTGGACCTACAAAAAATCAACGTTCACCGGCGAGATGCAGTCGGCCCGGGAGCTGGCGGCGGCGGTGAACGGCAAAACCGCCTGCATCTGCTATTTCGGGGGGGACCCCAGCCCCCAGCTGCCCCATGCGTTGGCCGCGGCCCGCTATGCCCGGGAGGCGGCGGTGGCGCGAGGGACGCCCCTGCGGATCTGTTGGGAGACCAACGGCAGCATGACGGCGGGCTGGCTGGAGCCGCTGGTGGCCAGCTCCCTGGCCAACGGCGGCATCATCAAAGTGGATTTGAAGGCCTTCAGCGAAGAGATCCACCTGGCCCTCACCGGGGTCAGCAACAGCCAGACGTTGCAGAACTTCGCGGCCCTGGCCCAGAGAGTGGAGGAGCGGCCGAAGGTGCCGCTGCTGACGGCCAGCACCCTGCTGGTGCCGGGCTACGTCGACCTGGAAGAGATTCACGGGCTGGCGCGGCTGATCGCCAGTCGCAATCCTGACATCCCCTACAGCCTGCTCGCCTTCTACCCCCAGTTCTATCTCAACGACCTGCCGGCGACGTCCCGGGAGTATGCCGAAGCGGCCCGCCGCGTGGCCCGGGACGCCGGGGTGAAACACGTGCGCCTGGGCAACGAGCATCTCCTCCTGTAGACGGCTGGTGAACAACCGGCTGCCGGTCAGCCCGAGCGGGGGAAGGATCAAGAACTCCTTTTCCCGGTGCGGGGAGAAGGGACCGGCGAGCACCGCGCTAAGGATCGCTGGCGAGGCGGCCTCAGTCGTCGGCAACCTCCCCCAGGGCGGGTTTGGCCTTGAAGGGGGTGTAGAGGGGGTCGCCGATGAGGACCTGCATCCAGGACACAAAGGGAACGGTGCGGAAGTAGACCTCCACCAGGGACAGGCGGCCGGTGAGGAGCAGGGGAAAGAAGCGGTCCGGCAGGGGAAAGCTGTGCAGGTAGGGTTCGTGCACCGGGCCCAGGGTGGCGGCGACGCCTTCCTCGAGCAGGCGTTTGCACCACACCCGGCTGCCCTTGTCCCGCAGGGTGGTGGCTTCGGCGCTGGCGACGTGGTAGCCCACCGCGCCTTTGACCCACTGGAAGGAGGGCACATACTGGCCCAGGGAGTACCAGCCGACGTAGAGGGCGGCCTGAGGGCAGGAAAAGGGAGGGAAGACGGCGGGGTTCTGGTCGAGCACCACCTTGAGTTTGGTGCGCCGTTTGAGGAAGTCGGCCAGGGCCGTCAGGTGGCGGTCGAACCAGGGATAGCTCCCCACCTTGTCGGCGCTCCCGGAAAGGCCCCGGGCGTCGATGTAAAAGGTGCCCTGAAGCCCGGTTTTGTCCACGGCGGCGGCGTCGTCCACCAGCCGGCGGGCAATGGCCGGGGTGGGCCCGTCGAGGCGGCTGACCATGACGGTGCGCCGCCGGATGTCCTGGATGAGGGGCAGCCGGTCATAGGCGGGGAGAAAGGGATTGGGGAGCCAGTGAGCGGGGTGGTAGGCCTCCGCCAGGACGAGGGTGAGCTCGCCGTCCACGGCGGCGGTGTCCTTCAGGCCGCGGTAGGCCTGGTTCTGGCGCTCCCAGAAGACCAGTTCGCCCACCAGGCCCGACCGGAAGCGGACGGCCAGGGCATGGGCCTCGGCCTGGGCCGGGGGCAGGCCCCAGAAGAGGGCCTGGGTGTCGGTGAGGGGGGAGGCGGGGGGCGGGGCGGCCTCGGGGACGTCGAGCTCCGCCGGGACCTCCGGGACCTCCGCCGCGGGGGCGGCGGCGGCACCGCGGCCTTGGGGAGAGCCGGTGAGGCGGGTGGCCAGGGTGATGATCTGGGCGCGCTTATCCTCGGGGACCCGGGACCGCTTCAGGGCGCCGACGGCCCGGGCCAGGGTCTCCTGGACGGCCTTCATCAGGGCGGGGAAGGGGACCGTGCGGAGGCGTTCCGGGGTCAGTTTCGCCGGGGGCACCGCGGCGTCCAGCTCCAGCAGGGTTTGGAGGAGCTGGGCCAGGGTGTCATTGAAGCGGGCGGCGGCCTGGGACTTGAATTCCTGGTCGGCGGCGGTGGCGGGGGCGCCGGTGATGATCAGGGGGATGCCGTAGACGGTGACGACGACGGGAGTCCGGCCCACCTTCTGCAGGCGTTGGGCCGCGGCCCGCACCGGGGCCGCCAGTTTGGGCTCGAAGTCGGCCCGGGCCATGCGCTCTTCACGGGTGACGTCCACCCCCAGCAGATTGGCCGGGGGCACGCCGCGGACCTTGGCGTAATGCCGGGCCACCGCCTGACTGTCCGGGAGGTTGGCGTTGTAGACCACGATGAGGTCGCCGGGGGTCACGGCCCGGGCCGGAGAGAAGGACAGCAGGACGCAAGCGAGCGCCAGGATCAGAATGCTGAACACCGGGGGGGGTGACTTACAGGGCGCGGTCATGGACACCTCGGGCGGCCGGAAGTTAGAGGGGAGGCGCGGGACGGGGGTCCCGGCCCCCTCCGGGCCTCAGCGATCAAGGTCAATAGTATCGCAAACCGGGGAGGAAATACAAAAGAATTATGGGGCGGCGGGGCCGGAGAGGGGAAAAGCCGGAGGCCGGCGCCGGAGCGCCGGGCATGGTTTGAAATACATGGCACAGGAGGCGGTTATGTGTAAGGAGCGCGGCAGTGGCAGGATGGTGGCGGTGTGGTTGCTGGGGGTCCTGCTGGCGGGGTGTGCGGCGGTGGCGCCCATGGGGCCGACCCAGAGCCCGGAGGTTTACAGGACCGCGGTGGACCTGAAGGTGGAGGCCCGCAATCTGATGGCCAAGGCCGCGGAGCCCTACAGCCAGCATCAGGCGGCGGCGGAGAAACTGCAGGTGGACATGGACAAGGCCTATGAATACGCCCGCAATCTCCCCAAGAACGAAGTCACCGCGCAGCAGTGGGCGCTGATGAAGGACCCCGGCCAGCCGCTGATGGGCGGCTTTTTGCAGCGCTGGCGGGAGAAATCGACGCTGTCGCCGGCCTACATCCAGGAGAAGCAACGGCTCATCGAAGAGGGGTTCGACAAGATCATCCAACTGGAAGCGGCCAAACCCAAAGATTAAGGAGGAGCGGCGGTCATGGCGGATGTGAACCGACTGATCCAAGCGGCCCTGGGGCAGATCCGGGAGTATGCCCGGGAGCACCTGCAGGAATACGCCGACACCGTGGTGAAGGACGCCCAGACCTCCCTGGAGGCCCACAAGGGCGATTTGGAGCGCTGGAGCGCGCTGGCCGTGGACCAGCAACTGAGCCCGGAGGAGGTGAAAGACCTGATCGCCACCCGCATCGCCGTGGACCTGCTGGAGGGGCTGAAACAGAAGGGGATGGGGGTGGCGCAGGCGGATAAGTTCAAGGGGGCGCTGATCGACATCGTCTTTAATGTGGCGTTGGGGCTGATCCCCTCGTAAGGCGGGGGGGCGGGAAAACGGCGGCCGCGGCGCGGAGGTTGCAGGCGTTGCCGGTTTCCTGGTATACAGTGAGCTGGCGGCCGGCGAGGCGGGGGAGGTTCGGGGCACCGTTCCCCTGCCCGACCCCGGCGCCCACCCGTTCACCCCCGACGAGGACATTATGAGCATACCGCGGAACCTGCAAGATTGTGTGAAACACTATACCTACGACCTGGACAAGGTCTGCACCCCGGAGGAGACGGCGGCCCGGGTGCGACAGCGCTTCGCCGCCCTGGAACTGGACCTGCTGAAGAACACCATGCGCATCGATTCCGGCCGCCTGGACATTCCGGTGTACATCAGCCTGTGCGGAGTGGACGCGGTGCGCACCATCGGCACCCAGAAGCAGATGGGCAAAGGCTCCACCCCGGCCCAGGCCGAGGCCAGCGCCCTGATGGAACTGGTGGAGCGGTTCAGCTTCTTCAGCTTCATGAAGGGGCGGGAGTTCGTTTACGGCACCGCCCGGCAGATGAAAAACCCCCTGCCGTTCGCGGCCCTGGCCCGCTCCCTGTTCGACACCTCCCCGGAGGCGTCCCGGGCGGCGGGGCTTTATCAGGACTGGCCCCTGCATTTCACCGGGGCCGCCAACCTGACCCGCGGCCGGACCGTGGACATCCCCATCTACTGGTTCTATCTCATCAACGAATACAACGGCCCGGCCGCCGGCAACACCCTGGAGGAGGCCATCCTCCAGGGGCTGTGCGAGGTGGTGGAGCGGCACGTGGGGTCGGTGATCAGCCACGAACGCCTGTTCACGCCGCGCCTCGACCCGGATTCGGTGCAGGACCCGGTCGCCCGGCAGTTGCTGGACAAGTTCCGGAGGCGGGGGGTGGAGTTGCACATCCGGGACTTCTCCCTGGACACCGGCATCCCCACGGTGGGGGTGCTGGCTTATGATCCGGCGACCTTCCCGGAGGCCAGCGAGATCGTGTTCACCGCCGGGACGACCCCGGACCCGGAGAAGTCCCTGATCCGGGCCCTCACCGAAGTGGCGCAGTTGGCCGGCGACTTCAACAAGAAGACCTCGTACCGCCCGACGCTCCCCAAGTACGCCACGCTGACGGAGGCGGCCTACCTGACCCAACCGGGTCCGGTGACGCCGTTGCATGCCCTGCCGAATCTGGCCCACGACAATATCAAAGTAGAGATCGAACGGTGCGTCGCGGCCTTGGATCGGCTGGGGCTGGAGGTGCTGGCGGTGGACGCGACCCATCCGGCGATACAGATGCCGGCGGTCTACGTCATGGTGCCGGGGGCGCATTTTCTGGCCCGCACCCGGGACACCAACGTCATCTTCCACCTGGCCAAGCTGGCCGGCCGCCACGCCTACCCGGCCGACGCCCTGGAGGCCCTGCGCCGGCTGAATGCGGCTTTCCCCGGGCGCTTCGACGTGCTGTTTTTTCTGGGGCTGAGCCTGGACGGGCTGGGACGGCCGGCGGAGGCCCTGGAGTTCTTCCGGGCGTCGCTGGCGGCCGGCCCCCCGGCGGCGGAGATCGCCAGCGTCCACACGCATCTGGGCTCCTGCCTGAAGGACCTGGGCGACTACCGGGGGGCGGAGGCCGCCCTGCTGGCCGCCCGGGCCGCCAATGAGGGCCTCAAGGAGGTCCACCATCTGCTGGGATATTGCTATTTCAAGCTGGGGGAACACCAGCGGGCGGCGGAGTGCTTCGAGCGGGCCATCGAGCTGGACCCGGGCTCGGGGATCGACTACGCCAACCTGGGAATCAACCTGCGGGAACTGGGCCATCCCCGGGAGGCGGCCCATCTGCTGCGCCTGGCGTTGGACCTGGACCCGGAACTGAACTTCGCCCGGCAGGCCCTGGCGGCCCTGGAGGAACCCGAGGCGACGCCCTGAGGCGGGCGCGCCGGCTGGTGGCGCCGCGGTGAGCGCCGGGGAGGGCCAGGGACTCCCGTCACCCCGACAAAGTCGCCGGCGGATGGGCATAAGACCCCGATCCGCCGGCGACTTTGTTGTGCTGCCGCCAGGCCGCCAGGCATGGAAGGGACGCCGGGGAAGGAATCCCGGGACCGGCCGGGCCCCGGCCGGCCGGCCAAAGGAGGCGATTTTTTCCCGACAAAAAATTTAAGATTCAAGCAAAGGCGGCCGATAAGGCTATCAACGAGAGTTATTCTCAACAGGCAAGGCAAGCTTTCCGAGACGGAGAGCGCCAGGGCACCGGCCAGCATCTGAACGGCCAAGGCCGCGGGACCGCCACTCTATGCTCCAGCAGACTTCCCCGCACCGGTGTGTGGGGGGGTTTTTTTTTGCGGGCGGGAGGAGGGCAAGCCGCCATGAAAGAGGAAAAAAGGGCACCGCCAAAATTTAAGTTTTCATAGTTAATGCCGATGAATAAAACGGAGAGGAATAGGAAAAAGCATCACTACTGACAATTCATGGCAAGGGCCGGGAACGCAAGGCTCCGGAAGCGCCAAGGGCGGCCGGGGCGGGGTCGGGCTCTGACAAACTGCCCCGTTGGGTATGACGCGGGGCAGTAACTTTCAGGAGAGGCCCCACGGGGGCAGCAACATCTAGGTGAGGAGGGTGCGATGTTGGGGAGCATGCGACGCCGATGCCGCAGGTTGGCCGCCCGGGAGGAGGGGGCGGTGTCGGTGGAGTTCGCCATTCTGTGCACGGTATTCCTGATGCTGGTGTTCGGGGTGATCGATATGGGGCACGCCTGGTACATGAAGCAGATCGTCACCAACGCCAGCCGGGAGGGGGCGCGCTACGGCACCCGGTATCAAACCGACGCCAGCGGCAACCATATTCTCCCGTCGGGGTTGAGTCCGTCCATCGGCAGCTGGATCCAGAGCAATTACGCGAGTATGCTGCCGGCGGACGCGAACCTGTCCACCACGGTTTCCGGGCCGGGGTACACCACCGGGGCACCCGGGCAGAGCGTCAATGTGAGCGTCAGCGCCCGGAAGACGTGGTTTTTGATCGGGCGGCTCATTCCCGGTTTGGGAAGCTCCATCAACCTGACATCCGCTACGGTGATGAGTTGCGAGTAACTCGTTAAAAGGAAATTGGCTATGCAATCATTCTGGAAGACATTCCGCCGCAACGACTCGGGTTCAGTGGCGGCCATGACGGCCCTGGGGCTGTTCGCCCTGTTGGGGGTGGTGGGTCTGGCCCTGGACATCGGCCATATCATCGGGGTCAAAGGCGAACTGCAGCGGGCCGCGGACGCCTCGGCGCTGGCGGGGGCCCGGGGCCTGTACCCCGACATTCTCAACAACATCACCTACGGCTCGCCGCCCAACTGCGCCCAGGCCGAGGCGCGGGCGGGGGCGGCGGCGGCCAACAACCCCATTGAAGGCACGGCGCCGGCCCGGGAAGACACGACGGTGGAGACCGGCACCTGGGATTACTCCACCCGGCAGTTCATCCAGCAGTGCAACTCCTTCACCAACACCGTCCGGGTGACCATCCGGAAGAACGGCGTGCCCATGGCCTTCGCCCGGATCTTCGGGATCAACGCGGTCGATGAGTCCGCCAGCGCCACGGCGGTGATGGACTGGGTGAGGGGCGTAGGCGCCGGCACCGTCCCCATCGCCATCAACGAGGATTACGCCAAGAGCGGCAACCCGGAGAAGATCACCTTCAACCCCTCGACCTCGGACGTGGGCGGCTGGTTTTCGGTGCCGCCGGATTCGGCCAGCGCCAGCACCTTAAGCGACTACATCAACAACGGCAGCTGTCCGCCCATCAAGGTGGGCGACATCATCAGCCTGAACAACGGGGTGATCACTTCGGTACTGCAATTGCTGGCGCAGAAGCTGGCCGGCCACGGGGGCTCCTGGGACGTGACCCTGCCGGTGGTGGATTCGACCCAGTTCAACGAAAACAAACCGGTGAAGGGCTTCCTGGTCTTCCGGGTGACGCAGGTGGACGCCACGGGCGGGGATAAATTCGTCAAGGGCATTCCCCTGTCCCTGGGCATGGGGCCGGGGGCCTCGGTGCCGGGCGGCGCCAATTACGGGGTGCTGGCCCCCCCCCGCCTGGTAAATTAAGCCCCCAGCAGGCGAAGATGGGGCCACGCGGGCTCAGCGACAGCCCGGGAACCGCAACCCGGCGGCATCACGCCGCCGGGTTGCGCGTGGGGGCCGGGCCGGCACCACAGCTCGGAGACGGCAGTCCGCGCCCAACGCCCATCTTATACCAAGTTGCAGTCTGTTAAGAATTAATCCGTCCACACCCGGCCTCATCCGGAAACAGCGGCCGGAGAGGCCGCCCCTGCCGTCCAACCTCTCAGTCGAACAAAGTCTCGCCAGTCTTTTTAAACGCCGCCCGGGGTGGCGGCAGGGGTGGCCGCCGGCCGGCGCCCTCCGAACCGCCGGGTCCGGACCCGTATGCCCGGTGGTAGGACAGGGAAGGGCCGTGGGGGCCTATCCCGGTCGCTGGGGGTCGGTGGGGAGTCAGCGCAGCCGCTCAGGATGTTTTCCCGGAGGCGTGGCGCGGCAGCCGGGCGAGAAAACGGGCCAGGCGTATAATGGCCCGGGAATGAGTTCCGGCGCCGATTTGGGTGTCGCCGTCATAGGCTGCGACGGCAAAGGTCAGATGTCGTCCCCGGACGGCCAACAGCTCCGCCCGGGCAGTGACGCGGCGGCCCACGGGGGTGGCCGCCAGGTGCTTGATGTTGACTGCGGTGCCGACGGTCAGCTGCGTCGCCTCCAGGAGGGGGTCGATCAGGTCGCGGGCGGCCTGCTCCATGAGGGCGATCAGCACCGCGGTCGAAAGGACGTGCACGCCGATGCTGCCCAGGTGGTGGGCCGTGTGTTTCTCCTCGACCACGAGTGCGGCCTCACCGGTCAGACCGGGCTGTATCTTGTTCATCGGGTTCCTCGTCGTTATGCCGCGGCAAAGTCGCAGGGGAGGGCAGAGCGCCGGGGAGCGGGTATGCTATTTTTCCCGGACCGCCACTAGCAGCCCGAGGGCCAGCCAGAAGGCCTCCCGCAAGCGCCGCAGGACGGAAAAGGCCGCGCCCAGGGCCGCTCCCAGGTTGAAACCCAGGGCCAGCAAGATATTGCCGCCATCCTGCACCCCCAGGGAAACCGGAATCATGAAACCCAGTCCGGCGAAGAGCATGGCCAGGGCGTCCAGCGCCACGACCAGCCCCCAGCCCAAGGGGTGGCCCAGCAGCCAGAAGATGACCGCGACCTCCACGGCATGGAGCAGCCAGCTCAGGAAGAAGAGCAGGAAGGCCAGGAGCCCCCGGTGGGGGTGGTCCCGGTAAAACCCGGCCAGGGCGGCGTCCAGGCTGGCCAGCTCCGCTTCTTTGGCCTTGAGGGCGGCGGGGCAGAGGCGGCATTTTTCCAACAGGCGCAGGATGCCGGTGCAGGGATGCTTGCGCTGGACGATGACAAAGGCCACGCCGCCGCTGCCCAGGACCAGGGTGGCCAGGCTGAGCCAGCCGAGGTGGGCGGCGGACTCCGGGAGCACCAGGGGCACCAGGGCCAGCCCCACGCAGATGAAGAGCACCAGGCTGGTAACCATGACGCCCTTCTGAATGACCACCGAGGCGGCGGCTTCCTGCCAGGGCACGCCGTCGGCGGCCAGCCGGGTCACGCGGAAGGGCTCGCCGCCCATGGAGGCCGTGGGAGTCAACTGGTTCAGGGACTCGCCCGCCAGGCGCAACCAAAAGAGCCGGGACACCGACGGCCGCGATGCCGGCGAGATCAGGAGATACCTCCAGGAAACCGCTCCCAAAAGGTTCACCAGGCCGTAAGGGAGCAGCAGCAGCGGCCAATACCAGCCCACCTGGCGGATGTGCGCCAGCAGCAGGTCCCAACCCACCTGATGAAGCATCCAGGCCAGAAAGACCACCGCCAGCAGGGTGAGGATCAGGGTGAAACGGCGCACCGGTCAGTCCTGCAGGAAGATAGGCGCAACGGGACAGGCAAAGGATATTGGGGGTGGAAAACCATGGCAACGCACCGGATACCGATAAGAGAAATTTGGGGGCAGGCCGGGACCGCGTATCACTCCGGCTTGATATCGAAATAATCCGTATAGAATTTGAAGCGGCTCGCTTCCTCGTCGGCCCGCAGGCCAAAATCCTCCAGGGCATAGTGGTGGACGCCCTTTTTGTTCTGAGGATGGGCCGCCAGAAAGCGCTTCATGGCCTCTTGAGCGGGCCTGGAAAATTCCATGTCGAACTGCCGGTAGATATCCCGCACCACGCTTAAGGGGTCCCTCACAAGATCGGGGTAGTGGACATCCACACGCTGAGACGGGGACAGGAGCTGATGCCGATGAGACTCGAGGATCAGGCGGGAGCCATGCTGCCAGCGGGAGCAGATCTCCTGGGCCAGTTCCCGCCGATCCTGGTGGTCGATGAATCCCAGCCGCATGACTTCGGTGAAACTGGCGCACGACGGTAAAACCTTGAGTGGGTCGCGGTGGGTCATGATGACGCCGGCGTCGGGGTAGACCTGCACCAGCGCTTCCAATGCCAGGGCATGGCTGGGCGCCTTGAGCACCCAGTGGCTCCCGGGACAACGCCATTGCAAATGCTGGAGAAAGCGGCGGTGGTACTCATAGGCCGGGACCTTGTCCTGGGCGTCATGCCAGCGGCGATAGTCCGGCAGATAATACATGGATTCGAACACATAACTCAAAAAGGCGTGCGCGGTGATGGCAATACATTCCTGGGGCAGGGCGGCATTGATGAGGTGCACCCGATGGAAGTCCGGCATGAGGACGCGCAGCCACCACAACTCCCGGGCGGTTTGGGCGATGCGGTCATCGGTGTGATAGGCGGCCGTTGCCGGGGGCGGCGAGGGATGCATGACCTCCCACACCCGGGGGGCCCGGCCGGCCGGGTCCTGGGCCAACAAGGCGTGGAGAAAGGTGGTGCCGCTGCGGGGGAGCCCCGTAATGAACCAGGGCCGGCGAATGACTTCGGCGCCAATCTCCGGATACCGCCGGCGGTCGGCCACCAGTTGCAAGCGGTTGGTGAGCAGGCGGAGCAGATCGGCTTGGACGCAGAGGCGGCCCACAAAGTTCAAGCGGGCGCCCGCGGGAAAGGCGTCCAGCAAGACCCGCAAGGGTTTACGGAAGCCCTCATCCCCGAAGTCGTCAAGGCCGGTTTGCTGCCGCGCCCGGGTGAGGAGGTAGTCTTCGGTGAGGGGGAAAAGATTGACCCCGCCACCACCCACGGCGCTCCCCAGGGCATTGACAACTTTCAAAAAACGCGACCTGCGGCGCTGGTGGTGGATAAGGGGGAGGTCGCCGGCGACGGTTCGGCCTACGCGCATAAATTTTTTCACCTAGAAGGACGCTGCGTTGCCCGGATGTACGCACAACGGGGCTATTATACCACAATATTTTCGTGACGCCAGAGACGGCGGGAGATAATCTGCGGGGAGACGGGGGCCGGCGGGCTTAGGGGGAAGCCTCCTCCCAGAGGTTCGACGGGGGGGAATCGGCGGGGGCGGGCCGGAGCAGCTCTTTGCGGGCCATGAAGGCAAGGATCAGGCGGATGGCGTCAGCCACGGAGGTTACTTCGGTATCGATGAGCAGATCGGGATGCTCCGGCTCTTCGTAAGGGGCAGAGATGCCGGTGTAATGCCGGATGAGGCCCTGGCGCGCCATGCGGTATTTACCCCGGGGGTCCCGGCGTTCACATTCCGCCAGCGAGCATTTCACGTAGATTTCATAAAAATGATCCCGGAGAAAAGTTTGCCGCAGTAATGCCCGATCCGCCCGGTAGGGAGAAATGAAGGAGGCCAGCACGATAAGCCCGGCATCAACGAGCAGTCGGGAGATTTCGGCGGTGCGCCGGAGATTTTCCCGCCGGTGGGCGGGGCTGAACCCCAGGTCGGCATTGATGCCGCTGCGGACATTGTCGCCATCCAAGACATAGGCGCGGATGCCGCGGTTGTGGAGTTCCTTTTCCACGCCGTGGGCCAGAGTGGATTTGCCGGCGCCGGAATAGCCGGTAAACCATAACAAGCCGCTGGGATGACGGTTCAGGAGGTTGCGATCCCAACGGGTTACGTGACCGTTGTGCCGCATCACCCCCGTGGGCAGTAACGGGAAGGTTTCGGATCGAGTCATGGTTTAGAGATAGTTATTGCTAGTAAGCGATGCAAGAGGTCCCCGGCAAACATCTTCCCGTCGGCGCCGGCCCCGCCATTTTTGCCGGTCACGCCAGGTCATCACCCCGCACTCCCGTCAAACCGGACAGACTGACGGGACAACACCTCGAGAAGAAAGGCATTACTCGATTTTCGGGATAATCGTCATGAGAATACGGTATGTTGATACAGATAAAAATAATTATATCAAAAAAACGCCGCGGCGAGGGTAAAATTTTAAAAAAACACAAGAATACATTTCCGGGGGGAAATTTCCGCCGGCCGGGAGATAAAATATCCGGTAAAGGCAGAGCAGGGTCGGGTCGGTTGGCGGGTGCGGGAGGTGAAACCGGGCGGGGGAGTATCCCGCGCCCCGGCCGGCATGGGGGTAGAGATGATCGGGGCGGCGCCGGCCGGGAGCACCGGGGCAGACGGTGGGGGCAAGCGGCGGTGAGGGAGGGCAGAGGATGTTAAGACGGGTGAAGGCCTCGGCCGGCAGCGGCAAGACCTTTGCGCTCACCCAGTTTTTCCTGAAGCTGTTGGCCGGTTCCGAGGAGCAGCCCCTGGCGGCCTGCGTCCTGTCGGGGGACGGCGAGGGCTACGGGTGGCAAGAGATCATGGCCATCACCTTCACCAACAAAGCGGCGGCGGAGATGAAGGCGCGGGTGATCTCCAGCCTGAAACGGCGAGCCCTGGGGCAGGAGGCCGACGGGCCGGCGGCGGCCTTAACCCCCCGGCAGGCGTCCCGGTGGTTGACCCTCCTGTTGCGCGGCTATCAGCAGTTCAATATTCGCACCATCGACAGCCTGTTGCATCTCTGCCTGCGCCTCGGGGCCCTTGACCTCGGCCTGTCCCCCGACTTCACGGTGGAGTTCGACGATACGAGGATCTTCCAGGACCTGTTCGACGCCTTCTTATTCCGGGCAGAGCAAGGGGGCCACCCGGAGCGTCATCTCCTGGAAGCAGCCCTGGACAGCCTGATCTTCCGGGAGGGCAAGGCGGGATTCCGCCTGGACACCCCGTTGCGGGAGAGAAGCCAGCAGGCCTTCGAGTATCTCAGCGGCCGGGAGGAGTTGCGCCTGGCAGCGGCCGCCGACCTGGAGCGGGGGCTGGAAGAGAGCCATGGGCGGCTGCAAGCAGCCCGGGAATCCCTGATGGCGGCGATGCATGACGCTGACCTGAGCGGCGTGCATCACTTCAGCACTTTTTTAACCAAGCTGGCCGCCGGCACACCCGGGGGGGCGTTGCCGGACTCGAAGTTTGCCGAGAAGGACAGTTTAGAGGAGTGTCTGAGCAAAGCCTCACGTTCCCGGACAACCCCTGCCGCCACCGCCCGTTACCAGGAGTTCAAAGCGGCCTACACCGATTACCGCCGGAAACGGCACCTCATCTCCCAGGCATTGCACTGGCTGCCTTTCGCGGCCATAGGACAGGTGCTGGCCCGGGATTTCACCACGTATCCGCACCGGTCGGGGATTGTTTCCGGGCGGACCTGGGGGCGGGCCGTGACTCAACTGCTGCGGGCGGGAGGGGGCGTAACCCTGGCCCTGTGCCGATTGGGGGCCAACCTGCGTTATTTACTGATCGACGAATTTCAGGACACCAGCAGAGAGCAATGGGGCGCGCTGTTGCCCCTGGCCCGGGAATGCCGGGATCAGGGGGGCGGCCTGTTGCTGGTGGGGGACGTCAAACAGGCCATTTACGGCTGGCGGGGCGGGGACTGGCAATTGTTGGACGAGGCGGCCCGGGATCTGGGAGGCCAGCCGCCGGCGGCGGAATACCTGCCCCACAACTGGCGCAGCCGGCAGACCCTGGTGGACTTCACCAACCGGATATTCGGGCAACTGCAGGACCGGGAAATCTGCGGGCGGTTGGCCCGGGCCCTGGCGGGAGACAAGGCGCCGCCGCTATGGACGGCGGAGTTGGCAGACACCCTGGAGAACGCCTACCGGCAGGCGGAACAGACCATGCCCGCGGCCCCGGAGCGGGAGGGGGGGTATGTGGAGTTGCGGGAGCTCCGGGGGCGCCACCAGGAGGACCTGGAGGAACAGGCAGCGGCGGCGTTGCACCAGATACTCCGGGAGCTGCAGGGGCGGCGGCCATGGGGCGACGTGGCCGTTTTAGTGCGCCGCAACCAGGAGGCGGAGGAGGTGTCCCGCTGGCTGATTGACTGGGGGATTCCCCTGGTGACGGAAAACAGCCTGCATCTGGCGGACCACCCGCTCATCCGACAGCTTCTGGCCTTTTTGAGTTTTCTGGATTACCCCGACCATGACCTGGATTTTTGGAATTTCGTGTCGGGAGCCGAGGTGTTTCAGGCGGTGAGCGGCCTGGGCCCGGAGGTCCTGGTGGCATGGCTGGCCCGGCAGACCGGCCCTTCCCTGTACAAGACTTTCCAACGTGATTTTCCCGGCCCGTGGCGTACGTGGATAGAGCCTTTTTACCGGCAGAGCGGGTTAATGAGCCCTTATGATGTGATCCAGGAGATCATCAAGCATTTTCAACTCCTCGGACGTTATCCCGAGGACGAGATTTTTCTGCGCCGGTTCCTGGAACTGGTGCATCTGGCAGAAGAACACGATTGCCAATCGCTGGCGGCCTTTTTGGACTACTGGCGACGCGACGGGGTTAAGGAACGGGCTCCTTTGCCGGAAAACGTCGAGGCGGTGCGGGTCATGACCATCCACAAGGCCAAGGGGCTGGAATTTCCGGTGGTAATCGTTCCCTTCCATCACTGGCCGGTAAAAACCGAGCGGCTGACCGAGACGGCGTGGGGGGATGATTGGATCATCGTGCCGTTGACTACGGATTTGGGGGAAAACTACTGGCGCTACCAACGCGACGCGCTGTTGGAAAGCCTCAACTTGGTCTACGTGGCCTGGACCCGGGCGGTGGACGAATTTTACGCCTTTATAACCCGCAACGATTCCCAGAAAGGGGGCTCCCCCTTGACGGCGGGTCTGGCCGTCCTGCTGGCATGCCTGGGACCGGCAGAAAGCGGAGTACGCTATACCAGCGGCGCGCCGCGGCCGGCCCGGAGACAGGCGGTCGAACCCGCGTCAGGGGAGCCTCTGAAAGCGTTCAAGCCGGAGGCTCACGTCCCGGAGGCTGGTTTTATGCCCATGGCCTGGCTGCCCGGGCTGAAGATCTTCCGCAACAACCTGGAAGAAGAAGCGACCCGCGAACGCCGCCGGGGGGAACTGGCCCACCTGGCGTTGGAATATGTGCGTCCCCGCGGTGATCCGGCCGCCGATGCCCGCCGGGCGGTAGACCTGGCGCTGGCGTATGCTCCCCGGCCGCATTTGGATCCCGGGATGCGGGTTGACCTGGAAAAGCGGCTCACCTGGGTTCTGGGGGTGCCGGAACTGGTCTCCTTAAAGGAACAGGGCCAGGCGGAGGTGGAAATACTGGATGAACAGGGGGCCGTTTACCGGCTGGACCATCTGACGGTAACCGACACCGAGGCGGTGGTGCTGGAGTATAAGACCGGCAAACCCAGTGATGACCATGGCGATCAGGTGCGGTGGTACCTGCGGCTGCTGGCGGGGTTGCCGGAACTGCGCCGGGAGCCCGGCCGGCGGTCGGTGCGGGGCCTGCTGATTTATCTGGACGAAGAGCAGATCGTGGAGGTTTCCGGGGACCTGACGGCATGAAGCCCATCATCATTTTTGATTGGCGACGGGATTTGCTGGCGCCTCTGGCCGACCTGATTATTAGCAGGGAAGAGGACTTGGCGCGGGTGATCGTGGTTTTTCCACACGATCGCCCCCGGCGTTATCTGCGCCGGCATCTGGCGGCGGATGGGAGACTGCCCAAACCCTGCAGGCTACCCAAGGTGGCGGCTATCCGGGAAGTGGTCGGCGAGTGGCGGCGTGAGTTGGAGCCGGCGCCGGTGAAGAACCTGGGCGTGTTGGACCAGGTCGAGATGCTCTTTGGCATATTAGGGGAACTGCGTGGTAATTATCCGGGACCGCTGGCGCGCCTGCCCCTGGAGCGGGAGAAATTCTTTCCCTGGGGAGTGCGCCTGGCCGCCTTGCTGGAAGACCTGTTCGGGCAGAACCGGGAGCCTGCAAGTCTGTTGCATGTGCGGGGGGAAGTGCTGGAATATGCCGCGGCGCTCCTGGAACACCTGAACACCATTTATCGGTATTACACCGCCCAACTGGACGACCGTCGCTGGACGACGCCGGGATACGATCTGTTTCAGGCAGCCCGCCGCTGGGGGGAAATTGCGCCCCGGCTGACCGACAGACATTATTACTTCGCCGGCTTCTACGCCCTCAGGGGAGCCGCAGAGGTGATCCTGCGGCGTTTGTGGGAGAAAGGCCAGGCCACCATCGTCTGGCACAGCGACCCCGCCCTGGCCCGGGGCAAGCCGGGACATTGGGCCTGCGGCTTGCACAGGGAATGGTTGGCGCGCTGGCAGGCGACGGCGGCGTGCCCGACAGGGACCGGGGATGCCGGGACTATACCCCGGGTCAGATTTTACGAGGGCTACGACCTCCATTCCCAACTAACCGCGTTGGCCGGCGAACTGGCGGCTGCCCCCCGGGAAGGAACAGCCGTCGTGTTGACCCGGGAGGACATGCTCATGCCGGTCCTCCACCACTTGCCGGAGAAGGAGGTCAACATCACCCTGGGGTATCCCCTGGCCCGGACCACTCTGGCCGGCCTTATCGGGATTCTGATGGAGCTCCAGGAGACCCGCAACCCGGACGGGGGGTACTTCTGGCGTCCCTTCCTCAAGCTTCTCCGTCACCCCTACGTAAAGATGCTCGGCCCTGAGGGCGGCCGTCCCTGGCGGCAAATCCTGCGCCTCTGGGAGTTGGCCATCCGCCAGGGGCAGAAGTATAGCGACCCTTATACCTGGGTGCCGGCAAACGACGATTTGCCGGAGGACGCGGCCCCCGGGACCGGGCGGGAACTGCTGCAGAGGCTGAGGGAGATAGCCCTGCGCCGGTGGGAGAAGACGCGCACCTTGACGGACCTGGCGGCGGCCCTGGAGGGCGTGGTGAACCTGTTGCGTCTCGCCGGCAACGAATTGTGGGCGCGCTTTCCCCTGGATGCCGAAGTTCTGCACCGGATGCTCCATCAGGTCGTGCCCACGTTGCAGGACAACCTCATGAGCCGTCAGGAGTTTGAGCCGCAGATATTATTCGCAATCTTGAAAGAGGTGATAAAGGGTGAGCGGGTGGCCTTTGAGGCCGAACCCCTGACCGGTCTGCAGGTCCTGGGGATGCTGGAGACCCGCCTGCTGCAGTTCGACCGGGTGATCATCATCAACGCCACCGAAGAGGTGCTCCCCGGCCAGGCGGCCTATGACCCGCTGCTGCCCGACGGCTTACGCCACGTGTTGGGATTGACCGACAGCCGCGGCCGGGATCAGGTGGCCGCATACAACTTCTATCGGCTGGTGCAGGGCGCGCAGGAAGCGGTTTTCCTCTACCATAGCGGAGTGGAGGCCGCCGGTGACCGCTTTGAGAAATCCATGCGCAGCCGTTTTGTCGAGCAGCTCCTGTGGGCGGAGGAACAGCGACAGGGCAGGGTGGCGGTGGCGGGAGAACCGCCGTTAATCCCCATTGCCTTTCAGATCCGTAGCCTGACGACCAATCCCAGGCCCCTCCCCCGCACCCCGGCACTGCAAGCTCGGCTTGAGGAATGGTTGACTTCCCGGCCGGTGAGCGTTTCGGCCCTGGATGATTACCTCCGTTGCCCCGTCAATTTCGTCTACACCCATGTCCTGAGATTGAGGCCTTTGGAAGAGATCAGCGAGGAGGCGGCTCCGGGAGCCTTCGGGGAGTTGATGCACGCGGTCCTCAATGAGTATTTCAGCCGCTACCGGGATCAGGAAATCGACTACAGCTCCCTGCCGGTCGATGAATTAGTGCACCTTTATCTCCGGAGACTGACGGGGGCGGGGTTTTTTAAAAACCTGCGATTTGAAGTGCGCCGCCAATTGGAAAAAGCAGGAAGGGCAAAGCTGCAAGCCTTTTTGCACACCGGCGTGACCACCACTATCCGGGAGTTGGAAAACTATTTGACCGCCACCGTGCTGGTAAATGACCGCCGGATTTTGGTGGGGGGCCGGGTGGACCGCGTGGATGAACGTCCCGGAGGATTATACATTCTGGATTATAAGACCGGCCGGATCCCCCCGACGCACGTCCGGGCCTGGAAAGACAACCCGTTATGGGACAGGCTGTCGGCGGCATCTCCTGCACTCCTGGCCGATCCTGAGTTCTTCCGGGAGCTGGCCCAGGAGTGGGGGAGTGTGCAACTGCCCACGTATTTGTTTCTGCACGGCCAGGCTGCAGAGAGGCTGGCGGCGAACGCGGGTTGGGTGGAATTGAACAAGGGGGGCGCGGAGGTGTGGTTTTTCCCGGAAAAAGAACGGTGGCGCCCGGAGGAGCGGCGCCGGGTGATCACCGATTATGCGCCCCGGGCCGTTTCCTTTCTGCTCCGGCACATGCTGGCAGCGGGTGATTTCCACCCCCGGAAGGACCGGCATTGCGACTGGTGCCCGCACCGCACGGCCTGCCAGGGTTGACAGGCAGCCGGTGACCGGGACGGCCAGATGATGTCCCCAGGGAAACGGTCGGTTTCAGGAAATCTGCGGTTCAGGCAGGACGGCGCGGTTGTCCAGGGTTTTTCGAATGGTTTGAGCCAGGCTCGACATACGCACGGGCTTCATAATCAATTCCTGGACACCGACGTTCAGGACCTCTTTGGGTGTAGTACTTTCGGAATAGCCGGTGCACAAAATGATGGGGATATCGGGACGCACGGCCAGGATCTCACGGGCCAACTCCACTCCGGTGAGCGCAGGCATGGTTAGATCGGTGATAATGAGATCGAAGCGTTGGGGGTTTTCCTTGAAAATGTCCAGGGCTACCTGGCTGTCGGCCTGCGCCACAACCTCATAGCCCAACCGTGTCAACATTTTTTGGCCGATCTCGATAAGGTCCCGCTCGTCATCCACCAACAAAATACACTCATGACCGCTGGTGAGCGCCGGTTGAACAGATTTTTTCGAAACAAAGGTCGCTGATGCCCCATTGAGCTGGGGGAGATAGATGTTAAAGGTCGTGCCTTTCCGGGGCCGGCTGCTGACGAGGATCGCGCCGCCGTGGGCCTGGACGATGCCGTGCACGACCGCTAGTCCCATGCCGGTGCCTTCCCCGGGTTCCTTGGTGGTGAAGAACGGATCGAAGATCCTTTCCACGACGTGCTCTTCCATCCCATGCCCGCTATCCCGCACCGACAGCTCCAGATAGACTCCGGATTTGAGATTTTGCAGAGGGGAGGCGTTGGTGTGGTCGAACTTCACCTCCCGGAGGCCGATTTCCAGAGTGCCCCCGGCATGGCGCATGGCATGGGCGGCATTGGTGCAGAGGTTGATCAGGATCTGGTGGATTTGAGTCATGTCGGCCAAGATATAATCGTTTTTTGCCTCCAGAGTGGTGTTGATCTCAATGGTGGCCGGCAATGATGATCGCATGAAACGGAAGGACTCTTCGATCAGCGGGGCCAGACTGAGGGGCTTCATCTCCTGTTTCCGGGGGCGTCCGAAGGTTAAGATCTGGTTGACCAGGTCGGCGGCGCGTTGACCGGCATTTAAGATCTGCATCAGATTGTAGCGCACGGGGCTATCTTGCGTGAGTTGCGCCAGGGCCATTTCGGCATAGCCGATGATGGCGCCCAGGATGTTGTTGAAGTCATGGGCAATACCACCGGCGAGGGTGCCGACGGCCTCCAGTTTTTGGGATTGCATTAACTGGGCCCGCAAGGTTTTGGCTTCACTCACATCGATGATGAATTCCAGGATCGCCGGTTCCCCCTGGTAATCAATCTCCTGCAGCCAGACATTGATTTCGAAGATCTCACCGCTCTTCTTGATTCCCCGGGCCTCCAGGGAGCCGGGCCAAAACTGGCGAGGCGCGCCCCCCACCTGAATTTGCGCGACCAGTTCCTGCTCTTCGGCATAAAACCGGGAACCGCTGGCCTGGCCGATAATCTCGTCGGCGCTGTCATACCCGAACATGTTTACCAGCGCCGGGTTGACAAAGAGGTATTTGCCGTGTTGGGTGATGATGATACCGATGGGGGAGGATTCGATTACCAGACGCATCTTCTCTTCGGAGAGTTTCAGGGCCTCTTCGGCGCGCTTGCGCTCCGTAATGTCTTCAACGAATCCTTCCAGATATGAGATGGCTCCCCGCCGGTCCTTCACCGCCTGCAGGTTCAGGTTGCCCAGGAAGACCTCCCCCGTGCGCCGGCGGAACTCCACCTCGAACTTGGAAATCCGGCTGCGGCGACTGATGGTTTTGAGGATTTCACTGCGGCGTTGAGGGTCGGCATACACCTGAGAGCCGATGTCGGTGATCGACCTGACGGCCTCAGAGGGGTTGGGATAGCCCAACATCTGGGCCAGGGCTTTATTGATTTTGAGAAACCGGCCCTCGGGAGTGCTGTGGAAAATGCCGATGACATCATTTTCAAAGAGACTGCGGTACTTTTCTTCGCTAACCTGCAGCTGGGCGAAAGATTCCCGAAGTTCTTGCGTCCGGGTCTGTAAAATCTCCTCCACCCGCAACAGGGCCCGTTCCCGCTGGGCTTTTTCGCAGAGGGCGAACAGATATGCCGGATCAAAGGGCTTCCGGAGATAGCCGTCGGCGCCCAGGCGTAAGAAATGGGTCGCCAATCCGGGACTGGGGTTGGAGGTCATCATGATGACCGCCGCCAAGGACCCCGGCTGCTTAAATTCGATCAGCAGCTGATCGCCGGTGAGGTCGGGGAGATGGTAATCCAGCACCGCCACCTCCGGCCGGTTTGCCGCAAACAACTCCCGGGCCTGTGCCCCGGTTTCGGCCACCAGGACTGTATAGTCGTGTTTTTCAAAGGCGCGTCGCAGAATTGTCGCCAGGGTGGGGCTGTCTTCGACAATGAGGACTTTGGGGGCGGCATGGGGGGACAAACCGTCCAAGACCAGGGAGACGCAGCGACGGAATTCTGCGGGGGCGCAAGGGAGGGCGAGAAAGCCGTTCGCCCCCAGGTCCCGGGTGATCTGACGGGTATGGTCGCCGGCCAGGGTGGCGGAGACGACCAGGATGGGGGTCTGATTATACTGCGGGTACTCGGGGGACCGGAGGAGGCGGCAGAACCGCCAGCCGTCGATACCGGGCATGTGCAGGTCGGTGACGATGAGATCGGGGGGGGCCTGGTCGGCCAGGATCTCCAGGGCCATTTCGGCGCTGTCGCAGGAAATGACCCTATGGCCGCCTGACTCCAGGATGTTGGCGATTAACCGGAGTTGGGTTGAATCGTCATTGACCAGCAGCACCCGGCGTGTGTCCGGCCCAGCCACAGGAGACCTCCGAGAAATGCGCGCCCGCGCGGGCGGCGCGGTTCGGACCACTCAAGAGCAGTTAACCGCTCAAAAACCTCACCATCGGCAACCAGGTGGGGGTGTTCTCATATTTTTATCGGTCAGGGGGGACATTAACTTAATGAAAAACAACTGATAACTTGCGCACAAACTATTTCGCTTGACTAGCAATGGCCGGAAACCCGCAGAGCGGTCAAGGCGCTGGCGCCGGAAGGCGATACGGCCGGAGTCGAAAGTTCGGGGAGGGCTCCCCGAAGGGCCGGGTCCCGGCGTCGGGAACGCCTCATCGGCTTGGGTCGTCGGGGGGGGGACTGTGCCCCCCGGCGCCCCGGATGGCATTCAGGAGCCGGGTGGTGGAACGGTCCGGGACCAAGGGGATGACCTGCACCGCTCCCCCCCAGGACTCCACTTCCCGGCGGCCCACGATGGCCTCGGGGGTGTAGTCCCCGCCCTTGACCAACACATCGGGCCGCAGGCGTTCAATGAGGGTGAGAGGCGTGTCTTCATTGAACACGACGACAATGTCCACACAGGCCAGGGCCGCCAGCACCTGGGCGCGGTCGCCCTGGGGCACCACCGGCCGGCTGGGGTCCTTGCCCAAACGGCGCACCGAGTCATCGGAGTTGACGCCCACCACCAGCAGATCCCCCAGGGACCGGGCGGCCTCCAGATAGCGCACGTGTCCCAGATGCAGCAGATCGAAACAGCCGTTGGTGAAGACCACCCGCCAGCCCCGTTGGCGGGACTGCTCCACCCGCCAGACGGCCTCATCCCGGGACATCACTTTAAACCGCGTATCACACTGTCGCATATCCCACCCTGGCCACGGTCAGCACCTCCACGCGGGCGGCCCCGGCTGCCAATAAAACCCGGGCGCATTCAGAGACGGTCGCCCCGGTGGTAAAGACATCGTCGATGACCAGCACCTTCTTCCCGGCCACCGCCCCGGGATCCCGCACACCGAAGGCATCCCGGATATTTTCCCGGCGGGCCTGGCCGTCCAGATCGACCTGCGGGCTAGTCTGCCGGTGACGCTCCAGGAGATTCCGTACCAGCGGGCGTCCGGGAAAGGCTTGCGCCAACAACAGGGATTGATTGAAGCCGCGCTGGCGCAGGCGTTGGGGATGCAGGGGCACCGGCAGCAGCAGATCGGCCGCCGCCGCCAACTCACACCCTGCCGGGGAAGCGGCCAACCACATTTTGAGGGGGCGGGCAAAAACCATTTGACGTTGATATTTCAGCCGGTGAATAGCCTCCTGGGCCGGCCCTTCATAATAGAGGGCAGCCCGGGCGCGGGCGAAGGGGGGCGGTTCCGCCAGGCAGTCCCGGCAGATATCCTCCGAAGCTCCGCAGGACTCAAAGGGGGCCCCGCACTGGCGGCAAAAGGGCGGGGCCAGTCGCCGAACCTGCGTCTGACAGGAGGTGCACACCACCGCACCGGGCACAGGCTCCGCCGACTCCCCGCAGAACAAACAGAATCGGGGAAAAAAGAAGTCTAACAGTGAGTTAAGAAAAATGGTGGTTGCGGCCATGGCCCTGGTTCATGATAAGGGATCAGTTGATCACTTCTTCTGAAAGCGAAACAAGAGGATCTGGCCGTCCTGGATCGCGTAGTCCCGGCCTTCACTGTGCAGCAGCCCCGCCTCTTTGACGCGGGCGGCGCTCCCCAGGCGGGACAGATCGGCAAAACTCATCACCTCCACCCGGATGAAGCCCTGCTCCATGTCGGAGTGGATCTTGCCGGCGGCGCGGACCGCCGGCGTGCCCGCGGGCACTGTCCAGGCCCGCACCTCCGGCCCCACGATGGTGTAAAAGGTGATGAGGTGCAACAGCCGGTAGCTTTCCTGCACCAAACGGCTCAGGCCGGATTCCTCCAAGCCGTAGGCCCGCAGGTAGTCCGCCTGATCCGCCGGGGGCAGGCAGGCGATTTCCGCCTCCACGGCCCCCAGGATGGGCACCAGAGGGAGGCTCCGGGCCGCGGCCGCCGCCTCCAGGGCCGGCAGGTAACGGCGGGCCTGCCATTCCGCTTCGCTGATATTGGCCACAAGCAGTGCGGGCTTGCGGGTGAGGAGCGGAGTTTCCTGCAGCATCTCCCGCTCGGTCCCGGAAAGGGCCAGCCCGCCAACGTCCCGGCCCTGGTCCAGAGCTTCCTGGACCCGGGTCAGGAGGGCCGCCAGGGCCAGATAATGCTTGTCGCCCCCCTTGGCCTGCTTCTCGGCTTTGACTCTGGCCCGGCTGACGATTTCGAGGTCGGCCAGGAGCAGTTCGGTCTCCACCACCTCCAAATCCCGCACCGGATCGAGATCGCCGCCGGCGGGGGGAGCGTCTCCGGCCTCAAAAACCCGCACCACGTGCACCAGCAGGTCCACGTCCCGGATATGGGCCAAAAACTGGTTTCCCAGCCCCTCGCCCTGGCTGGCGCCTTTGATGAGACCGGCGATATCCACGAACTCGATGGCGGTGGGGGTAACCTTGGGGGGTTTGAGGAGGTCGGCCAGCCGCCGCAGCCGCTCATCGGGCACCGGCACGATACCCACGTTGGGAGCGATGGTGGTAAAGGGATAGGGGGCCACCTCCGCCGCTCCGGCGGTCAGGGCGTTGAAGAGAGTGGATTTGCCCACGTTGGGCAGGCCGATAATACCGCTGCGGCAGGACACCGGAACTCCTTACAGGATTATGAAGGTCTCATGGATCTGAGCGTAGCGGTGAACTGATCGGTTTTCCGTGTAAATTTTTTTGGTTTTGCCAGTAGCCGGTCACCATCGGGACGACTGACTGAACCGGGCCCTCATTGCGGATGGGAGAAGCGAAATACGGTGCCGGCGGCCTCGGAGGTGGTGAAGCTTACCCGGCCGCCCAGAATCCGCTCGCCGAACAGCTTCATGGCGAAGGTGCCCCAGCCCCGCCCGGATTCATATTTCGTGCTGAAGTTGCGTTGAAATATCCGCAGGGCCACCTTTTCGGGGATCGGCTGGCGGTTCCAGACGCAAAAAGAGAGGGCTTGCGGCTGCGGCTCGACCCATAATTTGACTTCATCGCCGGGCTCGGCGGCCTCCAGGGCATTGGTTAGCATGTTGCCGAGAATGCGCAACAGCAGGGTGATGTCCGTCTGGAAGGAGTCGGCCGGCAAGTCGTCGGCGATGACGAGGCGTTTGCCCTGCGTCAAGGGATGCAGGGAAAAATACCGCTGGATTTCCTGCAGCACCGATCTGACCGAGACCGTCTGCCAGCGGGGCTTATAGTCCATCTCGCCGTCTTTAAACAGGATCTGGTGAATTTTCACTTCGGTGGTCAGCCGGGTGAGGTAATACTGGAGGAGGTTGGTGATTTCAGGGCTGGGGGCGGCGTCCGGCAGCGCCAGTAAATCGCCGACGTTCTGCACGCCATGAATGATATTGGTGATATCATGAAAAAAGACGCGCATAAAGGCCGCCTGCTGTTGGGCCTGGGTGCAGTCCTGGAGAAATAACAGGATAAAGCGATGCCCCTCCAGTCTGGCGGGACAGGCGCGCACGCTGAAACAAATATCCACTTCCTTGTCCTGTCTTTTCGCGGTGGCCACACAGAACCGCTCCTCCGGGTGGTCACTCTCCATACAGGACACGATGGCGATGGCGGCCCCGCAACTGGCGCAAAACTTGGTGGTGCCGCAACCGCCGGGAAGCTCACGGGCGTGGATGCAGTTAATGGCTTCACCGGGACGCAGACCCAAAGCCTGATGCACGTCTTCCAGGCCCAAACTGGACAGCAGCGTGTCGTTAAGGGCCAGAATTTGCCGCTGTTCATTGAGCACCGCCAGCAGGCCGCCGACAGTTTTCAAGAGGCCGTCGATGATGGGATTTTTACTGGTGACTTCGACTTCCAGGCGTAATAGTTCGGCGTCGGCGCGCTCCGGCGGCGCAAAGTAACTGTCCTGGGGAGAAGGGGTGAGCGCATGCATGGGGATTTCCTTCCGGGCCGATACAGACCTCATTCGATTCAGACTAGCGGCGGCGCAATGGCCAGCCAGTAAATGCATATTGAGAGTTTAACTTCGCGTTGTCATCGGCACAATGTCTGTTCCCCTTTAATACTGGACCTGCGTAAAATCTTCCCCGGGACCGCGCGGCTGCTTTGCCGGTGGCCAAGAAAGAGCTGGGGTTCTTTCCCGCCCGGCGCCGCCAGGGCTTTGCCAACCTCCCGCCAGCTGTCGGGTCTGATGGGGAGAACCGGCCAACCCCTTGAAAAGCGGGATTCGTTGCCACTGCAGACATGAAAAAAGGAGAACGGCCCGATCTGGACCTGAGCCCTAAACGGCTGACGGTTGCCGCCAGATCCCGGGAATCTCGGTCCCGCAGAAGCCACAGGTCCCCTCTTTCATCTTGATTTCCATTACCCGATACCCCAGGCGCGCGATTATGAGCTGCCCGCAATGGTGACATAGGGTATTTTCCGCCGGGTTCTCCCGGACATTGCCGATATAGACGTATTTCAAACCGGCCTGCAGAGCGATTTGCCGGGCCTGTTCCAGGGTCGCCACCGGAGTGGGATAGTGATTCTTCATTTTGTAAAGGGGATAGAAGCGGGAGAAATGCAAAGGCGTCAACTCCCCCAATTCGTCTTTGATCCAGGCGCACATCTTTTCCAGATCCCTGGGGTTATCGTTGTATTGCGGAATAACCAGGTTGACGATCTCCAGGTATACCCCCCGGCGCCGCAGGGTTTTGAGGGCGGCCAGCACCGGCGCCAGGGACGCCCCCACCATCTGCCGATAAAAGTCCTCGGTGAAGGCCTTCAGGTCCACGCAGGCCGCCTGCAGCACCTCACAGAGGGCGTGGAGCGGTTTTTCATTTATGTAACCGGCGGAATGGCAGACGTTGATAATGCCCGCGGGCTTCGACAGACGTCCGATCTCCTCCATGTATTCATAGAAGATAATGGGTTCCACGTAGGTGTGGGCGATGGTGGGGCAGTTGGTGTCCCGGGCGGCCTGGACGATGGCCGCCGGAGACAGGTCGAAATTGTAGGTTTCTTCGGGCCGCACCTGGGAGATCTCCCAATTCTGGCAGAATTTGCAATGCAGATTGCAGCCCGCCGTGGCGATGGAGTAGGAGTCGCTCCCGGGCAGGACATGGAACAAGGGTTTTTTTTCGATGGGGTCGATGTGCACGGCGCAAGGGTTGCCGTAGGCCAGGGTGACATATTTGCCCTGGCGGTTCTCCCGCACGCCGCAGTCGCCCCGTTCGCCGTCCACCGTCTCGCACTGGTGGGGGCAGAGGTCGCAGCGCACCAGACCGCCGGGAAGCGGGGTAAAAAAGGCGGCCGGCCGGGGGTTGACCAGGCCGAAGCGCACTCCCTGACCCCAGGAGAGAGTCGGCCAGGCGGGCAGGGACAACGCGGCCAACGAGGCCAGGCCGGCCCGGATAAATTGACGGCGGCTGCAGCGCATTGGGGTGGTAGATGAAAACATGCAGTTTTCCTGTAGCCCCCCGGTCTGTAAAGAATTATATTATCAATGCTTACACCAAACATCTTATCATGAACCTCCGGTGAGGGCAGCAATATTTGCTCACCGGGAGCGGGAGTCCAGCAGACCATGCCCAAAATCGTCTTTGTCCCGGAGGGCGGAGAAGTGGAGGCCGTCTCCGGGGAAACCATCGTGGATGCAGCCCTGCGGACGGGCCAGGTTATAGCTCATATCTGTGGCGGGCGGGCGCGCTGCTCCACCTGTCGCGTGGAGATCGTCCAGGGCCGGGAGCATCTCTCCCCTCCCGGAAAGGAGGAGCAGGCCGTGGCTCGACGCCTCCGCTTCGCGCCGGGTGTGCGCCTGGGATGCCAGGCGCGCGTGCACGGAGATGTCAGCGTGCGCCGTCTGGTTCAGGAAAACGGGGAAAAAAGCGAGGTTGCCAGCCTCTACGTGGTGGGGCCGGAGACCGGCACCACCGGCGTGGAGAAGGAAATCCACATCATGTTCGCCGACATCATCGGCTTTACCGCCTTTTCCGAGAATCTGTTGCCCTACGATGTCATTCACGTCCTGAACCACTTCTTTCATAGCATGGGGGAAGTGATCAGCCGCCATGGCGGCCATATCGACACGTATCTGGGAGACGGGTTCATGGCCCGGTTCGAGGGCGAGAGTCCGCGCCGGGGGGCGCTACGGGCCGTGCAGGCGGGTCTGGAGATGCTGGAGGAGATCGAGAAACTCCGGCCCTATCTCCAGGAACTCTTTCACAAGGATTTTGCCATCCGCATCGGCCTGCATTTCGGGGATGTCGTGGCGGGCACGGTGGGCGCGGCAGGGCGCAAGAAGACCACGATCATCGGCGACGCCGTCAATGTCGCCAGCCGCATCGAGGCCGCCAACAAACAGCTCGGGACGCATTTTCTCGTTTCCGCCGACATCTACGCCCAGGTGCAGGAGAGCGTCAAGGTGGGCCGCTGCGCCAGCCTGCGGTTCCCCGGCAAGACCGGGGAATACACCTTGTACGAAGTTATCGGCCTGCAATGCGAGTCTCCTTGAGGCCAGGCCGACTTTCCCATTGACATCCGGGGGCCGCATCCTTACTTTTCAGCCAACCCGCATACGAAGACGACCATCACAGGAAAACGAAGATGCCGAAACGTTTCCCCTACATCGTCAAGGAAGAATGCATCGCCTGCGGCAACTGCGAAGCCGTCTGCCCCCAGGTCTTCAAGCTCAACGAGGCGCTGGGACATTCCACGGTGATCGATCCCGACGGCGCCCCGGAGGACTTGATCCAGGATGCCATTGACCAGTGCCCGGCGCAGTGCATTCACTGGCAGGAAGAAAACTGAGCCGGACCGAGCCGTCACTTACGGGAACAAACGATGGCCGACGGGCCAGGGCCGGGCCTGCAGGCCGGGAGGGCGGACGTGCCCACTGAGGACCGGGGATATCTCTGTCGCCGCATCGTGGCGGGCGCCCCGGACGCCATAATCTTTGCCGACCGGGAGGGGATCATCCGGCTCTGGAACGCCGGGGCCGAGGCGGTCTTCGGATTCCGGGAGGCCGAGGCCGTGGGCCGGAGTCTGGATATCATTATTCCGGAAAATCTGCGTCAGCGCCATTGGGATGGTTACCGCCGGGTGATGGCCGGCGGGGTCACCCGCTACGGCCGGGAGCTGCTAACGGTGCCGGCGATGCACCGGGACGGCCGCCGGCTCTCCGTGGAATTCACGGTTATCCCGGTGCCGGCGGCGGGGGACGATGGGCTCATGGGGGTCGCCGCGATCTTGCGAGAAGTTACGGCCCGGTGGGAACAGGACCGGAACATGAAGCGACGCCTCCGGGAACTCGAAGACCGGCTGGCCCTGCGGGACCGGCCAGAGCAAGGGTAACGGGCAGATGGGCAAACGGTATGTCGTGGTGGTGAGGCAGGAGTGCATCACCTGCGGCGGATGTCAGGGCGTGTGCCCGGAGGTCTTCCGGGTGGACAAGTCAGTGGGATACGCCCGGGTCATCCGCCCCGCAGAGGGTGCCGCCGACATCATCCAGGACGCCGTCGCTCAGTGCCCGGTGCATTGCATCCATGTCCTCGATTTGGGTTGAGGCGCCTTTCCCCGGTTGCTGCATACATCCGACTGTGCCGCTGTTGGGCGCCTGACACCCTGCCCCCGATATCGAGGCCGGGTTCCGGGCTTGTGCGGACAAGCTGTCCGCCGCGTCGGGCCCCGCCGGCCGGGAGCCGGAGGGCGGTCCGCCGGCGCTCAGATGATCCGGACTCCGAAGAGCCGCTGCATGCGGGCCACAGCCCACTCGTGGGCCTCGGGGTCGAAATCGGCCACCCCGTGGCGGTGGACCACCACCGCGTAACCCCGGTCATCCAGGTCACGGGCCGTCTCCATGATACAGATGGAAGTGCAGACGCCCAGCAAATGGACTTCGGTCACGCCCTCCCGCTGCAGCACCTCGTCCAGGACGGTGCCGGTGAAGCCGCTGTACCGGGTTTTATCCACCCGGTGATCACCGGGCTGCCGGGTCAGCGGGGGCGCCAGCTCTGTCCCCCGGGTGCCCCGCACCGCGTGCGGCGGAAAACGGCTGAATTCCCGGTCGTCTTCCGCATGCGCGTCGCACAGAAAAATGACGGCCGCCCCCTGGCGGCGCATGTCCGCCACCGTCGCGGCCACGTAGGGCAGAATCCGCCGGCCCGGCTCCCCCACATACAATGAGCCCTCCGGCTCGATGAAATCCCTGATCATGTCGGCGACTATGACGGCCACGCGGCCTCTTTTGCTTCCCATTTCCCGGCTCTCCATACCCCCGACAGGCCGCCGTGGGCGTCCCCCACCGGCACGCCCCGGCCGCCCGGGTATGTCTCGGATATCATATTAATGCTATTTTAACATACAAACCCCCGGGAGAATTGCAAGACATGAAACAAAAAGAGCTACTTCGCAGTTTTGCATTGCCTGTTCGGCCAGAGGGCTTATAATGACAAACAGCTAAACATTGCCAGGGAGGGGATAATGCCCAGGTCTACGCTCTACCTGTTGATTCTCTTTACCCTGCTGTTCATCTGGGGAGTCAATATCGGGGAGATTTCGTCGCTGCTGAGCAATGCCACCGCCATCTGCCTGTCCTGTATCGGGGTGGGGTGATGAATCGCTTCCGGCGGCTGATTCAGACCCTGGTGACCCTGGGGACCAACGCCTATCTGCTCTTTCCCTTCGGACCGGTTATCTATCAAGGCCCCCTGAAAAGCATCTGTAACCCGGGGCTGCATTGCTACTCCTGCCCCACCGCGGTCCTGGCCTGCCCGGTGGGCGCCCTCCAGCACTTCATGGGCTCGGTGCGCATGTCGGCGCAAACCGGTTTCCTGCAACCGGGGCTGATTGTCTTCGGCTACCTGGGTTTCATCGGCACCCTGGTGGGTCGTTTTCCCTGCGGCTGGCTCTGTCCCTTCGGGCTGATCCAGGACCTGCTGCACAAAATCCCCAGCCCGAAATTTTCCTTGCCCCGGTTCCTGTCCTACGGCAAGTATGTCATCCTGGCGCTGCTGGCGATCCTGCTGCCCCTCCTGCTCGTGGACCAGCTGGGCTTGGGCTCCCCCTGGTTCTGCAAGTTGCTCTGCCCGTCCGGGACCCTTACCGGCGCTGTTCCCCTGTTGCTGGTGAAACCCTCCCTGTGGACCACCATCGGTTTCTATTTCTGGCACAAGGTGTTCTGGCTGGTGGTCATTCTCGTGGGCAGCATCCTCATCAGCCGGATTTTTTGCCGGGTCCTCTGCCCCCTGGGAGCGTTTTACAGCCTGTTCAACAAAGTCAGCGTCCTGCAGCTCGCCTACGACAGCGAAAAATGCGTCCACTGTCTGTCGTGCGTCCGCCAGTGCCCCACCGGTCTCAGCCCCTACCTGGAAGCCAATGATGCCGGCTGTATCCGCTGTCTCAAGTGCGTCGAGGCCTGCCGGTTCGGAGCCCTGGAATTCAAGATCAGGACCATGGCGGCAACTCCGGCGATACGGAGTAAGGCATGAAAGTGATTTACGACGATCTCTATCTTACCGACTACCCCACCGCCGGGGTGGAAAATCCCGGCCGGGTGCTCGCCATCATCGACGCCCTGAAAGGCCGCTATCCCCTGGTGCCGCCGCTGCCCGCCGACGAGGAGGACCTGCTGTTGGTGCACTCCCCCCGGCTGGTGGCGGAAGTGAAACGGCAGTCCCGCCTCTATGAAGTGGCGGCCCTGGCGGCCGGCGGGGCCCTCATGGCGGCCCGCCTGGGACTGGCCGGCGAACCCGCCTTTGCCCTGATCCGGCCTCCCGGGCACCACGCCAGTCCCGGCAGCCACTGGGGCTTCTGCTTCTTCAACAACATGGCCATCGCCCTGGAAAAGCTCCTCCGGGAAAAGCAGATCTCCCGGGCGCTGGTCCTGGATATCGATCTGCATTATGGCGACGGTACGGTTAATTTCTTTGCGAAGCGCCCCGAGGTGGTCGTCGCCAATATCGAGACCCCCGACCGGGAAAGTTTTCTTCAACAGGTGCAGGACGTCCTGGCGGCCCATCGGCATTACGATCTCATCGGCATCTCGGCGGGTTTCGACACCTACGTCAAAGACTGGGGCGGTATCTTGCAAACCGGGGACTACCGTCAGATCGGGGCCTGGGTCAAGGAGGCCGCCGCCGAGGTCTGCCAGGGACGCCGGTTCGCCCTCCTGGAAGGCGGCTACTACCTCCCCGATCTGGGAGCCAATTGCCTGGCCCTGCTAACCGGACTGGAATAATCCCGGGAATTTCCGGGGGTGGGCTTCACGACAACACAAAAAAATGCTTGACAGGATTTTTCTATTTATTAATAATGCGTTACAGTGTTGTTAGCTGGCCTTCAGACCGTCCGTCTGCCGATAAGGAAAGGATCAATCGCCATGGCGCTCACCAAAGAAAAGGTCATCCAGAACATCAACGAAGTCTCGGGGTTGAGCAAACCCGAGGCCCGCGCCGCGGTGGAAAGAGTCCTGGAGATCATGAAGGGGACATTGGCGGCGGAAGAAGACATCCTGATCAGCGGCTTCGGCAAATTCTCCGTCCGCCAAAAAAAGGCCCGGCGGGGGCGCAATCCCCAGACCCGCTCCGACCTCATCTTACGGGCCCGCAAAGTGGTGATCTTTAAGATCTCCGGGATCTTGCGCCAAAGAATTAACGGCCACGATTAACCGCCCTGCTCCGTCGATCTGTAGTCACCTGAAAAACTCCGCCCGCTGTCTTTCCCCCCGTCCCGCTCCCCAGCCCCCGCGGGCAACGCCCTTTTTTTCTCGTGCCCAAGTTGTACTTGGGCACGTTATTATTTTGCCAAGCTGTGCTTGGCCACCATTCTTTTCCTTTCGCCCCCCCTTTGACAAAGGGGGGCCGGGGGGATTTCTTTTTCTTTGGTGCCTCCCCGCCGCCGCCCCGCGCCCCCAAAAATGCTCCCCCCGTTACGATTTTGTGACATGTGTCCTATGTGTCTCATCTGTTCTGGAAACCCCCGCCCGTTTCCGTTACACTTTCTCCCATGGACGCCGCCGCCCGGCGTAGCGGCCGCCCCGTCCCCGACTCACCGCTTGCGGCTGACGGCCCGTACCGGTACCGCGGTCCACCGGCGCTCACAACCGACTTACCCGGTACACCCCCGGTACAAACCGGTACCTGTTCCGGCCGGTACCGGCCCCCGGCGTGACGCCGCCGGCTCGTTGACATGAGGCTTGTGCGATGAATAATGAAGGAATTCAGGATGATGCCAGAAAGGTGACTACGTCCGCCCCCGGTGTACCGGGGGGCCCGCGATTTTTTCCCGGTACCCCGGTACACCTCGCGTACCTCTTTTGCCGGGGTGGTGTGCCTCTGCCCCCCCTGGGCCCGGGTGCGCCACCCTGAGGGCCAGCCCTCAGAACCCCGGATTCCATCGCCCGGGGGGTCGCGCAGAGGGGAAAACTTGGCAATGGGAAACGTGCTGCTCTTCCATCCCCGGGCTCACTCCGGCTCCCGGGTCGCTCCCCGGCGTGGCCCGGTCATCCAGTGTGACCTCGCGATGACATGAGAACTCTTCCCAAAAGTCAACCGGACAGTACCTGTGCCATGAAAACCGGACATCTGGACGTGCTGTTGACAAACCTGCACTTTACTGCTTGCCTTCACGGAGACGATCGGGTATATTCTCCCCCAATCAACTCGGCCCGAACCGCTGGGTTAACGCATAAGAACTCCGCAGATTGCCTTGACAAACAGCGGAGCGCAGTTTATGAATATTATGTTTGGGCCGTTAACTCAGTCGGTAGAGTATCTGCCTTTTAAGCAGAGAGTCGTTGGTTCGAGTCCAACACGGCCCACCACAAGCGTCCCCATCGTCTAGCCTGGTCCAGGACACCGGCCTTTCACGCCGGCAACACCGGTTCAAATCCGGTTGGGGACGCCATACCTCCAAAGGCGGAAGACCATCAGGATTTTCTGCTTTTTCTTTTTCGGCTTCCTGGCTATATTTGAAAATCATATCAAATGGTTGCCTGAACTCCGGCTGCAGCTCGCCATCCTTATAACGTGCAGTTCGAACGTATGAAATCCAGAAGCTTCCGCTGTTTCAGTGAGTATTTTCCGGTGGCATACCATTCAAAAAGCCGCACGACTCAAAACCGGGTCGGGGGCCAACTTCTTCGGTGATATACCCGGAAAGCGGTTCGAGGATATTGGCATCCAGGCTAAAACGCATGTAGATGGCTGTACGGCGGTCTTGCAGGGCCTGCCGGACAAAGGGCCACTCTCAGGTAAGTATCAAGTCCATCCACCTGCCAGACGACATTATCCCCCCACCGCAGCCCATCCAGGATTTCGTCCAACGCCGGTATGCCGCTGCCTATCATCTGGGCTTGCAGCATTGCTCACCCGTTTCAGTTTTTTCGATTATCGCCTCGGCGTTTCCCCGATGCCGATAAACGGCACTGCGCCGCCACCGGTAACTTGCGGTAGAATGCCGTTCCACTTCTCTATGGCCCTGAGATTGGCCTCAACTCTGCGCAACTCGATCAGATCGGGAGAGATATTGGCCCGCTGAAGCCGCAAGGACTCCGCTTCTGCCGTGGCCGCGGTAATCTTTTGTTCAGCCTCGATCTTAATCCGCTCCAAGTCCCGGCGCGCCTTGAGGGCAAGCTGTTCGGCCGTCTGTTTGGCCTCGATGGCTTCCATAAAGATCTTGGAGAAGCTGAACCCGACGATGGAGAAGGCATCAACTGCGATATTATGCTCCAGGAGTCTTTCACTCAGGGTAGTCCGCATGGCTTCGCTTACCGCCGGCCGCTTGGTAATCAACTCTTCGGCGGTGTACCTGGCCGTCACCGCCTTGACCACTTCCTGAACTGCCGGATCAATGATGCGATCTTTAAAGTATAAGCCGATGGTCTGATAGACGATGTTCGCCTTATCCGGAATTATGTGATAATTGAGCGCCACTTCCGAACTGACTTCCTGCAGATCGGAGGATGAGGCCGCGGCGTTGGTCAAGGATTTTTGCACCTTGACATCCATGAGGGCCACCGTCTGCACGACAGGTATTCTGAAGTGCAGCCCTTCTCCCAGAACATACTCCTGGACCGCACCGAAATTAAGGACCACTCCTCTTTCCCCCGCCCCGACCTGAACCCATGGACGTGTAAAGAGAAAGAGCAACAGAATAATGCCGATAATGACAATCACCCGCATGGGGCCTTTCTGCATTGCCATGTGTATAACTCTGTCAAAATCATAAGTTGCCATGTAACACCTCATTTCATGAAAAGTCTGTTGGCCAGATTATACTGAAAGAACAGCATATTGTACCATTTCTACGCCATAATCGGTTAAGCCGGTACAACTTTTGCCGACACCCCCGCCCCCGTGAGAAAGCTGAATAAGGGGATGGCAGGGAAATCTTTTCAGATTATCTTGATAAACCATCCCCTTACGAGTGCTACAGCAGATTTGCAGTGAAATCTACGCGATTGTCCAGTAAGGATTTCCTCTCTCAGCGCTGATTGCCCGCATTGCAGGCTGTCAACGATAGAGAAATATTATCAGATTCTTTCCCCTGAACCCAGCATAATCGGTTCCTTGGGCCCGGGTTAAACCCAGCCCCGGAGTTTCAGCGCGTCCACGACGCGCTCCACGGCGACCACATAAGCGGCCTGACGCACGAGGTGGGGCCATTGGCCCCGGGCCAACGTTGGACGGCTTCCCGGAAACGGGAGGCGGTGCTGCGTATCTTCCGGGCGAATCCCTGGACCTGCTTTTCCGGGAGAAGGGCCGTAAAGGCGATCCCCTCATCCGGACCTGAGGGAGAGTCATCTGCGGGCGAGTTTTCTGTAACATTCAGGAGGGGAGCGATTCGTGGCTTTGTGAACATCTCCACTTGGGAGCGGCTGGTGGAACAAACGCCTTTCTGAGTCCCTGGCAGGCCAAGGCAGCAGGGCTCGCACAGGCTCGAGCGCTCAGGCGGCTTAAGAAATACTTATGTCCGAAAAACGGGGGGCGGTTTTAAAAAAAAATCCATCAATTTGATAAGATTAAATTTTTTTGTTTATCCCCAACCCGAGGAGGGGAACAAAGGGCCGCCAATTCCAGTATGAGAACCTAAGCGAGACCTTTTTATCTGATGCATTCAGCAACCCGGCGTATGTGTATATTATTCTATACCCACATAACATTATAATATATTTAGTCAAAATCCATGTCTCGTTGCAGTTCCGTATAAATAAACATACGCTACCCGCTTTCCCGTCACCCCTCTTTCTATTAACTGTTAGTTATAACTAATAATATTAAACAATGACCAATTCCCGGGATAGGCACGAAGATTGCTGAACCTGTAGCTGAGTGCATTTTTCCCAGAGGAAAGGTGATGTGTGCTTTGCCACCAACTGCCGGGCCCCAGACGGCGTCGTTGTCGAAAATTCTGTTGATGGAAGATGAGACCAATGTGGCCAAAGGGTTGCAAATGGTCCTCGGCGAAGCCGGTTATGAAGTGGATTGGGCCCAAACAGGCCAACTGGCCCTGGAGATGTTCCGCCGGAAATCTTATGATCTGATCTTGGCCGACCTGCTTTTGCCGGATATTGATGGCATGGAGGTCATCAAGGAGGTGAGACGGCAGTGGCCCGAAACCAGAGTCATCGTCATCACCGGTTATTCCACCGTGGCCTCCGCTGTCGATGCCTTGAAATTGGGGGCTGCCGACTATCTGCAAAAACCTTTTACCGAGGATGAGATCAAAGCGGCCATTGCAGCAGTCTTGACTACCGGGGCGGTTGCGGTTCGTTAGGTGGAGGCGTAGCGCCTTCTGGAACGGGGGCCTGTTTAATTATTGTACAAGATAGATTTCAATAATATTAATACGTTGTGAAATTCTGAACAATCTTATGTTGGTTATTTCGACAAATTCCGGTCCCGGCAGACATCTTGTTGATAATGAAGATGCCGATATCACGGCTATTTAAATTATGGCAACGAAATTGCATTAACAATATATTTTGTCCGGGTCCAAGTGGACCGGAGGAATTTTTAAGGCCCTGTAAGCCCCGGGCAGCCTGAAATCTGTTTTGTGTTATGTATGGGGTCTGACCCGGGCATAGATGCCAACCGATAATCAGGAGCCTGTCTTCATGGAACTCAATATCAACCAACCGCTGGCCCCGGCATTTTCACTGCAGGAACGTCTCTCTCAAGAGGCCGCTATTCAATTGTCCGCCTGCTTTCAATGTAAGAAATGTTCTGCCGGTTGTCCCCTGACCTTCGCCATGGATCTGCTCCCGGACCGGGTCATACGCCTGGCTCTCCTGGGTCAGACGGAGATGCTTCTGGGCTGCCGGACCATCTGGGTCTGCGCCTCCTGCGTCACCTGCACCACTCGCTGCCCCAACGGCATTGACATCGCCGGGGTCATGGACTGGCTCAAAGAGGAGGCGATTCGGCAGGGCAAAGCCGTCGACCAGCCGGAGGTGGCGGCCTTCCAGCGCTTCTTCCTGGACAGCCTCCGTCGGGCTGGCGGCCGCTTGCCGGAGGTGGCGTTGATGCGCCGCTTCACCCTGTATCAACTTCGGCGACGACCGCAACTTCAGGAGCTTTGGGAAAATGCCAAGTTGGGTTGGGCCCTCTTCAAACGCGGCCGCTTACGCCCGATTGGCCCGCCAGCCCTCAAGGGGCGGGATGAAATCAACGAAATCTTTAAACGTGCAGGGGGTTAAGGCATTTATGAAGGTATCTTATTACCCCGGCTGTTCTTTGGAAGGCACTGCGGCGGATTATGCTGCCTCCATTGCCGCTGTCGCTCCCCTCGTGGACCTGCAGTTGGTGGAACTGGAGGATTGGAACTGCTGCGGCGCCAGCGCGGCTCACAGTATCAACCATCGACTCTCTTTGGAACTGCCGGCTCGCAACCTGGCGTTGGCCCGGCAAACCGGTATGGATTTGGTGGTCCCCTGCGCCTTGTGCTTCAACCGCCTCAAGGCCGCCGAAAAGGAGCAGAACCGCCGGCAAGAGACTCCGGTTGGTCGGAAAAATGGGACAAAGATCTGGGATCTATTGGAATTTCTCTCCCAGGAGTCATTTCTGTCCATCCTGAAACAGAAGACGGTACGGCCCCTCACCGGTCTGAAGGCGGTGGGCTACTACGGTTGCCTGGCATCCCGGCCTCCGGAGATCACGGATAAGGTGGATTGCGAAAACCCCAAGGATATGGAGCGCCTGCTTCAGGTCCTGCAGGCCGACCCTCTCGACTGGTCCTATAAGACCGACTGCTGCGGGGCCGGCCTGGCGATGGCCCGGCCGGATCTCATTGATACTCTGGTGGGGCGCCTCTATGACCGGGCTCTGGCGGCCGGGGCCGAGTGTTTCGTGGTGGCCTGCCAGATGTGCCAGGCCAATCTGGACCTCTCCCAGGGCCGCATATCAAAGAAGGCAGGGAAGAACTATTACTTGCCGGTGTTCTATTTCACCGAACTGATCGGACTGGCCCTGGGGCACCCGGAGGTCGCCGCCTGGCTGGCCCGCCATTTGGTGGACCCCCGGCCTTTACTGCGGAATAAAGGATTGTTGTGATGAAACGCCGGGCAAAACTTACACTAGTGGATACCCACGCCAATTCCAGACGAAAAAAATCTATGACTACTGCAAAGACCAAAATCGGCGCCATTATGGTGGTGGGGGGCGGTATCGCCGGTATGCAGGCCGCCCTGGACGCAGCAAATGCGGGTTTTAAGGTCTATCTGGTGGAGAAAGACATTTCCATCGGCGGGGTCATGGCCCAGTTGGACAAGACCTTCCCCACCAACGACTGCTCCACCTGTTTGATCTCCCCTAAACTTATTGAGGTGGCCCGGCACCCGGACATTGAGATCGTCACCCAGTCTGAGATTGCCGGCGTGGAGGGCGAGGCGGGCCATTTCACCATCACCCTTCGCCAGGAGCCCCGCTATATTGACATGGCCAAATGCAACGCCTGCGGGGCTTGTTCGGAGGCCTGCCCGGTGGAACTGCCCTCGACCTTTGATGAGGGCCTGGGCGTGCGCCATGCCGCTTACCGGCACTTCCCCCAGGCGATTCCGGCCTACTATGCCATCAAGAAACTGGACCGGGCTCCCTGCGTGCGGGCCTGTCCGGCGAATCTGAGCGTGCAGGGCTACGTGCAGCTCATCAAGGCGGGGAAATTTCCCGAGGCCCTGTCCCTCATCATGGACCGGCTGCCGCTGCCCGGCGTCATCGGCCGCATTTGTCCCCATCCCTGCGAGTCCGACTGCCGGCGACAGGAAGTGGACGAGCCCGTGGCCATCTGCAACCTGAAGCGGTTTGTGGCCGACGCCGTGGACTGGCAGGCGTTGCCGATCCCTGAAATCCAGCCGCGGGAGGAGTCCGTGGCTATTATCGGGGCCGGTCCTTCCGGTTTAAGCTGCGCCTATCATCTGGCTCGCCAAGGCTATAAAGCGGTAATTTTCGAGGCTGCCGCCGAAGCCGGCGGTTGGTTGCGCTACGGCATCCCCGAGTATCGCCTGCCCCGGGAAGTCCTCCAACGGGAAGTTGACTACATCCAGCGCCTGGGAGTGGACATCCGGTATAACTCGCCCATCGGCGGCCCCGGCAACACCATAGACGATCTGCTCACCAAGAAGGGCTTCCGGGCGGTCTTTATCGGCGTGGGGGCCCAGGATTCCATCCGTCTGCCGGTGCCCGGGGCCGATGCTCAGGGAGTCCTTTGGGGCGTCGAGTACCTGAAGGATTCCGCTTCCGGTCAGCAGTTCGATTTTCAGGGCAAGCAGGTGGCGGTTATCGGCGGCGGCAACGTGGCTATGGACGTTGCCCGGACGGCCCGGCGCCAAGGGGCCAAGGTCACTCTGATCGCCCTCGAAACCCGGGAAGAGATGCCGGCTTCCCCTTGGGAAGTGGCCGAGGCGGAACAGGAAGGGGTCGAGATTATCCATCGGTGGGGCGTCAAGCAGATTCTGGGCCGGGAAAGCCGGGTCAGCGGCCTCGAACTGAAGGCCGTGGAACGGGTCTTTGACGAACAGGGGCGTTTCGCTCCCACCTATCGGGAAGACAAAACCACCACCCGGAATGCCGATGTGGTGATTATGGCCATCGGCCAGAAGACCAACCTCGCTTTTCTCACCGAGGCGGACGGCATCAACCTTACCCCGCGGGGTCTCATCGAAACGGACCCGGTGACCCTGGCCAGCGGCCGGGAGGGCGTCTTTGCCGGCGGCGACGTGGTTTCCGGTCCCTATATCGCCATCGCCGCGGTGGCCGCCGGCCGGGAAGCCGCCCTGTCCATCGACCGCTACCTCAACGGTCAGGATCTGCGGGAAGGGCGGGAACTGCCCCTGCGGCCCGTTCCCCCGGAACAAGGCAATTGGCTGCCCGTGCCGGACAAACTTACTCCCCGGCGCCGGGCGGTAATGCCGGAGTTGCCTCATGCCGAATGGGTCAAAGGCTTTCAGGAAATCAACCGAGGCTACCCCGAAGCCCAAGCCGTGGCCGAAGCGGAACGCTGTCTCAATTGCGGCGGGTGCTCAGAATGTATGCAGTGTGTGATTGCCTGCCAGGCCGGGGCCATCGACCACAGCATGCAGCCCCGGACCCGGCAACTCGAGGTGGGGGCGATGATCCTGGCCCCGGGTTTCCGGCCCTTCGATGCCGGCCTCAAACCCGAATATGGGTGGGGACGCTATCCCAACGTCGTGACCTCGCTGCAGTTCGAACGTTTCCTGTCGGCCACCGGTCCCTATGACGGCCATGTGTTGCGCCCCGGCGACGGCAAACCGCCCCGGAGGGTGGCCTGGATCCAGTGCGTGGGCTCCCGGGACGCCTCCTGCGGCCGGGAATACTGTTCCTACGTCTGTTGCATGTATGCCACCAAGCAGGCTATTATCGCTCAGGAGCATGACCACAATATCGAATCCACCATCTTTTATATAGACCTACGGGCCCAGGGGAAGGGCTTCGACCGTTACTGCGAACGGGCCAAGACCGACCACCGGATACGCTATATCCGGGCCATGGTTTCCCGGGTGGCCCAGGATCCCAGTACGCAGAACCTGGAGCTCAGTTACGCCGATGAATCCGGCCACATACAAACCGAGGTTTTTGATCTGGTAGTGCTCTCCGTGGGTCTGGTCCCCCATCCGGCCACCAAGGAACTGGCAGCCCATTGCGCCATCGACACGGACCGCTGGGGCTTTGTCGTGAGTCCGCCCCTGGAACAGGTTTCCACCTCGCGGCCGGGGGCCTTTACGTGCGGCGTCTTCCAGTCTCCCAAAGACATCCCGGAGACCGTGGGCCAGGCTTCCGGGGCGGCCGGAGCCGCCGCGGCCCTGCTCGCCGAAGCCCGGGGCACCCTGCTGTCCAAGGAGGAATATCCCCCGGAGCAGGAGGTCAGCGGCGCAGAGCCCCGGATCGGCGTCTTCATCTGCCATTGCGGCATCAACATCGCCGCGGTGGTGGATGTGGCGGCGGTGACCGATTACGCCCGGACTCTCCCCCACGTGGTGTACGCCGACCACTATACCTTCACCTGCGCCACCGATTCGCTGGACAACATGCGCGAGGTGATTGAACGCGAAAACCTGAACCGGATTGTGGTGGCCTCCTGCAGCCCCCGCACCCACGAATCCCTGTTCCAGGAGAACCTCCGGAAGGCCGGTTTGAACAAATACCTGTTTGAGATGGCCAACATCCGGGATCAGGACTCCTGGGTCCACCAGGCGACGCCGGAGCTGGCCACGGACAAGGCCAAGGAACTGGTGCAGATGTCGGTGGCCCGGGCGGCGATTTTACGGCCTCTGGACGATCTGCTCTTCCCGGTGAGCCAGCAGGCCCTGGTGGTGGGTGGCGGCCTGGCCGGTTTGACGGCCGCGCTGACTATTGCCGACAGCGGTTACCAGGTTTATCTGACGGAGATGGGCGACCGGCTGGGCGGCAGCCTGGCCAGGCGGATGAAACGCACCCTGGAAGGCCATGAAATTCAACCCTATCTCGAGGAGCTGGTGCGCCGGGTGGAAAACCATCCCCGCATCGACTGGCGGGTCAATACCAGGGTCGTGGATGTGTCCGGCAGTATCGGCAAATTCCACAGCACCCTGGCAGCGGGCGATGACCGCTGGGAGGTGGATTACGGCGCGGCGGTGATCGCCACCGGCGGGGTGGAATATCAGCCGGAGGAGTATCTCTATGGCCAGGATTCCCGGGTCCTGACCCAAGCGGAAATGGAGTCCATGCTGGCGGACCGCCCCCAGGGATTAGGGTCCGTGCCCAAGGTAGTGATGATTCAATGCGTCGGCTCCCGGGAGCCGGAACACCAGTACTGCAGCCGCACCTGTTGCGGCGAGGCCATCAAGAACGCCATAACCATCAAGGAGAGCAATCCCGCCGCCCAGGTCTTCATCCTCTACCGGGATATCCGGACCTACGGCCTCAAGGAGTTGTACTACAAGAAGGCCCGGGATTTGGGAGTCCAGTTTGTCCGCTTTGATCCGGAGCGGAAGCCGGAGGTGGAGGCCACGGACCGGGGGCTGCAGATAAAGGTCTTCGATCAAATGCTGCAGGCGGAGCTGGCGCTCACGGCTGATTACCTGGTCCTGTCGGCAGCCATCCGGCCTCACCCCATGAGCCGGGAAATTGCCAAGATCTTCAAGCTGCCCTTTGATGCCGACGGTTTCTTCATGGAGGCCCACTTGAAATTGCGGCCCCTGGATTTCGCTTCCAGCGGCGTCTTCCTGTGCGGCTTGGCGCACAGTCCCAAGTTCTTGGAAGAGAGTCTGGCCCAGGCCAAGGGTGCGGCCGGCCGGGCGTTGGGGGTGCTATCCCAGGAGGAGATGTATGTGGCCGGATCCGTGGCGCAGGTGAATCCGTTACAATGTGTCGCCTGTCTTACCTGCGCCCGCACCTGTCCCTATGGGGTGCCCAAGATGGATGAAAGCGAAGGCGTGGTGTTCATTGACCCCGCCGCCTGCCAGGGCTGCGGCAACTGCGCCAGCGCCTGTCCCCGGAAGGCCATTGTCGTGAACCACAACCTGGATGAGCAATTCATCGCCAAAATCGGCGCCATCGGCCAATCCTGGCCGGTGGCCGGCGTCAGCGCCGGAAGTTGAGGAGACGAGATGGAATTTTCCCCGAAGATACTGGCCCTGGTGTGCACCTACTGCACCTACACGGCCGCGGATATGGCGGGGTCGGCCCGGATGCAGTATCCGACCAATGTACGGATCGTCAAGTACCTGTGCACCGGCCGGATTGACATCCTGCATATTTTAAAAGGGTTTGAGGCCGGGGCCGACGCCATATTTGTGGGTGGCTGAGAGGCCGGCACCTGCCATTTCCTGGAAGGAAATCTCAGAGCTCGCGAACGTGTGGAATATGCACGGCACTTACTGGAAGAATGCGGCCTGGGGGCCGAGCGTCTGGCATTCTATGAGATCGCCGCCTCCGATGCCCCCAAATGGGTTGCCGTGGTTAAGGAAATGACGGAAAAAGTCAAGGCTCTGGGCCCCAGTCCTCTGAGTCCGCAATGGATACCGGGGGCTGTGGTTCCGGGCGAACAAGAACCGGCGGTGCAAACCTGAAGGCCATGTCGAAACGGCCTGACCTGGACGTGCAATATATGGTCATATTTAGCGCCCTCTGCGAGCCCTGGCCGACGGTCACCCCATGTGTGGGAGTCGAGAAAAAGTGACAGAATTTACTCCTAAGATTTTGGCCCTGGTGTGCACCTACTGCACCTACACGGCCGCGGATATGGCGGGGTCGGCCCGGATGCAGTATCCGCCCAACGTGCGGATCGTCAAGTACCTGTGCACCGGCCGGATTGACATCCTGCATATTCTGAGGGGTTTCGAGGCCGGGGCCGACGGCGTTATGGTGAGTGGCTGCGAGGCGGGCACCTGCCATTTCCTGGAAGGGAATCTGCGGGCCCGCGAACGGGTGGAATATGGCCAGAACTTGCTGGATGAATGCGGTCTGGGCTCAGAACGCCTGATCATGTATGAGGTGGCTGCTTCAGACGCCCCCAAGTGGGTGATAGCAGTGAATGAAATGGTGGAAAGAGTCAAACGGTTGGGGCCCAGTCCCCTGAACCCAAACTGGACACCGGAGGCCATGGTCCCGGAAGAACAAGAACTGGCGGTGCAAATATGATTATCGCGGAACGAAAGCCTTTTGCGGAGATCAAGGCGGCGGTGGCGCCCTATGAGAAGATTCTCATCGCCGGGTGCGGCACCTGTGTGGCGGTTTGCCTGGTAGGCGGGGAAAAAGAGGTGGGGCTGTTGGCTTCGCAACTGAAGCTCGCCTGGGGGCAGGAAGGCAAGCACCCGAAGATCGGCGAGATGACGGTGGAGCGCCAGTGCGACCGGGAGTTTATTCAGCCCCTGAGCGACGCGGTGGCCGACTACGACGTAGTCATTTCGACGGCCTGCGGCGCCGGGGTGCAGTTCCTGGCGGCAATGTCCGGCATGAAACCGGTCTTCCCGGCCCTCAACACCACCTTCATCGGGGTCAACGAAGAGGCGGGGTGGTATACCGAGCGCTGCCGAGCCTGCCATCAGTGTTACCTGGGGGTTACCGGGGGGATTTGCCCGCAAACCATGTGTCCCAAGGGCTTGCTCAACGGCCCCTGCGGCGGCAACGTCCAGGGAAAATGCGAGGTGAATCCGGACCGGGAGTGCGCCTGGTGTGAAATCTATGCCAGGCTGGAACAGCAGGGAAGGCTGGAGCAGATCGATGCGATCCTACCGCTCCATCCCCACGGGCGGGGCACTACCCCGGGTACCGTCATCCACCCGGCTTACAAGAGGAGATATGTCGTCCATGAGTAAACTTAAGGAAGCTTTGGAGGGCGGCCGGTTCCCCATCGTCATGGAAGTAAAAACCCCCAAGGGCATCGACCTGGAGGGGATGCTGGCTCCCGTGAAATCCCTCGACGGGAAGGTGACCGCCTTTGGCATCCCGGACATGGAGCACGCCAAGATGAAGCTCTCGGCCCTGGCGGCCGCGGCGCTGGTGAAACAGGCGGGTAAAGAACCCATGCTCCTCATGACATGCCGGGATCGCAATCGTCTGGCCCTGGAGAGCGATCTCCTGGGGGCCGGCGCCCTGGGTCTGGAAAATATCCTCACCCTGAGCGGCGATTACGTCACGCTCGGGGATCATCCCGACGCCAAGCCGGTCTACGACGCCGACTCGGTGCAGCTCCTGCAAATCGCCCGGGGGCTGATGGAGGGTCATGACAGCGCCGGTCTTTCCCTGAAAGGCAATCCTCAGTTCTGCCTGGGCGCGGTCCTGATCCCGGAGGCCGAGCCGGTGGCTCCCCAGCTCCTGAAGGTCAGGAAAAAGCTGGAGGCGGGCGCCGAATTTTTCGTCACCGCACCTGTCTTTGACCTCCAGAAGCTCGAAAAATTCAGGAAGTTGGTGGATCTCCAGGGCGTCAAGCTGTTGGCCTGCGTCAAGGTCCCCAAGGCTGCGGAAGTGGAGGAGGCCAGTCAAGGTAGTCACCGGAAGGTGTATTCACTGCCGCCGGAGATGGTGAAGGAACTGGCCGACAGTGATCCCGAGGAAGTCTTGAAGAAAGGCGCCGCTCTTGCCGGACGTCTGCTCAAGGAGATCAAAGGGCAAAAACTTGCGGACGGCGTTTATGTCAAGGCCCGGGGGCGGGGCGACCTGATGGCTCTTGTCCTGGAGAAGGCCGGTGTCTGACAGGAATAGGGAACTCCCATGAAGAACGACAAAGTCAATCCGGTGGTGATTCTGGGCGGAGGCATTACCGGGATTACGGCGGCCCTGGAGTTAAGCCGGGCGGGACTCCCGGCGGTCCTGGTGGAGAAGAGCCCCTTTTTCGGCGGCCGGGCCGCCAGCTTCGGCTGCAAGGCCACCGATGCCTGCCAGAAATGCGGGGCCTGCCGGGTCGAGCAGGGTTTGCGGGACCTGATGGCGGCGCCGGGCCTCACCTTTTATCCTCATACGGAGTTGATGGCCAGCCGGTCCGAGAATGGTCTGCTGCACCTGACCCTGAAGTCCCAGCCCCAGGTCATTGATCCGCACCTCTGCACGAATTGCGGCCTGTGCCTGGAGGAGTGCCCGGCTCCGGGAGGCGTCGTCAGCGCCGCCTCCGCTGAGAATCATCCCCGTTATGCGGTGAATCCGGGCGCCTGCCGGTATTTTCAGGACGGCTCCTGCCGCCGATGCCAGGATATCTGCCCCACCCAGGCCATCGACCTGGGCCGGGCCGAGACCGTGACGGAACTGGAGACCCCGAGCCTCATCGTCGCCACCGGTTATCAACCGGCGCCGCCTCCCGCCCGGGGGGATTACACCAATTACCAGTTGCCCAACATCATCACGGGCGAGGAATTGGAGGAAATGGTCCGTCAGGGGGGGATTCTGGTGAGACCCAGCGACGGCCGGCCGGTGCGGCATCTGGCCTTCATCCAGTGCGTGGGCAGCCGTGACCGGGAGCACACGTATTGCTCCCGGGTGTGCTGCGCCTATGGGTTGCGTCTGGCCCGCCTGGTGTGTCATCGGTGGCCGGAGTGCAAGGTGACCACTTTTTACATGGACCTGCAAAATGTCGGGCCCGACCCCCAGGAGTTCGAGGCCACGGTGAGACGGGAAATCGAGTTGATCCGGGCCCTCCCCGGAGACCTGACGGCCACGGCGGACGGGAGTTTACGGCTGCGTTTCCTGGACGAGACTACGGGGAAGGGGCTATTCCGGGTGGTGGATCTATTGGTGCTGGCGGTGGGTATCGCCCCGGGCCTGGACAATGACAAGCTGGCGGAGATGCTGCATTTGGAGAAGACCCCCGATGGCTTCCTGAAGGACAGCCCGGCGGGCGGCGTTACCGAAGCTCCCGGGGTCTTTCTGGCCGGGACCGCCACCGGTCCGCAAAGTATTGTGGAATGCATCGCCCAGGCGACCCGTTCGGTTCAGCAGGTGCGCCAGTATCTGGAGGGAAGGAGCGGGACCCCGATGGCCTGAGGTGAGCTGAGCTGCTTCCCCGGATGCCGACGGCCTGGAGATCGGCGAAGAAGTGAGGGGCGGACGCCCGCGTGCCGGAGTTAGCGGCGTGAGCGGTGGCCTCACGGGAAGAGCGGCGCGCGACACCACCGCGGGGTGCGGGCCACTGCCGGAAAAAACCCTTTCCCGAGGGGGAAGACGGGCGCCAGCGCTAACGCCTTGATGACAGAATAACCAGGAAACACCGGTGTTAAAGTGGTGTTTAATTATTAAACAATATAATATTCAGTGATTTTTGTATGTTATGGAAATCGCCTCATAGTTGTTGAACTTCCCGGCACGCAAGGAAGGGGGGGCTGGGGAACAATTATGGATAACCTCTTCATATCATGAATAATAGAGGCATGGCATAACATTTGCTGAGGTAAGGTAGTCAATGAAAACGGTTCGCCGGGATTAACCTTACTGATGCAGGAGGTAACAGGATGACTCTAGCCGATTCGTTAAGACCGCTCAATATCTTGCTTATGTCCGGCCCGGAGCTTGCCGGCGCCGGACTCGATGCCCAGGACTTTTTCCAGGCGGTGGCCAGCTTGCCGAACTGCCGGGTGCTGTCCATGGATACCGGCCGGCCGGCAGCCGAGCAGGAAGAGGAGGTGCGCGCCTTCCTTGGCCGGGAGCAGGAACTGAATCCGGTGCTCCTGGTGGCCCAGGACCCGGAGCGGCGCGGGGCGGGGGTGACCCGCCTGTTGCGGAGAGAGCTGGGGTTGAACCCGGAGTATCTCCTGCAGGTTGATCTGACCGCGGCCTTAGAACACCCGGAAAAAAGCGGCCGGAGGGCCAAAGGGTTGGAGATGATCCGGCAGGCCGCCTCCCAGGCGGGGCTGGCCAGTCCCATCACCCCGCAAGCGATTGCCGTCAACCGGCAGGTGCTGATCTGGGGCGATTCCGGCGCCGCCCTGCAGACTGCCCGGGAGCTGGCGGAGTTGAGCTATCCGGTTTTGCTGGCGGGCCCCCACCCCCAACTTGCGCCGCTCCCCTGGGAATACGCGGAGGAGGCCGCGGCAGGGGACGCTACCGCCCAATTGATCCGGAACGTCCAGGAGCAGCCCCTGATCAAGGTGATCTGCGACGCCCGGCTTAGGGATGTCAGCGGCGTCACCGGAAATTTCACCGTGCGCCTGGATACCCCGCAGGAATGTCTCACCGAGCAGGTGGGGGCGATTGTGCTCGCCCCGGAGCTGCACCTGCAGGACGACCCCCGGTGTTTCGGCATTGCCGATCACCCGGGAGTGATCTCCCTGACCCGGCTGGAAGCGCAGCTGGCCGGAGAATCCGCAACCGATAAACCGGAAACCGTCACCGTCCTGCTGGGACTGGCGGGGGAGAGCCATCCCCTGGCCCTGGAGCGGGTCTTGAAGGCGTCGGCCCGCCTGTTGGACGCCGGCAGCAAGGTGTATCTGCTGGTGGGCAGCACCAAGGTGGCGGGGCCGGATCTACAGCGGGCCCTCCAGGCCGCCCAGGATGCCGGTCTGGTGGTCATCAAGCTCAATGACTGCCCGACCATCAGCGCGGCGGACGAGGGCCTGCTGGTGGAGTTTCTGGAACCCAGCATCCGGGAGCGTCTCGGCCTGAAGGCCAATCTGGTGGTGTATGACGAACACTGCCGGGGGGCCCAAGAAAACGCCGGGCTGGCGGCGCGGCTGCGTCTGCCCCAGGGGGCCGGGGGCTTTCTCCAGTCCGGCAACGTCCACCATACGCCGGTGGCCACGCCCCGGCGGGGCGTATATGTCCTGGGGCCGGGCCGGGGGATCATGGACCGGGAGGAGACCGACACCGACATCAGCGCCGCCATCAATGACATCCAGGTCCTTCTGGGTCAGGGTCAGGCCGTCGCTCTACAGGGGCGGGCCGTAGTGGACCGGGGCAAGTGCGTGTTCTGCCTCACCTGCTACCGCTTCTGTCCGCACGGGGCCATCACCTGGGACAATCGGGCTGTGATCAATGAACTGGCGTGCCAGGGCTGCGGCATCTGCGCCAGCCAGTGTCCCAACGACGCCATTCAGCTCCGGAACTTCACCGATGAGCAGATGGCGGCGCAGCTGACGGCCTTCGATCCCCAATTAGGCCCCCGGATCGTGGCGTATATGTGCCGCAATTCCGCCTGGGAGGCCTATCAGAGCGCCGTCAAGCTGCACAGCGCCTCCCTGCCCTTGGGCTTTACCCCCGTCAAGGTGCCGTGCGCCGGCAAGGTCGATCCGGCGTATTTGCTGGAGGCCTTCACTGCCGGAGCAGACGGGGTGCTGGTGCTCTCCTGCCCGGAGGACAACTGTAAATCGACTCATGGCAATCTGTGCGCCCAATGGGGGGTGGAGCAGGTTCAGGAGCTCTTGGCGGAGGCCGGCATCGCTCCCAGCCGGCTTCTCTTCCACTCCCTGGCCGCCAACGCCCCGGGGGACCTGATCGACGCCGTGGATGAACTGATGATCAACCTGCGCCGCCTGGCCGCGACCACGGACGACGCCTATCCGGTGTGGCTGGCCACCGGGACGGCCTTCAAAGAGCATCGGACCGTCCCCCCGGCCTACACCTATACCTTTGAATACCGGGAACAGCCGGAAGTGCTCGTCGAGATCAGCGCCGAGGACGCCCAAAACCTGGGCATCCGGTCGGGAGAACGTTTCAAGACCTCAACCCCGGAGAGCGTGATCACCGCCACGGCCGTGGTCACCAACCGGGTCCGGCCGGGAACGGCCTTCCTGCCCCGGCATTTCTTGAAAAACGCCCTGGACCTGCTGCTGAAGGGGGCCCCCGAGTCCGCCGGCATGGTCCAGTCCTACGAGGGAATCGCCGTCAGCCTGGAAAAGCTGGTGGAGCAACTCGAAGAAGTCTTCGGGATCAAGGTGCCGACGTCCCGTTACCTGCATCTGGGCCATACCTGGGTCGCCCTGGAGTCCGGCGGGCGGGTGCGCATCGGCATGGATGACTTTTCCCAAAAGCTCCTGGGTTCCAGCGAAGAAATCCAGATGCCGGTCATCGGCGAAGAGATTCGCCGGGAGAAGACGGCATTGGCGCTTTTGCGCCGGAATGAACGGGCCGGGGTGCTGGCGCCGGTGGCTGGCGTCATTGAAGAGGTGAACCCCCAGATCCTCAAGAGACCCGGGCTGATCCACGACGATCCCTACGGCGAGGGTTGGATGATGCTCGTCGCCGCCATCAACCTCAGGCCGGACCTGGATACCCTGATCTCCGGCGAGGGCTCGGCGGCCTGGATCGAAGAGGAAACCTCACGGCTGTTGGGGATGCTGGAACCGTCGGTGGGCGCCACCCTCCAGGCCGGTGGCTCGCTCATCGACGACGTTTACGGGCAGTGCCCGGAACTGGGATGGGATCGTCTGGTGAAGGAGTTCCTCCGGTCGGCTTGAGCCTTCGACCCGACACCTTGATCCGAAGCCGTCAACCGTAATCATGCAGTCAGACTGAGGCGCAGGCGGGGGCACACCCCTCCCTGCGCCTCACGCATTTCATGCCAAGGTGAAGGCATGGCCACCGGGCTTTGGGGGGGGAGGGCAGGGGGCCTTCCCAGCCCTCGGATGCGCTTCCGGGTCTAGGCCATACTTCCCCAAGAAGGACTCAACGCTGACGCCAGGCCTCCCAGTGGGGGCGGCCCTGGGAATCCCGCAGGTGGAGCGTATACTCTCCCCGGGTGAGTTCGTAGGCGATCACCGCCGTTTTGCCGTCCTTGGCCTGTTCGCACATGCCGGTGATCCGCACTTCATCGCCAGGGCGCAGTTCGAACTCCTGGCGCTCCAGATACCAGACCGGCCCCAGGTGGACGTGCACCGGCCCCCGGGTCCTGGTGTCCAGCAGCAGGGCCATGCCGGGATGCATGGTGCTTTCCAGGGTTTCCGTAAGGACCTGGGTCACTTTGCCGTCCTCTTCAAAGGGTTGACAGGCGGTTTTCACCGGGCAGAGATAGGGCGTATAGGGGCACGGCCGGAAGCCCTGTCCCCGGCCCTGAGCCCAGGATGAGCCGGTCGCGGTCCAACACAGGGCAGTGAGGCTTACGAGGGCGACGCCCGCCCAGAGCCAGCGTTTCATAGGATGGTCCTCCTTTCGGGACGATTAAAAGGCATATACCATGGACAACAGGGGGGTCACGGTGACGTCGGTGTGTTTGCCGAAAAGATCGACGTTCACCCCCAGGGCCAGGGAGAACTTGTCCGTGGCCATATACTCGATGCCCGGCAGCACCGAGAGCAAAGCCCCGGGCGGCACGTTGCTCTTATGGCCGATCAGCCGGCCGGCGTCCCAACGGCTGGTGAGTTCCAGCAGGGCGACCCACTTCCGGCTCAGGGGATATTCGGCGGCCAGATTGAGGGTGACGAAATCCCGGGGGTGCTGGCGGACGTTGGTGGGGACGGGGTCGGTCTCCGCCAGTTCGCCTTCGTCATCCCAGAAGAAGGCGGAGCGATCCTCCTTGATGGTGTAGTCGGTGCCCATGGAATACCAGATGTTGGCGTAGAAGATGAATGGTTTAATATACTTGGAGAAGTTCAAGCCGGTGGTGAAGACGTACGAGCCGCCTCCCAGGACGTCGGCGCCCAGACGGCCGGGATTCACATGCCGATAATGGCCGGTGGGGAAATCGGTGGCGAAGAGGGCGGTCACGGTGGGCAAGACGGGGCTTTCTTCCAGCAGCCGGTATTTCAGGGTGAGGTTGAGGTCGCCGATACCGCCGAAATTGGCGGAGCGCTCGCCGTTGGGGCCCGGGGCATCAACTCTGGCGGCCCAGTTGTGGATGTAGGGGACCACCACAAAGACCTCCAGGTCGTTGAGCAGGCCGTAGGTGAACTTGTAGTCCATGGAGAAGGACGTAAAATCGCCGCCGGCCGACACCCGCCGCCAGCTAGGGCTGAAGGTGTTGGTGACGAAGCTCAGGCCGAAGGTGGGCTGCACGGCGAATTGTCCTTTTTCAATGGGGACAGCGGTATCGGTGATGATGGGCCCGAAGGTGGCGGGGCACTCATCCTCGGCCGGGGGGCAGGCCGGGGCCTGAGCGGCGGCAGGCGGCTCCGGGGCCCGGGCGTCCCCTTCCTGGGCGGCGACGCCCGCGGCAGACGATATCAGCAGGATAAAGGCGCAGATCAAGGCAAAACTCCGACTCAGGGTGTTCATCCGAATTATCTCCTTGTCGACAGTATGAGGTCAGGTTTCCGGTGCGACGGGCACCCGGCCGATGAGGGTGAAAAATAGGGAGCGAACAGATCCAGATCCAGACGCAGCATCACATGGCGGCAGGAGGCGCAGACGGCCAGATGGTCGTCCAGTCCGCCGATCCGGGTTTCCCGCGCCTGACAATGGACGCACTGGTAGCGATAGGCCGGCATTCTTCCTCCTCATAGTTTGATGGCATAAAGCCGGATACGGAAACGGCACACTTCCCGAGGGCGGACCTGGAGGCGGTCCCCGGCGGTCAGGCGTTTTCCGCCTGCTTCCGGGATTCCGGGTCGGCGTGGGATTTACAGGGGCAATTACGGCAGTCTCCCTGGCACTGGCAGGAGTGCGGGGGCGCCGTCTGCAGGGTCCATTTTTGCGGCTCGAGCCCCAAAACCAGGCCTCTCGCGGCCACCAATTGCCGCAGGCCCGCTTCCAGCCGGGCCAGGGCGTCCTCCGGGAGGTCCCGGGCGTCGTGCAGGTCCACCACGATCACCGGAAAGACCCGCAGTCCGGCCTGGGCCGCACCCAAAATCTGGTCCACGCCGCTATCAGTGAGGTTCCCCCAGGGAACTATCTGCAAGTGACCGTCCATGACTCTTAGATACAGTCTGAAGGCATTCGACATGTTTCACCTCTCGAGGTTGTAAGGATTATCGTTTACAGGCGCCGGCAAGGGGTGCGCCGCGGCAACGCTCATTGGATCGGGGGCAGATCCGGCCCAGTATCCCCCCGGGCGGCTTCTTTGTCCGCCAGTTGTTGGAGGGTCTGCTTCAGGACTCCCAGACCGGCCGTGGGCAACATGACACAGGGTTTGTTCAGCCTCTTGCAAAGCTTCTTGGCGCACAGGCAGGCGTCGTGACTATTGACGCCGATGGGGCAGATGACGGCGTGGGCCTTTTTGACCAGCCCGGCGAGACAGGATTGTCCCTGATGGAAGTCGCCGTCATGGCGGAGAAAGCAGGCGCCGAAGTCGCCTTCCACCACACCCCGGTAAAAGGGCACCAGTTTCTCCAATCCCCCCACTAACAGGATGTTTTTATTACACAAGCCGGGGCACTGAGCTTCAGGCCCCAGGGGACAAGCCGCGGCCAGAGTCCGGGGACAGAGGTGCGGACACCCCCGGGGAGCGGGCGTCGGAATGCGGGAGCGCCGCTGCTGGGCCCTCTCCTGCAGGCGCGCCAGGCGCTGGTCGAGCTTCTCCCGGAGGAGGCGTTCCTGGGACAGGCGGGCCCGCAGGTCCTTATTTTCCCGGTGCAGCGTCTGGTTTTCCGTCTCCAGGCGGGTGAGGACCCCGGCATCTTGATAGCTTTGCAGGACCTTGTCTGTCTGGGTTAGTTGACGCCGGAGCTGCCGGACTTCGGTTTCCCGGTGGACCAGGCGGCGACGCAGTTCCTCTCTCCGGGACCGCTGGTCTTCCAGATTGCTCCTGGTCTTGTGAAGGCGCCGGGCCAACTGGTCGCGGTCCCGGCGCAGGGCGTCAAAGGCCTGGAGTTCGGTGCGGACCTCGGACGCCTGCAGGTGGGACATCATGTGGACCTCCCCGAAGACCTGCTCAATGACGGCGTCGGGGACATCCAGGCGGGTGAGCAGAGCCCAGAAGGCTCCGGCCACCTGACCTTCCCGCACCGCCTCTTCCCAGGCGGGGAGCAAGGCCTCGCCCTCGAATTCGTCCAGCCGCCGCATGATGGGGCGATATTTGTCGCTGAGGAATTTCTGCACGTACTTGGCGACGGGGGGCGAGTTTTTACAAGCCCTGATCAACCAGGTATGGAGGTTATAGGGAGTGGACTCCCCCTCATATTTAAACCGCCGGGCGATTTTCTGGAGTTCCCTGAGGGTCAGACAGGTGCCGATCAAAGGACAAAGAAACTGCTCCAGGGTCGCCAGGGGACGTCTTATTCTGGTAAAAACCGGCATTGCATCACCTTTTACCACATGCTCCCGGAGCCGGCGGCTCCATGCCGAGACAACGCCGGCTCCGGAGAGCTGTTTTACTTGGTTTCCGTTTCCATCCGGATATGGCCCACGTGGCTCAGGACATCATGGAGGTGCTGGTCCAAATCACGCAGGTGATCGCCGAGATCCCTGACGTTCAGGGTCTGTTCGAGTCCCGACAGGTCTTTTTCCATGTGTTCCACGTCTTCATGGAGGTGTCTGACGTCCGCCTCCAGGTGCAGCAGGTCATCGATGAGTCTTCCCATGCGCGGTTCCTCCCGAATATAGTGAGGTTAATGAACAGGGGGCGGGTGGGCCGAGCCCGAGGACGGCCTATTCCGCCGCGGCAGCCGGATTACACCGGCGAGTCCAGGCTTAGTTGCGGCCATGCCGTCAGGGCGGCGCGCAGGTGGGCGTCCATGAGGTCCAAACGGTCCTGGAGGTGGCTGGTCACCGGACCGGCGTCACCAGACCGAGAGTCCCGGCGCAGTTGATTCATATAGTTCCGGAGGTTTTTAATCTCCTGCTCCAGGGCCAGTAAATTCAGAGCCATTTTCACCATGGCGAGTCTCCTGTGTGCTTGCTGGGCGGGGTTATCCGTTTACCATCCCCGTCAGGTCGAGCTACCGTTTTGATCGCGGCGGGCCATCCTCCAGCGCCTGGCAGCCAACCCCATGATACCCGTACCAAGCAGCCAGACCGCACCGGGAATCGGCACCGCGTTCACCTCGAACCAAGTTTCGCCCCTGAAATTGGCGACAATCTGCGGTCTGATGACACTGCTGAAATAATCCTTTTCAGGTGTCGAGCCGCCGGTGGTTTGAATAAAGAGCCGGTAGTCGAAGAAATCCCAATCCGGGTGATAGCCGGCATGAGTCTCAACGTGCGCAAAGCGGTAATTGAAAGAATCATGGGCAACCCTGTAGATGACCCCCGAATATGTGAATTCGTACCAGGCGTCCGCCAGGGTCAACAGAGAGCCTGAGGTTATGGGATCAGCGTAGGCGAAATTTGTCCCCTTCACCCAGGTCAGGCTATCCACGAACAGTTCTTCGGGACCATGGGTGTTCCAGCCGGTGACGATACTTAGCTGGGCGCTGGAGAATTCGCTGAGGGAGAGGAAGGTTCCCAACGCCTGCAGGGCCCGGAAGGCCGACATCTTGCACAGACAGGCTTTCCCGACGGGAATCTCCTCCCACATGAGGCCGCTGTAGTCGGGTGCCGGGCTCACGAGGGTGTAGGGGACGCCATCCACAGTTATCGTACTCGGGGCGTCCACTATAACCTGAGCCGCTCCCGCCAGGCTGAAAGTCATAATCAGGAAAACACCAGCGATGGTCACCATTAACAACCTTTTCATGACGTTTCCTCCTTGTGTTTTGTCGCTGCCTGAGTCTGATGAACGGCACGGCTGCCGGCTCTCCAGCCATATTCAGGGATGGGCAGGATGCACCTGCAGGCACCGGATCCCAAAACCTTACTGCATCCACCTGGTTTTCCGATTTATCCTCCTTTTTATCCTCCTTGTCGCAGGCGCCTAATTCGTCCAGGCTGAATCAGGTGTTTGTCGTTTCCCGTTTTACCGGGCAGGTTGGGGAAGCGCATCCCGGGCAATAGCCCCGCTTTTTCCAGAGGGAGCGGTAGAGCAGATAGAGGGCGCCGATGATGATGGCGCCGGCCAACAAGGTATCGATCATGATGGGTTAACCTCCTAATCCCAAGAGGGCGCCGCCCTGGTAGATGATCAGGGCCACCAGCCAGGCGAGGAGCAGGCCGTAGCCGGTGGCCAGCCCGAACCATTTCCAGGTGCCGAATTCCTGCTTATAGGCCACGGCGGTCACCATACAGGGCATGTACAGCAGGGTGAAGGCCAGGAAGGCCAGGGCGCTGAGGGGGCTGAATTGCTCCCGCAGGGCGTCCCGCCAGTCTTTGGTCTTGTCGTCGTCTTCGACGGCCAGGGTGGCGACCCCGAAAGTGGAGACCACATTGCGGCCGGCAGTCATGACGGCCTGGCCGAAGGAAACGGCGATATCTTTGAGGTCTTCGCCGAAGGAGGGCGTCTCTTCCGATTCTGCCTCTTTGCCGTAGATCTGCCCCATGGTGGCCACCACGATCTCCTTGGCGACAAAGCCGGTCACCAGGGAGGAGGCCGCCTGCCACTGGCCGAATCCCAGGGGTTGAAAGACGGGGGCCAGCCCCTGGCCGATGCGGCCCAACACCGAATCCTGCTTGTCCACCACCCCCCAGGGGAGATGGAGAAGGAACCACATGAGTACGGAGACGGCCAGGATATAGGTGCCCGCCTTGATGATGAAGTGCTTGCCCTTCTCCCAGGTGTGGATCAGCAGGCTTTTCAGAGTGGGAAAGCGGTAAGGGGGCAACTCCATGACAAACAGGGGGGTCTCGCCCCGGAACAGGGTTTTCTTGAAGATGATCCCCATGACCATGGCCAGGACGATGCCCAGCACGTACAAGGACCAGATGACGGTGCCGGCGCGGTCGGCAAAGAAGAGAGCGGTGAACAGGGCATAGACCGGCAGTTTGGCGCCGCAGGACATGAGGGGGATCAGCAGGGCGGTGAGCACCTTGTCCCGGGGATTGTCCAGGGCGCGGGTGGCATAGATGGCCGGCACGTTGCAGCCGAAACCCAGGATCATGGGGATGAAGGACTTGCCGTGCAGGCCCAGCAGATGCATGGCCCGATCCATGACGAAGGCGGCCCGGGCCATGTAGCCGCTGCCCTCCAGGAGGGTGATGAAGAACATCATGGCGAAGATGAGGGGCACGAAGGTCAGGACCGTGCCGACGCCGGCGATAACGCCTTCGGTGGCCAGGGAGACAAACCACTCGGGGGCGGCGACAAAGGTGAGCAGGTCTTTGGTCCAGCGGGTCAGGGGGCCGCTGAAGACGCCGTCCACCCAGTCGACAAAGGGATTGCCCAGATCAAAGGTGAGTTTGAACATGAGCCACATGGCCACCAGGAAGATGGGGATGCCCAGGACCCGATTGAGGACGATGCGGTCGAGGCGCTCAGTGAGTTCCACCTTGGTCCATCCGGGTCTTTTCATCACCTCCCGGGTGAGACCGGCCGCCAGGCCGTGCCGGGCCTCGGCCAACAACCCTTCCAGGTCCGCGTCGTGACCGCTCTTCAGGTGCCTGACCGCCGCCGACGAGTCAACCCAGGCGGCGGCCTCGGCATCCAGGTTGGCCTCCTGGAGGGCCAGCGGGTCGCCTTCCATGAGCTTGTAGGCCAGCCACCGCAGGGGATACCGATCTGCCAGGCCGGGATAACGCTTTTGCAGGCGGTCCTCCAGGCTTTGGGCGGCCCGTTCCAGGTCCTCGCCGTAGGTCAACTGCCGGGGGGGGCGGCGGCCGCCGTTTTGCCCGGCCTCGACGGCGGCGGTCAGCAACTCCTGCAAACCTTCGCCCCGGGAGGCCACGGTGGGCACCACCCGCACCCCCAGGGCCTCCTCCAGGGCCGGGATATTGATGTCCAGGCCCTTTTTCCGGACCTCGTCGAAGAAGTTCAGGGCCACCACCACCGGCCGCTGCAACTCCAAGAGCTGCATGGTGAGATAGAGATTGCGCTCCAGGTTGGTGGCATCCACGACGTCGATGAGGACGTCGGGCCGGTCCTGCACCAGGTAATCCCGGGCGACGATCTCCTCCTGGGAATAGGGGCTGAGGCTGTAGGTGCCGGGGAGGTCCACCAGGCGGAGGTCCTGCCCCTCGTGGACGAGGTGGGCTTCCTTCTTTTCCACCGTGACGCCGGGCCAGTTACCCACCTGCAGCCGGGTGCCGGCCACGGCATTGATCAGGGTGGACTTGCCGGAGTTGGGGTTGCCGGCCACCGCCACGGTGATGGCCTGACGACGGGTGTCGCTCCCGGGCTTCATGGCAACACCTCCACCATGACGCTTTCGGCTTCGATTTTCCGCAGCGAGAGCCGATAATCCTTGATGATGACCTCCAGGGGGTCGCCCAGGGGCGCGACTTTTTCCACCTGAACCTGCTGGCCGACGATCACCCCCATGTCCATCAGGCGTCTTTTGCGGGGCCCCTGGGCCTCCAGGCGGACGATCCGTCCGGCTTTGCCGATGGGCAACTGGGCCAGATTCACCTGCGTCAGATTCATGACTGCACCCTCCGCACCAGTATTTTCATGGCTACTCCCCGGCCGAGGGCGAGCCGCGATTCGTCCACTTTGATCAGCAGGGGGCAGGCGCCGCGGTTGTTGAGGACCTCGAGGGTCTTTCCCAGGCGGAGTCCCAAATCCTCCAGGCGGGAGAGGGAGCCGTGGCCACAGCAACCGGGGCCGTGGGGCCGTCTGCCGCCGCGGATATCCACCACCACGGCCTTCTCGCCCGGGGCGAGCAATCCCAGAGGGATGGCGGGTTCCCGGGACAACGCGGGGGCAAGCGCACCGTTTTCGGGGCCTTCCGGGTCGAGGCCGGGGTGAGGGGCGACCGAAGCCGGGGGGCCGGCGGCGCCGGTGAGGGACGGGGTGCGGTGGTCGGTAAGACATACGGGGAAACCAGGCACAGGACATTCCTCCTTAAGAAGTTTTAGAAAATGAGATTCAGTCTCTTATATCTGCGAAAAAAAATATCCTCCCGGATCACTGCCGTTTTCCCTGACAGCGGGGGCAGAAGCCGAACCACAGCCGACGATGCCCGAGGTCCTGAAAGTCGTGGGATCGGGCCAGGGCGCGGACGTCCCGGGGCAAGCGCTCCTGCCGCAGGGCGATGATCCGGCCGCACCCCAGGCACTGCAGCCGGTCCCAGGGTTCATCGCCGGCCGGGGGCAGGGCAGCGGCGGGGAGGAAGTCAGAGGTGGCCTCACCCCGCGGCCGGGGCGGGGCGGCGAGTTCCCCTGGGTGAGTGGCGCCGGTGCGGGCCAGCCCCGGGGGAGTCGGCCGCAGGAGCTGCAGGAGTTCCAGAAAGCGGGCCGGGAACGGGAAATTTCGGGCCATGGTATTTCTCCTGATGCTGTTAAAATAGAGACTCAGTCGCAAGTAATGGATAAAAAAAATTTCCGCTGCCGCTTATTTCAATACCCGGCGACAGTCGGCGCAATACCCGAAGACCTCCAGGCGATGGCCGGTGATGAGGAAATCGTAGTCCTGTCCGAGGCGTTTTTCAGCCTCGGTCACCATGTCGCTGGTGAATTCGATGATCTCCCGGCAACCCAGACACCGCAGGTGGCAGTGATGATCATGGCCGTAGACATGTTCGTAATGCATATGGCCATCTTCGAAATAGACCGCCTGGACCAGGCCGCTGGCCACCAACAGAGACAGGGTGCGATAGACCGAGGCCCGGGAGAGACGCCGGCCCTTGCGGCGCAGACGCATGATGAGCTCTTCCACGTCGAAATGCTCGTGTTCGGCAAAGACTTCGGCGAGGATGGCCTGCCGTTCGGGGGTAGGCCGCATGCCTCTGCTTTCCAAAAATTCTCTAAAGACGTCGGCTTCGGTTTTCATATGCAATAGAGACTCAATAACATATAGTCGGCGGCGCTGTCAAGAAATAATTTACCCAGGCGGATACTTTTGCCGATTTTCACCTTCCCCGGGAGCGGGGGGCCCAGGCCGCGGGAGAAGAGAGACCGGGGGAGGGGGCCAAGGGTCTTACGACCCTTGCCCCCTCCCCCGGA
>CAYRYV010000012.1:0-71578 GCA_964428565.1 uncultured Desulfobacterales bacterium | reverse complement strand
CGTTGCCCAGCAGGAGCTGGGCAACGAGGAGAAAGAGCAGGAGCTGGGGAGCGGGAGGAAGAAAACCTCTGGTGTCGGGGCCACCCGGGGGGGATATACCGGGGAGCGGCGTCACGCCAGGAAACCAGAGGTGGCCAAGCAGGAGCTTGGCAACGAGAACAAAAAGGCGGGATGCGCTTTGCTTTCCCGCCCTACACAAGCGCAGCGGCGGCCACGCGGGGGGCGGGGTGTACCGGGGAGCGGTACGGGGGAGGGAGAACCGGGGGGGCGGCATCCTCAGTCGGGCGCCGGCGGCGGAGGGCCCGAGTCGGCGTCTGCGTCCTCCGGGGCCAGTCCGGGTTCGGCGGCGCGCAAGGGCAGCCGGATGGTGACGGTGGTGCCGCGCCCCAGCTGGCTCTCCAGGTTGATGGCGCCCCGGTGCTCCTCGACGATCTGGCGGACAAAGACCATGCCCAGGCCGGTGCCCCCCACCTTGGTGGTATAAAACGGCTCAAAGACCTTGGCCACCACCGCCGGCGGCATGCCCCGGCCCGTGTCCTCCAGCAGCAATACTGCCCGGTGGCGCTCGCTGGCGGTGCGGCAGCGGATTTCCCCGGCCGGGGGGGTGGCTTCGATGGCGTTGCGCACCAGGTGGGTGAGGGCCACCTTCATGAGGTGTTTGTTCAAGCGGCAGTAGACGGGGGTGGGGGCGTAGCTGACCAGGAGGTGCAGGCCCTTGGCTGCCGCCTCCGGGCGGAGCAAGGCGAGGGTCTCGCGCACGATGAGGTTCAGGTCCTCCTGGGTAAAGAAGGTTTCCTTGCGGCGGGCCAGGGTTTCGAACCGCGCCACCATGTCTTCGAGGCGCCTGGTCTCCTGGGCGATGGCCTCGGCCCAGGGGCGGGCCGGGTCCTCGGGCAGGGCCTTGCGGAGCAGCCGGTGACTGAAGCCCCCGATGATGTGCAGGGGGTTGCGGATGCCGTCGGCGATCCCCAAGGCCATTTCGCTCATGGTGCGCTCCATCACCAGGTTCTCCATCTCCCGGTTCAGCTCCAGCACATCCCGGGCGGTGGTCTGCAATTGCTGGTGATCGGCCAGCATGCGGTGGTAGATCTGCTGGATGTGAAAGAAAAACAGGCCCACCGCGGCAATGATCACAAAGGTGATGGTGTTGAGGCTCCCGGTCACCGGTTGGAGCGTGCGCCAGAGGGCCTGGTGGCCGGAAAAGACCAGGACATGCTGGAGCAGGTGACCGCCGGAGCGGGACACCGCGAAGGCCAGCAGGCTCAGGACAAGCCAGTAAAAGTAGACATAGAGGGCGTTATCCGGCTCTTTGCGCTTCAGGCGGCGCACCACCCCAAAGCAGACCCAGCCCGCCGTCAGCACCCCCAGGGAGCCGATGATATCCACCAGCCAAACGGGCCACAGGGGGAGCGTCATCATTCTTCCTCCCCGGGGCGGGGCGCCCGGAGCAGGGCCTGCAAACCGAAGTAGAGCAGGATGAAGGCGGGCAGCAGGATCAGGTGATCCAGTTTGGCGATGTAATAGGTCCAGGCGGCGGGACCGGACATGAGCAACCGCCGGGACAGGTGGCCGGCGGGGCCCAGAAAATCCCGGTCCGCCACATAGACCTCGGCGGCGTGGCCCACCACGGCGACGAGATTCCAGAGGATAAACAGGAGGCCCGCCCCGGTGAACCACGGCAACCCCGGCAGCCGCTCCGGTCTCAGACGGTACAGGAGGAAGACGGTGGCCAGGGCAAAGAGGACATGGGCGATCTGGTGGACATAGAGACCTTCGGGGGGGCCGTGGGGCTGGAGGGCCAAGGCCGGGCGGGGCAGGGCGCCCACCAGGGCCACAGCCGCGGCGCCGATCCAGGCCAGAGGCAGGGAAGGGGAACGCATATTCATGTGGTCGGCCCTGACCGGCTGCCGCATCCCGGCCGCCGACTGCGGAGCGGCCGGCAGTGAGTCGATGGGAGCCGGTATGCTTATTATACCCAAGATAGTTACGGGACGAGGTCTTGTCAATTTGCGCTACACACGGGCAGTGGCGGCCACCCGGGGGGGTGTACCGGGGAGCGGTACGGGGGGGGGGGAACTCAACAGATGCGGGGCAGGAGTTCTCCGGAGGGGAAGTCCAGGAACCGGGAGGTGCCGAAGGCGGTGCGCACCGTTACCCGGCCGGCGGGTCCGGGGAGGGCTTCGCCGATGATGCGGGCCTGGCCGCCGTAGCGGCTGCGCCGGACGATGTCGAGGGCGTTGTCGGCGTCCCCGGCGGCCACCAGGATGAGCATCTTGCCTTCGTTGGCCACGGTGAGGACGTCCAGCCCCAGGGCCTCGGCGGCGGCGGCCACCCCCGGTTGCACGGGGATGCAGTCCTCGTGGATCTCCAGGGCCACGGCCGATTGCCGGGCGATTTCATTGAGGGCGGCGGCCAGGCCCCCCCGGGTGGGGTCGCGCATGGCGTGCAGGGAGCGGCCGGCCTGCATCAGGTTCAGGACGATGTCGGTGAGGGGGGCGACGTCGCTGACGATGTTGCCGGCGTCCACCAGCTGTTCCCGGGCCAGCATCACCGCCATGCCGTGTTCGCCGACGCCGCCGGTGAGGATGATTTTGTCCCCGGGGCGGACCGCGGCCCCGGAGACCCCGGGGCGCAGCACCTCCCCCAGGCCGGTGGTGGTGATGAAGACCTTGTCGGCGGAGCCCCGGGGCACCACCTTGGTGTCCCCCGTGACGATGCGCACCCCGGCTTCGTCGGCGGTCTGGCGGATGGAGCGGGCGATGCTCGCCAACACGGCCACCTCCAGACCTTCCTCGATGATGAAGGAGATTGCCAGGGCCAGGGGTTTGGCCGCGGCGGTGAGGAGATCGTTGACGGTGCCGGCCACCGCCAGCCGGCCGATGTCGCCGCCGGGGAAGAAGAGGGGGTCCACCACGAAGGCGTCGGTGGTGAAGGCCAGACGGCCGGAGGGCACCGTGAGGGTGGCGCTGTCGTCCCCCGGGGCCGGCTGGTCGCCGTACCCCTCCAAAAAGACGCGTTCGATGAGCTCCACCATCTCCCGGCCACCGGCCCCGTGACTGAGCAGAATCTTGTCCATATTGTCCTTTCCTTCCGGGGGAGGGCCAGGGAGCGCGGCTCCCGGCCCTCCCCCGGACCCCCTCCCAACCCTTTAAGGGATTGGGGGCGGGGGAGGGGCTAAGGGCCGGCGGCCCTTAGCCCCCTCCCCCAAATCCGTATTTAAAGGCGGCGGCGCAGGCGCCTTCGCCGGAGACCATGCAGGGTCCCAGGGGCTGGGACGGCTGGCAGGCGGAGCCGAACAGGGGGCAGTCGGGGGGGGGCAGCACCCCCCGCAGGACTTCGCCGCAACGGCAGCCGGTGGGGGCCGGCGGGGGCACCCGAGCCAGGAGGTCGGCGAACCGCCGGCGGGCGTCGAAGGCGGCGTAGGGTTCCCGGAGGGCGGCGCCGCTGGCGGGGATGAGGCCCAGGCCGCGCCAGGGGGCGTCTACGGGCTCGAAGACGGCGTCGAGGAGTTCCCGGGCCTTGGGGTTGGCGGTTTCCGGGGCGGCCCGGCGGTAGGCGTTGGCCACCCGGGGCTGGCCGTTTTGCATCTGCTTAAGGAGGGCCTCCACTCCCAGGAGCACGTCCACCGGCTCGAAGCCGGCGACGGCGCCGGGCAGGTGAAAATCGCGCACCAGGAAATCGAAGGCTTGGGCCCCGATGATGGCGGTGACGTGGCCGGGGAGGAGCAGGCCGCCGACCCGCAGGTCGCCGCCGGCAAGCAGGGCCCGCAAGGCCGCGGGCATGGTTTTGTGGACGCTGTAGATAAAAAAGTTGGTGAGGCCGGCCGCGGCCGCGGACCTGACGGCCAGGGCGGTGGCCGGCATGGTGGTTTCGAAGCCCACGGCGAAGAAGACGACGGTCCGGTGGGGGTGCCGTTCAGCCGCGGCGACGGCGTCCAGGGGGCTGTAGACCACCCGGACGTCGAGGCCGGCGGCCCGCCGGCGTTCCAGGGAGTTCCCGTGGCTGCCCGGCACCCGCACCATGTCGCCGAAGGTGGCCAGGGCCACGTCGGGCAGGCCGCTCAGGGCCAGAAAGCCGTCGATGTCGGCCTGGTCGGTGACGCACACCGGGCAGCCGGGACCCGACACCAGGCGCACGCCGGGGGGCAGGAGGGCTTTGAGCCCGAAGCGGGCGATGGCCATGGTGTGGGTGCCGCAGACCTCCATGAGGGTGACGGGGGGCGGGGCAAGGGCCGCGATCCGGCGGGCCAGTTCACGCACCAGCTCCTTGTCGCGGAACTCCTCACTGAATTTCATTGGCCAGTTCCCGCAGCAGCTTCAGGGTCTCTTCGGCGTCGTCGGCGTCCACCCGGGCGATGGCGAGGCCGGCGTGCACCAGGACATAATCCCCCAGGGAGATTTCGGGCAACAGATCCACCCGGGCCTGGCGGGTGACGCCGTCCACCTCGGCGGTGGCCAGCATGCCGTCCAGGGCGATGACTTTCATGGGTATGGCTAGACACATAATAGTTTCCAGTTTCCGGTTGCCAGCAAAGGAAAAATGCTCACAGCCGACAGGCTAACCGCTCATTCTGGCGGCGGCCACCACCGCCTGGCCCAGGGCGACGCAGCCGTCGTTGGGAGGGGCCTGGGTGTGGATGAGGACCTCGAAGCCGTCGGCGGCCAACAATTCCCGGAGGCGCAGGAGCAGGCGGGCGTTCTGGAAGACCCCGCCGGAGAGGGCCACCAGGTTCAGGCCGTGGCGGCGGCGCAGGTTATGGCAGGCGGTAGCCAGGAGCCGGGCCAGGGACTCGTGGAAGCGGGCGGCGACGATCTCCGCAGGGGTTCCCGCCAGATGGTCGGCCAGGGCGGCCCGGAAGAGGCCGGGGCCGTCCAGGAGCACCGGGCCGTCCTGCTCGCTCACGGACACGGGGTAAAAGCCGGTTTCCGCGGGGGCGGCGGCCATTTCCAGTTCCACGGCGGGCTGGCCCTCGTAGGTGCGCGTCCGGCAGATGTTCAGGGCGGCGGCCAGGGCGTCGAAGAGGCGGCCGGCGCTGGAGGTGAGGGGGGAGTTCCAGCCGGTGGCCAGTTGCCGGGCCAGTATCTGCACCTCCAAGGGGGAGAAGCCGAGGCCCAGGCGGGCGGCCAGGTCGGACCACTGCTCCCCAGAGGCGGCGTAGAGATAGGCGGCGGCCATCTTCCGGGGGTCGCGCACGGCGGCCTCGCCGCCGGGGAGGCGCACCGGGGTGAGATGGCCCAGCCGTTGGAAAGCGGCCAGATCGGCGAGGAGGATTTCACCCCCCCAAATGGCGCCGTCGGTACCGTAACCGGTGCCGTCCAGGGCCAGACCCAGGCAGGGCCCGAGGCGGCCGTTTTCGGCCAGGCAGGCGGCGACGTGGGCGTGGTGGTGCTGCACGCCGAGGAGGCGCACCTCCGGGAGTTCCCGGGCATAGCGGGTGCTGAGGTAGCCGGGGTGCAGATCGTGGGCCACGACCCGGGGGCGTCTTTGGCTCAAGCCCTGGAAATGGGTGACGGCGGTGCGGTAGTAATCGAAGGTCTCGACGCTGTCGAGGTCGCCGATGTGCTGGCTCAACAGGGCTTTGCGCCCCCAGGCCAGACAGAAGGTGTTTTTTTGCTCGCCGCCCACTCCCAGGATGTCCTCGGGGCACTCCAGGGGGAGAGCAATGGTTTGGGGGACCAGGCCCCGGGCCCGGCGCAGGATGATGACCTCGCCGCCGGGCAGGGGACGGAGGACGGAGTCGTCGCAGGGCACCTGAATGTCGCGGTCGTGGAGCAGGAGGGCGTCGGCCAGCCGGGAGAGCTTGTCCCGGGCCCCGGCGTTGGTGTAGGCCAGGGGCTCCTCGCTGAGGTTGCCGCTGGTCATCACCAGGGCGGGGGGCGCATACCGGAAGAGCATCTGATGCAGGGGGCTGTAGGGGAGGAGCAGGCCGAGGTCGCGAATGCCGGGGGCGATCCCGGGGGCCAGGGGGCTGTCGGGCCTTTTCGGGGCCAGGACGATGGGGGCGGCGGGGGAGGCGAGGAGGGCCTCGTGCCGGGGGCTCAGGGCGGCCAGCCGCCGGGCCTCGTCCAGGTCGCGCACCATCACCGCCAAGGGCTTGGCGCTACGGCCCTTGCGGGCGCGCAGGAGCTGGACGGCGTCGGGCCGGCGGGCGTCGCAGGCCAGGTGAAAGCCGCCGAGGCCCTTCACGGCGACGATATTACCGGCGGCCAGGAGTTCGCCCACCCGGGGGAGGACGGCGTCATCCCGCCGGGCGCCGTTGTCCTCCAGCCACAGGCGGGGGCCGCAGACGGGGCAGGCGTTGGGTTCGGCATGAAAACGCCGGTCCCGGGGGTTTTCGTACTCCGCCCGGCAGGCGGGGCACATGGTGAAGGCGCGCATGGTGGTGAAGCGGCGGTCGTAAGGCACCGCGGCGATGATGGTAAAGCGGGGGCCGCAGTCGGTGCAGTTGGTGAAGGGGTACTCGTGGCGGCGGTCGGCGGGGTCGCGGATTTCGGCGGCGCAGGCGGCGCAGGTGGCCACGTCGGCGGGAATGACGGCCTCGACGCCGGCGGCCTCCTGGCTGGCCAGGATGAGAAAGGCCTCCTCCCCCAGAGGGGGGGTGTGTTCGGAGACGAGGGCGTCCACCCGGGCCAGGGCGGGGGCCTCGGTGAGGAGTTCCCGGCAAAAGGCGGCCACGGCGGCGGCGGCGCCCTCCACTTCGATCTCCACGGCGGCGGAGGTGTTGCGCACCCAGCCGGCAAGGCCGTGCCGCAGGGCCAGGCGGTAGACAAAGGGGCGGAAGCCCACTCCCTGGACCACTCCCTGGACGCGCAGCCGCCGGCGACTGAGAAGATGGGTGGCGGGCTGGCCGGCGTCAGGGGTGGGCGCCAATTTCACCATGGTACAAAGTATAGCGATAATTTTTTTTCCAGTCAACTAACTCTTTGATATTCATTGTAATCAAAAATTGCCGGGGACAGGAAAAGAGGGGGCGACCATAAGGCCGCCCCCGGTGAGAGGTTAGGAGGTTGAGGTAAAGGTTCCCGAACGGGTTCGGGAAGGGAGTGCATGGGTCTTATCCGGGGGGGAGGGCCGGGGAGCGGGGTTCCCCGGCCTTCCACCGGGCGTCTTACTTCGCCGCCGTCACGAGGTTGCCGTGGGCGTCGAAGACTTCGATTTCGACAACGCGACCGCCGTCCAGGCGGTGGGTGGCGCAGCTCAGTCAGGGGTCGTAGGCGCGGACGGCCATTTCCACCTTGTTGAGGGCCTCCTCGGTGACCACGCCCTTGGTGATGACGCTGTCGGCCGCGGCCCGGATGCTCATGTTCATGGGGGCGACGTTGTGGGTGGTGCCGACGATGAGGTTGGCCCGGGAAATGAGGCCGTTGTCGTCGGTGGAGTAGTCGTGGAGCAGGGTGCCCCGGGGGGCCTCGACGCAGCCCACGCCCCTGCCGGCCTGCGGCGTCACTTCGTTGCGGACGTGGGGGTCGGTGATGTCGGGGTCCGCCAGCAGTTCGAGGACCCGCTCGCAGGCGTAGACCAGCTCGATGAGGCGGGCCCAATGGTAGAGCATGGTGGATTGGGCGGGCCGCCCGAAGCGGCTGCGGAACTCCTCGAGTTCGGCCTGGGCCAGCGGGGTGTTGATCTTATCGCAGACGTTGAGGCGGGCCAGGGTGTTGACCCGGTAGATGCCTTTGGGGCTGGCCAGGTTCATGTCGAAGCCTTCGCCCCAGGTTTTGGCGTAGGGGAACTTGCAGTAGGACCAGTCTTCCACGTGTTCGCCGAGGAAGTCGGCGTACTGGGCGTAAGAGAACTCCTGATAGCTGCCGTCGGGCTTCATAAGGCGCAGGATGCCGTCGAACAGGGTCAGGGAGCCGTCGTCGGGGTTGACGGTGCCCAGGAAGCCGGTCTTGATCTCGCCCAGGGCCAGGGTGGCGGGGTCGAGTTTATAGAAGACGTTCTGCTTGGCGAAGTCGATGCAGAATTTGGCAAACTCGAGCTGCTCTTTGGTCCCGGCCAGCATTTCGAGGCGTTCGTCCTCGCGCATGGGCTTGGCGAAGCCGCCGGGGACGACGACGATGGGGTGGATGACCTTGCCGGCGAACTTTTCGATCATCATCTGGCCGGCCTGGCGCATTTTCACTACCCGGGTGGCCAGCTCCGGGGCGGCGGCGACCACGCCCAGGACGTTTCTGACCTTGTAGTCGGCGCCGGGGCCCAGGACGAAGTCCGGGGCCGCCAGGAAGAAGAAATGCAGGATCTTGTCGTTGATCTGGGCCATGACCTGCATGAGTTCCCGGAGTTTGTGGCCGGCGGGGGGCACGGTGGCGTTAAAACAGCCGTCCACGGCCTTGTTGGAGGCGGTGTGGTGCATCCAGGGGCAGATGCCGCAGATGCGGTTGACGATCTTGGGGACTTCCTCGGCGGGCTTGCCTTCGATGAACTTCTCGAAGCCCCGCAGGGACATGATGTTGAGTTGGGTATCGGCGACCTCGCCGGCGTCGTTCAGGGTGATGGCGATGCGGGCGTGGCCCTCGATGCGGGTGACCGGCTGAATATTGATCACCTTCCGGGTCCCGGCGCCGTGGGCAAAGGCGCGCTCGGCAGGCGCGGTGACGGTGGATGCTGCCATATGTCCTCCTTACTGCCTCCCGGCCTTGGGCCGCAGCAGGCCGTGCCCCCCGGAGAACTCCAGGAGGGTGGTCTTGTCGATGAGGGAGTTGAAGTCGATCTGATTGCTGGCCAGGGCGTTGAGGTAATCCAGCAGCTGGTTGCCCCGTTGTTGGACGGGGCCGTAGCAGCCCTGGCAGGGGACCCGGGCCTGGATGCATTGGGGGGCCTCGCCGTTTTTGCCGGCGCAGCCCGCCCTGGTCACGGAGCCCATGCACTGCAGCCCCTGCTCGAAGAGGCAGTGCATCTCGCGCACCGGTTTGGCGGGGTCGTAATGGGCGTTTTTGGTGAAGCGGTGGAGCTGTTTGAGTTTGCCCTTGCCCTCCCGGATGGTGGGGCAGGTGTCGCAGACGCTCTTGGTGGGCAACTGCGGGGGGCGGCCTTCCAGCAGGGCCACGATGGCCTCGCCGATCCAGTCGGGATGCGGGGGGCAGCCGGGGAGATAGATATCGACCTTGATCTTCTCGTCCAGGGCGTAGGAGCGGTCGAGGCAGGCGGGGAGCACCTGGCCGGCGGGATCGGGATGGGGGTCGGTGGTTTCGCTGCCCCGGTAGTAGCGCTCGAAGAGCGCCTCGTTGGGCCACTGGTTGATGAGGGCCGGGATGCCGCCGTGGGTGGCGCAGGTGCCCAGGGCGATGATGACGTCGCAGCTGGCCCGCATGGCCTGGGCCACTTCGACGTGTTCCTGGTTGCGGACGCCGCCGGTGATGATGCCCACCACGGCCTTGGGGATGTCGAGGTGGTGGGGGTCGCCCTGGCCGGTCTGGCCGAAGTATTTATGGTCCATGAGCACCGGGATATGGACGAATTCCAGTTGGGGCAGGACGGCCAAGAGCGTCTCGCCCAGGTTCAGGATGGCGATTTCGCAGCCCGAACACGAATTTAACCATTCAGAGGCTACCTTGACTGCCACTGGGCCTCCCTCCTAGATCTTGATCCTGACGGATTTGCGTTCCAGTTCGCGGTGATGGCGGTCGGCGGTCTCTTTCTTCATGGCGGACCATTTCATCACCTTGGCGGTGGCGTCGGGGACCAACAAGGCCCGGGCCTCGCGCTCATACTCTTCGATGTCCATTTCTTTGGCGTCGGCCATGATGGCCCGTCCCAAGGGGGAGCGCACGATGACCGTGGTCCAGCCTTCGGGGGAGCCGATGCCGCCGAAGGACAGATCGGCGTACTCGGCGGTATAGTCGTCGCAATAGCGGCAGGCGTAGCGTTTCATGAAGTTGATCTCGTCGAGGGGGATGTTGCGGATTTCGCCGCTCTTCAGGTGAATCATCAGGTTTTCCTTGACGTTCACCTTGGAGACGTCATCCCAGGAGAAACCGCCGACGTCGGCCAGCAGCCGGCGCTGTTCGGGCCCGAAATGGAAGTTGCCGGTGCAGAACAGGCCGAAGTGGTACTGAATGGTCCCGGAGGGGACCACGCCCAGGACCTCCATGCGGCGCAGGGTATTGATCTGGCAGGGCGTTCCCACAAAGGCGACCCGGTTCAGATGCTTCTTGGCCACCTCCCCCAACTCCATGATGGAAGGGGAGAAGGTGGATTCCAGGCTGGAGTAGACCTTGGAGAAATGGGTCATGCCGTGCATGGTATCGAAATGGAAGCCGGCGGCGTCGAGGATTTCATCCTTGGTGATGGCCAGCCAGGGTACCCGGCTGAAGGCGCCCATTTTGCGGGAGACGATGGCGCCGTCGATGCGCCCGATGTCCATCAGGTGCAGCAACAGGGCGGTGATCACCCCGCCGTCGGTGGCGTGGGCCCGCACCTCCGGGCTGGTGGCCCGGGCGATGGTCAACTCCATCATACGCCCGATGGGGGCGCTCCAGGACGTCAGGCGCTTCATCTCCTCGTCGAGTTCGCCCACCTCCGGGCAGATGGCGTGGCAGATGCCGCATTCGATGCACTTTTCGATGTCCTTGTAGCGGGGCCGGCCCTCGGGGTCGAGCTCCAAAGCGCCATAGTTGATGGCGGTGCAGAAGGTCACACAGCCCCCGCAGTGATGGCACAGGCCCGGCTTCTGGACTTCTTGAATAAGATGGAAAAAGGTCTTCATAATCCCTCCGGCGGTAGCCCGCAATGTTCCGACCCGAGGCGCCGGCCTCAGGCGGCCTGGGCCTTGGGGGCCCGCATGGGGCTGGGACCCAGTTTCCGAATCTTTTCCGTAAAGCGGGTGACCAGGTCGGCAAAGCGCGGGGCTTCCGCCGACGACACCCATTCGATGGCGAACCGCTCGGGGTCGATGCCCATGCCGTCCAACACGATCTTGGTGGCTTGCGCCCGGGCCAAGGCTTTGTGATTACCATCCAGGTAATGACAGTCGCCCAGGTGTCACCCCATGACGATGACGCCGTCCACCCCCCGTTCCAGGGCGTTGACCACCAGTTGGGGATGGACCATCCCGGAGCACATGGTGCGGATCACCCGCATGTTGGGGGGGTACTGCAACCGGGAGACCCCGGCCAGGTCGCCCCCGGCATAGGCGCACCAGTTGCACAGAAAACCCAAAATGACCGGCTCAAAATTTTCAGACATTATGTAACCTCCTCATTCGGAAAGGTCTTCTCAGCTTTTTTGGGAGAGGGGGCCAGGGACCGGAGGCCCCGGCCCCAACCCCGAAAACACCTGGCGACATTTCCGTCGGGAATCTACCGGCAGGCAGATTCCCAACGGCTTACACGGGTTGGGAGAGAGTGTGGGGGGGAGGGGAGGGGGCGGACCCCCCGGCCTTCCCCCCACACCCGGTAGCAACCCGCCCGGCGGGGGCCAGCCGCCGGTCGGGTTACAGGGAATCCACCACCACGTCCACCTGGGCCTGCAGCTGATCCAGGGTGAAGCCGTGGACTTCCACGCCTCCCTTGGGGCAGGTGGCGGCGCAGAGGCCGCAGCCTTTGCACAGGGCCTTGTCGGTGGCGATGCGGCGGTGGGCATGGCCGTTGTCTTTATACTCCTCCAGTTTGATGGCCAGGTAAGGGCAGACGTCCAGGCAGAGGGCGCAGCCGTCGCACCGGTCGGTGACGTAGCTCTTGATGGCGTCCAACTGCATGGTCTCCCGGGCCAGCACCACCCCGGCCCGGCTCACGGCGGCCTGGGCCTGGCTGACGGCCTCGTCCAGGGGCTTGGGATGGTGGATGAGGCCGGCCACGAACATGCCGTCCACGGTCATGTCGACGGGCCGCAGCTTGGGGTGGGCTTCGTTGAAGAAGCCGTCGGCGTTGACGGCGCACTTGTAGAGCTCCACCAGCTCGGAGGTGTCGTTGGGCACGATGGCCGAGGCCAGGACCAGATAATCCGCGGGGAGGCGCACCGGCAGGTTCAGGATGTGGTCCAGGACCTCGACGAAGAGCTCGTTGCCTTCCCGGAAGACCTTGGGTTTGGTGTCCAGGGTGAAGCGCACGAAGAGCACGCCCAGGTCCCGGGCCTTGAAGTAGAGTTCCTCCCGTTCGCCGTAGGTGCGCAGGTCGCGGTAGAGTACGGTGACGTTCATTTCCGGGTGCAGCTCTTTGAGCTTGACGGCGTTATGCACGGAATGGGTGCAGCAGACCCGGGAACAGTAGAGGCGCTGCGGCTCCCGGGAGCCGACGCACTGGATGAAGACGACGCTGTCGGCCTTCTTGACAGTGGCGGCCCGCTCCCGGAGTTCGGCGTCGAACTGCAGGTGGGTCATAATGCGGGCGTCCTGGCCGTAGAGGTATTCCGTGGGTTCCAACTCCCGGGCGCCGATGGCGGTGACCACGACGCCGTAGGCCACGGTCCGGCGGACGCCGTCCACTTCGAGGTCGCTGGCGAAATTCCCCACGGAGCCGGTTACGGTTTTGACCAGCGCCTTTTTCAGCACCTGAATCTTGGGGTGGTTTTCCACCTTAGGGATGATGGAGGTGAGCATGCTGCGGACGTCTTCGCCCTTCCAGGTGCGGTTGAGGTTCCAGGCGTTGCCGCCCAGGCGTTCGCTCTGCTCCACCAACACGGTTTCGTAGCCGCGGTCGGCCAGGTCGAGGGCCGCGGTCATGCCGGCCAGGCCGCCGCCGATGACCAGGGCCCGCTGCACCACCGGCACGGACAGGCGGCTGAGGGGGAAGTCCCGGGCCGCCTTGGCCACCGCCATGCGCACCTGGTCCTTGGCCTTGGCCGTGGCCGTGGCCGGCTGGCCTTGGTGCACCCAGGAGTTCTGGTTGCGGATGTTGGCCATTTCCACCAGATAGCCGTTGAGGCCGGCCTCCCGGAGGGTGTCCTGGAAGAGGGGCTCATGGGTCCGGGGGGTGCAGGCGGCGATGACGATGCGGTTGAGATTGAGCTCCTTGATGCGGCTGCCGATGAGGTCCTGGGTGTCGGTGGAGCAGGTGAAGAGGTTGTTTTCCACCAGTTCCACATAGGGGAGACCCCGGGCGTAGTCGGCCAGCTCCTTGACGTCCACGGTGTTGGCGATGTTGATGCCGCAGGAGCAGACGAAGACCCCGATGCGGGGGGCTTCGCCGGAGACGTCCCGCTCCGGGGGATAGGTTTTTTCCCGGGTGAGGGTACCCCGGGCCGGGGCCAGGGCCTTGGCCGCTTCCCCGGCCGCGGCGGAGGCTTCGGTGACCGAACGGGGGATGGCCTTGGGCCCCTGGAAGACGCCGCAGACGTAGACGCCGTCCCGGTTGGTGGCCACCGGCGCGAAGCTGCCGGTGTCGGCAAAGTTGTACTGGTTCAGGGAGATGCCGCATTGGGCGGCCAGCTCCAGGGCGTCGGGGGGGGCCTCCAGGCCCACCGACAGGACGGCCATATCGAAGTCTTCCTCAAGGCTCTGGCCGTCTTCGGTGACGTAGCCGATTTTCACCCCGATCCGGTTTTTTCCGGGCAGGATGGAGTGGGGGCGGCTGCGGACAAAGCGCACGCCTTTGGAGCGGGCGTCGACGTAGTAGCGTTCAAATTCCTTGTTGTGGCTGCGCAGGTCCATGAAGAAGATGGTCTGGTTCACGCCGCCGCCGTGGACGTGTTCGGCGGTGACCAAGGCCTGCTTGACCGCGTACATGCAGCAGACGCTGGAGCAGTAGAGGTTGCCGCAGGTCCGGCTGCGGGAGCCGACGCACTGCAGCCAGGCGATTTTTTTGGGCTCCTTGCCGTCGGAGAGGCGCTGCAGATGCCCCTGGAAGGGCCCGCCGGCGGAGAGCAGGCGTTCGTACTCCAGGCCGGTGACCACGTCGGGGAATTGGCCGTAGCCCCAGACGTCGGCCACGGAGGGGTCGAAGGGCTGGTAGCCCGGGGCCAGGATGAGGGAGCCGACGTTGAGGCTAAAGGTTTCCGGGGCGTCGTCGAAATTGACGGCTCCGGTGGGACAGAACTTTTCGCAGGCCTTGCACTTGCCCTTAAGGAAATAGATGCAGCTGTCCTTGTCGATGGCGTACTTGAGGGGCACCGTCTGGCTGTACTTGATGTAGATGGCCTTGCGTTTGCCCACCCCCAGGTTGTATTCGTCCGCCACCCGTTTGGGACACTTTTCGGCGCACAGCCCGCAGGCGATGCACTTGTCGAGGTCCACGTAGCGGGGCTGCCGGGTCAGGGTGACGGTGAAATTGCCTTTGTCGCCGGAAACTGAGGTTACTTGGGAGAGGGTGTGTAACGAGATGTTTAAGTGCCGACCGCACTCAACCAGCTTGGGCGAGATAATTCACATGGCGCAGTCGTTGGTGGGATAGGTCTTATCCAATTGACTCATTTTACCGCCGATGCCGGCGGACTTTTCCACCAGGTGGACGAAATATCCGGAGTCGGCCAGGTCCAGTGCCGCCTGGATGCCGGCGATGCCGCCGCCGACCACCATAACCGAACCCACGAGCTTGTCTGACATGGATTCCTCCCTCGTTAAAATCTCCCTGTTATTTTCACCCCCCGGGGCGTGAGCCGGATAGGGGGGAAGGACTTGCACACCCAACTCCCGGAAGTAAATGCTGTCGGGGTCGAGGTTGAACTCGAGGCACAGGTGGCGAAAATCTTCCCGGGTGAACATGAGGCCCTTGCCGGGGGCGGGGCTGGCCTTGAGGCGGCCGCTTTTGACCCAGTTGCGGATGGTGTTGCGATGGACTCCGAGCTTTTCGGCCAGCGTTACGATCTGCACCAGTATCATCGCGCGTCTCCTATCTGCATCCAGACCCAGCCGCCGGCCGGGGCCACGGCGGCGGCCACTTCGGGGGAGAGTCCGGGTTGCACCTCGGCGGGGATGTCCCGCACCTGAGCCACCAAGAGGCGCACCTCCACCCCTTCCAGGTCGGCCAGCTCCTTGAGCAGGTTGAGGGAAGGGAAGTGGTGCACCGAGAAATCGTTGACCTTCTCCAGGTCCATAGCGGCCACGGGGAGTTCGAAGACCTCGCCCGGGGGGCGGCCGCTGCGGTGAGCGGCGTCCACCAGGATGATCTTCCGGGGGCGGGAGTCGGCCAGGACCAGATCAAAGAGCAGGTCCCGGGCGCTGGTGCCCACGTCCTCCACCCGCACCCGGGGGGGCAGGGGGTAGGTGGCCTGGAGGTGTTCGATGACGGCGGGGCCGAAGCCGTCGTCGCCCATAAGGGTGTTGCCGCAGCCCAGGACCAGGATGTCGGCCTCCAGCCAGGGGGGCTGGGGGGTGGAGAGAGCGTTTACGGGAGCTTGAAGGTTTTTCATAGGGTCCTGAAGAAAATGTGCATAAAGTGCAAATTGTGCAATAAGTGCATTGTGGAAAGAGTTTATCAGGAATTATTCTGATGTCAAGAAAAAAATTTTCACGCCGGCCGCGGCATGCCAAAGTCACGCCCGCCGCGGCCAGGAAGCGGATAAGAGGCCGGACTGGCCGGACGCGGGGGCCAATGACCGCAAGTCCAGAGCCCTCAAAGGCCAGGGCGGTAAATCCGGCAGGTGGGCGGTGAAGGCAGCGGCGGTTTAGCGGACGGCGGAGGCCAGGGGGGCCCCGGGTTGGGGAGGGTGGACGGCGTCGGGGGAGGCGGGCGGCCGGGGGGGGCTCCAGACTTCGGGGCGACCCAGGAATTCCAGGGCCACGAAGAACTGGTGGTGGCCGGGGTGCCAGGCCAGGCGGACGATGCGGGCTTGGGCCTGGATGACGTGGAGGCGCACCAGGGTGTAGTCCCGGCTGGGAATTTTCACCACCACGTCGAGGAGTTGGTTGAGGGCCAGGCATTGCCCGGCGGGTTCCGCCCAGAAACTGAGGCCCCGGGGGCTGATGTCCCGGGTGGTGGCCTTGAAGGTGCGGAGTTCCCCCGAGTCTGCGGCGGGGCAGCGGTAAAAGAGGGAGAGTTCCGCCTGGAGGCGGGGGTGTTGCCGATGTTCGATGGCGGGCGCCATAATTCCTTCCGAAGTGAGTTGGGAGGGCGGCGGCGGCTGCGGGGTTCCCGAACCCCAGATGCCGGCATTTCCCTTTCCTGCCGGATTTATTTCAAAAAGCGGGCCACAATAAAAATGTAGTTATTTCAGCACGATATTGTTCTGTCCGGAGAATGCTGTTCAGAAAACCAAACAGCGACGTTTAGTTTTGTTTACTTTTCTGCTGCAATAATTTAAATGATATTCATAGGATGGTTAACAAGACGGGAGAATGGCGAAAAAGTCCACGGTGTGGCAAAAATACTTCAGATTTATAGGGTTTAAGATGATACAGCAACAACTTGAGCCCCCGCCCGGCACGGGGGCTCACCAGTATGGGGGCCCGGGGTGGGGGCGGGGGGCGGCGGCGGTCCTGTCGGGGCTGCTGGTGACGCTGGCGCTGCCCAAGTTTTCCCAGGCTTATCTGTTGTGGGGGGGGCTGCTGCCCCTCGTCTGGGCCCTGGACGGGGTCCGGGGCCGGCGGGCCTTTTTTTTGGGATTGATCAACGGGTTGGCGCAGAACCTGACCATGCTCTACTGGATCGTTTACGTGACCCATACGTACGGGAAGCTGCCGATGCCGGTGGGGGTGGGGGTGCTGTTGTTGCTGGCGGGCTATCTCAGTCTCTACCGGGGGGTCTGGGCGTGGGCCTTCACCTGGGGGGAGGCCCGGGGTTATCATGCCATCTGGTGGGGGCCGGTGGTGTGGGTAGCCCTGGAGTACGGCCAGACTTACATCATCAGCGGTTTTCCCTGGATGCTGCTGGGCTACGGCCTGTACCAGAGTCCCCGGCTGGTGCAGAACGCTGACGTGGTGGGGATCTACGGGCTTTCGGGGCTCATCGTGCTGGTGAACGTGACGATCTACCAGGCGGGGAAGAGTTGGGCGACGGGGCAGCGGCGGCGGCTGGGGTGGGCGTTGCTGACGGCGGCGGCGCTGGCGGGGAGTCTGATTTACGGGGGGCTGCGGCTGGCGGAGATCGAAGGTAAGGAAGCCGCCAGTCCGCGGATGAAGGTGGGGGTGGCCCAGGGCAATATCGAGCAGAGTCAGAAGTGGGACCCGGAAAATAGAAAGAAAACCATAGACATATACGGAGAGTTGACCAGGAGTCTGAAGTCCGCGGAGCCGCGCCTGGTGATCTGGCCGGAGACGGCGGCGCCCTTTCTCTTTCTGCGGGACCCGCTGCTGTCGCCCCTGGTGACGGCGGTGGCCCGGGAAAACCAGGTTTACCTGTTGTTCGGCAGCCCGGCGGTGGAATTCCGCCAGGAGGAGCAGTGGTTTTACAACCGGGCCTACCTGCTGACCCCCCAGGGGGAGGTGGCGGGTTACTACGACAAGGCCCACCTGGTGCCCTACGGGGAGTATGTGCCCCTGCGGCGGTGGTTCTTCTTCATCGGCAAGATGGTGCCCATGGTGGGCGATTTCATGGAGGGGCCGCCGGGAGCGGTGATTGCCCTTCCCGAGGCCGGGTTGGGGACCCTGATCTGCTTCGAGTCAATCTTCCCCGACCTGAGTCGGGCCATGGCCCGCAACGGGGCCCTGCTGCTGGTGAACATCACCAATGACGCCTGGTTCGGGAGGACCAGCGCGCCCTATCAGCACCTGGCCATGGGGGTGCTGCGGGCGGTGGAGAACCGGCTGCCCCTGGCCCGGGCGGCCAACACCGGCTTCAGCGCCTTCGTCCTGCCCAGCGGTCGGATCACCTGGCAATCGGAGCTGTTCGTGCCGGCGGCGCAGGCTGCGGACCTGCCCCTGATGACGGGGGGCAGTTTCTACAGCCGCCATGGCGATCTGCTGGCCTGGGCGTGTTTGGGGCTGACCGGGTTGGGGCTGCTGGGGGGGTGGACCCGGCGGCGGCGAAAGTAGTGGGGAGACCGTGAAGCGGGGCGGCGTTATAAATCAGGCAACCATGGCATATTAAAAAAGATACAAAATGGAAGTAGAAAGGTATAGAATAGTAATGCCTCCCAATTTTAAATGCGGTTACGTGGCCCTGGCGGGGGCGCCCAATGTGGGCAAATCCACTCTGTTGAACCGTCTGCTGGCGGAGAAGCTGGCCATCGTCTCCCCCAAGCCCCAGACCACCCGGCACCGCCTGTTGGGGGTGATCAACCGGCCGGGGGCGCAGGTGCTCTTCCTGGACACACCGGGGCTGATCAAGCCGAAGGACAGGCTGCACGAAGCCCTGGTGCAGGCGGCGCGGCGGGCGCTGGCGGAAGCCGACGTGGTGGTGTGGCTGGTCAGCCCCCAGGAGCGGGACCCCGAGGAGGAAGTGGTCCGGGAGCACCTGGGAGGGCTGACCCAGCCGGTGATTGTGGCTATCAATAAAATCGACACCATTGCCAAACCGGAGGTACTGCCCCTGATGGCCCGGTATCACGGGATCTTTCCCCAAGCTGCGATTGTGCCCATATCCGCGCTGCAGGGGGATGGCCTGCCGGAGCTGCTCCGGGAGATCGTGGCCGCCCTGCCGGAGGGGCCGGCGCTTTACGGGGAGGAGCACCTGACCGACCAGAGCGAAAGGTTTCTGGCCGCGGAGATCATTCGGGAGAAGGTCTTCCGGCACACCTCCCAGGAGATTCCCTACGCCGTGGCGGTGCAGATCGAGGAGTTCGACGAACGCCAGCGTCCGGCGCTGGTGCGCATCCGGGCGGTCATTTACGTGGAGCGGGAATCCCAGAAGGGCATCGTCATCGGGCAGAAAGGGCGGTTATTGAAAATTATCGGGCAGGAAGCCCGGCGGGACCTGGAAGCTTTACTGGAGGCGCAAGTATACCTTGAACTTTGGGTCAAAATATGGAAGAATTGGCGCAAGGATCCCCGGGCGCTGCGGCAGTTGGGCTTGCTGGAGCCGTGACGACAGGTGGGTAACTATATAGTATTTTTTTATTAAAGCAGCCATTGAGCACCATCGGACAAATTAATCCAGGGACGGCGGAGGATTTTTTTATGCAGGGAGCTTGACAGGGAGGAGTGTAGTTTCTATAATTTTCAATAACAGGAATTATTCTCATGAAGAACGAAGTACCAAAATTCCGGCTCAGCCGCCAACGTCAGGTTATCCTGGAAGAGCTGAACAAAGTGAAATCGCACCCGACGGCGCTGGAAGTGTACGAGATGGTGCGGCGGAGACTCCCTCGAATCAGTTTGGGGACGGTCTACCGGAATTTGGACGTGCTGTCGGAGTCCGGCCAGATATTAAAGATAGAATCCGCCGGGACGCAAAGACGGTACGACGCCACCACGGATGAGCATTATCATTTGCGTTGTTTGCGTTGCGGGCGGGTGGAAGATGCGCCCGTGGAACCGGTGGCCAGCATAAACGAATTGCTCAGCGGCAAATGCGACTTCGCCATCACCGGCCATCGGTTGGAGTTCCTGGGGTATTGCGCCGCGTGTCAACAGTCCGGCAAGGCCTGGCGCACGGCGGCGAGCTGATGCCCGACGTATGACTATTCCTGCCGCGGCATTTTCCCAAAAAGATAAATAAGACCGGCAGTTAATGGGGGGATGGCCCCCGGGGTCGGGAGGCGGACGGGCTCGCGCCTTCCGGAGAGGGAAGCTTTGTTAAAATTTGGTTCATGATAATTTGTAGTTAATTCATATTGATAGGTTGTTCAGGAGGCCGCTCCGGGGAGGGGCGGGCGGGAAATCTGCGGGCACCGTAATCTTGGCGGGGACTTATATGGCATTGTCGGCCCTGGAACTTTACAAGCAGCTTCCCCGAACCAACTGCGGGGAATGCGGCCAGACCTCCTGTCTGGCCTTCGCCGCCCAGGTGGTGGTGGAGGGAGAGGACGTCAGCCGCTGTCCCCATCTGCCGGAGGCCCTGCAAGTCCAGGCGGCGGCCATTGCCTGGCAGCAGCAGCAGGGGGTGGGGCGCCGCCGGGAGATGCCGGTCATCGCCCTGAAGCATTTACAGGAGAAGGTGGCGCCCCTGGATTTCGCCGCCCTGGCGGCCGGGCTGGAGGCCGCGGCCGGCCGGGAGGAGGGCCGGGAGTATCTGCGGATACCCTATTTCGGCGAGGCGCTGCTGGTTTTCAAAGACGAGGTCCGTTATCCGGACGGGGCCGCCGCCAACCCCTGGGACGCCATTCTGCTCTACAACTACATCGCCTCACAGGGAAACCGGCCCCTGACGGGGCAGTGGCTCACCTTCGAGAATCTGCCCAATTCGGTCTCCAAGACCAAGACCCTGCGACGCCTGGCGGCGAAGCTGGCCCAGCAGTTCGCCGGGAAGGCGGAAGAACTCGCCGACCGCGGCCGCCAGTGCGGGGGGGAGCCGGCGGCGGTGGCGGCCGACGCCGATTTCCAGACGGTCTTCCGGCCGCTGCCCCGGGTGCCCCTGTTGCTGATCTTCCACGACGAGGAGCCGGAGGAGGATTTTGCGGCCCAGGCCCACTTCCTGTTCGACGCCCAGGTGATGACCTACCTGGATTTGGAGTCTTTGTTATTTTTGGTGGAGCGCCTACTGGACAGACTCCTGAGCGCTGCTTAAGTTCCTTACGACACAAAGCCATCACCACCATAAATAAAGTCACTAACGCCACCCAAGGAGGAAACCATGTCGAAAACCGAAAAAGCACTGAAAGAGGCCTTTGCCGGCGAGTCCCAGGCCAACCGCAAGTATCTGGCTTTTGCCAAACAGGCCGAGCGGGAGGGTTATCCCCAGATCGCCAAACTTTTCCGGGCCGCGGCCGAGGCGGAGACGGTGCACGCCCACAACCATCTGAAGGCCCTGAAGGGCATCGGCAGCACCGCCGACAACCTCAAGGAGGCCATCGCCGGGGAATCCCACGAATTCAAGAGCATGTATCCGGGGATGATCGCCGACGCCCAGGCCGAAGGCAACAAGGAAGCGGAGCGGAGCTTCCAGTACGCCAACGAAGTGGAAAAGGTGCACCACGATCTCTATCAGCAGGCCCTGGAGAAAATGGGTGAGTTGAAGGGCGGTGATTATTACGTCTGCGCGGTCTGCGGCTATACCGTGGAACCCGAGGCCCCCGAGCGCTGCCCGGTGTGCAACAGCAGCAAGAAGGTTTTCTATAAAGTGGACTAACGGCGGACGCGGCCGGCCGCGCCCCGAGGATGATATATGCCCGATCGCAAATGTCCCCTGTGCGGCTCCCGTAAGTTTTTTGTGCGGGAGCCCGGGGATGACTATGACATGATTGAATTTGAATGCAAAAACGGCGAGTTGGTCCCCTGTGTGGACAGGGAACTACCGGCCATCGCCGACGACACCGAGACGCATTGTTGCCGTTGCACCTGGCGCGGCCAATGGGCCAGCCTGCCCAGCGCCCATTAACGGGCGGGTAGAAGGGCGGCGAGCGCAGGTGACGATTTTCGAGTGAGGGCCGCCGTGGCCGCAGGGAGCGCGGGGCGCAGAAGCGCGGCCCCCGGAAGGAAGATTTTAACCCCACTGCCCTGGAAATCCCCGGGGAGATACTTATATTGCCTATAAGTGCGTCCCCGGGATGCAGGATGGTTTTTCCAGGGAACAATTTTTCCAGGAGGATGGAGATGACGGAACGGTTGCAGGTCTATAAATGCGAAGTATGTGGAAATATTGTCGAGATGTTGCATGCCGGGGCGGGTGAGTTGGTGTGCTGCGGCCAGCCCATGAAACTCTTTCAGGAAAACACCGTGGACGCGGCCAAGGAAAAGCACGTGCCGGTGATCGAAAAGGTGGCGGGCGGCTACAAAATCAAGGTTGGCAGCGTCGCCCACCCCATGGAAGAAAAGCATTACATCGAGTGGATCGAACTCATCGCCGACGGCAAGGTCTACCGCGAATTCCTCCAGCCGGGCATGGCCCCGGAGGCCTTCTTCTGCGTGGAGGCCGCCCAAATCACGGCCCGGGAATATTGTAATCTGCACGGACTCTGGAAGGCCTAAGCAAGCGGGACGGCGCCGGGCGTCCAGGTCTGCACGGCACCGGCGGCAGCCAGACCTCTAAAGATTTTTTGTCAGATTGAGGGCGGGTCAGGGGTGACCGATGCCTGTCCCGGCCCTCAATCTCCCTCCCCCAATCCCTTGCAGCACCCCCGCAAGTGACACACCGCGGCGCGCGGAAGGATGGATCAGGATGGCGGAGAAACGCACCGACATGAACCTGCTCATCGGCGGCGAGGCCGGGCAGGGTTTGCTGACCGTGGCCCAGATCCTGGCCAAGAGCCTGGTGCGGGCGGGATATCATATCGTCGTCAATCAGGATTACCAGTCCCGCATCCGGGGGGGGCACAATACCTTCGCCCTGCGGGTGAGCCCGGAGGAAATCTGCGCTCCGGCGGAAGAAATCGACCTGCTGGTGGCCCTCAATCCCGAGACCGTGGCGCTCCATCAGGCGGAGCTGAGCGCCGAGGCCGTGATCATCATCGATGACAGATGGAAGATCACCCCCGCCGGGGCCGTGCGGGTGCCCTACGCGACCCTGGCTCCGGGAGAACACGTCAACATCGCGGTTCTGGGGGTGGTGGTGGCGGTGTTGGGTCTGGAGCGGGAGATCGTGCGGGGCAGCATGGAGGACTTCTTCGGTAAGAAAAAACCGGAGATGACCGTCCTGAACGAAGAAGCCCTGGATGCCGCCCTAAGCTGGGCCGCGGGCCGGAATCTGCCGGAGGGGGCGAGACTGGCGCCGGTGGCCACCCCGCCGCCGCGGTTGATGCTCAACGGCAACGAGGCCCTGGCCTTGGGGGCGATGTCTGCGGGGGTGAAATTCTGCGCCTTTTACCCCATGACCCCCTCCACCTCCATTCCCCTCAATCTGATCGCCGCCGCGGATGACCTGCAGATCGTGGTGGAGCAGGCTGAAGATGAGATTGCGGCCATCAACATGGCGCTGGGGGCCTCTTATGCCGGCCTGCCGGCCATGGTGACCACCTCCGGCGGGGGGTTCGCCCTGATGGTGGAAGGGGTGAGCCTGGCGGGGATGACCGAGACCCCCATCTGCATTGTGGTGGCCCAACGGCCGGGACCGGCCACGGGGCTGCCCACCCGCACCGAGCAGGGGGACCTGGAGTTTGTGCTCCATGCCGGGCACGGGGAGTTCCCCCGGGCGATCTTCGCCCCGGGCAGCGTGGAGGAATGCTTCCACCTCAGCCGGCGGGCGCTGGAACTGGCGGAGAAATTCCAGAGCCCCGTCTTTCTGCTCACCGATCAGTTTCTGGCCGATTCGTACCGGGCGGTGACGCCCTTTGCGCTGGACCGGTTGCCGGCGGTGACGCCGGGCAGCCGTCCGGAGGGCGTAGAGACGCCCTACCACCGCTTCGCTCTCACCGACAGCGGCATTTCCCCCCGGCTGCTTCCCGGGGCGAGTTCGCACCTGGTGGTGGTGGACAGCGACGAACACACCCCGGACGGTCATATCACGGAGGATTTGGGCGTGCGCCGCCAAATGGTGGACAAACGCCTGAAGAAGGGGGAGGGCCTCAGGGAGGCCGTGCTGCCCCCGGTGTACGAAGGGGACGAGAAGCCGGAGCTGCTCCTGGTGACGTGGGGCTCCAGCCAGGGTTCGGCGCGGGAGGCCGCGGCCCGGCTGCGGGCGGCGGGCACCAAGGCAGCGCTGCTGAGTTTTTCCCAGGTGTGGCCCCTGGTCCCGGAACAATTTCTGCCCTATCTGGAGGGGGCGGGCGAGGTAGTGGCGGTGGAAGGCAATGCCCTGGGGCAATTCGCCCGGCTCCTGCGACGGGAGTCCGGCTTTGCCATCGGCCGCCGGGTTCTGCGTTATGACGGCCTGCCTGTGACCCCCCAGGAAATCCTGCGGCAACTGCAAGGCTCCGCAAAGTAAAGGACGGACTTATGGTCGAGCTTGCCGACTACGGAAAATATGAGACCGCCTGGTGCCCCGGCTGCGGCAACTTCCTGATCCTGCGGGCGGTGAAACAGGCCCTGGTGGCCAGCAACCTGGCCCCCCACGAAGTGATCTTCGTCTCGGGGATCGGCCAGGCGGCCAAAGCGCCCCACTATCTGAACGCCAACGTCTTCAACGGCCTGCACGGCCGATCGCTGCCGGTGGCTACGGGCATCAGGCTGGCCCGGCCGGACCTGAAGGTGGTGGTGGAGAGCGGCGACGGCTGCAACTACGGCGAAGGGGGGAACCACTTCCTGGCTGCCATGCGCCGCAACGTCAACCTTACCCTGCTGGTGCACAACAACCAGGTGTACGGCCTCACCAAGGGTCAGGCCAGCCCCACTTCGGCGGAAGGCTTCGTCACCAAGGCGCAGCCCCACGGGGTCTATTCCGAGCCCTTCAACCCGGTGGCGGTGGCCGTGGCCATGCACGCCGGCTTCGTGGCCCGGGGCTTCTGCGGCCTCACCGATCACCTGGCGGAGCTGATCGGCCAGGCCCTGGCCCACCCGGGCTTCGCTCTGGTGGACATCCTGCAACAATGCGTCTCCTTCAACAAGGTGAACACGTTCGCCTGGTACAAGGAGCGCTGCCAGCCCCTGCCGGCCTCCTACGATCCCACAGACTGGCCGGCGGCCCTGCAGACGGCGGTGCAATGGGGGGAAAAGATTCCGGTGGGGGTGATTTACCGCAACCAGCGGCCGACCTTCGAGAGCCATTTTGAGGTCCTACAACAGGGCCCGCTGGTGGGCCGGGGAGTGGACACCGCCCGCCTGCAGAATTTTATGGACCATTTTAAATAACTGCCTTAAGATTAACCCGTACCATCAAACTCTAAATGAAGGAGAAAGGAGTGTAATAATGAAGAAATATGTCTGTGGCGTCTGTGGCTATGTCTATGACCCGAAAGTGGGCGATCCGGAGAACAACGTTCCCCCCGGCACGGCCTTCGAGAGTCTGCCCGACAACTGGGTATGCCCGGTGTGCGGCGCCACCAAGGATCAATTTTCACCCGAATCCTAGCCGATGGCAGGAGCAATGCCGCTCAAAAGCCCGGCGTCTTCCCGGCCGGGCTTTCCCTCTTGGTTCTCCGGGAACCCGAGTTAAGCTGAGGAGGTGACCACATGGCCCCCCTGGCCATTAAAGACGATATCTACTGGGTCGGCGCGGTGGACTGGAACATCCGGGATTTCCACGGCTATTCCACCTTCAAGGGAACGACCTACAACGCCTTTCTGATCCTGGACGAAAAGATCACCCTGGTGGACACGGTGAAGTATCCCTTGCGGCGGGAGCTGATCGAGCGGATCACGGAAATTATCGATCCCAGCCGCATCGACTACCTCATCGTCAATCATGTGGAGCCCGACCATGCCGGGGCCATCCAGGAAGTGGTGGATTTAATCCGACCCGAGAAGATCTTCTGCTCCGCCATGGGGAAAAAGGGGCTCTTGGCCCACCAGCGGCCGGCGGACTGGCCCTACGAGGTGGTGGCCAGCGGGCAGACCCTCAGCCTGGGCCGCCGCTGCGTGAGCTTCCTGGAGACCCGCATGCTGCACTGGCCGGACAGCATGTTTTCCTACATCCCCGAAGAGAAACTGCTGCTGTCCAGCGACGCCTTCGGGCAACACTGGGCCACCAGCGAACGGTTCGACGACGAAGTGGACGCCTCCGAGCTCATGGCCCATGCCGCCAAGTACTACGCCAACATCCTGCTGTTGTATTCCCCCCTGGTGCAGAAGCTGCTGGCCGAGGTCAACAGGCTGGGGCTGGCCATCGATATGATCGCCCCGGACCACGGGCTCATCTGGCGGGGGGATCCGGGCCGGATCGTGGCGGCCTACGACCGCTGGAGCAGACAGGAAACCGCCGCCAAGGCGGTGGTGGTCTACGACACCATGTGGCAGAGCACCGAGACCATGGCCCGGGCCATCGCCGAGGGGCTGATCGAGGCCGGCGCGTCCGTCAAGGTGATGAGTCTGCAGTTCAACGACCGCAGCGAAGTGATCACCGAGGTGCTGGACGCCCAGGCCATCATCTGCGGGGCCTCAACCCTGAACAACAACATGCTGCCCCGCATGGCGGACCTGCTCACCTACATGAAGGGCCTGAAACCGGCAGGCCGGATCGGCGCCGCCTTCGGCTCCTACGGCTGGAGCGGCGAGGCCGTGGCCCAGATCAACCAGTACCTGGAAGATACCAAGATTCAGCTGGCAGACCCGGGCCTGAGGGTCAATTACGTCCCCACGGCGGAGGATTTGCAGAAGTGCCGGGAGCTGGGGCGCAAGATCGGTGACCAGATCAAGGGTCACGCCTAACCGGAAGAGAAAATTGCCGCCGGCAAAAGAGCGACGGCCGGGCCGGGTGACGGCCTGGCCGTCGGTTTTTATACCGGCCAACAGCGTCAGACGCAGGGGCGTTTGCCGCTCTGCGTTTTCCCTGAGGATGATGACCGATGACGGAAATTCCGATGGAGGCCGGTTTCCAGCCGGTGGAGTTGAGCGCCCGGGATGCCATCCACACCTTCTTCCGGGACTACCAGCCCGAAACCTCGGAGCTGACCTTCACCAATCTGTTCATCTGGCAAGGGCACTACCACTTCCGGTGGGCGGTGTCCGACGGCTGCCTGCTGCTGACGGCCCGGTCCCCGGAGGGCGGCCGGGGGGCCCTGCCGCCGGTGGGGCCGGGGCCCCGGACGGCGGTCTGCCGCCGGCTGCTGGAACAGTTGCAGGCCGCGGCCGGGGGCCGGCCGGCCGCCATCGAGCGGGCCGACGCCCGGCTGGCGGCGGAGCTGCGGGAGGCCGGGGGGTTCGCAGTGGAGCCCCAGCGGGACCACTTCGACTACGTCTACCGCACCGCGGACCTCATCAGCCTGGCGGGGCGCAAGTTCCACGACAAGAAGAACCACCTCAACGCCTTCGCCCGCGCCTACCGCTATGAGTACCAGCCCCTGGCCACCGGGCATCTGCCCGCCTGCCGGGACCTGGCCCACCGCTGGTGCGAGTGGCGTCGCTGCGTCGATGATATGAACCTCATGGACGAATGGGACGCGGTCAAGACCGCGCTGAACTATTTTACGGAGCTGCGACTCACCGGCGGGGTGATCCTCATCGACGGCCGGGTGGAGGCCTTTGCCCTGGGGGAGAAACTCAACGGCCGCACCGCCGTCGTGCACCTGGAAAAGGCCAACCCGGAAATCCGGGGGCTCTACGCGGCCATCAACCAGCAATTCTGTGAGCACGCCTGGGCCGCCGCCGAGTTCGTCAACCGGGAGCAGGATCTGGGCGAACCCGGCCTGCGCAAGGCCAAGCTGTCCTACAATCCCGATCATCTGGCGGAGAAGTTCCGCATCCGGCTGGCGTGAGGAAAGCTGCGGGGGAGGGCCGGGGAACTCGTTTCCGGCGACTGGCGCGCGGCCCCTGAGCGCCCGGGAATGCGTTTGGCCGGGGCTGGCTTTTTAACGGCTGATAACGGGGGCATCAGGGATTGTCGGGAGAGGAGCCCCGGGTCAGACGCAGGGTTAGGGGAACTCCCGGGGAGCGGTATCACCCCATTCCGGCAAAGCCGTGGCGGAGGGCGATTTTTTTGAACATGTGGGCCATGCCCACTCCCAAGTTGAAGACCGAGTCCACGTCCAGGTTATGGTCCGCGGTGTCGTCGAAGAACACAAGCAGGTTGGAGGCCAGGTCTTCTTCCGGCCGCCAGTAGCAGATCATCACCGGCACTTTGGGGAGCGGGTGCAGCACCACCGAGATATCGGAGTCAAAGTGTTGCGGCACCTGTTTCCCCGCGAAGAGTCGGACGATGTCGTCGAAGAGGTCGGGGTAGTTGTCGGCCACCTGTTGCAGGGCCTGTTCGCTGCGGCGTTGAAAGAGCGGGTAGCGTTCCCGGCCCTCTTTCAGTTCCCGCAGCGACACCCACTTGCCGGTGGGGGTCAGTCCTTGGCCGGACAGCACGTAGTTGAGAAAGGGCCCGGCGATCCAGGGGTTGATATGGATGTCGGCGCTCAGGTTGCCGGCGGTGTCCACGCTGAAGTCTTTCCCCAGGACCTTGACGGTGAGTCTGTCCCCCGCAAAACTCCCCCCCACCCGGTCGGCGGCGGCGGCCAGGTCGAGGCGGGCGATTTGGGCCTTCAGGTTGTTCAGGTACTCGCAGCCCGGCTCCAGGGCATTGAGGTTTTCCGGCGCGGCGGCGACCGCGGCCAGCATTTCCGGGGATAACCGGGGACAATCCTGGAGTTGGCGGCGTTCCAGAAAGACCGCGCCGGCGAAGGCCAGGCAGGTCTTTTCACCGCACTGTTTGCAGTCCGACTTTTCCAGCAACTGATAGATTTCCAAGGTGTTTTTCAGCTTGCGCGTCACGGCCTCACCTCTCGCCGGGGTTTCGGTGTTGCTCCGGGGGCGTATGGGTTATCTTTTATATTATATCGCCGAGAGCAGGTGTTGGCGACCCCGGGAGGGCCTCCGCCCTGATAGCCTTACGGAATTGAGGGTGGGGGTGCGGGGGCGGGGGGAAGAGTCTTGAGACCCGCAGCCCCCTTCCCCGACCTTACACTGCCAACGCCTGCCGGGCCAGGGGGACGGTATCTTCGGGTTTGATCTTGTACCAGGCCTGGATGACTTGGCCCTGGGCGTCGATGAGAACGGCGGACCGGATGACGCCTTCGTACTTCTTGCCGTACATGGATTTTTCCCCCCAGGCGCCGTAAGCCGCGGCCACGGTGTGGTCGGCGTCGGAGAGGAGGGGAAAGCCCAGGCCGTGTTTGGCGTCGAACTTCTGTTGGGAGGCTTGCGGATCGGGACTGAGGCCCAAGGCGGCCACGCCCAGGTCGGCGAGTTCGCTGCGGGCGTCCCGGACGCTGCAGGCCTGTTTGGTGCAGCCACTGGTGTTGGCTTTGGGATAGAAGAACAGGAGCAGCTTGCGGCCGGCGAAATCCGCCAGGCGGACGATATTCCCGCGTTGGTCGGGGAGGGCGAAATCGGGGGCGGGGTCGCCGGGTTGCAGAGGAGCCATAAAAAACCTCCGTTAAATGTAATTACCGGAAAAGTAATACCGGGGCCTGGTCCTGTCGAGGGGGCTGGCCATTTCCTGGCTTGACAATAGCCGTGGGTTCACCTAAGGTTATTCATAAGATACTGTGGCAGCGGCCGGCCACCAGCCGGTTTGCCTGAGGGGGAAGAAGTGCTGGAAAGGGACGCCTACGATATTCTCGGGGTGCCGAAGACCGCGACGGACGCGGAGATTAAAAAAGCCTATCGAAAATTGGCCCGGAAATACCATCCGGACGTCAATCCCGACGATCCCCAGGCGGAGGTCAAATTCAAGGAAGTCTCGGCGGCGTACGATATTCTCGGCAATCCCGAGAAAAAGCGGGAGTACGACGAGATGGGGCCCGGCGCCTATTATGCCCGCCCCGAGGCCGCCCGGGATTTTGAAGAGGCCTATGCCTACCGCGATTTCGGGGACCTGTTCCGGGACTTTTTCACCGGGACGCAGGCGCCGCGCGGTCCCATGCGGGGAGAGGACCTCACCGCGGCCCTGGAGATCGATTTTCTGGAAGCGGTGCGGGGCGGCAAGCGCACCTTCAGTCTGGAAAAGGAGCGGGCCTGCGGGGCCTGCCAGGGCTCCGGGTGGGAATCGGGCGGCACCGTCTGTGCAGCCTGCGGCGGCCGAGGCAGCGTGGAAAAGAAGGTGGACAACGTCCGCCTGCTGGTGACCTGCCCCCAATGCCAGGGGAGCGGTCGCACGGGCCAGAAGGTTTGCCGCCACTGCGGCGGCCGGGGGGCGACATTGGGGGTGGAGAGCATCGAAGTAGTCATTCCGGCCGGGGTTGACCAGGGCACCCGCCTGCGCCTGCACGGCAAGGGCGGCCCCGGGTATAACGGCGGCCCGCCGGGCGATTTGTATATCCTGTTGTCGGTGCGCCCGCACCCACTGTTCAGCCGCCAGGGAAAGGATATTTCCCTGAAAAAGACCATTTCCCTCTTCGATGCGGTGTTGGGGGGGCAGATCAACGTGCCCACGCTGGATAAGCCGGTGCTGTTGAAGATTCCTCCCGGCACTCAGAACGGCCAGCGTTTCCGGCTCAAGGGCAAGGGGGTGAAAACCAAGGGCGCCACCGGGGATCAGTACGTGGAGGTGCAGGTGGCGATCCCCCGGCACCTGGATAGCCGGGTCAAGGAACTCTTCCAAAAACTGAAGGATACTGTGCCGGCGGCGGAAGACGCGGGTCCGTAGGACGGCGATGCCCCGGGGACCACACACCGCCCCGGCCGGACCGCGGCAGGTGTTCCCCGGCGAACCGATGATCTTCTTCAAGAGGTTGCCCATGCCCCAGTCCCAAAGACGATATTTCTCCCTGGAAGTCGTGGCCCGGCGGCTGAGCCTCCACCCCCAGGCCATCCGGTTTTACGAGCGGGAGGGCCTGATTACCAGCGTGCGCAGCGAAGGGGAGCGCTATTACGCGGCCAGCGAGGTTGAGCGCCTGCACGTCATTATCCAACTGCGTCAGCAGTTGGGAGTGAACCTGGCCGGAATCGAGGTGATTCTGGGGATGCGGGAGAGAATCAAAAAGTTGAGCAAGCAGGTGGCAGAGCTCGGCGCGGCGGCGCCGGGAGCTCAGGAAACCGCCCCGGCCATCACCATCCCGGTGCGCGAAGAGCCATGAATCCTCCCGGGCGTCTCGCCCGGCCCCTGGTTCCCTTAACCCTCGCCTTTATCGGCGGCCTGATCACCGCCCACCTGGGTCTGACTCTCCCCGTCCGGGGAACAGCGACCGCCATCCTCATCCTGCTGATGTTGCTGGGACTGGCCCGGCTGTTCCATAAACCGGGAGGCATCCTGGGGGTGGTCTGCTTTGGGCTCTGCGGCCTGGGTTTTTACCCGTTGGCGCTGGAGCCGCCCCTTTCCCCTCAGCACGTGGCCCGCCTGCCCCAGGGAGAATATCTGCATCTGATGGGTACCCTGGACAGTCTGCCGCAGGTGCGGCCGGACGGACTGAGTCTGGAGTTGAGCGTCAGCGCCTGGAGGACGCCCCAGGGGTGGCGGACGGCCACCGGCCGGGTGCGGCTGCACAGCGGCCCCCTGGCCGCCCTGCCGGCGGTGGGAGAGCAGTTCGCGTTCACCGCCAGGTTGCGTCCCGTCACCAATATCGCCAATCCGGGGAGTTTTGACCGCCGGCTATTCATGGCCAAGAAGGAAATTTTCGTCCTGGCCGGCCTTAAAAGCGGGTCGCTGCCGGTGCGCCTGGCGACGCCGGGAGTGCTGGACCGACGCACCCGATGGACGGAGGGCCTGCGGGCGCATTGCGAAGCCGTGCTGAACCGGCAACCGCAGCCCGGCCGGGCGATGTTCAAGGCCCTGCTCCTGGGGGAGCAGGGGGAAATCCCCCCGGATATCCTCCGGCATTTCAGCCGCACCGGCACCAGCCACGTGTATTCGGTGGGCGGGCTGCACATGATGCTGGTGGCCGGATGCGCCTTCGCCCTGTTCTTCGGCCTGATCCGCCTTTCCCCCGGGCTTATGCTGCGGGTGAACGCCTTCAAGGCGGCGACCCTGCTCTCGCTGGGGCCGGTGGCCTTTTACGTGCTGATCGCCGGCGTCAACCCCCCGGCGCAACGGGCGGCTCTGATGATTTTTGTATTTCTGCTGCTCATCCTGCTGGAGCGGCAGCGGGACCTGTACAACCTCCTGACCCTGGCCGCCCTGGTTATACTGATAATCTCCCCGTTGACCTTGTTCACCCTGTCTTTTCAGCTGTCATTTTTATGCACGCTGGGGCTGGTTTATCTGTTGCCGCAGTGGCAGCCCGGTTTGAAAAGGTGGTGCGGCGTAGGTCAGGATGTCCGTCGGGGATGGCGGGGGGTGCTTTTCCGGGGTCTGGAAGGTCTGGCCGTGGCGGCGGCGGCCACTTTGGCCACCCTGCCGGTGGTGGTGACCCATTTCCACCAGATTCCCACCTACGGTCTGCTAACCAACCTTCTGGTGATACCGTTGTTCGGCACCGCCACGGTCTCTTTGGGGCTGAGCGCCCTGGTGGCCTCGACGCTGTCCGGGCCCGCGGCCGACGCCCTGCTTTACGTGGGGCGCCTTCCCCTGGCGGTGGGCCTGAAGATCATCGGCTGGGTGGCGGGGCTGCCCGGGTCCTTCATGATTCTGCCCACGCCCTCCGGTTGGCAGGTGGCGGCCTATTACCTGGCGGTGGTTTGCCTGTTCGCCCCGCGGCGGACGGCCTGGACCAGGATCGGGGTCTGGGCGGGGGGAGTAATCCTGATGGGGTCGGTGGGGTTGTCGTATGTGAGCCTGAAAACCGCCACGGTGCTGGAGGCGGCCGCCATTGACACCCGGGGGGAAATGGCAGTGTTGGTGACGTTTCCGGGGGGGACCCGCATGGTCATCAGCGCCGGCGGCCCGGGATTTCGGGAGCCGTCGGAGTTTGCCAGCCGCCTGTTGGGAAGCTATCTGCACGCACGGCAGGTGCGGGAAGTGGACTATCTGGTTTCTCTGGCCACCACCCGGAACAATGCCAATTCCCTGTACATGGTATCCCAGGAGTTCGCCCCCAGGCAGTTCTGGCACGAGGGCAGACGCCTGCCCCTCGGTCCGTTGGTGGCATTGCGGAATTATTTCGGTGACCGGAACCTGCCCATGGTCAACCTGTCTTTGCTGCCGCCGCCCCGGGAGGTGGCGGGGGCGGTGTGCTCCTGGTGGCAACCGCGGGAGGCGGCCACGGGCCGGGCCTCCGGTCCGGTGGCCTTGTCGCTGGTCTTCCAGGAAACGCGCCTGGTTTTTTTACCACCGGCCCGGCGTCAGTGGTATGAGGCATATCTGGATCAGGCCGGCCGCAGCGATGTCGTCTTCCTGGGGAAATGGCCGGGAGACGAGGACTGGCGGCGGCGGATCATCGAGCGGCTCAAACCGGGGCTGGTGGTGTTATCGGGCCTGCCGCCGGAAACCGGTCTCCCGCAGGGGATTAATCAAGCCGGGGTAAACTGGCGGTCGACCGCCGGGGGGGTGGTGACCGTCGCCGTGCGGGAGGATGGCTGGGTCGCGCACCCCCGGGATCATCAGGCTGCACCCGGCCCCTGACGCCACCGGGAGGCGCTTCCCGAAGGCCGACAGCCGTTCAGCTCTTACGGGAGGTCTTGGCCGTGAAGGTGCCCAGTATCTGGCTGACGTCCTCGGACCCGCAGGCGCTGCAGGTGATTTTGGCGGTTTCCCGCTCTTTCATGCTGAGGATGAGGGTAAACTCTTTGCCACATTTTTTGCAGGCAAACTCGTAGGTCGGCATGACTCCCTCCGTGAACGGCAGGGTGGGCGAGGGCCCTTCCCCCTGACAAGGTGATAAAGAAATTATAATTTGATCACATCCAGCTGGCAAGCGGTCCCAGGCGTCATCAGGGATTTTTCCGCGGCAGTTCCCCTAAAGAAATTTGCTCAATCATCCGATTACATAACTGAGCCGCCCACCGGTTCCGGGGGAAATCCATGGGGTTTTTGCCGAACATACGGATCACCGGGGCACGTTAAGCGGGCGACCTCCCCAAGAAAATTCCGACAGCGTTCTTTCATTGCACTTGGCGGGCATATGTTTGTCATCATCGGTTTCGTCGTGGTGGTGGTATCAGTTCTGGGTGGCTTTATCCTGGAAGGAGGCCACCTGCTGGTATTGCTGCAATGGGCCGAATTCGTTATTATCGGCGGCGTGGCGGCCGGGGCGCTGTTGATCTCCACCCCCAAACCTATCCTGAGCATGATAGTCAGTAAAGCCGTGGGAACGGTCAAGACGAAATTATACACCCGGGAAGATTATCTTGAGTTGCTGCAGTTGATGTATGAACTTTTTCAGACCGCCCGGGTTAAAGGTCTGCTGACCCTGGAGCCCCACGTGGAAAAGCCGGAGGAGAGCGAATTATTCAGTCGTTATCCCATCATCATGGGAAACCACCACGCCATGAATTATCTGGCCGATTCCCTCAAGCTGCTGGTGGTGGGGGGGGTGCCCGCCCTGGAACTGGAACTGATGATGGATGCGGATCTGGAAACCCAGGCCGAAGAAGGGAGCAAGCCGTCCGGGTCGCTCAATAAGATCGGCGATTCCCTTCCCGGTATGGGTATCGTGGCGGCGGTGCTGGGCATTATCATCACCATGGGGTCCATCGGCGGCCCCGCTGCGGAGGTGGGTCACAAGGTAGCGGCCGCCCTAGTGGGGACTTTTTTGGGAATCTTGTTGTGTTACGGTTTCATCGGACCGCTGGCCACTCAGATTGAATATCAGATTATGTATATGGAGCGCTTTCTGCACTGCATCAAGGCGGGGGTGGTCGCCTATGCCAAAGGAATGGCGCCCATCGTGGCGGTGGAATTCGCCCGCCGGGTTATTTTCAATGACGCCCGTCCCAGTTTCGCCGAAGTGGAAGACGCCTGCCGGGCCATTAAAGTGAAGTAGAGCGAAAAGGAAGCAAGACGCCATGCCCGAACTGGAAGGAGAAGGCACCCCTAGTCCGCGGATAATAAAGAAAGTTCGCGGTCATGGAGGACATCACGGGGGGTCATGGAAGGTGGCCTACGCGGACTTCGTCACCGCCATGATGGCCCTGTTCATCGTCTTGTGGATCATGGCGCAGAGCCAGACGATTCGGGATAATGTCGCCCAGTATTTCAAGAATCCCGGAATCCTGCCGGCGTCCCGGGGGATCATGGAAACCAGCGGCATCACCGGCTCGATGCCCACTCCCGGGCAGAGTCTGGACAATCAACAGCCGCCCCCGGCTCCGGCGGAGATCGATGTGGACAAAGTCAAGTTGGAAGAGGCCAAGAAGCAGATTGAGGAGATCATCGCCAAGCTGCCGGACCTGAAGAACCTGCAGGACCAAATCAAGTTGGAGATCACGGACGAAGGGCTGCGGGTGGAGTTGCTGGAAAAGGAGAACTCCCTGTTTTTCGATGTGGGCAGCGCCACCCCGAAGCCCAGTTTCCGGCGCATCCTGCAGGTCATCTCCCAGGAATTGGCCAAACTCCCCAATCGCATCGTGCTGGAGGGCCATACCGACAGTCGGCCGTACGGCAGCCAGAATTACACCAACTGGGAATTGTCCTCAGACCGGGCCAACGCCGCCCGGCGGGCCATGCTGGAAGACGGCCTCAAGCCGGAGCAACTCTACGGGATACGCGGCTACGCCGACCAACGCCTGAGGAATGCCCAGGATCCGCTGGATTTTCGCAATCGCCGGGTGAGTATTATTGTCCTCAACCAAGATAGGATGCAGCGGCCCACTCTGGAATTTCCCCTTCCCAAAAACGGCGCCCCCGCCAAGGTAATACCTCCCCCGCCGGTGGTCACCCCCTCCATAAAACCAGCTGCCCCGCAAGTTGGCGGGGTTCTGAAATAAAGTCATATCATTAGACTGGCGGCGGCAGTCGGCGTTCCGGCCCGGGGCAACGGTGGGAGAGGGGACGCGCAGGAAAAGGTATGGACTTGCAGGCCGGACAGTGATACATTTGCCCTCATCTTGGGGACGGCTCCCGACGGTACAGACCGCTGCGCCCCCTGTTTTTTTCTCTCTTGTCATCCCCTGGATTAAGGATGCAGCATGGACAACGACTGCGGACAGCTGTTCATGGTGGGGATCCCCGGTCCCACGGTGGAGGCCACGGCACGGCACTTCATAGCAGATCTCGGGGTAGGGGGGATCATTCTCTTCGCCCGCAATATTGAAGATCCGCTGCAAGTGGCCGAACTGTGTCGTGAACTCCAACTTCTGGCAATGGCTCGACAGGGCGCTCCCCTGCTGCTGGCGGTGGATCAGGAGGGGGGACCGGTGCGCCGGTTGAGGGAGCCCTTTGCCAATTTTCCGGCCGCCCGATCCTGGGGTGAACAGGACGACGCCGGCGCTCTGGAACGGGCAGCGGCGCAGATGGCCCGGGAGATGTGCTTGGTGGGTCTCAATATGAATCTGGCCCCGGTGCTAGATGTGGCCCGACGGGCCAGTTGCCCTCTGTGGGAGCGCTCCTACGGCCCCGAGCCGTTGAAGGTCGCCCGCCTGGGGATGGCGGCCCTGCGGGGCTTCCGGTCCGGGGGGGTCATTCCGGTGGCCAAACATTTTCCGGGACTGGGGACTACCATCTTCGATTCCCATCTGGTGTTGCCGGCGGCCCAGCCGGGGGAGGACTACCGGGAGGAGGACCTGTTTCCTTTTCGCATGGCCATCGCCGCCGGGGTCCCGGCCATTATGAGCGCCCATGTCGTGGTGCCGGAATGGGACAGCCAACCCGCCACCCTGTCGCGCCCGATCCTGGGGGGGCAACTGCGCACCAAGCTGGGATTTACCGGCATGATTCTTTCCGATGATCTGGAGATGGGCGCCATTGCCGGCAACCTGCCCGTAGCCGATGCGGCTGCCCAGGCAGTGGCCGCCGGGGTCAATATGCTCCTGATCTGCGAGCATCCGGACGTGGTGCAGGAAGCGTATGAGAGGATCCGGAAACAGGATGATCTGCAGGTCCAGGTAGCGGACTCGGTGGCCCGCGTCCGCCGTCTGAAGGCGACTCTGAAGTCCGTTAATATTGATTTTCCGGCGGTGAAGGGCTATTTTCAGGGAAAATCCTGACCACCTCCCGGGGGGGACAGAAAAGCGCGATGAGAAGGCAGCAATTTCGCTTGACCGACATGCAAAAACGCCTGTTCTGGTTTCTGGTGCTGATCTCCGGCCTGGGCCTGGGAGCAGGTTTCTATTTTAAGAGCCGGATATACTTTTTCGTGGGCCTGCTGGCGGTGGGGGTGCTCATCGGCGGCCTGGTCCGCTGGCTGTTGGAACGGTTCCGCCCCTCCTGACGCTCGAGGTTTGCCGACCCGGGGGATTTTCGTCTTTAACCCCGGCCGACAGCCAGGAGGGAGTCCACCGTCCGCATCACTTCTGCCACCGTGACCTCAGCTAAACAAGGGGTATCCCGGCAAGGGATGCCCCGGCCGGAACTGCACGGGGCGCAGTCATGGGGGGAGCGGCAGACCCTGACATGTTCACCCGGAGGGGCCCAGACCCGGGGATCGGTGGGGCCGAAGACGGCCACCACCGCCGGGCCACCGGTGGCCGCCGCCAGGTGCGTGACCCCCGAGTCATTCCCCACATATAATTCACAACACTGGAGTCGGGCCGCCAGGGCGGGCAAGGGCAGGCGTGTCAGGAAGACGTCCGGGGGGGACGCCACCCGCTGCAAGGTCGCTGCGAGGCCTTCCTCTGCCGGGCCCAAGACCCAGGCGAGGCCGGCCCGGTAAGTCTCCCGAAGCCTACCCGCCAGCTTCAGAAAATGGGTGAGGGGCCAATTCTTCTTGGGGCTGCCGCTGCCGGGCGCCAGGGCGATGACAGGCCCCCCCCCGGCCTCCCGCACCGCAAGCCGCCAGGCGTGCGCCTCCTGGAGTTCTGCCGGAGGGAGCGTCACGGGAGAGGCCGCTGCGGGTACGGTGATTCCCCGGGATGCCAGACACTCCGCCTGGAGGCGGCCGACCGGTTGGTGGGCGTCCTGCGGGATGGAGCACAGCCAGAGGCCCTCGGGGACGCCGGCTTGCCGAAAGCGGTCCAGCAGTTCTGGCCGGGGGCGGGGGGAGAAGACCACCGCCAGGTCAAAGCCGGCCAGAAAGGATCGCAGGGAGGAGGGGAGGGGAGTATCCCCAAACAGCGGGGTCCATAGGCGGCTCTCCCCGGAAGCGACTGATTCCACCGGGAGACTGAGGGCGATCAGCGTCAGGGGGGCGGGATTACCCACCAGGGTGAAACGGGCGTCGACATGGCAGTGGGCCAAGGCCTGCAAGGCGGGGAGGGAGAGGAGGACGTCTCCCAGGGCGCCTTGATGCCAAACCAGGATGCGACGGGGGTTGCCAGTGGGCATAATACCGCTTGTCTTCCGAGGGTTCGTGCTCCTAAGCGCGTCGTCAAGGCAGGGCGGGTGATCGCCCCGGTCCGCAAAGGCAAATCGCGCCTGAGTCGCGCAATTATTCTTTGGGTCTGTCTAAAGAACGGTGGTATTATATTTTTATAGCGTAAAACGGCGCTAAACCAAATAGGGTGCAAGGATTCATGGTGGAAATCAGGCAGTCCGTGGTGTGCCCCGGATGTGGGTGCCTGTGTGATGATCTGGACGTGAGCGTGCATGACAACCGCATCTCGGAGGTCACCAATGTGTGTCTCTGGGGGACCGGCAGATTTTTCGGCGACAAGAGAGGCCATCCCAAGAAAGCCCGACATCGGTTGACGGAACCCCAGGTGCGACGGCGGGGGCGGCGGGAGGCGGCGACCTATGAAACGGCGCTGGCGGTGGCGGCCGACTGGCTACGACAGGCCCGGCGACCGGTCATTTACGGCCTGACCAACTGCGGCTCCGGGGCGCAGGAAGCCGCTTTGGAGCTGGCCCGGCGGGCGGGAGCGCGCCTGGAACCCGCGGACTTAGCCTTTAAGGCGCCATATTTTCAGGCCATCCAGGAAGCAGAGGTATTTTGGGCTCCCCTGGAAGTAATTCGGGACGAGGCCGATACCTTTCTTTTTTGGGGGGCCAACCCCCTGCACTCCTGCCCCCGCCATGTGGTGCGCTATTCCGCGTTTGCCCGGGGCCGTTTTACCGAAGGAGGGCTGGAAGAGCGGCGGGTGGCGGCGGTGGACATCGCTCGCACGGAGATGGCCGAGTTTTGTCATCTTTTTATCCGGATCGAGCCGGAGCGGGAACTGGAGTTACTGAACGGGGTCATGGCCGCCTGCCTGGACGACGTCCTGCCGGCGGTGCGGCCGAAGGGCACCAAACGCCTGGCGCAGATGCTTCAGCAGGCCGCCTACGGCGTCCTCTTCGTAGGCCGGGGAGTTTCGTACGGTCCGGCCGCCGACCGGCTGTGGACTGCCTTAGTCCGGCTCACGAGTGAACTGAACAGGCAAAAACCTTTCATTCTGTTTCCGCTGTCCGGCGATTACAATTCCTGGGGCCTGTATCACCTCCTGTTGCGGGAGACGGGCGCTCCCTGGGCTCCGGAATTCCGGCCCGGGGGAGAGGTGGAAACCTACGCCGAGCCGGTGGATTTTTCCGGGGTGGATGCCGTTGTGGTGGCGGGAGCTGATTTGCTTTGGAACCTATCTCCGGAGAAGGTGCAGGATCTGAAAAAGCGCCGGGTGCCCCTGGTGGTTTTGAGTCCCTTTGCCAATCAGACGACGGCTCAGGCCGCGGTCGTGCTGCCGGTAGCCCTGGACGGGGTCGAAGCGGCGGAGAGGGCGTTTCGGATGGACGGGCTGCCGGTGGATTTGAAAAAGATCCTGGATTCCCCGGCGCCTCCAACATGGGAGGTTTTCCGAGACCTGGCGGCACACCTGTGAGGGCGGAACCGACGTCTGGCCAGGAAAAATATAGCGATTTGCGAAAATAATTTCGCATTGCTGCCGAGCGGGGGAGGAGCCAAGGGCCGAAGGCCCTTACCACCTCGCACACCCACCCTCAATCCACTAAACGGGTTGGGAGCGGGGTGGAATACCCCCCCAAAAAAGGAAGACCCTGCGAGACCCGGGGGAACAGCCGCGACAATAGGTAAGTGTTCCACCGATTGATTTTGGGCACGTGGCATCTCACCGCGGAACGCACCCGGAGGGGAAATGCTGACTATGAAAGCCAGCCCAGTCGGGATCGAGAGCCGATGAGTCTGGTGATTCGCGGCGGGCAGGTATACGATCCGGCCTCCGGCTGGAAGGGAGAATGCCGGGACATTTATGTCAAAGGGGGGCGGATCGTCCCCCCCCTGGAGTCGGTGGACGAGGTTGTTTCGGCCTCCGGGCAGATCGTGATAGCCGGGGGCATCGATTGTCGGGGCCAGGTGGCCACCTATGGGCTGGATTTCCTGCGTGTTAAGGGACTCATGCCCGGTCCCCGAATGTTGGGCGAAATGTATGCCGCTTTGGGATACACCCATGTCCATGAACCGTTTCTGACGGGGGCCACCGCCGGGTACGTCCACCGGGAGCTATCGTCCCTGCCGCTGGTGGATACCTCCGCCTCCCTGGTGTTCAACCTGCGGGACATGGATATGGGCCTCAAGAATCCCGAACGGCGAACCGAAGTAATCGAGACCCTGAGATTTCTTTTGGAGAAGAGCGGGGCATTAACCCTGCGAGTGGTGGAGTCCTTTATCGGCTACCGGCAAGATTATCTGACTCACCGCCGGATCAACCCGGAGGCGGCGCTGGCGATCCTGGCCGATCTGGCCCGCGATCTGCAGATGGTGATCATTCTGGAAACGTCTCCTGATATTTTGCGGCTGGACCTGCCCACGGGGGTTTTTCATTTGGGGGGGATGGGTCCCGCCCTGGAATCGGAGGAGATGCTGGCGGCGGCGCTGGCTCATCTGGACCGGGGCGTCACCGGTGATATGGGACTGGTGCAGCCGGCTGCCGGTGATCGGGAACATGTTTCGGTGCAGGTTGACCTGGGGTGGTTCCGGCCCCTTAATCTGGCCCCGGGGGCGCCGCCGAGTGTCAGGCGGCGGGCATTGAAGCTGGCATTGGAGCACCGGGGACCGGGGCTGGCCTATTCGGTTGCCGGGAATGCGGCCGGAGCCGTCAGGGAATTTCCCCGTTTTTTTTCCTGGATGGGTGACAAGGTCCAGCGCGAGGGGGAGTGGGGGGAAGATCTGCCAGACCGGGAGTGGACGTTGGCAGAATGGGTCTGGGCCACCCGGACCCTACCTGCCCGCCTGTTGGGCCTGACCGATCAGGGGCACCTGGGAGTCGGGGCGCGGGCGGATGTGGCCCTGTTCGAGGTCTCCGCCGCCGGGGGGCCGGGAGGCAGAGGGCGGGAACATTGCCGTACCCTGATCAAGGCAGGGGAAAAGATCATCGATAATTTTCAGCTGATCAAGCCTCGGGCCGCCAAGACCACGTTTTATCGGCAGACCGGCGCCCAGCCCACCCCCCTGGTGGCGGAGATCTGTCAGTATCGCAGTTTCCGGCAGGAAAGCCTGTGGCCGCAGCCCGAGGGTGACCATGGGTGGACAAGGGTCTGAGCCGTGGCTGAGGTGACGGAAATCCTGGATTTTCTCCCCCGACTCGACTGCGGGCAATGCGGGCTCACCTGTGCGGAATTTGCCGGCTTCCTGGTGAGCCGGGAACTCTCTCCGGGCGACTGTCCGGTATTGCATGAGCCTGACTATGCCGGCTTCATCGAGGCCCTGGAAGAGCTTCTGGGGGAAGCGGCGTCCCCGTCGGCGCCGGGGATGCAAATTGACGCGGAGAAGTGCAACGGCTGCGGCATTTGCGTGACCATGTGCGAGTATCATCTGGGCAACTGCCCGGAGGCCCGGTTGGGGATGGGCCCCCGTCCGGGAGCCAAAGTGGTTTTCCAGGTGGTCAACGGCGTGGTGGCGGTTTTGCACCAGGACTCCTGCGCCCGTTTGATTCAAGCGGCCGAGAAGTGCAGCAAATGCGCAGAACATTGCCCCACCGGGGCTATCACTCTGACGTGAGAGCCTCCGGGATCTCGGGGGCGGGCGTAGCGGCATCGGGAGGTTGAGACGACAGATGGGCAAGCGAAAGCGACACTCTTTTCATGGTTGAGATCTTCAGGATTCAGGAATGTGACCCGCATTTTCCCGAAGAAGTCGCCCGGGAGCCGGGATGCCAACACTTGAGCCGGTGTTTCGCCTGCGGGGCGTGCACCGCCAGTTGTCCCGTGAGTCAGGTGGAGCCGGGCTTCAGCCCCAGCCGGATCCTCCGGCAGATTCACCAGGGAATGCGGCGGGAGTTGCTCGAATCGGAATCACTGTGGTATTGCCTGCGTTGCGCCGTCTGTTCGTTTCAATGTCCGCAGGATGTGCGCTTTGCGGATATTATGGGGGGGCTGCGCAGTTTAGCGATCCGGGGGGGGATCATCAGCCCCCTGAAGGTGGCCCGCCTGGAAGAGGCGGAGCGTCTGGTGCAACAGCTGCGCCGCCAACTTATCGGGGAACTGCTGCTGGACCGGGCTGCGTCTCCTGCGGTTGTCGCCCTCCTGAAGCAGTGCGCCGCAGACCTCGGCAAGAAAGAGGGGCCGGGATAGAATTGTGGCTATTATCCTGAGTCAACCTCTGGAAAAATTGGCGACGGGCCGCGTCCTAGTGGTGGGCGGGGGCATCGCCGGCATGCAGGCCGCCCTGGAGGTGGCGGCTACGGGTTTGCCGGTGACGATGGTGGAGGAGTCGCCCTCCCTGGGCGGGGTCATGGCTCAGTTGGACAAGACCTTTCCCACTAACGATTGCGCCATGTGCATTCTTTCCCCCCGGATGCTGGCCCTGGCGCATCACCCCGCCATCGAGGTGTTGACCTGCACCAGCCTGGTGGACGTACAGGGGCAGGCGGGGGACTTCCGGGTGGTGTTGAACCGCCGGCCCCGGTACGTGGAGGAAAGCACCTGCACCGGCTGCGGGGAATGCGTAAGGGTGTGTCCCCAGAAGCTTCCCGATCCCTATAATTACGGCTTGAACCGCACCAAGGCCATTCACATCCCTTTCCCCCAGGCCATCCCCAACGCCGCCCTGATCACGGCCGAGGCCTGCCGATATTTCCAGGGACGCCCGTGCGAAGCCTGCTTGCACGTCTGCCCCACCGGCGCCATCAACCTGCAGCAGCGTCCCCGGGAAGAGATCCGGCAGGTGGGAGCGATAATCATGGCTTCGGGGGCGCGGCCGGCGACGGGAGAGATCGTTCCCGGCTACCATCATCCCAATGTGGTGACCAGCGGTGAGTTCGAGCGGCTGTTGAGCGCCACGGGTCCGAATCAGGGGAAACTGCGGCGGCCGTCCGATCAGGCCCTCCCGGCCCGCATCGCCTTTATCCAATGCGTCGGTTCCCGGCTGGGGGAGAAAGAGGGGCAATACTGCTCCAGCTTCTGCTGTCTGGCCAGCCTCAAAGAAGCTTGGGTGGCTCAGGAGATCAGCGACAACCAGGTGCAGGCCACCGTGTTTTATATGGACCTGCGGGCCCAAGGGAAGGGCTTTGAGCGCTATCTGGAACAGGCGAAGGAGCGGGGCGTTCGGTTCATCCGCTCCCGGGTGCGGACGGTGGCGCCGCAGCCCGGCGGCGAGGTGGTGATTTCCTACACCAACGGGGCCGGCGAGGCCCGGCAGGCGGAATTCGATCTGGCCGTGCTGGCGGTGGGTTTACACTCCACGCCCGCCATGCAGGAACTCGCCCGCCGATTGGGGCTGCAACCGGCTCCGTCCGGCTTCCTGCCGGGCGTTGCCCTGCAGGGGGCAGTCACCAACAAGCCCGGCATCTTCGTGTGCGGCACCGCCCAGGAGCCCCGGGACATCCCGGAAACGGTCATTTCGGCCGGGGCCGCCGCGGCTGAAGCCGCGCGGACATTGATGCTGGCCACCCGATCCACCGGCCCCCCGGAGGCGCTGCCGGCGACGGCTCCGGGGCAGGACGAGCCGGTGAGGATCGGGGTTTTTCTCTGTCATTGCGGTACCAATATCGCCCACAGCATCGCCTTGGACCGACTGGCGGCCTATGCCAGGCAACTGCCCGGCGTGGTCCATGTGGAAGAGAATCTGTTCACCTGCGCGGTGACCGCCACCCGCCGGATGGCGGACAGGATTCGGGAGAGCGGTTTAAGCCGGGTGGTGGTAGCCGCCTGTTCCCCCCGCACCCACGAAAGCGTCTTTCGGGAGGTGCTGCGGGAAGCGGGCCTGAATCCCGGTTATCTTACCATGGCCAACATCCGGGAACAGTGCTCCTGGGTGCACCAAAGCGAACCCCAGCGGGCCCTGGAGAAGGCGCAGCATCTGCTGGCCATGGCCGTCAGACAAGCCGGCGAACTGACTCCTATCCAGACTACCGGGACACCGGTCATACCCCGGGCGCTGGTCCTGGGGGGAGGCATCTCCGGGCTGACGGCGGCCCTCACCCTGGCGGATCAGGGATTTCATACGTATATAGTGGAACGGGGGGCGCAGCTGGGAGGTTTAGCCCGCCGGTTATGTTATACTCTGGAAGGGATCGACCCGCGGCAGTTCCTCCAGGAGGTGGAGGCGCGCGTCTTCCATCATCCCAATATCGAGGTTATCCTTCAGGCGGAGCTGGCCGCGATGGGCGGGACCGTCGGGCATTTTCAGACCGACGTCCGACAGCAAACTGCCGAGGGAATCGTCTGCCGGCGGCTGGAGCATGGGGTGGTAATCATGGCTACCGGCGGCCGGGAGTTCGCCACCACGGGCCGCTATCTCTCGGGGGACGATCCCCGGGTGCTGACCCAACTGGAGTTGGAAGGAAGAATCAGTACGGGCGACCCCAGCCTGGAGAGGGTTCGCCAACTGGTGATGATCCAGTGTGTAGGGTCACGGGAGCCGGAGCACCCCTATTGCAGCCGGCTCTGCTGCGCCGAGGCGTTGAAGAACGCCCTGTTGCTGAAGGGGCGATTTCCTCGTCTGGATATCGTGGTGCTGTATCGGGATATCAGAGCCTACGGCTGGCGGGAACGTTATTACCAAGCCGCCCGGGAACAGGGGGTGCGATTCATTCCGTTTATCCCGGAGGAGCCGCCGGAAATTATCGCCGTTTCCCCCCGGCGTCCCCTCCTGGTGCGTTGCCGGGATGACCTGTTGAATCGGGAAGTGGAACTCAGCGCGGATATGGTGGTGCTCAGCGCCGGGATCGAGCCCGCCACCGGCACGGCGCAGACGGCCCGCCTCCTGGGGTTGCCCCTGACCCTGGAGGGCTTTTTCCTGGAGGCCCACCAGAAGTTGCGGCCGGTGGATACGGTGGTGGAGGGTGTTTTTCTGTGCGGAGTGGCCCATTACCCCAAATCCATGGGAGAAGCCGTGTCCCAGGCTCAGGCGGCGGCTTCCCGGGCGGCGGGAATTTTGTTTCAAACAACGGTGTCCGGCGGCGAGTGCGTAGCAGGCACCTCGCCGCAACAGTGCCGGCGCTGCCTGCACTGTCTCGAGGTATGCCCTTTCGGGGCGGTGCGCCTGCCAGACAAGGGCCCGCCCCTTATTGAAGCCGCCTTGTGCCGCGGCTGCGGCATCTGTGAGGCGGAATGCCCGGCCCAGGCCATTCGCCTGACCCGGGTCACCCAGGCTGAAATTGCCGTCCAGATTGAGGCAGCCCTGATCACATAAAGGAGTAAAGGGATGACACGGGAGAGTTACTGTAGTCTCTGCGAAGACTGTCCGTTGGGCAGTCACGACTTTCTGGAGACCATTCTCCGCATGAAGGAATTTGTCGAACAGATCCGGGAAAACTATTGGAGCCATTGTTGTGCGGGCGAGCCGGAGTTCGATATCCAACAGTTTCGCAAGGCCCTGGACTGGTTTCTGCAACATACCGAGTGCCCGGGATGTAAGGCGGGACGTGGACTGGCCGACTGTCCGATTCGCCGTTGCGCCTCAGAGCGGCATCTGGAACATTGCTACCTCTGTCCGGATCTGGAGCTGTGCGACAAGTTTGAGCGGCTGCTGCCGCAATTCCCTGATCTGAAAAACCATTTGCGGCGTTGGCAGTTAAAATACAAGGCCCGGGAATATCACCAGAAAATTAGGGTGACACCAAAGTGAGGGGGGTAACCGCCGCCCACCGGGGAAAGGTGCACGCAAGGCTTTGCGCTCTCCCGCCAATTCTGCGATGACGAGCCGATATCAGGATGAGACAGAGCCGCGCAAACCAGCAGAGAGCCAGGTCACTGGGGGCCGTTCAGCGCAGCCCGGCCGATCCTGCCCAATCTCCGGCCGCCGGCCATCGGTATTTATTCCACGTGTAGACAATCCTCCGGGGAGGTTGCGGCCGCCCACCCCGCAGTCGGCGGTACGGCCCGGTCCTCCAAAAACTGCTCCAGCCGTTGTCGCAGGAGGATGCCCTCATTCCCCATCCGGGAGAGGATGTAGTCGGTGAGCCGGGAAATTTGAGCATGGGTTATATTTTTGGTCTTTTTATTTCTTTTTCTCACGTCGCCCTCCCCTGGCAATGTCTTTGAACACAATTCATTTCAATATTTGTGCCAGAAAACTAATCAAGGTTTTAAACATGTTTATTTTGGTCGAACCATGATTAGTCTATACCAATTGAAAAAAGACTATACTCTTTACTTGATGACGTGGATGGGGCTGAGGGGAGAGCATTTTTACCAACGGGCAGGGGAAAAGGTGCCGGGGCGACCGGGGTTCGCCCAAAAAAAAGGGGCAACTTTTGCCGCCCCGGGTGTGGATAAGAAAGCAAATAATACTACTGATGGGAATATTTTTACGGTTGCCGACGCTCCAGGGTCAGATGATAGAGATCGTCATAGGCCTTGGCGGCCGTTTCCCAGGAAAAATCCTGGCTCATGGCATTGAGCATCAGCTTTTTCCATACCGACTTGTCCTGATAGGCTTGCAGGGCCTCTTTCAGACAGGCCAGAAAGGCCTCCGCCGAATATTCCTCGAACCGGAAGCCGGTGCCGGTTTTGTCTTTGGGATCGAAGGGCGTCACCGTGTCCACCAGACCACCGGTGGCCCGCACCACGGGAATGGTGCCGTACTTCATGGAATAGATCTGATTCAGGCCGCACGGTTCATAGTACGAGGGCATCAAGAACATATCGGCCCCGGCCTCGATCAGATGGGCGATGGTGTTGTCGTAGGCAATTTTCACCCCCATCTTCCCCGGGTACTTTTCCGCGGCGGCGGTGAGGAGGTGATGGTATTTTTCCTCCCCCGTGCCCAGAATCACCAGAGTGACCTCTTCGGCCATCAAATCCTGCAGCACTGCAGCCACCAGGTCGAACCCCTTCTGGTCGGCCAGGCGGGAGACAATGCCCAACAGGGGGGCGGTTTGCAGCTTCGGGTCCAGACCGAACTGCTGCATCAGAGCCAGTTTGTTTTTGGCTTTCCCCGCCAGGTTTTTCGGACTGAAGGGGGCGGCGATCAAGGCATCGGTGGCGGGATCCCAATCCCGGTAGTCCACGCCGTTGACGATACCGGTGAGCACCGCGGCCCGGGCTTGCAACACTCCTTCCAGGCCGCAGCCAAATTCCGGAGTTTGAATTTCGTGGCTATACCGGCGGCTGACAGTGGTGACGGTGTCGGCGAAGACGATGCCGCCCTTCATGAAATTGATCTGGTCGTAAAACTCCAGGCCGTCAATGCCGAACAGGGACCAGTCCAGCCCCAGGAGCGGAAATTTTTCTTTGGGAAATAAGCCCTGGTAGGCGAGGTTGTGGATGGTGTAGACGGAGACGGTGTCGGTGAAGAGTTCCTGCCCGGCCCAGATGTGTTTCAGATATGCGGGAATGAGAGCCGATTGCCAGTCGTGGCAATGGAGGACATCGGGTTTCAGATTCAAGGCCCGGCAGATGGGAAGCAGACTCTTGGCCAGAAAGGTGAAACGTTCCAAATTGTCGAAGTAGTCCCCCTTGGAGGTGCCGTACAGTTGGCTGCGTTCGTAGAGTTCATCCCGTTCTACGAAGTAGAAGGGGACGCCGCCGGAATCGGCGGAAAAGAGGTTGAAAGTCAGCCGCTGAGGGCCCAGGTAGACCTCCAGATCCTCCGCCTCCAGTTTCAGGTCGAACTTGCCCTTTTTGATCATGCCATAAAGGGGCATGACCACCTGCACCTGGAGGCCGATTTTTTGAAGGGCCAGGGGGAGGGTGCCGGCGACATCGGCCAGACCGCCGGTCTTGGCAAAGGGCACGGCCTCGGAAGTTACAAAGATGACCTTCAAATCATGACTCATGTGCGGTCTCCTTCGGAGGTTGGTGGTTGATGGGGTGACCATCCTCTATGAATGATATTGATACACCAAAGATATTTCGGAAGCGACAAAACCTTTTTCGCCCTCCACCAGGGTAAATTCAAAGATATGATCCCGGCTGGGCAAATTTTCGGCGTAGACCCCCGGGGGGAGGTCTTTTTCCAGAAAAAACACCGAGGAATAAGGTGAATCATCCATGCGGGTGTCGGTGATCCAGAGTTTTCCCAGGCCGTGCATGAAGCGCAGGAATCCATATGATTTTTCGGAGATGTACTTGGTGCACACTCCCCGCACCCGGCTGCCCACCTCCCCCCATTTGGGAGTGCCCGCCAGGGGGGCCTGGGTGGGAAGCAACCCCGGAATCAAAAAACCGGAGACGAACAGGTCCACTTCCCGCCGCAGTTGAGCCGAAACATTGCAGAAGGCCACCGACTCCACTCGGCAGCCTTTGTTCTGGACCATGGTAACGACATTGCAGAAATCGCCATCGCCGGTCAGCAGGTAAATGATGTCGAGACGGTCGGATTGCGAAATAATGTCCAGGGCCATCTCCATGTCGGCGTTAGCCTTGCCGTAGGCGCGTCCCGATTCATCCTTAAACCAGCGGATGGGTTTCTCAATGACCTTAAAACCCAGGTCCCGCAAGGTGGAGATAAAATTCAAGGTGGCGTCATAATTGGGGTCGGAGCCGACCCGCTCCACGTCCAGGGCGACATAGGCATTGAGCCGGACGACTTCCTCGCCGTTACGGGTGGCGTAGCGGCGGAGAACCTCATAGCGCATGCCATACCCGCCGTTGCGCACGATATTCATGGAATCAACATATACTCCGACGCGGGTTTTGCCCATAAAACAGTCTCCTGAGGATCTGTCAAGCTGACTAATCAGAGGGAGCGAAACGAGATTTCTAATATGAAGTTTTATTTATCATGTGGTCCGGACCTGTCAAATCTTTTTCCGCCGGGGACCAAGAAAAGCGAATGGAGCCCCCACCCTCCGGAGGAACCGGAAGGCGGCGAGTTCCCGGGGTTAAACTATTTTACCCAAGGTGTTGCGGGACTTGACAAAATACCCTATCATTATTACCTTGACTAATGATTCTTTCCGGAAAATCTTTGATTCTATGGACAAACTAGGCGATCGCAATACGCGGGTTCTCGACACCATCATCGACCAATACATCAGCACCGGGGAACCAGTGGGCTCCCGGACGGTGGCCAAAAAATCGGGGTTGCAGCTCAGCCCCGCCACTATCCGCAATATCATGATGGATTTGGAAGAACGGGGCTTGTTGTCTCAGCCCCATTCCTCGGCGGGCCGGATCCCCACACCTTTGGGCCTGCGTTATTATATTGACTATATTCTCCCCAAACGGGGTTTGCGGACCGGCCTCCAGAAAAAGATCGAAGGCGGCTTCGACCCCCCGGCCACCGAGCTGCACGATTTGTGCCGCCAGGCATCCCGAATCTTATCGGCAGTTTCCGGCCATCCGGCCATGGTGCGGACGCCGCGCCTGACGGCGGTGCGGATCAAGCATATTCAGTTTATTTCCCTGGGGAGCAATAATGTCCTGGTAGTGCTGGTCTCTCATGATGGGGTGGTGCAGAACCGCTTTCTGGAGAGCGACCGGAATTTCTCCCAGGAGCAACTGGACAAGTTCAGTCGCTACCTGAACGACCTTTTGCAAAACCTGGGTCTGGGGGAGGCCCGCCACCGGGTCTTGCAGCAAATGGAAGAGGAGAAGGTTCTGTTTGATAAAATGGCCTCCCAGGCGTTGACTCTGAGCCATCAGGCCCTGCGGGAGGAAGACAGCAGCGAGCTGATCATCGAGGGGGCCAGTCAGATTTTAGATTATCCGGAATTTTCCGAAATTGATAAATTAAGGGGCTTGTTCAAGGCCTTTGAGGAAAAACATCAGCTCATCCGACTCCTGGACCATAGTATGGAGGCCCGGGGAGTGCAGATTTACATCAGTTCGGAAGGGGAGTTCCCGAAGATTGAAGTCAGCCTGGTGGCGTCGCAATTTCGCCAGGATTTATTCCCGGTGGGCGCCTTGGGCGTGATCGGCCCCATGCGCATGGACTATGCCCGGGTGGTGCCGCTGGTGGAATACACGGCCACCGTGGTGAGCAATCTGCTCACGAAGCGGCGATGAGCCCGGGGGTTTTTGAGTGCCGACCACGGCGACCACAGCCGTCGGGGGCACCGCGCATGATTATTTCCACGAGAAAGTCGCCATCATCTGCCGGGTTGCCGGGAGACGAGGCGAAGTGATAAGGAGTGTAATCAATGGCAGGAACTCAGGAACCCGAATGCCAGCGGCATCCTGAATCCGCAGCAGAGCCGGAAACCGCACAGTCCGTCTACCAGGAGGAGGAGCGCGAGGAAATTCTCCGCCAATTGGAAGAAAAGACTCTGGAGGCCCAGGAGAATTATGAACGGATGCTGCGCCTGGCCGCAGAGCTGGACAACTTTAAAAAAAGGCAGGAAAAGGAGCGGGCCGAGCTGGTCCAATACGCCAACGAATCGTTGCTCAAAGAGTTGCTGCCGGTGGTGGACAACCTGGAAAGGGCTTTGGAACACGGGCGTGAACAGGAGGCTCCGGCAGCCCTGGTGGAAGGGGTGGAAATCGTCCTGAAAGGTTTTCTCCAAGCCTTGGGGAAATGCGGCGTCAGCCCCATTAAATCCTTGGGCGAAAAATTTGACCCGACGTATCACAATGCGGTGATGCAACAGGAAGACCCGGAGGTTGAGGACCAGACGGTTATTCAAGAACTGCAAAAGGGGTACTGGATGCACAATCGACTCTTACGACCGGCAATGGTGGTCGTCGCCCGGAATCCCCAACCCACTGCGATTAAGGTTGATTTGAAGGTTTAATAAAAATAATTTTCTCGTTATTTCTGGAGGATATATTTCATGGGAAAAGTAATTGGTATTGATTTAGGAACAACGAACTCGTGCGTGGCGGTCATGGAAGGGGGGGAACCCAAGGTCATTCCCAATACCGAAGGATCCCGCACCACCCCTTCGGTGGTGGCCTTCACCGACAGCGGGGAGCGCCTGGTGGGCCAGATTGCCAAACGCCAGGCGGTAACCAACCCTTCTAACACCATTTTTTCCGTCAAACGCCTCATCGGCCGCAAATACAGCGACCCGGAAGTGCAGCGGGATACCAAAATCCTGCCGTACAAGATCGTCCAAGCGGAGAACGGGGACGCCCACATCGACATCCGGGGGCGCACCTACAGCCCGGCGGAAATTTCGTCCATGATCCTGACTAAGATGAAGCAGACCGCCGAAGAATATCTGGGTGAGAAGGTTGCGGATGCGGTTATCACCGTACCGGCCTATTTTAACGATTCCCAGCGTCAGGCCACCAAGGACGCCGGCCGCATCGCCGGTTTGAACGTGGTCCGGATCATCAACGAACCCACCGCGGCGTCCCTGGCCTACGGCATGGACAAGAAAAAGGACGAAAAGATCGCGGTCTTTGACCTGGGTGGCGGGACCTTTGACATCTCTATCCTGGAAATCGGGGAAGGGGTGTTCGAAGTCAAATCCACCAACGGCGACACCCATCTGGGGGGCGACGATTTCGACCAACGCCTCATTGACTTCCTGGCCGACGAGTTTCGCAAGGACCAGGGTATCGATCTGCGCAGCGACCGTATGGCCCTGCAAAGGTTGAAGGAAGCGGCGGAAAAGGCCAAAATGGAGCTCTCCACCTCCCTGGAGACCGAGATCAACCTGCCCTTTATCACCGCCGACGCCGCCGGTCCCAAGCACCTGGTTATCAAGTTGACCCGGGCCAAATTGGAGGCCCTGGTGGCGGAACTCATTGATAAGGTGGAAGGCCCTTGCCGCACTGCGTTGCAGGATGCTGGCCTCTCCGCCAAGGATATCGACGAGGTCATCCTGGTGGGCGGCATGACCCGTATGCCCAAGGTGCAGGAGAAGGTCAAAGAGGTCTTTGGGAAAGAGCCCCATAAAGGCGTCAACCCGGATGAAGTGGTGGCGGTGGGCGCCGCCATCCAGGCGGGAGTGCTCAAGGGTGAAGTCAAGGACGTGCTGCTGCTGGACGTCACGCCGTTGTCCCTGGGCATCGAGACCCTGGGGGGGGTATTCACCAAGCTGATCGAAAAGAACACCACCATACCCACTAAGCGCAGCCAGATTTTCTCCACTGCCGCCGACAACCAGCCGGCCGTGAGCATTCATGTGCTCCAGGGGGAGCGGGAAATGGCGGCCAATAACAAAACCCTGGGACGCTTCGAGTTGGTGGGCATTCCCCCGGCTCCCCGGGGCATACCCCAGATCGAAGTCACCTTCGACATCGACGCCAATGGTATTGTGCACGTCTCCGCCAAGGACCTGGGGACCGGTCGGGAGCAATCCATCAAGATTACGGCCTCCAGCGGCTTGACCGAAGAAGAAATCAAAAATTTGATCAAGGACGCGGAAGTGCACGCCGAAGAAGACAAGAAAAAACGGCAGTTGGTTGAAGCCCGCAACCAAGCCGACTCCCTCATTTACTCCACTGAAAAGACGCTCGGCGAAATGGGCGACAAAGTGGACGCCGAAACCAAGAGCGCGGTCGAGGGCGCGGTCGAACGCCTGAAAAAGGCCATGGAAGGCAATGACGCCGAGGAGATCAAGCAGGTCAGCGAGGAGTTGATGAAGGCCTCCCATAAGCTGGCGGAAGCCATGTACGCCAAGACGGCGCAGGAATCCCAGGCCGGGGGCGCGGCTGCGGGCGCGGCCAGCGCTCAGCAGGCGGGTGGCAAGGGGCCGGAAGAAGAAGTGGTGGAAGCCGAATTTGAAGAAGTGAAGTAATTCGGCTCAGTCCCAGGAATGGGGTGGGGAACCGCGGTTCTCCACCCTTTTTTCTTTGGGGTTTGCTCGCCGGGCGATTAGACTTATAGGGAGCGACGGAACGGACGGCGGACGACCATTGATCGCAAAGGTATTGACACATATGACTCGCGTTAGCCGAAATTGGCGTCTGGTGCTGGGGTTGGGATTGTGTCTGCTCATGTGTGCCTGCGGGCCGACGGGACTCTTCCCCGCCGCGGACCGGGAAGATGCCGCCGACAGCCTCTTCCGCCAGGCGGAAAGTCTGTATCGTGGTCACAGGTATGCCGAGGCCGGGGCTTTGTATGACCGCTATGTGCATCTATTTCCGCAGGGGCCGGACTCCGGCCGGGCCTGGCTGCGGTCCGCCGAATTGTTGGGCATCAGGGGCGACTGGGTGCAGGCCCGGAGCCGTTATGAACAGTTGGCGGCCAAAGCGGCCCAGCCGTTGCTGAAGCTTCGGGCCCGGGTGGGGGTCGGACAGGCGAACTTCAAGTTGGGGAATTACCCCGCGGCCACCCAGATCCTGGAAGGTCTCCCTGCAGCGGATATGCCCCCGGATTTGAATTTTAAGACCAATGCCCTGCTCACCGAAATCGCCCTCAAACTCAGGGATTTTCCCCGGGCCTTCACGCATCTGAACCAGACGGTGCCGAATCTGCCCGAGGGCGAAGAGGAATGGTTTCGGGATCTGAAAACGCGCTTCTTCAACGAAGCCAGCCCGGCGGATTTGCAGAAGTTGGCCCAGACGCAGCCCAACACCCCCCTGAGCGCCGCAGTGTTTCTGCGGCTGGCCCAAAGCGAGTTCCAGGCCGGGAGGTCAGAGCAGGGGCGGACCTGGCTGCAACAGCTGCTGACGCGGTTCCCCGACAGCCCGGAGGCGGCCCAGGCCCGGCAGCTGTGGCCGTCGCCGCAAGATGAGGCTAAGACCGAGGAGGTAGGCGGCGAGATAGGCTGTTTGCTGCCCTTGACCGGGAGTTATGCCAAGGTGGGGGAGCAGGTGCGCCAGGGGATGGAGCTGGCAGCCGCAGAGGGGCATTGGCGGTTGGTCATCAAAGACTGTCAGGGCGACCCGGTGGTGGCTGCCAGGCTGGTGAAGGAGTTGGCCGACGATGAACAGATCAAGGTACTGGTGGGACCGGTGGTGTCGGTGAGCGCCGTGGCCGCGGCCCAGGCGGCCCAGACCCAGGGCCTGCCCATTATCACCATGACGCAGAGGAAGGACATCACCGGCTTCGGGCACCTGGTCTTCCGGGACTTCCTCACCGCCCCGCAACAGGTGAGGGCCTTGGTGAACCATACGGCGAACCGGCTGGGTTTGAAGCGCTACGCTATTCTCTACCCGGAGTCCACCTATGGGCAGACCTTTGCGCGGCTCTTCCAGGAAGAGGTTCACCGGGCGGGGGGGCTGATCGTCACCCAGGTGTCGTTTCCCGATGATTCCCAGGATTTCTCCCCGGCGGTGACCACCCTCGCGCAGGCGTATCGATCCGGTCCCGAAGCCGCACCCGCCTTCGAGGCTCTGTTTATCCCCGATGACGGCCATACCGTGGTGGCTTTGGTGGAACAGTTGGCGCCGGCGAACCTTGCGGCGGTCCGGCTGTTGGGCACCAACTTGTGGAATTCTCCCGAGATCGTCAGTCTTGATGCCCTGCAAGGAGCTTTGTTCCCCGAGGCCTTCTTCCCCAACGACCCGGCCCCCGAGACAAGGGCCTTCGTGGATGCCTACCGCCTGCGCTACAGCAGGGATCCCACTTATATGGCGGCTCAGGGCTACAGTACGATCAAACTGGCCGTAGCGGCTCTTTCCGGAAGTCCCCGGAGCGACCGCAGCGAGGTGGCCTCCAGACTGGCGACAGTGCGACAATTACCCGGTTTCTCACTCTTTCGGGGTTTTGCCGCCGATCGGGAGGCGGAATTGGCAATCAAGGTGCTGACCATCAGCGGCCGCGCCCTGGCGGTGGCAGACTGATATTCGAAAGGGAGATGGCCGTGAGCGGAACGATCACCCAGGTGCCCGGGTTTGCCGTAGGGCATGCCAGCGATTTTAAAAATCTCACCGGCTGCACGGTGATCCTTTGTCCTCCCGGGACGGTGGGCAGCGTGGATATCCGGGGGTCGGCGTCGGGCACCCGGCAGTTGGACGCCCTTCTGGGTTACCACATCGTCAACGAAATCCAGGCATTGCTGTTGTCGGGAGGGAGCGCCTTCGGCCTGGATGCGGCTGGGGGGGTGATGGAATATCTGGAGGAGCAGGGCCAGGGCTTCGATGTCGCCATCACCCGGGTGCCCACCGTGCCCACAGCAGTAATCTTCGATCTGTCCCTGGGGAACTGCCGGGTGCGACCCGACAAGGCTATGGGCTATGCAGCCTGCCTGCAGGCAAAGAGCGACGGGGTGCCCGAGGGCAGTGTGGGCGCCGGCACCGGGGCTTCGGTGGGAAAACTTTTCGGTACCGGCCAGGCTTGTAAGGGGGGCCTGGGAACCGCGTGTCTGGCCGGGCCCCGGGGGCTTCTGGTGGGGGCCCTGGTAGTGGTGAACGCCCTGGGAGACGTGCGGGATTACGAGAGCGGCGCCATCATCGCCGGGGCCCGGGTGGCGCCGGGGAGTAAGATGTTCGCCGACACCTCGGCGGAAATTCGCCGGGGGAACGTGAAACAGAATTTCGGCGAACCCAACACCACTTTGGGGGTGATCGCCACCAACGCCCGCCTGACCCGGGAGCAGGCCCAGAAGATCGCCCAGATGGGCCACAACGGCCTGGCCCGGTCCATCACCCCCGTCCACACCCTCTTTGACGGCGATGCCGTCTTTGTACTGGCCCACCCGGAGGTGGCGGCCGATCTGCACGTGGTGGGGTTGCTGGGCGAGGAGGCTCTGCGGCTGGCCATCGACCGGGCTATCAAGCAGGCCCACGGTCTGGGGGTGCTGCCCGCCTACCAGGACCTGGTGTGAATTGGAGGGGAGAGGGGGGCCAGGGACCGCAGGCTCCCTCCCCGCATTCCCCCCCTGACGCCGGACATCACGAGGGGCGGGTTAGCCGTTGGCTGGCCCGCCCCTTGTCACTTTCGGCACCCCTCATCAGTAAGAGATATCCACCAGGTAAGGGAAGTGGTCCGAGGGGTAGCGGCGGGCCCGTTGGTAGGTGATGATGCGGGCATCGGTGACCTGAAAGGGGGGCGTCACCAGGATCCAGTCGATGCGGCTGCCGTGGAGTTCCCCGGCAAAGGAGTGTTGGGTGGTGACGTCGGGGGGGCGCCCCAGGAGTTCCCAGCTGTCCTGGAAAACGCCGCCGGTTGACGTCAGAATGCGGTGAACCTCGGAGCCGGGGGGGGCGTTGAAGTCCCCCGCCAGGATGGCGGGCTCCCGGAGACGGTGAAAGTGCTCCCGCAGCATGAGGGCGCCTTGACGCCGGGCCTCGGCGGAGATGTGGTCCAGATGAGTGTCGGCGAAGTAGAACCACAGGTCCCTGTCGACCTCCCGGAAGCGGCCGAAGGTCACCATCCGGGGAAAGGCGCTCTCCCAGCTCTTACTGCGGTGCAGCCCGGGGGTCTCCGAAAGCCAGAACTCCTCGCCCGGGCCGGGGACAATCTTGTCCGGCCGGTAGAAGATGGTGGGGTACTGGCAGGTGGGGTCCACCTCCCGGTGGGCAATGAAGGGGGCGTACCCCGTGAGGTGGTCGGCCAGGTATTCCAGCATGGGCACGGTGCCCTCCTGGGTGCCCAGCAGATCGGGGTAGGAGGCCCAGATGGTCTCCAGGACCAGCTCTCTGCGGTGGCACCATTCATCGGGACCGTCCGCCGGGTTGGCGAAGCGCAGATTGAAGGTCATGGCCCGCATATTCTTATCAGCTTTCTCCCTTTGGGGATAACGGCGTTCTAACCGAAGGGTACCGGTAAAGGCCGGGGGAAAAACAGCTCCTGGCACTGTCGCAGAAAGTAGGCGTCGGTCATGGAAGCCAGGAAATCACGCACGATTTCAGCAGGATGGCTGGTCTGGCGATAATCCGGCGCCATGGCGGCGAGGAAATCCGTCCACAGGGGGGAATCCCGACGTGATTCAGCTATATCCCGCAAGAACCGGGTGAAGAGCAGCCCGAAGAGCTCGGCGATTTTGTCGGTTTCGGCTTTGATGCGGGGGTTTTTGTAGATACGCGTATAGTTGAAGTCTCTCAGGGCCTGGAGGGCCCGGTCCACCTCCTTGCTGTAGGAGACGTAGTTCTTATTGTAGCTGTTGGCGATGAGGTCGGTGACCAGGGAATAAACGATGGTCCCGTTGGTGGCTCCCAGGGTGTCCCGGACGATGGCGGGTAAGTCCTCGCGACGGACCAGGCCCAGGAGGATGGCGTCCTCCAGGTCGCGGCCAATGTAACTGATGGTGTCGGCCTGACGCACCACACAGCCCTCCAGGGTCATGGGTTTCAGAGGAGCGTCGGGTTGGGCCAGCTTGGCGGTGATCTGCGCCTCGAATCCGGCAAAGGACTTCTCCCGGTCGGGAGCCAACCTTTCCAGGTGGGTCTCGCCGTCGTGGGTGAGGATGCCGTCCAGAACCTGTAGAGACAGGTTCAGGCCGCGGCCCTGCTTTTCGATCTTCTCCAGGAAACGCACCCCCTGGACGCTATGCAGGAAGGGGCCGATGCCGTGCTCCTGGCACAGGCGGGAGAGGATGTCCTCGCCGTCGTGGCCGAAGGGCGGGTGACCGATGTCGTGGCCCAAGGCGATGGCCTCGATGAGGTCCTCGTTGAGACGCAGGTAACGGCCGATGGTGCGGGCGATCTTGGAGAGGAGCTGGACGTGCAGCACCCGATGACTGATGTGCTCGTGGTCAATGAGATAAAAGACCTGGGTCTTGTCGATGTAACGGGTGTAGGCCCGGGAGTGGAGGATGCGGTCGGCGTCGATGGCGTAGTTCTGGCGGTGGCCGTGGAGGATGCGTTCCTCGTAGGTCCGGCGGACAGCCTGACGGCTTTTGGTGGCGTAAGGGGAAAGCAGCTCGTCTTCCCGGCGGTCCCAGAGATCGCGGAGTTCACGCAGATCGGTCATGAGTGTCCATCTGTATCGCAGCGAAAATTTTTCGTGTGAGAGTTAGTCCCGGGCGGCCCGGGACCGATGGTTCCATCATACCACAGGTGCAGCTAAAGGGAAATCCACGGGGCCGACGGGGACAGCCGAGATCAGAAGCCGGGGCGCGTATCGTTATAGGCGAAGAGGAGTCGCGCCGCCGCTGCCGGGTCCCGGAGGGCCAGGGTGCACAGGCTCACCGCCTCGGCGCCGGCGTCCAGACAGCGCTCTACGGCCTGGGAAGAAATCACCCCGCAGCCCATGATCAGCCGGCCCCGCACCTTCCGGCGCAGTTCGGCATTATAGGCGAAACTTGCCTCCCAGGCGGGTCCGCCGGAGACGCCCCCGCCTCCTGCCGGCTGCAGCGGCGAGGGGGGGAAAAGGGCAGGGGGATAGAGGATGTCGTAAGGAATGGTATTAATGCCATGGATGGCCCAGATCCCCAGATTCTCCAGCTCCTGGGAGAACTCGTAGGGATGGCAGATACTGATCTTGGCGATGATGGCCAGGCCGGGGGCGTGCTCCCGCACCTGCCGGGTGCAGGCCAGGCTCTGCTCTACGTTGGCGGCTATGGCCTCGGTGGAGTTGGGGCACGAGAAGTTCAGTTCCACTGCCGTAAACTGCGGTCCCAGGTTCTCCCGGTAGATATCCAGGGCCTCCAGGGTCTCCTGGATGGCGATCTCGGTTCCTTTGGCGAATTCCGGGTAAAGGTTTGGAATGACAAAAAATCCCTCGCCCAAGGCCCTCTTGATCTCCGGGGCGACTGCCGCCGCGCCGTCGTTGGTCAGACCGTAGGCGTTGAGCATCCCCATGTGGGGCAACCGCCGGATGTACTTCCAGGTCAGAGGGTTGGCCGCGATAAAGTTGCCCCGCCGCCGGTGGCGGGTGGCGGATTTGGTGAACACCGTGGCGCCGGTTTCTTTCACCGCCCACAACAGCCGCCGATAGGCCGGCCACCAGGTATAGGGAAAAATCCCGGCACCGGCTGGCCCTAGGGCCGTGGATATGACAATACGGGATAACCTTGGCGTTTCATCCATCGCGCTGGGCTTGGCTGTCTGAACTTATCCGGGGCACAAGGAAAGGTATGGGAAGCGGGCCGGGGTCCGCGGCCCCCGCTTCGCACCGTGCTTTTCTCACAACGGCAGGATCTCCAGCCTACCGGTGTCGCCGTCGAAGTGCGCCAGCCGCCGCCGATAGGCCGGAGGCTGCTCCAGGAGCAGCCGCACCGCCTCCTGCACCTGCAGGCTGGCGATCAGGGTAACGCCGGTCGCCACCGCTCCGGGCGGGTCGCCGGTTTTACTGCCCTTGGGTATTAAGATCTCAAGGACATCGGTGTCCTCCGCCAGCAGGGTACTCACCTGACCGAAGCTTCCCCACACCGCCCCGTGAACGACAGGTTTACCGGCCCTGGCCGCCGCCTGGAACAGATGCCGCCGCGCCGGGAAGTTGTCAAGTCCATCCAGGACCACTTCCACCGCCGTCACCAGCCGGGGCAGGTTCTCCGGGGTCAGGAATGCCGTCACCGGTTCCATGACCAGTGCCGGGTTGATCTGACCCAGATAGGCCGCTGTCACCGAAGCCTTGGAGCGGCCCAGGGTCTCGCGCGTGGCCAATAACTGGCGATTGAGATTGGAGGGGGCGAAGGCGTCGCCATCGGCCAGGATGAGCCGCCCCACCCCGGTCCGGGCCAGCAGCAGGGCATGACAGCCCCCCAATCCCCCTAGACCGGCCACCAGCACCGCCTTTGAGAGCAGGCGGAGTTGGTCGGCCGTGGTCAGGGTGGGGAAATTGCGCTCCCAGCATTCCGGGAAGACTCCGGCCTCCAGGGCTGCCCGATGAGCCTGAGGGGGAGTGAGTCCCTGCTGGTCGCCCCAGTCCGCCAGCTCGGCATCGGCAATCATGCGAGCCTGCCAACCTCCCCGCTCCAAAGGAAGGGCCAAGTGTCGCAGGGCCGCGCTGGCCGACTCGGTCATCTCCATTTTGTTCTTAATCGCCCAGGATAGTTAACTTTAACAATGCTTCCCTAAAAAATCATCGACGTAGCCATAGACCACCTCGTCGTCGGTCATCACCATATCCATCTGCTTGGTGTAGACCTCCAGGCGTCCCAGGATCTCCAACAAATTCAGCAGCAGGTCGGCGGGCTCGCGGCGACGCCGGGCGTCCAGCAGATCTCCCTCGATGCTCACCTCAAAGTCCAACCGGCTCAAGATTCCCTGGATGAGGCGCAGACGCCGGACCCGCCGCTCCACGGAGGCCGCCCCGCCCTGGTAATGGAAGCGGATGAAGTTGTCCGCGGGCTCCTCATCCACAAAGGCCTCCACGGTGGAGGCATGATACCCCAGACAAAGACTGAAGTTCATATAATTTTTGGACAACAGGGCCAGGCTGATCTTTTGGAGCTGGTCCTCGGCCCGGGGGGTGGTGGAGGTGACCCCCACCACCGAAATGAAGCCCCTCATGTTTAAGGGCCGGGCCTTGGGCCAGGGGATGGACATCATCCCGGTGAGAAAGGCCCGGTAAGGGAGTGACGTGATGTCTTCAAAACTTACCGTGGCAGCCTGGCGGCCCAGCCCGCCGCCGGCGTCGACGACCAGGATGGGGACCAACCGGCCGGTAATAAGGCTGGCGGCGTCCTTCTTGGTCACCGGGCACTTGAGGCTGAGGCAGAACATCTCCTTTTCCCGCAGAGCGCCGGCATAGTCCAGGATATCCTGCAGACTGCGGCAGGCCGCCAGGCTGGCCGCCGCCTCCGGGGTGGTGGAGACCAGCAAGGATTTTAGGCGCTCTGCCGGTCCGGATTCATTCAGGGCCTGCTCCACCTGCGCTGCCAGGCCTTCGAAGACCTCCGCCAACTCCGGTTGCGGGTTGCGGCACAGCTCCTCCGTCAAGGCCACGGTACGCCGGGTGTGCTCCAGGAGGGCCGTGACCCGGGGGGGAGTCGCCTCCCCGGCCTGAATCTGAGCCGAGACCTGCCGGGCGGCGTTGCCTGCGGCCATCAGCTCCAGATAACACTGGAGCTGGCGCTGACAGGTAGCTTTTGCAATCCGCGGCGGCTCCTGAGCCCCGGTTTCCTTCTTAAACAGTCTTTGCCAGATCGACACCGCTCTTCACCCCGCAGACAGACAAGAAAATTCGCTGCCGTCTTTATATCACAGACCACAGACGACGGCCAGGGGTGCGCGGTGGCACGCCCTGGCCGCAGAGAGGTGCATTACAGTGAACCACAAGGGCGGAACAGAGGCGCTAGACCTCTTCCTTGTGGCCGCCTTCGGCGCCCATGCCGAAGCCTTCGAAGAGCTCGAAGACGCCGTAGCCATACCAGAGGGTATAGATCACGTAGAAGACCAGCATGAAGGTCAGCAGGCCGATGTTGTTCTTCACCGGTTCCGGTGAGATGCCGAAGAAATTATACCCCGGTTCGATGGACCGTTTCATGATTTCCGTGGCGACCTTGGCCTCCTTGAACTTTTTCTGCTTGGTCAGATCATGGTCCAGTTCCTTGAAGGAGACCCACCAGCTTCTCAGAGCGGCCTTGGGATCGATTTGATATCTGGCCTTGAGCTTGTCGCCTTGGTTGTGGAACATGGCGTCGGAGTCGTCAATGGCGGCAAACATCACCTGTCCCAGATCGCCCTTGACCCTCAGGCCGGCGCCGGCCTCCTCCACCTGGGCGCCCGCGGTGGTATAGAGGAGGGCCACTTTCTTGGCCTGGTCGGCATCCTTGAATTTCATTTCCACATCGAAATTCTGGCCTTTGAAGGGAGTGGCCAGCTTGCGCATGTCGTCCATGTAGTTGCTGGAGCCCTTGGCCAGGGAGTTGAAGAAATTATCGGAAAATACCAAGGCGTTGACCTTTTCGGGGCCGACTCCCGGATAGATGGGCATGAAGATCAGGACCAGCACGACAAAAAAGGAGATGAGGAGCAGACTCCCCACGACGATCTTTTTCTTATTCATGATTTAGGCCACCCCCCGTAATTTCTTCATATTGGCAAAGAACATGTAGAACACCCAGATCGCAAAGGAGCCGGCGATGGCGAAGAAGATCACCAGGCCGGCGGTGTCGAACAGGCTGGCCGTGGTCGGCGATATGTCGATGTACTCCATCTCCTGCAGTTTCTTGGGGAGCGCAAAGAAGCGGTTGAAGAAGCCGGCCAGGATGGTGATGGCGTAAAAGCCCCGGATGTAGATGCCTTTTACCACCTTGGTGGTGAGGGCGCCCACCTGGATACCCAACAGCGAGCCCAGCAGCATGCCCATGGCCAGGGTGTAGAAGATGAAGCCGTAGATGGCGTACTGGGTGATGGCGGCGTAGCCGGCAGTGAAGATGATCTGCAGGATGTCGGTGCCCACCGTGGTGAAGGAGGACACGCCCAGCATGTAGACGAACATGGGGAAGGCCAGGAAGCCGCCGCCCACGCCCATGATGGCCGCCACCACGCCCACCACGAAGCCGCAGAGGGCCACGAAGACACCGGAGATGCGGTTGCCGCCGGGGACCAGGTCTTCGTCAAAGGTGATCATGGGGGGTAGGTTGACGGACTGGAGCTTCTGGGCCAGACCGGTGGTGCCTGACGGCGCCGCGGGTTTGCCGCCACCGTGGCCGTGGGGATCCTGAATCTTAGTCTCCGCCCCGGCCTTGCGCAGCTTTAAAAAGTCGGTCATGGCGTAGAACCCCAGGAAGCCCAACAGGAACACATAGACCAGGGAAATGAACAGGTCGCTGAGCACCGGGTTGGTTTCATATATCCAGCGGTTGAGCACCCCGCCGCCGGTGGCCCCGATGAGGGAGCCGGCCAGGAAGGCGATGGCCAGCTTGACGGAGACGTTGCCCATCTTCTTGTGGACCGCGGTGCCCATGATGGCCTTGGCGAAGATGTGGAAGAGGTCGGTGCCCACCGCCAGAATGCCTTTAATCCCGGCGCTCATCAGAGCCGGAGTGATGATGAAGCCGCCGCCGGCCCCGATGCAGCCGGTGACCAGGCCGGCGGCCAGACCGATGAAGATGGTGGCGAAAAACACCCCCGGGGTATAAAAGGCCGGGGCATACGCCGTCTTGCCGCCCAGCAGATCTCCCGCCGCCCAGGTGTAGCCGATAACTGCAAAGATCGGCAGGCACATGATCAGCAGGAGCAACAGCTTCTTCCGGTTGCGAACAATGTTGTTGGCCGTGTCAATCTCCCATTTGGCATGGGCTTCGGCCGCCATTTTCATCATGTTGAACAATCGTCGCCCTGCACTCATTAAAATTAGTCCTCCCTTAGAATAGTAGTGATAATAAAGCCGTCACCCGCCGGTGTGATCCAGACAGGATCAGCCGTCAATCCGGTAATTGATAGGCTATTTCCAAAAAATTATAATACCGCAAGTATTGTGCCATGATCAGGTGGCCGTTTTTACCTCTAACATGCCGGAAACAGGCGCTTTCCTTTCACCTAATGAGTCCCGGCGACCTCTCTGTTTCCCTGTTCCTGTCAGATTATTTTACAGGGTGTAAAGACCGGTTCCGGACGGTGGGGTGCCAACCTTTCGGAAGACGGCCCCGCAGCCACAAAAAAACCGGCCGGTCAGAACAGCAGGTTGCCGAACATAAGAGCGATCACGCAAAAGATCACCAGGGCAAACCCCAACTGTAAACGTGGTCCGGCGAATTGCTTATTCAGGGCCGCGCCCACCTGAGCGCCCACGGTGGAGGTGATCAGGAGGATCACTACCAGGGATAGTTCCACGTTGCCTTTGAGACTATGGGTCAGGGTGCCGTACAGGGAAGAGAGCAGCATCTCAAACAAATTGGTGCCGATGGACACCACGGTGGGCACCCCCAGGACATAGATCAGCGCCGGCATCCGGATGAAGCCGCCGCTTACGCCCAACAGGCCGGTCAAGAATCCGGCCACGGCACCGACCCCCAGCACCACCCAGAGGGAAATGGATTCCACTCCCGAGGCCGGCAGCGAAATAAACGGCGGCAGATTTACCGTCCGCAAGCGGCCCACGATGGCCCCGCCCTCCGGCCCCACCGCCCCGGCTGCGGCCGACTCGCCGGTCAGCGCCGCTTTGGCCTCACGCCGCACCAGGGAGCCGATCCAGAACAGCAGGGCCGCGTAGATCAGCGTCATGACCAGCTGCATGACACTGAGGGCCCGGCCCCCCAAGGTAATCACGCCGGCGTGTTTCAGCAGTTCCAACACCCGGGCGCCGCCCTCGATCCCCACCAGACTGCCCACCACCATCAGGCCGCCCAGCTTGTAATCCACATACCCCATGCCCGCGTGCCGCAGATTGGCCATGGTGGCCGCCCCCACCATCTGGGTGACGTCCGTGCCTACGGCGACGTTGTAGGGGACATGGGTCACCAGGTTCAGCAGCGGAGTCATGAGGAAACCGCCCCCCACCCCAAAGAAACCCACCAGCACCCCCACTCCGAAACCCAGCAGCACCAAGGCCGTCAGGGACACGGCCAGGTCCCCCCCGGCGGTGACGGTGTAACACCACCCCTGCACGGCCTCCGGCGCGGCTCCGCCGGCGGCGCGTACGAATTTCAACCAATAACCGGCCAAGGGGAGATCGATCATCGCGATTATACTCTATGGCCGGTTCAGACGCTGCCGCCGCCCAGCCTGATCCCGCAAGCCTTCTCGATGATGCGGATCAGTCCGGCGAACGCCGCGCCGATGACCACGGGCAGGATTACCGCCAGGGCCACATAGGTCCAGGAAGGCGTGAACGGTTGCCCGGCCGGGGCGACGCTCGGGGAGATCGAGTTCAACCACTGAAACAAGCCCATGGAGCTATCCAGTTTTGTGATAAAATTCACTTTGAATTATAAAAGCTTTTCCGGTTTTGTCAATATGATTCCGGTCCCCCATCTCTTCGCCAGGTTTTCGCCGGTCCTCACCGGGCCATAGGGGGGAACAAGCCGGAGTGGCCAGGTAAGGCATATTAAAAACGCCCTACCGATGGCTGAAGTGTCCCCACAGCGGGACTAGTACTATAAGGTTTCCCGGAGGTAGTCCACGGCATTCCGGAAGATCTGAAGGCCAGAGCCTTCGGGGGCGGGGTAGGGGAGACCCTGGCGACGCCAGGCCTCTTTGGCCCGGGGCCAGGCGGGGTGCTGCAGGGCGTGGATGTGGGCCTCCGGGTGGGGCATGAGGCCCAGCACCCGGCCGGTGGGATCGCAGATGCCGGCGATGTCGTGGAAGGAGCCGTTGGGGTTGGCCGGAAAGCGGCCCTGGGCCGGGAGGCCGTCGGCCGCGGCGTATTGCAGGGCCACCTGTCCCTGGGCCGCCAGACGCTCCAGCACGGGGGGGGCGGCATAGAACTTGCCCTCCCCGTGCCGGATGGGCAGCTCCAGGGTATCGATCCCCCGGAGGAAGGGGCTGGTGCGGGAGACCACCCGGAGGTGGACCCAGTCATCCCGGAAATTGCCGCAGTCGTTGGGAATCAAGGCCACCCGGCGGGCCTGGTAATCACTGTCGAAACCGGGCAGCAGCCCCATATTCACCAGGACCTGGAAGCCGTTGCAGATGCCAATGACGAGTTTTCCAGCGGCGATGAACCCCTCCATCTGGCGCTGCAGAGCCAGGCGCAGGCGCAGCCCCAGGATCACCCCGGCCCCGTGGTCGTCCCCCCAGCTGAAGCCTCCGGGTACGGCGAAGAGGTGGTAGTCGGTCAGCCGCACATCCCCCCCCACCAATTCATTGACGTGGACCCGCTGCGCCACCGCCCCCGCCTGATCCAGGGCAAAGGCGGTTTCGTGGTCGCAGTTGAGGCCGTAGCCGTAGAGGACTAAAGCCTTAACCTGATCCATAATCTTATTTCCGCGATCCCTTTTTGGAGCGGCTGCCGGAGATCTCTTTCTTTTTCTCCCGCTTAGCCTTCTGAGCCGCAATTTCGACGACCTTTTCCTTCTTCACCACGACTTTCTTTTTGGTCTCCTTGCGCCAGGCGTAGATAACGGGGGAGGCCACGAAAACAGAGGAGAAGGAGCCGATGATGACCCCCAGGCAGATGGCCAGGGCAAAGTCCCGGATCACCACCCCGCCGAAGATGAGCAGGGCCAGGGAGGCCAGAAAGACGGTGCCGGAGGTGACGATGGTCCGGCTGAGGACCTCGTTGATGCTGAGGTTGATGATATCCTTAAGACTTTCCCGGCTACGGTTGAGATTCTCCCGGATGCGGTCGAAGACCACCACCGTGTCGGTGAGGGAGTAACCCGCCAGGGTGAGCAGGGAGGTCACCACCAGCAGGGTGATCTCCACATTGAATAGATAAAAGATCCCCAGGACAAACAGGACGTCGTGGAAGGTGGCGATGGCCCCCGCTATCCCGAAGATCAGTTCGAAGCGCACGGCCAGGTAGGCGATGATGCCCGCCAGGGAGATGAGGATGGCGATAATGGCCCATTTGCGGAGGTCCCGACTCACCGAGGCGCCGATTTCACTGGTGCCTTCAATGATGAATTTGTTCCCGCTGAGACCCTGGTTGAGGACCGCTCCTAAATCCTCCGCCATCTTGCCCACCGAGGCCTCGGACTTCTTCAGTTTGACCATGAGGCCTTTGCCGCCCTCCAGGGGTTGAATTTCGGCGTGCCCCCAGCCTTTCTGATTCAGTACGTCGCGCACTTCTTCCACGGTGAAGGGTTTGGTCGCCTGGAACTGCACCATGGCGCCCCCGGAAAACTCCACTCCCAGGTTGCCATGGCCCCGGGAGAGCTGGATAAAGGCGAAGATGCCCACCAAGGCGAAGATGGCCGAAGAAATGAAGGCGTAACGGCGAACCTTGATGAAGTCGATACTGGGCCGTTTGAAGAACTCCAGGAAGGATAGCTGGTGCAGCCAGCGTTTATAGAGCAGATAGTCGTAGACCACCCGGGTGCCGAACAGAGCGGTGAACAGGTTGAGGGTGACGCCCAGGCTCAGGGTGACGGCGAAGCCCTTGATGGGGCCGGTGCCGAACAGGAACAGGGCTACCGCCGTGATCAGGGTGGTGACGTGGGAATCGATGATGGTCGACAGAGCCTTGTCATAGCCGCCGTCGATACCGGCCTTGAGGGGCTTGCCGGCGTGAAACTCCTCCCGCATGCGCTCAAAGATGAGGACGTTGGAGTCCACCGCCATGCCGATGGACAGGATAATTCCGGCGATGCCGGGCAGGGTCAGCGTAGCGTTCAACAGCGACAGCCCCCCCAGCAGCATGATGGTGTTCAGGATCAGGGCATAGTTGGCAATGGCCCCGGAGGTGCCGTAGTAGATGAACATGAAGCCGATGACCAGGGCGGTGCCCACTAGGCCCGCGGTAACGCCCTTGCGGATGGAGTCCAGACCCAGGGTGGGGCCCACGGTGATGTTTTGGACGATCTTGACGGTGGCGGGCAGGGCCCCGGCCCGCAGCACGATGGCCAGGTCGTGGGCTTCCTCGGAGGTGAAGGAGCCGGTGATTTGACATTTGCCCCCGGCGATGCGCTCCTGGATCACCGGCGCCGACCGCACCACGTCGTCCAGGATGATGGCTAACCGCTTCTTGACGTTGGCCCCGGTGATGATGCCGAACTGCCGGGCCCCGGCGGTGTTGAAGTCCACGGACACGTAGGGTTCGTTATAATCGCCGATGCGTACCGCGGCGCTTTTCACCGCGGCCCCGGTGAGCAGGGTCTTTTTCTGAATGAGCAAGGGGGTGCGTTTGACCCGGCCGGTCTGTTTGTCGATGCCTCTTTCAATGTAGACTTCCGTGTCCGGCGGCAGCTTGCCGGCCAGGGCGGCGTTCATCTCCTCCCGGGTGTAGCCGGGCTTCAGCCTGCCGCTGGCCAGGGCCTTGTCAATCAATTCCTCCACGTTGACCCCGGAGGTGTCGTCCACCAGCTTGAATTCCAGCTGCGCGGTCTGCCCGATGAGGTCCAGGGCCCGTTGGGGATCTTGCACCCCGGGCAGCTGGACCACGATCTGGTCATCCCCCTGACGGACGATAACCGGTTCGGTGACGCCGAACTGGTCGATGCGGTTGCGGATGACCTCCAGGCTCTGGTTCAGGGTGTTTTCCTGCAACTCGGCGACCGCGGAGGGCTTCATGATCAGGAGGTATTTGACGGCTTGGCCTTCTTTGCTGGCGCTCTTGACCTCCAGGCCGGGAAATTCCTCCTTGATGAGGGTATTCATCGCCGACTGCTCATCGGCGTTGGCCAGCACCACCGGCAGGGCCTCCGGGGTGGCCTCCCCCACTTCCAGTTTGAGGCCCCGCTTGTCCGCCAGCTCTTTTAAGTCCTGGCCGTGCAGGTTCAGGTAGTTGAGCACGGCCTGATCCATATCCACCTGGAGAATCAGGTGCATGCCGCCTTTGAGATCCAGCCCCAGGCGCAGCCCCTCCTTGCGGATGTAATCCGTGTACCAGCTCGGCAGTCCCGAAATGAATGACGGCAGGACCAGCAGGAGGGATACCAGGGTGAGAAAGAACAGAAACAGAAACTTCAGCCGAATCTTTTGCAGCATGCTGTCAACTCCTCAAGCCGCGCTCCCCCTTCGCTTCCCGGGGAAGAAAGGGTGGCGGGGGTGATTGTCCTTCGGATGGCTTCGCTTATCTCTCCGGCCACTGGAAAAATTCCGTCTCCGGCAGCCGGAGGCAGGTGAGCCGGTTGCCATAGACCGCCCCTGTGTCGATCCCGATCTTGCTGGGCAACACCAGGGGGGCCCGGAAGGGGGTATGGCCGAAGATGATCCGCTTCCCGAAGTCGTCGTCGCTCAGAATGAATTCATCCCGGATCCACAGGAGATCCTCTTCCTGCTGGGCCACCAGGGGCAGGCCCGGGCGCAGGCCGCCGTGGACGAAAATATAGTCCTCGGTCTCATAGTACAGCCTCAGCCGCTGCAGGAAATCTTCGTGGGTGAAGGGGAGCCGGCGGGGACGTTGGTTCCAGGCGAACTCGGGGTAGCTGGCCAAGGTCTGGGCGCCGCCATTAATGAGAAAGAACGTCTCTTCCCGCCCCTCCAGAAAATTCAGGAACATGCGTTCATGATTCCCCATCAAGCATATTATATTCTCAGGCGGGAAGGTTTTTTGCAAGTTTAATATACATTCGACGACCCCCCGGGAGTCCGGCCCCCGGTCGATGTAGTCGCCGATGAACACCAGGCGGTGGGCCGTGAGGTCGGGGTTGACCAGGGCCAGCAGATTCTCCAGGTGGTCCCGGCAGCCGTGGATGTCGCCGATGGCGTATATGGGTTCCATAGGTGCCTGTTAGAGCCACCGGAAGAGCTTGTCCCGCTGGTCCAGCCGCCTCAGGCCGGCGTTCCGGGCGATCTGTTGCGCCTGGGCATGCTCGGCGCCGGTGAGGAAGCGGCCCAGGGAGGGGTGCTCGGCGGCCCGGCCGCAGGGCCGGTACTGGCCCATGACGTTGACGTAGGTGTCCGGGGAGATCTCCGTCGCCAGGAACTCCATGACCGCCTCGGTGCCCGCCAGGCCGTCGGGCAGCACCAGGTGGCGCACCAGCAGCCCCCGCTGCGCCACGCCGTTCTCATCCATTACCAAATCGCCCACCTGGCGGTGCATCTCCTTGAGGGCGGCCCGGGCCACCTCCGGGTAGTCGGGGGCGTTGCACAACTGACTCGCCACCGCCGGGTCCCAGAATTTAACATCCGGCATATAGATGTCGATGACGCCGTCCAACAGCCTCAGAGTCTCCACCGCGTCGTAGCCGCCGGTATTGTAGACCAGGGGCACCTTCAGGCCCCGCTCGATGGCCTCGGGCAGGGCCGCCAGAATCATGGGCACCTGGTGCGAGGGGGTGACGAAGTTGATGTTGTGGCAGCCCTGGCGTTGCAGGTAGAGCATGACCGCGGCCAGGTCCGCCACGGTGATTTCGTCGCCTTCGCCGCCGTGGCTGATCTCCCAGTTCTGGCAGAAGATGCAGAACAGGTTGCAGTGGGTGAAAAAAATGGTCCCGGAGCCCCCGGTGCCCACCAGGGGGTCCTCCTCCCCGAAGTGCGGCCCGTAGCTGGCCACCACCGGCTGGTCCCCGGTGCGGCAGATCCCCAGCTCCCCGTGCCGCCGGTCCACCCGGCAGCGGTGCGGACAGATCTCACAGGACAACATAACGTCGTAAGCCGCGGCAATGCGTTCGGCGAGAAGGCCGGTGCGGTGGGTGGGGAGGTAGGAGGGTTGGAAGTTATTCATTTTGGTGATATCTAATTATTTTGAATCTTTTTAAAGTGTTTCTAATATCAGAAATAAATTGATCAAGGGATTTGTCTGTTTTTTTAACTCGGGAGAAGTCTAAATGATCTATGATATCTTGGGCATACTCGACTCCCCCTTGAATAATTGGCCACCCTGCCCTATGCATTTCTATCTTTAAAGCATTTTTATAATAATCTTTTTCACACTTAGCCTGTGATATTGAGGGAGAAATCCCGAAAAATAGATGAAATGACTTTAAATCCGAAAAAAACCATCTTTCTGCATGAGGATCAGGACAACCTATAATAAAAGCAGGAAATAATGACTTATTTATATAGTTTTCAAGGTTTTTCTTTACTTCGTTAAAATTATGACAGTTAGTATCATGCATAACAATAATGATATTGGGGGCTCCGCCAGGAATAATTTGTTTTTCTATCGCTTTTTGAAATCCTTTCAATTCATTTATAACCCTACCCTTGCCTCCCTCAATAGAGCTAGATATTGAAATCTTTAAATTTAGTTCTTTTGATATTCTATGAACTAAAGCACGCGCCAATTGTTCTTGGGCGCTATCTTCAGTCAATAAGCTTATTGTTATTAGTTGATCAGCCACCAAGCCATCCCCTCATAATCATTTCGTGAAAACGACCATCCTCCGCCTGGCTTTCCAATGCATCCTTTATGTCGATCTCTTGAAAAATATCTCCATGTGACTTAAATTCCTCAATAATACTTGCCCTCCCTTCCCCGCGACATAAAAATAGTTTAATGTCTTTGGGATATTTTTTTTGGATTGAAATTATTTTTGAGACAAATAGAGGTGAGTGTGTGGTGACTACAACTTGCCTTTTATGAGAATTTTCCAACGCAATGGCTTTTAAGATATTGACTATAAGTTCTAATCTTCTGGGGTGAACCCCATTTTCTGGTTCTTCAAAAGCTACGAGAGAGCCGGGCCACGGGTTGAGGGCAATGGCACAAAGACCTAACACTCGCAAAGTTCCCTCGGAGACAACTCGGATAGAATATGGCGTACCATTCTGGATAATTTGAATATCGATTTCACCCCGTTTTTCATCAAGTTCAACCATTAAATCTTCAATCGATGGGATAACCATTTTTAGAGCACGAACTAAGGTTTTCCATTCTTTTTCTAACCGAAGACGAAATAGAAAAGGTGCCAAGTCCTGTCCAAGGGAACCGATATCTTGGACTTCCTTGGGTGCAGCAGGAGATCGCATGGAGACTCGAGGGTCGAGATAATAAATCCTCCAAGAACGAAGTTCATGTCTGGCGCGATCAAAATCAGGGTATAGAGTACCTGAGTGTCGTGTATCTGATAAAAGAGTATGATTCAATCCTAAAAGTTCTTGGCGAGGTTGTCCTGCTTCGTTCAATCGACGTACTACCAAGTGGTCTGAAACTTTTTCTATCCTAGCTATTTGTTTAGGCTCAGTTTTATGTTTTTTAAGACGTACTAAATATTCATCAGAGACAGAAATAATGCCTTTTGAAGGCTCTAATTTTAAAGATATTCTATATTGTATAGGATCAGCATTATGAGGCAAAATATCAGATTCAAATGAAAGAAAAGATTCTTTTTTAATCAGAAGATCAGATAACCCTCCCTCAGGTAAGTTAAATTGTTCCATAGGATAACCTCTTATGGGTCCCGATAATGCATCTGCAATTGTTCTTTCACTTGCAAGACGTGATAATAATTGTAGGGAATCTATAAAATTACTTTTTCCAGCTGCATTTGGACCGAAAAATACAGCGAAATTAGGAAGATCTATAGATACATCCTCTAATGACTTAAAGCCTTTGATTTTTAAGGACCTAAGCATGATGAACAATCCCGTTTAATTACGTAGAGAATTTTTTTTACCACCCCGGCTCCGCCCGCACCGCCTCCAACAGGCTCCGGGGCAGCTCGGCC
>CAYRYV010000011.1:0-72253 GCA_964428565.1 uncultured Desulfobacterales bacterium | reverse complement strand
ATGTGTCTCATGTGTTCTGGAAACCCCCGCCCTTTTCCGTTACACTTTCTCCCATGAGCGCCGCAACGCGGCGTCCCGGTGGCGCCGCCCGGTGTCCCCGGCTGACGGCCCGTACCGGTACCGCGGTACACCGGCGCTCACGACCCCCTTACCCGGTACGCCCCCGGTACATACCGGTACCTGTTCCGGCCTGTACCGGCTCCCGGCGTAACGCCGCCGGGCGGCTTTCAGGAGGTTATTGGGATGAATTACAAGGAATATCGACTTGATAGAAAAGCAAGTGGCTTGGGCGCGCCCTGCTGTACCGGCTCCCGGCGTTTTTTCCCCGGTACCCGGTACAGCGACGCGCCCCCGGTCAACCCGGTACCGCGGCCCCGGCGACGGCCCTCACCCCTCATCCCTCTACGGGATGGGGGGTGGGGGTCCGGGGGCGGGGGCAAGGGCTGCAAAGCCCTTGGCCCCCTCCCCCGGCTCTCCCTTGCCAAAGTACTTGTTTTTTCTTTCACAAAGTTTTAGATATAAAGGAAGCTCGGAATCTCCCCGTAAGAAAATTACTGACAGAAAATTCAGGAGAATTCCGATATTCAGCGACCCGCGCCTGGGATATGCTGAAGGTGGCGGGGTGTACCTCAGAGGCGGGGCCACCCCGCCCCCCCGGGAATCCTCGCCGGCGGTGCCGCACCGACCGGCGGTCGTAACCTGATTTTCATGATGAGCGCGCCACTCATCAAATGGAGAGGGAGGACAGTTCATGTCGGATAAAGACCAGTTGCAGCGCATCCAGGAGGCCAAGGCCAAGTACGAGGAGAAGGTGGCCAAAACCCTCCAGAAGATGCCGGAGCGCAAATCCCCGTTCGTCAACACCTCGGGCATCCCCGTGGAGCGGGTCTACACCCCCCTGGACCTGGAGGGCTTCGACTACCTGGAGCAGTTGGGCCTGCCGGGGCAGTACCCTTACACCCGGGCGGTCCAGCCCACCGCCTATCGCGGCCGCTTCTGGACCATGCGCCAGTACGCCGGCTTCGGCTCCGCCGAAGAGACCAACGAGCGCTACCATTACCTCCTCAAGGCCGGCCAGACCGGCCTGTCCGTGGCCTTCGACCTGCCCACCCAGATCGGCTTCGACTCCGATCACGATCTGGCCCGGGGCGAAGTGGGCAAGGTGGGGGTGGCCATCGACTCCCTGTGGGACATGGAAAACCTCTTCAAAGGCATCCCCCTGGACAAGGTCAGCACCTCCATGACCATCAACTCCCCGGCGGCCATCCTGATGGCCATGTACCTGGCCCTGGCGGAAAAGCAGGGCATCGCCTTCGATAAGCTGCGGGGCACCATCCAGAACGACATCCTGAAAGAGTACTCCTCCCGGGGCACCTACATCTTTCCCCCCCGGCCCTCCATGAAGATCATCACCGACATCTTCGAGTACTGCACCAAGGAAGTGCCCCAGTGGAACACCATCAGCATCAGCGGCTACCACATCCGGGAGGCCGGGGCCACCGCCGTCCAGGAAGTGGCCTTCACCCTGGCCAACGGCTTCGCCTACGTCGAGGCCGCCATCAAGGCCGGGCTGGGCGTCGATGACTTCGGGCCCCGCCTCTCCTTCTTCTTCAACTCCCACCAGGACTTCCTGGAGGAGGTGGCCAAGTTCCGGGCCGCCCGCCGCCTGTGGGCCAAGACCATGAAGACCCGCTTCGGGGCCCAGGACCCCCGCACCCTGATGCTGCGCTTCCACACCCAGACCGCCGGCTGCACCCTCACCGCCCAGCAGCCCCTCAACAACATCGTGCGGGTGGCCTTCCAGGCCATGAGCGCGGTCTTGGGCGGCACCCAGAGTTTGCACACCAACTCCATGGACGAGGCCCTGGCCCTGCCCAGCGAACTCGCCGTGCAGGTGGCTCTGCGCACCCAGCAGCTCATCGCCCATGAGACCGCCGTGGCCGACACCGTCGATCCCCTGGCCGGCTCCTATTACGTCGAAAAGCTCACCGACGAGATCGAGGCCCGGGCCCAGGCCTACATCGACACCATCGACAAGCTGGGCGGCCCCGTGGCGGCCATCGAAAAGGGCTACATCCAGAAGGAGATCCAGGAGAGCGCCTACCGCTATCAAAAAGAGATCGAGTCGAACGACCGCATCATCGTCGGCCTCAACAAGTTCCAGGTGAAGGAGGAGCGGCCCTCGGAACTCCTCAAGGTCGACCCCACCGTGGGCGACAAGCAGGTGGCCCGCCTGGCCGAACTCAGGGCGACCCGGGACAGCCAGGCCGTGGCCGCCGCCCTGGCCAAGGTCAAAGACGCCGCCGCCGGCGGGGCCAACCTCATGCCTCCCATCTACGAGGCGGTGAAGTCCCTGGCCACCCTGGGCGAAATCTGCGCCACCCTGCGGGAGGTCTTCGGCGAATACGAAGCCGCGCCGTTTGTGTAGAGAGCAGTCAGCAATCAGCGGTCAGCGGTCAGCAAGTTAGGTCTAAACATCTGACTGCAGAATTCCTTACGAGGAGAGGGATTGAAGGATTTCCGGAAGCAGTTGGTTTGGCAGAAAAGCCACCGCCTGACCTTGGATATCTATCAGGCTACCAAGGGTTTCCCGAAAGAAGAGATGTATGGGCTGACATCCCAAATCAGACGCGCCGGTCTTTCCATCCCGGCCAATATTGCGGAAGGCTGCGGCCGCGAGGGCGAGGCCGAATTGGCCCGATTCCTTATTATTGCTATGGGTTCGGCCAGTGAGCTGGAATATCACCTGCTGCTGGCACGTGATCTTGGGTTCCTGCCTCCGGATGAATATACCCAGCTCCATAAGGAGGCGACGGAGGTCAAGAGAATGCTGACCACATTCATTAAAAAGCTGAGAGCTGACAGCTGATCGCTGACAGCCAAGAGTATCGGGGAGTGGGCAACGCCCACCACCAAAATATCTTGGGCTTACGAGATTAACGAAGGAGAACGATATGACCCAACGCAAAATCCGCGTGCTGGCCACCAAACCCGGCCTCGACGGCCACGACCGGGGCATCAAGGTCATCTGCGCCGCCCTGCGGGACGCCGGCATGGAAGTCATCTACACCGGCCTGCGGCAGACCCCGGAACAGATCGTGGCCGCCGCCATCCAGGAGGACGTCGACGTCATCGCCATGAGCTGCCTGTCCGGCGCCCACGACTACCTCTTCCCCCGGGTGATGCAACTCCTCCAGGAGAAAGGGGTGAGCGACATCCTGGTCATGGGCGGCGGCATCATCCCCGACGAGGACGTCCCGGCCCTGAAGGCCGCCGGCATCGCCGCGATCTTCACCCCCGGGGCCACCACCACCGAGATCATCAGCTTCATCCAGGGAAACCTGAAAAAGGCGGCTTGAGCCATGCCCCTGGTGCTTACCGAGGTCCGGGAGAACATCGGCACCCTCACCTTCAACAACTACGCCAAGCGCAACGCCCTCTCCCGGGCCTTCATCCAGGAGATCATGGCGGGCCTCAATGAACTGGTCTACCAGCGGGTGCGGGTGATCGTGCTGCGGGCCGGGCCGGGCTGCCAGGTGTGGTCCGCAGGGCACGACATCAGCGAGCTGGAGCGCCCCGGCCGGGACCCCCTGAGCTACGACGACCCCCTGGAGCAGCTCATCCGGGCCGTGCAGAAATGCCCCTGCCCGGTCATCGCCCTGCTGGAGGGCAGCGTCTGGGGCGGGGCCTGCGAGCTCGCCTTCGTCTGCGATATCCTCATCGGCACCCCCCAGACCACCCTCACCATCACCCCGGCCCGGCTGGGCATCCCTTACAACCCCTCGGGCATCCTGCACCTGCTCTACACCTGCGGCCTGGCCATCATCAAGGAGATGTTCTTCACCGCCCAGCCGGTGAGCGCCGCCCGGGCCCTGCAATTGGGCATCCTCAACCACCTGGTGCCGGTGGCCGAGCTGGAGACCTTCACCTACGAGCTGGCCGGCAAAATCGCCGAAAACTCCCCCCTGAGCGTCTCGGTGATCAAGGAGCAGCTCCGCATCCTGGTCAACGCCATGCCCGTCAGCCCCGAAACCTTCGAACGCATCCAGGGCCTGCGCCGCCTGGTGTGGGACAGCCGGGACTACGTCGAAGGCAAGGAGGCCTTTCTGGCCAGGCGCAAACCGCAGTTCCGGGGGGAATGAGCTCGCCTCGCCCTTACGGGGTGCGGGGAGGGGGCCGAAGGCGTAGCTCCCTGGCCCCCTCCCCGCCTCTTCTTTAAACCTGGATGCGGCTGCTGAGGCAGGCCCGGCAGGAGCCGGAGCGGTAACGGGCGGCGTCCGACAGCGCCAGCACCCCCGCCATCTCCCGCCAGTCCTGGCGATAGACGAAGATGCGGTGCACGTCGGACAGAATCATCAGGTGAATGGCCTCCAGCAGCGGGTCCTCCTGGCTGACGGCCAGGGGCGGGGCGTTCATGACCTGCCGGGCCGGCACCTCAGTGGACAGGCCGTGGATGTAGGCCAGCATCAGGTCGGTCTTCGACACCACGCCGACGGGCAGCCCGGCCGCGTCGGTGATCAGCACCGCCCCCAGGCGGTGGCCGGCCAGCGACTCCATCACCGCGGCCAGGCTCTGCTCCTGCCCCACCCCGATGACTTCCGGGGTCATCACTTCCTTGACCAGCAGCATATCGGCCCACTCCAACCCCTGTTTGCGGCGGCGGGCGGCGGCCAGACTCTTGTCGCAACGGTGGCAGTAGCGGTAGAGCAGCCCCACGATGTCCGGGTAGGCCAGCACCCCCGCCAGCGGCTGGGGCTCCTCCCCCCGGACGTAGAGGCGGTGGATGCGGTGCGCCCGCATGATCTCCAGAGCCGCCTCCAGGGAATCCCCGGGATCGCAGAACTGGGGCGGCCCCACCATGATGGCGGCGCACTCCGTGGCCAGGGGCAGTTCGCCGTAATAGGCCCCCATGAGGTCGGTCTTGGACACCACCCCCAGGGCCTGGCCCGCCTCGCCGGTGATCAGCACGGCGTTCACCTTGAACTTGATGGTGCTGCGGATGGCCTGGGAGAGGTCGGCGTCCTGCGGCAGGCTCACCACCTGCCGGCGCATGGCCTCCGCCACGGTCAGCCCGGTGAGCACGTTGGGGGGAGTGGGCGCTCTCACGGCTCGGGCTCCCGTCTCAGGCCAGCAGCCGGTCCTGCAGGTGCTCGAAGACCCGGGACAGGTAGACGATGCCCACCAGCCGGCCGCCCTCCAGCACCGGAATGCGGCGCACGTGCTTTTTCAGCATAATGTCCACGATGAGCAGGATGTGGGTCTCCGGCGCGATGGTGATCAGGTCGGTGGTCATGACGTCCCCCACCCGCAGGCCCCGGGTGCGGCGGCAGGCCGTCTCCAGCAGGCCGGTGAGGTCCAGGTCGGCCATCTCCCCGAAGATGTGGACGTGCTTGGGGCGCAGCAGGAGCAGCAGGTCATACATGGAGATCATCCCCACCAGGCGGCCGGCCGCATCGGTCACCATCAGGCCGAAGACCCGCTCTCCCAGTTCCTCGCTGGCCTGCTTGAGCCGGCGCACGGCCTCGGCCAGGGAGTCCTCCGGGGTTACCGTATGAAATCGGGTGGCCATGACCTCCCGGGCGGTTTCAGGCATGGGGGCTACGCCTTTTTTGATTCATGGTCGGCAGTTGCGCGGCCCGCGCGAACTTCGCCGACCGCAACAGCAGTCGCGTCATAAGAGGATTTCCTGCATGATGTCTTCGACCGTGCCCGGGCGGCGCTGGCCGGATTGAAATTCCCGGCGGGCCTCTTCGCTCTCCCTGGCGATCTCGGCGCGGCGTTGCTCCCGCAAACGGCGCGACAATACCCCGATGAGCTCTTCTTGTTCTTCCCGGGAGAGGTTGTCGGCGGCATCCGGGATGGCCGCAAATGATTGCCCGTTTTCCATGGGTTCTTCTTTGCGCTTCATCATGATTCCTGTGATGTATAATATGTTATCGCAGGCGACGACACTGCGCAATGCTCATTTTGAGTCCATCTATTCCAATACGTTATGATTTTTGATCACCTCATTTACAACGCCCTGGTCCTGACCCTGGAGCCCGGGGCCGCCCCCCTCCCCGACGGCTACGTGGCCGTAGCCGGGGAGCGGATCGCCGCCGTGGGTCAACGGCCAGCGGGCGGCGCCCTTCCCGACGCCCGTGCTTATCTAAACGCCCGGGGCGGCCTTGTCCTGCCCGGCCTGGTGAACACCCACACCCACGCCGCCATGGTCCTCTTCCGGGGCCTGGCCGACGATCTCCCCCTGCATGACTGGCTGCAGCAGCACATCTTCCCCGCCGAGGCCGCCTTCCTCAGCGACGCCGCGGTCTACGCCGGGACCCTGCTGGCCGCCGCCGAACTGATCTTAGGCGGCGTCACCACCGTCCAGGACAGCTACTTCTATGCCGACGCCGCCCGCCGGGCCTTCGCCCGGGCCGGCCTGCGGGCCGTGGTGGCCCAGGGCGTCGTGGATTTCCCCGCCCCCGGCGTCCCCGACCCCGCCGACAACGTCCGCGCCGCCGCCGACTTCATCGCCGCCGGGGAGGCCCGGCCGGCGCCGGGGATCATCTCCACCCTGTTCTGCCACGCGCCCTACACCTGCAGCGCCGCCACCCTGCAGGCCGCCAAGGACCTGACCCGGAGCCGGGGGCTCCCCTTCTTCATCCACCTGGCCGAAACCCGGGATGAAGATGAGCAGATCCGCCGCCAAACCGGCCTGAGCCCCGCCGCCCACCTCGACTCCCTGGGCCTCCTGGACGACCGCACCGTGGCGGTGCACGCCGTCTGGCTCAGCGACGCCGACCAGGACCTCCTGGCCGCCCGCGGGGTCAAGGTCTCCCATTGCCCCGAAAGCAACCTCAAGCTGGCCGCGGGGGTGGCCCCCGTCCCCGGCCTGCTGCGCCGGGGGGTCGCCGTGGGCCTGGGCACCGACGGCGCCGCCTCCAACAACAACCTGGATCTGTTCGGGGAGATGAGCCTGGCCGCCCGCCTCCACAAGGTCATTCACGCCGATCCCACCCTGCTCCCGGCCCGGCAGGTGGTGGCCCTGGCCACCCGGGAGGGCGCCCGGGTCCTGGGTCTGGAAGGGGCCGTGGGCACCCTCAGCCCCGGGAAGCTGGCCGACCTCATCGTGGTGGACCTGCACCAACCCCATCTGACGCCCCTGTACGACCCCTTTTCCCATCTGGTCTACGCCGCCCGGGCCGCCGACGTCCGCCACGTAATGGTGGCCGGCCGCTGGCTCCTGCGGGACCGGACGCTGACCACCCTGGAGGGGGCCTCGATTCAGGCCCGGATAGCCGCGCTCACCGCCCCCCTGATTTCCCGGGCCTCCCCTATCTCAACCTCACCCCGGTGATCTCATTGACAAAACCCTCACCGGTTGATACCTTTTATAAAAGGAAAGATGATATGGAGATTAACGGCGTTGACTTCTTGCTGGGCGCGGGCGCCGGGGTGGTCCTGGGAGCAGGGCTGACCTTCATGGCGGTCAAGCTCAAAGGCTTCTTCAAAGCCTCGGAAATCCGCCGCCTGCAGGAGGAGGTTCACCGCCTGCAGCGTCGTTTGAAGGAAAAGGACCGGCACATCGTCCGGATGCTCAACGAAACGGAGAAACTGGTGGACAGCCTCTCCCAGATCCGGGTGTCGCCGCCGTCCCAACTCCAGTGATCTCCCTGGATTCACCCGAAACTTTTATTATCATCGACAAGTTACGGAGGCTCCCGTGGCTCCCCAACCCATTTCTGTAAAGGGCGGCCTGGCCGGCGGGTTGATCGGCCTGTTGGCCGATTTGACCATCTCGGAACTCACCGGCCATCACATCACTACCGGACTGCTGGAACTCCTCGGCGCCGGCATCGGCATCTTCCGTCTCGACCGGCGGGTCTATCAGGCCATCGTCAACACGGTGGAGCAGGCCCGGGTCAGCGACACCGAAGACTACCGCAAGGTGGCCCAACGCCTGGACGAGATGACCCTGGACCTGCCGGAGCTGCGCCAGAGCATCCTCAACCTGGTGGAGGCCGGCATCTCGGCCCAAAAGGCTTAAGGTCCCGCTATGGCCCTGGGCCTCAATCTCCTCTTCCGCCTGGGTCGGCAGACGCTGGTGGCGCCCCTGGAGGACACCGGCTGGCTCCCCGACAGCTATTATTCCTCCCAGGCCCTGCAGGCCCTGGAGGAGAATGACTTCTGCGCCTGCCTGCGTTATGTGAAGCTAACCGGGGCCCCGGCCACGGAAGCGGCCCGCTTGGTCAGCCAGTTGCTCATCCTGCGCTGCCGGCTCCTGCAGGAGCAGCACCGGCGCCGCTGCCAGGCGGTGGCGGCGCTGGCCGCCGCCGAGCCCGATCCGGAACGCGCCGGCCGCTATGATGCGGTCCTGGCGGAGGAAAACCGGGCCCTGGGGATGCTCCGGCGCTATGAGGAGGACACCCGAGCCTGGTTACAGGTGGCCTAGTTCTTTCCGACCTCGACGGCATGACCCTGGCCCTGGAAGAGGCCCGCAAGGCCCGGGCCCGGGCTGAGGTGCCGGTGGGGGCCGTGGTTGTGGGGCCCGATGGCCGCGTCTGGGGGCGGGGGCACAACCAGCCCGTCAGCAGCGGCGATCCCACCGCCCACGCCGAAATCGTCGCCCTGCGGCAGGCGGCGCAGGCGGCCCGCAATTACCGATTGCCCGGCTGCACCGTTTATGTTACCATTGAACCTTGCCTGATGTGCCTGGGGGCTCTGTTGCAGGCTCGGGTGCGCCGCTTGGTCTACGGCGCCGCCGATCCCAAGGCGGGCGCCTGTGAATCGCTCTACCGGATACCGGACGACCCCCGGTTGAACCACCGCCTGGAGGTGGCCCGGGGAGTGGCCGCCGTCGAGTGCCGCGCCCTCATCCAGGAGTTTTTTCGGGCCCGGCGGGGAAAAGGCGCCGCCACCCTGCCGGACGCCCTAGAGCCGTAAGGATTCCGGAGGGGTACCGAAGAGGCCGTAACGGGGTCGACTCGAAATCGACTTGGGGGCTAACCACTCCCACGTGGGTTCGAATCCCACCCCCTCCGCCACGTCATGCGCCTGGTGGAGAACCAGGTTTTACGATTCATGAGGACAATTTCAGCCAGTCGCTCTAAGGGCTGCGGGGGGAATTGACGCTTTTTCCTGATCTCGATTAATTGACGACTGTTGCCTGCGGAGAGATGCCCGAGCGGCTGAAGGGGCGCGACTGGAAATCGCGTGTACGCTCAAAAGGTGTACCGAGGGTTCGAATCCCTCTCTCTCCGCCATTTTTATTGAGCTTGAGGGCATAGGAGAAAGCCGAAAGGAGGCGCCATGTCTTTGCATTGGTTCTTTGACGACATCCCCGACGATTTCCGCGACTTTCGCCGCCGCGCCGCCGAACTGGAGCAGGATTATCTGGATGTCCGCCAGCGGCTGCGGCAGGCCCAAAGCGAGCTCCAGGACGCCCCCGACCGCGAAGCGGTGCAGGCCCGGGTGAACTATCTGCAGAAACGCCAGGCCGACCTGGAGCGGCAAGCGCCCTGGCTCACCGAAGACATGCTCCACGAGGTCGCCCTCTGGGGCTGCCCCCATTAAGGGCGGACCGCGCTTTCTGGAAGGACGAACCCTGGCTTTGCCGGGACTCCCGGCGGGACGGCCGGGCCTGCCCGGTGGCGGGGCCACCGCCGGCCGGAGGAACTCCGAACCGGCCGGTAATCATATTTTTGCGTACTTTCCTTGCTTCCACAGGTCAACCCATAGATCGCCATGTCCTACGTCGTTCTGGCCCGCAAGCTCCGTCCCCAGACCTTTGATGAAGTCATCGGGCAGGAGCACGTCACCCGCACCCTGAAAAACGCCATTGTGCAGGGGCGGGTGGCCCACGCCTTCCTGTTCTCCGGACCCCGGGGAGTGGGCAAGACCTCCGTGGCCCGCATCCTGGCCAAATCCCTCAACTGCGCCGCCGGGCCCACGCCTTCGCCCTGCAATGCCTGTCAGAGCTGCCAGGAGATCACCCAGGGGCACAGTCTGGACGTGCTGGAAATCGACGGGGCCTCCAACCGGGGCATCGACGAAGTGCGGGAACTGCGGGAAAACATCAAATACTTGCCGTCCCACGGGCGTTATAAGGTCTACATCATCGACGAAGTGCACATGCTCACCAAGGAGGCCTTCAACGCCCTGCTCAAAACTCTGGAGGAGCCCCCGGCCCACGCCCTCTTTGTCATGGCCACCACCGAGCCCCATAAGGTGCCGGTGACCATCCTCTCCCGGTGCCAGCGCTATGATTTCAAGCGCCTGCCGGCGGTCACCATCCGGGACTACCTGGAAAAGCTCTGCGCCGGGCAGGACTGGCAGCTCGCCCCGGAAGGACTGCAGCTCATTGCCCGGGAGGCGGAAGGCGGCCTGCGCGACGCCTTGGGGCTGCTCGACCAGGTGGTGACCTTCGGCGGCGCCCGGTTGTCCGGGACCGAAATCGCCCAGATCCTGGGGGTGACCGACCACTCCCTGCTGCTGCGGGCCGTGGCCGGCATCATTGAGCGGGATGGCCCCGGTCTGTTGCAGATGGTGGACGAACTCACCGGCCTGGGGCTCGACCTGAAACGCTTCTATCAGGATCTGCTCTTCGTCTGCCGTCACCTGCTCCTCACCACGCACGGCGACTCCGCCCGGGCCCTGGCCGAAATCCCCGACCAGGAATGGAGCGAACTCTCCTCCCTGGCGGCCCGGGTGCCGGAAGCCCACCTTTATAATCTGCTCACCCTGCTCCTCAAGGGGGAGGAGGAGCTGCGGCGCTCGGCTTTTCCCCGCCTGACCCTGGAATTGCTGTTGCTGCGCCTGGTGGCGGTGGAACCCCTGCTGGACCTGGAGGAGTGGCTCCAGCGACTGGCGGCCCTGGAAGCCCGGCTGGCCGCCGGGCCGCTCCATCCTCCCCGGCCGGAGGCGACCCCCCCGCCCCCCCCGGCCGCGGCGCCCCGGGATACGGGCAAGACGCCTCCCGCCGCGCCGCCCCCGACCCCGACGGCAGCCGCCGACCCGGATACCCCCGCCGACCGCTGGCCGGCCTTCCTGGAGCATCTCAAGATTCACGGGAACGGGCCCTTGTATGGCAAGCTGCATTACAGCCGGGTGCTGCGCCAGGAGGATCACCGCCTCATCGTGGACCCCGGCCGTTCCTGGAAGATGGTCCAGGACCACCACCGGCAGCAGGTCCGGCATCTGGCCCGGCAATTCTTCGACCCGGGGATCGAGATTGTCTGGGAAAAGGCCAAACCCGAGGCCGCCAAAAGACCGGGCCCCACCCGGCCCGCCTCCCTGGAGGAGATCAAACAACAGGCCCTGGAAATCTTCGGCGGCCGGTGGCTCAGCGACCCTTCCGCCCCTGCGCCCGATAAGGAGGAATAATCGTGAAGAACTTGGGAAATATGATGAAACAGGCCCAGAAGCTCCAGTCCAAGATGCTGGAAATGCAGGAGCAACTGGGCAACCGCACCATCAGCGCCCAGGTGGGCGGCGGCATGGTGGAGGTGGTGGCCAACGGCCGCCAGGAGCTCGTCTCCATCCGCATCGATCCCGAAGTGGTCAACGCCGAAGACGTGGAGATGCTCCAGGATCTGGTGCTGGCCGCCGTGAATGAGGCCCTGGGGCGTTCCCGGGAAATGGTGAGCGAGGAAATGGCCAAGCTCACCGGCGGCTTCAAAATCCCCGGCATGATGTAGCGGCTCGACGCCCATGGCCTCAGGCATCTATCCCGCCCCCCTGCAGAAGGTTATCCGGGGACTCTCCCGGTGGCCCGGCATCGGCGACAAGACCGCCACCCGGTTGGCCCTCTACCTCCTGCGGGCCTCCGCCGCCGAAGTCCTCGATCTGGCTGCGGCTTTGCGCGAACTCAAAGAGAAAATGCGGCTGTGCTCCCGCTGCTTCGCCTTCGCCGACCAGGAACTCTGCCCCATTTGCGCGGATGACAGCCGCCAGCGCGACCAGGTGTGCGTCGTGGCAGACCCCGGGGACCTGTTGGCCCTGGAGAAAACCGGGGCCTTTGCCGGAGTCTATCATGTCCTGGGGGGACTGCTCTCCCCCCTGGAGGGCGTGGGTCCCGACGACCTGCATATCGCTCCCCTGCTGGCCCGTCTCGCCCCCGAAGGCATCACCGAGGTGATCCTGGCCCTCAATCCCACCCTGGAAGGCGAAGCCACCACCGCCTATCTCACCGGCCTCCTGCGGGCCCGGGGGGTGCGGGCCACCCGCATCGCCTACGGCATCCCCATGGGCGGCGACCTGAAGTACATCGACCAGCAGACCATCAAAGAGGCGGTGCGCCACCGGGTGGAAACCTGACCCATGCTCTTCGACCGCCGTCTGCTGAAAAGTATCGACAAGACCCTGCTGGCCCTGGTGTTGTTGGTGGTGACCATCGGCATCGTCAACCTCTACAGCGCCGGTCTCAACGTCAGCCCGGAAACGGGCACCCCCCTGTATATCAAACAGATATACTGGCTGGGCATCGGCCTGGGTCTGATGCTGGTTACCCTGGCCTGCGATTACCGCAATCTGGAAAAGCTGGCCTATCCTTTCTATTTCCTGACGATTATCCTGCTGGTGGGGGTGATGGTGGGCGGGAAGGTGGTCTCCGGTTCCAAGCGCTGGCTGGTTATGGGGCCCTTCACCTTCCAGCCCTCGGAGTTGGCCAAGTTGGCCATCGTGCTGGCCATGGCCCGCCACTTCTATCAGCGGGAGTCCCCCAAACCTCTGGGCTGGACCGAGCTGGTGACGCCCTTTCTCCTCCTGGCTGCGCCCTTCGCCCTCATCGTCAAGCAGCCCGATCTGGGGAGCGCCCTGTTAGTGGCCGGCGTGGGCGGCTCGATGATCCTGTTCATGCGGGTGCGTTGGCACATCCTGCTCATTACGGGCCTGTCGGCCGTGGTGGCCTCGCCGGTGCTCTGGCACTTGCTTAAGGATTACCAGAAAAAGCGCATCCTGACCTTCCTGAATCCCGAACATGACCCCCTGGGGGCCGGCTACCACATCATCCAGTCCAAGATCGCCGTGGGCTCCGGCCTGGTCTGGGGCAAGGGCTTCCTCCAGGGAGCCCAGAGCCAGTTGGGCTTCCTGCCGGAGCAGCATACCGACTTCGTCTTCTCCGTCTTCTCGGAGGAATGGGGCTTTTTGGGGTGCGTCGTCGTCATTATGATCTACACCGCCATCATTCTCCGGGGACTGCAGACCGCCCGGCAGTGCCGGGAGCGTTTCGGCAATCTCCTGGCCACGGGGATCTCCGCCATGATCTTCTGGCAGTTATTCATCAACATCTCCATGGTCACCGGCATGCTGCCGGTGGTGGGTATCCCCCTGCCGCTGTTCAGTTATGGCGGCTCTTCCCTCATCTCAACTTTTATTGGTGTCGGGCTGTTGATCAACATCCGCATGCGCCTGTTCCTGTTCAACAAGTGAGGCTGCATGGGCAACAACCCCCAGACCGGAAAGGGGCATGGTCCGCGAGGTGACGCTCATCCTGAACTGGCAGCCTCCGCAGACCCGGGAAATTCTGGAGCGCACCCGGCTGGTGCTGGCCGCCGGCGGCATCGTGGGGCTGCCCACCGAAACTTATTACGCCTTGGCCGCCGACGCCTTTCACGAGGCTGCCCTGGAGCGGGTGGCAGCCCTCAAGGGCCGGTCCCCGGATAAACCTCTCTTGGTGCTGATAGCCCATCGGGCCATGGTGGCCCAGGTGGCCCTGGACCTCTCTCCCCTGGCCGCCATCCTCATGGAGCGGTTCTGGCCCGGCCCCTTGACCCTGATACTCCCGGCCCGCCCCGGACTGTCCCGCTGGCTCACAGCCGGCACCGGCACCATCGGCGTGCGGCTGTCCAGCCACCCCCTGGCCCGGGATCTCCCCGCCCGCTATGGCCGCCCGGTGACCGGCACCAGCGCCAACCGCTCCGGCATGCCGCCTCTGCGCCAGGCCGGGGAGATGGCCCAGGAATTCGGCCGCGAGGTTGATATTATCCTGGCGGGCCCGCCCTGTCCCGGCGGTCCGGCGTCCACCATCGTCGATCTGACCCGGCAGCCGCCGAGGCTGGTGCGCGCCGGCCCCATCCCCCGGCAGACGCTCCTGCAGGTCACCGACCTGGAGGGTGAAACCGCGCACGCCTGAACGTTAACATCACGCCAATGAGGCATGAGGCATGACTACCGCGAGAAATTCATTGGTCGCCGCCTTGGATGTGGGGGGTACCAACCTGCGTCTGGCCCTGGTGAACCGACAGGGAGACATTGTGGCCCGACAGGCGGGGCCCACCCCCCGAACCGTCGGCCCGCAGGAGTTTGTGGCCGGCCTGGCCGTCGCCATCCGGGAAATGGTCACCGGCGCCGGCCTGGACTTCGCCGCCGTGGCCGGGGTGGGGGTGGGGGTGCCGGGTCGGGTGGTGCCGGAGGCCGGGCGGGTGCTTTTTTGTCCGAATCTGCCCGTGCTCACAGAGCTGGATCTGGGCCCCGCCCTGGCGGCGCTTGTGCCCTGGCCGGTGGTCATAGAAAACGACGCCAACCTCTTCGCCCTGGGGGAGCACTGGCTGGGGGCCGGCGCCCGGGTTCCCACCCTGCTGGGCCTCACCCTGGGCACCGGGGTGGGCGGCGGCCTGATCCTGGAAGGCCGCCTGTGGCCCGGTGCCGAAGGCACCTCCGCGGAGATCGGCCACATGACGGTGGAGCCGGAGGGGTTCCGTTGTCACTGCGGCAACCGGGGGTGCCTGGAGACTATGGCCTCCGCCAGTTGGACCGTGGTCTGGATCAAGGACAGGCTTGCCGCGGGAGAAGCCTCCCGACTGCGCCCCCTGTGGGAATCCGACCCCGATAAGCTGACCGGCCGGGGTATCTTCATGGCCGCGCAAGAGGGCGATCCCCTGGCGCAGGCCGCTTTCGCCCGGGTGGGCGGCGCCCTGGGCCTGGCCATCGCCAATGTGGTGCACCTGCTGGGGGTCTCCCACGTGGTCATCGGCGGCAAATTCGCCCGCGCCTGGGAGGAGTTCAGCGGACCTCTGCGCCGGGAATTGGCCGCCCGCCTGACCATGTTCCCCAAGGACAAGCTGCGGATCATGCAGGCGTCCCTGGGAGACAACGCCGGCCTCCTGGGAGCCGCCCACCTGGCTTGGGCGCAGGGCAACACCGGCTAGGCGGTTTCTCCCCCTTGGGGGTGAGTTAGCGGATCACGACGGTATGACGACAGCAGCGCTTGGGGTTGCAGCTTAAGACGGCTCCCCGGGCGGGCGGGCAAAGAGCAGGCAGAAATCATCGGCCAACGTATCGAGGTCGTAGCGGGACCAGGGCGGCCGGTTGAGGGCGCGGTCGAGGTTTTCCGGCGGCAGGGGCTTGGCGAAATTATGGTTCAGCACCACCAGCAGAGACTCGGGAGACATCTGCTGGTAGAGTTTGCTGATGGTGAGCACCAGTTCAAAGTGTTCGTGAAAGAGCCACCGGTTATATGACCGCAACCTCGCCTCCTCCCCCCATACTATAGCACACCCCCCCTCCATCCTTCAATCTCTCTCCCGCCGCCGGCGCCCGGGTGAGCTGGGAAACTTTTTCCGGCGACAAAAGCCCATCGTGTCACAACACAAAGAAATAGTTACACAAAAAAAGAACGGAGTCCTTGGCTTTAATTTTGCAAAGAGGGAATGCCAGGAGGAAGGATTTCGTGAGCGCGGCAATGATTTCTGGATGGCGGCAAGTGGTCTTCATGGGAACCCAGTCGGAACGACGCCTGGAAATGATCAACCACAACCTGGCCAACATGAGCACCATCGGCTTTAAGCAGGAATTGCAGACCAACTGGCGTTCCGACCGCGACCCGGTCAATGTCAAAAATTACCTGGCGAGCAATCCCGCTGTCAAGCAAATCGGAGGCTTTTCATTAAGTGGCGGCGGCAAGCAGAACGCCCAACTCCTGGTCAATTTCCCGGGGGAAAGAGATCCAAAGGCCGAACTGGCTGATTACCCCTACAACGCTCAACGCCCGTATTACTTCATGGCGATGCAGGGCAAGGATTTCAGTCAGGGCCCCATCCTGACCACCAACAACGAAACCGATCTGGCCTTGGAGGGACCGGGCTTTTTTAAGATCCAAACCCCCAATGGCATTCGCTACACCCGGGACGGCAGTTTCCGGCTCGACTCCGAATATCAGATAGTGACCCGGGATGGCTACCCCCTGTTGGGAAAAAGCGGCCCGATAACCGTCAACGCCAATAACAAGCTGTTCCTTATAGACCAGGAAGGCGGTGTTCATCTGGATGGCACCATGGGCGATCAGATCGACATCGTTAACTTTGTCAACCCTCAGGGCCTGAAAAAAGAAGTGGGTAATCTCTTTGCGGCCACCGACGAGTCCGGCGGTGAAATCGCCGCCGAGAATTGTCTGGTGCGGCAGTCGAGTATCGAGGAAAGCAACGTCAACCCGGTCGCGGGTATGGTCAATTTAATCGCCGAACAGCGGCTCTTTGAATCCATGGTCAAGACCCTGCAGACCTTCGAAGATGCCGACGGCAAGGTCACTCGGGAAATGGGGCGGATAGCCTAAGATAAGGGGGCAATATGATTCGAGGGATGTTTAGCGCAGCCACCGGCATGGGGGCCCAGCAGTTGCGGCTGGATGTCATCGCCAATAACCTGGCCAACGTCAACAGCACCGGTTTCAAGAAGAGCCGGGCGGAGTTCGACGACCTGCTCTATCAAACCCTGAAGCAGGCGGGGGGCGAACTGCCGGGCGGCGGCCAGGTTCCCAGCAGTATCCAGGTGGGCATGGGGGTGCGGCCGGTGGCCATCAACAAGATCTTCTCCCAGGGTGACTATGTGCACACCGAAAACGAACTCGATCTGGCCATCGAAGGCAAGGGCTTCTTCAAGGTCCTGACCAACGGCGTGGAATTTTACACCCGCATGGGAACGTTCAAGATGGATAAGGACGGCTATCTCTGCACCGCCAACGGCGACCGCCTGCAGCCGGAATTCACCATCCCCACCAACACCACTAACGTCACCATCGACCTGAACGGCAAAATCACCTGTTACGGTAATGACAACAAGCCCTTGGGGACAGGGCAGATCAACCTCTACACCTTCCCCAACCAGGCCGGTCTGGCGGCCATGGGGCGCAACCTGTTCCAGGTGACCGAGGCCTCCGGGGAAGCCACCGAAGGCACTCCCGGGGTGGACGGCGTGGGGACCCTGGCCCAGGGTTTTCTGGAGAATTCCAATGTCAACGTGGTGGAGGAAATGGTTAACATGATCATTTCCCAGCGGGCCTACGAACTCAACTCCAAGGCCATCCAGACCGCCGACGACATGCTGCAGAAGGTCAACAACCTCAAATAAAGAGGGATAAGACGATGAGGCGGACAATCATCCTCTGTCAGATGCTGCTCACGGCCTGGATACTGGCCTCTCCCGTGGCGGCATGGGGGGAAGAGCCGGCAACCTGGCGCTTTCTCGAAGAAGTGGAGATGCAGGGCCCCTACATCACCCTGGCCCACATCGCCGCCCAGATGCCCGAAGCGGCCCGGGCCGCGGAGGATTTTCCCATCTGGTCGTCGCCGCCGTTGGGGCAGGTCTACACCCTGACCCGGGAATTTTTGGGGTATCGGCTGGCCCAACCGGGCGGGCCGGGGGAGGTGGCGGCCGAGAGCCTGCCCGCCGTCATCCAGGTGCGCCAGAAGGCCACGAAACTGGAGATGACGCAGGTGGAGGAAGCCTACCGGCGTTATATTCTGGAACATACCCCCTGGGCCGGGGAGAACCTGCAGGTCCAGGTCTTTCCGGTACCCAATCTCCCCGTGCTGCCTGCCGGCGAGTACTCCCTGGAAGTGTCTCCCTTGAACAACAACCGCCATCTGGGCCAGATCGTGCTGCCCGTCCAGATCTGGCAAAACGGCAGAATAGTCCAGACCATCCGGGTGACCGGCAAAATCAGCCTGCGGAAAAACATCGTCTGCGCCGCCCGGACCCTCATGCCGGGGCAGATCATCAATCCCGAGGATGTGGGGTTGTTGAATAAGGAGTTCACCACCTCCCCCCAGGACGTCTTCGTGGACCCCTCCCTGGTGGTGGGTAAGGTGTTGGCCCGGGGCGTGGCGCCCCAGGAAGGCATCACCTTCCGGGACATCAGTCAGACGCCGCCGGTCAAACCCGGCGACAAGGTGAATATCCTCTATGAAGCCGACGGCCTGATGATCAGCGCCAAAGGCAAGGCGGCGGAGCCGGGTTATGTGGGCAACTCCATCCGGGTAATCAACATCGCCAGCAAAAAAGAGGTGATGGCCCAGGTGGTGGACAAACACACGGTGAAAATGAATCTGTAACCAAGCATTTCAGGAGCATCCCATGAAAACATACCGCTGGCTTTTCCTGCTCACCGGCCTGACCCTGGCCTTGAGCGCCTGTTCCGGCCCGCAGCTGGTAAAGAGCGGGGGCATCCAGTTGGAACCCCAACCGGCCGGTCCTATTCCTTCCGGCCCGCCGCCGGAGCCGGGATCGCTGTGGACGACCCGCAGTTCGGCGGGCCTGTTGACCGATCACCGCGCCCGGAATGTGGGCGACATCGTCACCATAACCATTGCGGAAGAGACCAAGGCCAGCGGCATCGCCCAGACCCAGGCCGACCGCGCCTCCGGGGTGGAGGCCGGGATCGGCGCCCTGTTCGGTATCACCAAACCCATGAACCCCTTCAGCGACGCCACGGCGGTGGCGGACAAGGTCGTCCAAGCCGACGTCGGGCTCAATTCCAAGGGTTACGGCAAGACCGAGCGGCAGAGCACGGTGACCACTTATCTGCCCGCCCAGGTGATACAGGTGCTGCCCAACGGCAACCTGGTGATCAAGGGGCACCGCAACATCCGCATCAACAATGAAACCCAGATCATGACCATTTCCGGCATGGTACGCACCAAGGACATCAACCAGTATAATCAGGTGGCCTCCAATCAGGTGGCGGAAGTCCGCATGGAGATCTCCGGCATCGGGGTGATCTCCGATAAGCAGCGGCAAGGCTGGTTCACCCGCATCTTCGACCACGTCTGGCCATTCTAAGGAAGAATCATGATGAGAACCTGGACAACTACCCACGACCACCGGGAAACGATGAAAAGGACCGCCGGCCGGATCCGGAAGCCCCTCGCCGGGCTCCTGGGCCTCCTCCTCCTGCTGGCCGGGGGGGCGGATCAGGCCGCCGCCTCCCGCATCAAAGATGTGGCCGCCTTTAAAGGGGTGCGTTCCAACCAGCTCATCGGCAACGGCCTGGTGGTGGGTCTCAACGGCACCGGCGACGGCAACAACGTCAAATTCAACATTCAGGAAATGACCAACCTCCTGGAGCGCATGGGAGTGCACGCCAACCCGGACCTAATCAAACTGAAAAATATCGCCGCGGTGGTGGTCACCGCCAACCTGCCGCCCTTTTCCCGGGTGGGCTCCAAAATCGACGTGTTAGTGTCCTCCATCGGCGACGCCAAGAGTCTGCAAGGCGGCACCCTGCTGCTGACCCCCTTGAAGGGCGTGGATGACCAGGTGTATGCCCTGGCCCAGGGGCCGGTAACCGTCGGCGGCTTTGCGGCCGGCGGCAATGCCGGCGGCGGCATCACCAAGAACCATCCCACCGCCGGACGGATTGCCGCGGGAGGCTCGGTGGAGCGGGAGATTCCCATAACCCTGGGGGCGACGGGGGGGATGGTGCTGGCATTGCATACCCCCGATTTCACCACCGCCAACCAGATCGTGCAGGCCATCAACCGGGAATTTCGGAAAAACGTGGCCATCAGTCCGGATTCGGGCACCATCAAGGTGGAACTGCCTCCCCAGTACCAGGACAGAGTCGTGGCCATGATGGCCAAACTGGAAAACCTGGAGATTGCCACCGATCCCGTGGCCAAAGTGGTGATTGACGAACGCAACGGGACCGTGGTCATGGGGGCCAATGTGCGCATCGCCACCGTGGCCATAGCCCACGGCAATCTGATGATCAACGTCAAGGAGCGGCAACTGGTCTCCCAACCGCTGCCCTTTGCCCAAGGCACCACCACCGTGGTCCCCGACACTTCCATCACGGTCAAGGAAGGCGGCGACCGGTTGATGGTGATGCCGGAAGGGGTGAGCATCGGTCAGGTAGTGCAGGCCCTGAACGCCCTGGGGGCCACGCCCCGGGACCTCATCTCCATTCTCCAAGCCATCAAGGCGTCGGGCGCTTTACAGGCGGAAATCGAAGTCATCTAAAAGGAAAGGCCGCTCCATGCAGATCAATCCCAACCTGATGAATCCTGATATCCTGGCCGGTCCGGACAAGATGGTGCGCTCGCTGAACGCCGCCAAACAGGCCGGCAAACAAGAAGATCCCCAGGCCGTGGCGCAGGCCTGCCTGGAATGCGAGGCCATGTTCATTTCCCATCTGCTGAAGCAACTGCGCCAGGGGATGCTGTCGGGGGAACTGGCCGCGGGGGGCCAGCGACAGGAGAAATTTTGGGCCATCGCCGACCAGGAATTCTCCCGCCACCTGGCCTCCAGCGGCAGCCTGGGGCTAGGCCACTGGCTCTACCGGCAACTGAGCCGGGAGACGACGAAGCAACCCTCCTACCAACCCCTGCCGGACCGCCAGCCCGCGGGCCCCGCGGAATCCGGTTCTCCGGAGGCCATCGAGGGCGGGGGAGAGGTTATGACAGATTACGCCCCCGGGTTGCCGATCCGGGAGAGTTGAGCCAGGAGTAACGAACATGACAGCGAAAACTCAGTCTCATCGCCCGGGCCAGGAGGATAAAGGAAAACTCCAGGCCCTGCTGGACCAGGAAACTTCCCTCCTGAACGAGCTGCACGACTGCCTGGAGCAAGAACAACAGGCCCTGCTGGCCTCCGAAGTGGATGCCCTCTTTGCGTTGGCGGTCCGCAAGGAGGCCATCCTGAAGCAATTGGTGGCGGCGCGCCAGGCGCGGTTACACTTCCTGAAGGAGTTGACCACCAAGGCGCCGACAGAAGGCGGCGTTCCCGGGCTCTCCCGTTTAGTGGAGAGACAGCGGCGGCTCGTGACGGCCCTGATGGCGCAGATCGCCCGGCTCAACACCCAGAACCGCCTGTTTATTCAAGACGCCCTGGACGTTATTGATGAATTTGTGGACATCGTTTCGGGCGCCAAAACCGCCCCCGCGTTCTACCAGTCTAAGGGATTGATAAGCAAAGAGAAAATTTCGTCAAGATTTAACTGTCAAGTTTAAACTGCCGATAAGAGGGAAAGAGGGAGTTTTCCCGGCAGGTAGGCGAGGAGGACAGCGTCATGCCAGGGATTACCGCTTTGCTGGACATTGCCGCCCGGGCCTTGCGGGCCGAACAGCTCGGGGTAGAGGTTACCAGTCACAATATCGCCAATGTCAACACCGAGGGGTATTCCCGCCAGCGAGTGGAGCTGGTCACCAACCCCGCGGTAAAAATGCCGTGGGGGGAGCAGGGCAATGGCGTTGCCATTTCCGGAATCTCCCGTTATTTTGACCCGTTTATAGCTTTGCGTCTGGATCAGAAGACCGGGCTGCAAATGTACTACGACACCCAGAGGAGCGAACTGGAAAAAATTGCCGAGTTCTTCAATGAGACGGAAGAAAATAACATCAACGATCTGCTGAGCAAGTTCTGGCAATCCTGGCAGGACCTGGCCAATAACCCCACCGGGAGGGCCGAAAGACAGACGGTATTGCAGTACGGCCAACTCCTGGCCGAGAATTTCAACAGCCGGGCCAATGAACTCATGCAGGAACGGATGGCCCTGGTCAACATGATCCAAACGGACATTACCGCCATCAATGATTACAGCGCCAAGATCGCGCAGTTGAACAATGAGATTCAGATCGCCGAAGGCAGCGGCCACCCGGCCAACGATCTGCGGGACAGTCGCCAACTGGCGTTGAACCAGTTGGCCAAGATCGTCGGCATCAGCTATTTTGAGATGAGCGACGGTTCCGTCAACGTGATGCTCCAGGGCGGCGCCACCCTGGTATCGGGGCCGGAGGCCTTTAAGTTGAGTTTTCAGGTGGACGCCAACGACAATATCCAGGTGAACTGGAACGGCACCAACGGCTACACCAAGGATATCACCAATCTGGTGAGCGGGGGTCAGTTGGGAGGGCATATCTACATCCGGGATGACCGGATTCCCGATTATATGAGCGACCTCAACGACCTGGTGGAGAACCTGATCTGGGAAGTGAACAAGGTCCAGAGCCAGGGGACGGGCCTGAGCTATTACACGACCGTGGTGGGCGGCTACGGCACCAGCAATCCGGCGGCGGCCATGCGGACCGATGCCGATTTGCCCTTCGGCTCCCGGATCGACGATTCCGGCACCGCTTCCTTTGACATCTTCGTGGACGACAGCAGCGGGTCGCCCACCGCCAGCGCCACCATCACCATTACGGCGGGCATGAGTATGAATGACCTGGCGGCGGCCATTAACGGGGCCCTGGGGGGGCACCTGACCGCGGCGGTGACTGCCGACGGCCGGCTGTCCCTCACCGCCCTGAACCAGGAGAGCTTCGGGTTCGGCAATGACACCGCCAACGTCCTGGCGGCGCTGGGGATCAACACCTTCTTCACCAGCCAGACCCGCAACGCCAAGGATTTCGCCTACACGCTGGAAGTCAATGACGCCCTGACCAGCGACCCCAACAAAGTCGCCACCGGTTATATCGACGCCCAGGGCAACCATCCGGTGGGGGACAACCGCGCCGCCCTGGATCTGGCCGCTATCCAGAATAAAGCCGTGGGGCCCGGCGGGCTCACCTTCGGCGAGGCCTACCAGGACCTGGTGGGGAGCATCGGCCTGGACACCCAGAATGCGGCCCAACAGGCCCAGTTTCTGAGCAATGTGGTGGATCAGCTGACCAAGATGCGGGATTCGGTCTCCGGGGTGTCCCTGGATGAAGAGCTGGCGGCGTTGATCAAGTACCAGCGGGCCTTCCAGGCCGCCGCCAAACTGGTCAACACGGCGGACGAACTGTATCAGACTCTCCTGAGCTTGAAAACCTAAGGCGGTTGAGATATGTTGCGCGTTACCTTACCCACCATCTACGACAGCGTCACCCGGGACCTGCAGCGGCTGGCCGTGGAGATGCAGCGGATCAATGAAAGCATCTCCTCCGGGCGCAAATACAATGCCATCTATGAGAATCCTCTGGACCTGCAGACGGCCATGGGGTATCACAATAGTATCGACCTCACGGCGCAATTTCAGCGTAATCTTGAAACCGCCGGTCGATGGCTACAAAACAGCGAAGCCACCCTGCAGAATATCGGTGACTTACTGAAAGAGGCTCAAACCCTGGCAGAGCAGATGGCCACCGGCACCTATAACGCCGACAACCGGGCCGCGGCGGCCCGTCGGGCACAAAACATCCTGGAAGAGATCGTCCAGGCCGGCAACGTCGACATCAACGGCGCATATCTCCTCAGCGGCTACAAGACCGACACCCCGCCCTTCGTGTTGGGAGAGTTGGCCATTCAGGCTGCGAACCTACAGCAGACGGCGACCTCCACTTTCACGGGCACCGCCACCTCCGGGGGGACGTACACAGACACCCAGCCCCGGACCTACCTGGTGGAGGTTACGTCGGGCGGGGCGGTGGGCGCGGCCCAGTTCCGGGTCTCTGACGACGGCGGCCAGACCTGGGCCACCGGCTTCACCACCGGCGCGGCGCAACCCATCTGGGGCAGCGACGGCGTCGACCGGGGGGTCACCCTGGCCTTCAACGGGGCGGGCAATCTGGCGGCGGGCGACCGCGTCATCGTCCAGGTCAGTGCGGTGACCTACCAGGGGGACAACAACACCCTGGAGGTGGCCATCAGCAAGACCAACCGGTTGGCCGTCAATGTGATCGGCCGGGAGGCGGTGAACGGCAACTCCGGGGGGCTGGACATCTTCCAGGTGCTGGGCCGCCTGAAGAACGCCCTGGAGGCCAACGATCAAAACGGGGCGGGTCAGAGCCTGGAAGAGCTGCGCACGATTCACAGCAATCTTTTGCAATATCAAGGCGATTTGGGGGCCCGCATCCAGAGGGTGGAGTATAAACAGGATGCCTACACCAGCCTGAAAGACCGCCTGACCGCGGGACTCTCCCAGGTGGAGGACACCGACCTGATCAACGCCACCAAGGATCTGAGTCTCGCCCAAGTGGCCTACCAGGCTGCCTTATACTCCTCCACCAAGATAATGAGTTTGAGCCTACTGGATTATATGAGTTAAGCCCCGGAGCAGGCAGAGGTATTCGCCAAGGAAGGTACCCGTGCTTATTTTCACCAGAAAGATCGGCGAAGGGATTCGGATCGACGACCAGATACAGGTCAAGATCATTGATATCAAAGGAAAACAGGTGCGCATCGGCATCGAGGCCCCCCTGGAGATCGCAGTTCACCGGGAAGAAATCTACCAGAAGATCCTGGAGGAGAATCTCCAGGCCGCCGGGGTGGAGACGGGGGATCTCAATGAAGTGGCCGAAATTTGGAGGCGGAAGGAATGATGGGAACCACAGGCAACAACGTGCGCGCCACCGACAAGGTGCGGTTGGAGACGAAGCATTTCGGCGCCATCGAAGTGCAGGAAGACCAGATCATCTATCTGAACCAGGGGCTTTTGGGCTTTCCCGAATACCGCCGTTACATCATCATCGAGCACAAAAAAGGCTCCCCCTTCCTCTGGTTTCAGTGTCTGGACAACCCCGATCTGGCCTTTGCGGTGACGGACCCGGGTTGCTTCATGAGCGACTACCAGGTGGGCAATCTGAACGGTTCCTTGCGGGAACTGGGGGCCGAAGGCGTCAATGAATTGCAGATTTTCGTCATCGTCACCATTCCCAAGGGCCGCCCCCAAGAGATGACCGCCAATCTGCTGGGGCCGTTGGCCATCAACATCAAGAACCGGCGGGGCAAACAGCTGGTCCTGGACAATCCCCGCTACTCCCACCAATACCGCATTATTCGCTGAGCGCCGCAGCCGGCAGGAAGTTTGCGACCACCCGGAAGGCGGGGGGGGAGCCCCCCGCCTTTGCCGCGTCCGGCCGGGGTGGCAGGAGATCAGGGGGCGGGGACGAGGGCGTAGCGGGGGCGGCTGATGGCTTCGCCCCGGCACAGGGGGCAGCGGGAGGGGGTGCGCAGGCGGGCCCGCTTCCGGAAGACGAAGCCGCACTGCTGGCAGACCGGCGGGGTGAGGTGGAAGCGGAGGCCCGGACCCGGAGCCCGGGCGATGTGCTCCAGGTGAGCCAGCACCTCCCGTTCGGAGAGCCTGAGTTCCTGGGAAAGCTCCCGGAGGGAAAGGGCTTGCCCGGCGAGGAGTTCTTTGATAGCCTGACGGGGAGTCAGGGCACGTTGGTTGTCCATGGAGTCACCATGCGGTATCTGGTTATGGGGGCGGGCGCCCTGGGGACGGTGCTGGGCGGCCTGCTCCAGCACAGCGGGCAGGCCGTGGCCTTCCAGGGCCGGGGAGCCCACTACGAGCACCTGTTAGGGGTCGGCCTGACGATCACCGGCATCTGGGGCGACTACCGCCTGGGGCCGGTGGCGGCGCCCCGGGCAGCCCCCGCCGCCCCCGATCTATACGACATCATCCTGCTGTGCGTCAAGAGCTTCGACACGGCCGCGGCCGCGGCCCAGGCGGCTCGCCATCTGGCGCCCGGGGGGCTGATGGTCTCGGTGCAGAACGGCCTGGGGAACCTGGAGGTGGTGGCCGCCACCGTGGGGCCGGAGCGCACCGTGGGCTCCCGGGTGATCTTCGGGGCGCAGATCACCGCCCCGGGCACCGCGGCGGTGACCGTCTACGCCGACAAGGTGCTGCTGGGGGCCTTCTCCGCCGAGGTCCGGGCGGACCTGCTGGCCCAGGCGGCGGCGGACCTGAACGCGGCCGGGGTGCCCACGGCGGTGGTGGCCAACATCCTTACCCCCATCTGGGAGAAGGTGCTGTACAACTGCGCCCTGAACCCCCTGGCGGCCATCCTGGGAGTGACCTACGGGGAGCTGGGGGAGAACCCCCACACCCGCCGGCTCATGGAGACCCTGATCCGGGAGATCTATCAGGTGGCCCAGGCCCGCCGGGTGCCCCTGAGCCACCCGGAGGCGTCGGCTTACTTCCGGCACTTCATCACCAGGCTGGTGCCGCCCACCGCGGGCCACTACCCCTCCATGCTCCAGGACCTGCGGGCCGGCCGCCGGACCGAGATCGACGCCCTCAACGGCGCCATCTGCCGCTACGCCGCGGCCGCGGGTCTCTCCACCCCCCACAACGACACCCTGTGCCACCTCATCCGCTTCCTGGAATCCCAAGGGCGGCCCCTCACAGATGATAGGGGTGACCGGCCCGAATAGTGGCGGCCCGATAAAGCTGCTCCAGCAACAGCAGCCGGGCGAGCTCGTGGGTGAAGGTCATCCGGGAGAGGGCCAGACGCTCCCCGGCCGCGGCCAGGACCGCGGGGGCAAGCCCCAGATGCCCACCCACAAGGAAGACCAGGGGACCGGAGCCCGCCTGCTCCTTGGCCGCGAGCCAGGCGGCGAAGCCCTCCGAAGAGAACTCCGCGCCCCGAACGTCCAGGGCCACCAGCCGGGCGGGCGAGGGCACCCGGGCCAACAGACGGTCGCCCTCCCGCCCCCTGATGAGCTCCGGAGTGAGGCCGGAGCGGGGCTTCTCCTCCTTGACCGCCACCAGGGAGACCCGGAGATAGGGGCGCAGACGCTGCAGGTAGAAGTCCAGACCCTCCCGGAGGAAGGCGGCCCGGGTCTTGCCCACCATGAGGATCAGGATGGATAGCATACGGCCTCACCGGGGGAGGGGGACAAGGGAGAAGATGGGGAGAGACCGGGGGAGGGGGACAAGGGCTTGGCAGCCCTGGCCCCCTCCCCCGGACCCCCACCCCCCATCCCGTAGAGGGATGAGGGGTGAAGGCCGTCGCCGGGGCCGCGGTACCGGGTTGACCCGGGGCGCGTCGCTGTACCGGGTACCGGGGAAAAAAACGCCGGGAGCCGGTACACCGGAGGCGGCCGGGGCCACTTCTTTTCTATCCAGTCGATATTCCTTGTTATTCATTCCGACAGCCTCCTGAAAGCCGCCCGGCAACGTCACGCCGGGTCCCGGTACAGGCCGGAACAGGTACCGCTCTGTACCGGGGGTGTACCGGGTAAGGGGGTCGTGAGCGCCGGTGTACCGCGGTACCGGTACGGGCCGTCAGCCGGGAACACCGGGCGGCGCTCATGGGAAAAAGTGTAACGGAAAAGGGCGGGAGATTCCAGAACACATGAGACACATGTCACAAAAACAGTTCATAGTTCATGGTTCATAGTTCATGGTTCATGGTTCATAGTCGGGGGTTTCGGGCGGGACGGGGGGGAGAGCAGGGAAAAGGCGAAGGGCGAAAGGCGAAAGGGGGCGGCAGAGGACATTTTTACGGCCCCCACACACCAGGAACCGCGTAAGCCGGGCGGCGGGGGCGCACAGGAAGGCGGGGCGACCAGGCGGAGACGGGGGGGAGCGAGGGGATAAGGTCGCCAAGCTCAGCTTGGCTAACAAACAGGGTTCCCAAGTACAACTTGGGAACCAGGATCAAAAGAGCAGGAGCGGGGGAGAGAAGGCGGGAGGCGCTGGCGCTTTCCCGCCTTACACAGGCGCAGTGGCGGCCACGCGGGGGGTGTGCCGGGTGGCGGTACGGGGGCTTACCGGGTGAGGGTCAGGCCCTGGCCGGTGAGCAGGAAGTAGTCGGCGCCGGCGCAGGCCAGGCAGCAGGGTTGGCCGTCCAGGAGCCGCACCCGGGGCTCCATGACGGCTTCGCCGCACCGGCTGCAGATGTGGGAGGCGAAGATGCGGGCGTACTCCGGCAGGTCGATGGTCAGTGCGGTGATGGCGAACTGCTCTTCCAGGGGCGTTTGGAGTTCCTTGCGGGCGATGGCCGGCCAGACATGTTCGAAATGATGTATTTCCTCCGGGGTGGCCTGGCGCTCCACCACCACTTTCTGAAAGAGGGGGCCGGCGTTGGGGTATTTGGCCAGCAGGCGCTCCCGGAAGTCGGGGCGGACCGCCAGGCGCACGGCCCGGCCGTCCTCCCGCCGGGCCACCGTCACCGCGGTCTTGCCCAGGTCCTTGAAGATGAGGGCGTTGTTGCCGAAGGTGCAGCCAGTGACGATCTGGACGCCGTCGGTGAAGCAGTTGTTGCATTCGACGATGGCCACGATCTCTTCCATGCCGGTATTGGACCGGTTCAGGGCGGCCATGGCGTACTGGCCGGCCTTCACTCCCAGGCTGACGTAAGGGCAGAGGTGGCCGTGGAGGATTTCGGCCTGGCGCAACAATCCCCCCAGGTCCCCGGAACGGATCATGGTTTCTATGGCCTTGCGGGCTCCGGCAAAATCGTGCATCGGGTTGATCTCCTTGGGTTTAGCGTCTGCAGGTTCGTGGCCGCCAGCACGCAGATATTGGCGCCCGCCGGCGGCCGGCGCGTCGGGAGGGCATTATGGTTTCCGGGCGGACAAGGACCGCGCCGTGGCAGCCCGGGACGAATCAGCCGGCCCGGGTTTGGGAGTCCCCGGAGGGACGACAATTTCCCGGGCCAGCACGCGCTGGAGCTCCTCCCGGAGATTCTTGATCTGATAGGGTTTCTGGATAAAGCCGGCCAGCCCCTGGCCGGCGAACCTCTGGGTGACCTCCTGTTCGTTGTAGCCGCTGGAGAGGATGACTTTGACATCGGGCTGCAGCCGGCGCAACTGATGGAAGGCGCTGACGCCGTCGAGATTGGGCATGGTCAGGTCCATGATGACGCAGGCGATCTGACCGGCATGGGCCTGAAAGGTATCCACGGCCTCCCGGCCGTCCCGGGCGGTGAGCACCCGGAAACCCAGGCGTTCCAGGATGGCGTGGCAGACCTGCAGGACTGCGGGCTCATCGTCCACCACCAAAACGGCGCCGGGCGGGGGGAGTTCGCCAGGCACGGGGGAGGGCGGGCGGACCGGCGGCGGGGAGGCGTCGGTGGCGTTGACGCCGGCGGTCACCGGGAAGAGCACCCGGATCAGGGTGCCCCGTTCGGGGCCGCTGTCCACGAAGATGGCCCCGCCATGGCCGCGGACGATGCCCAGGACGGCGGCCATGCCCAGTCCCCGGCCGGTGAACTTGGTGGTGAAGAAGGGGTCGAAGAGCCGGGCGAGGGTGTCGTCGGCCATGCCGCAGCCGGTGTCGCCCACCTCCACATAGGCGAAGAGGCCGGGCGGGGGGTTGTCTTCCAGGCGGCTGTGCTGGAGGCAGGCCGTATCGCACTCCTGCAGGCCGGTGGCCAGGGAAATCTCCCCGGGGTGGTCCCCGATGGCTTCGGTGGCGTTGGTGATGAGGTTCATGATGACCTGCTGGACCTGTCCGGGGTCGCCCTGGAGGGGCTGCAGGCGCTCATCCAGATCGAGTTTGAGGCTGACGGTTTTCGCCATGGCGGCCTGGAAGAGGTGGACATTCTCCCGGACCAGGTCGCTGAGATTGATATCCTGGATGACGAACCGGCCTTTGCCGGAGTAGGCCAGCATCTGGCGGGTGAGGTCGGCGGCCCGGCGGGAGGCCTGCATGGATTGTTCGATGTAGTGGCGGGCGGAGGCGGCGGGGGGGAGTTCGAGGAGGGCCAGATCCAGGTTGCCCAGGATGGCCATGGTGAGGTTGTTGAAGTCGTGGGCGATACCGCCGGCCATGATGCCGAGACTTTCCAGTTTTTGGGAGTGCAGGAGCTGGCGCTGCATCTCCAGGCGCTCCTCTTCGGCCTGCTGGCGCGTCTGGATTTCGGCATAGAGGAGGCGGTTGCGTTGGATGACGGCCCGGGCCGCCACGATGAGGGGCACGAGGATGAGGATCACCAGCCCGACGGCGCCGTATTTGGTGCGGCGCAGGATGGCCTCCTGTTCCCGGGTGGGCTGTTGGAGGTACATGCCGGTACCGATATAGGCCTGCAGTTCGGGGATGCCCCGGACGAAGGCCAGCTTTTCCTGGGTGCCGTGCACCCCGGGGAGATGATAGTGATAACTCACGAAGGCGCCGTCCGGGTGAGTGCGGGCCGCCTGCACGAGTTCCCGGATGATGAAGAGGCCGCGGGCGTCCTGGAGGTCCCACTGGTCGGTCAGTTCCTTGGCCGGTTCAAAGGGCTGCACCAGCATGGTGCCGTTGTAGGCGCTCATGAAGATGTAGTTTTTGCCGTATTGATCGGTATAGGTCATGGTGCGGACGAGATCGCGCACCCGGGTGCGGGCCTCGGCCGGAGAGAGGGCGCCGGCCCGGACCTGCGCCAGGAGCGGCTCGATGGTGTGCCGCGCCACGGAGACCAGCTGCATGAGGTTTTGGCGGCGTTGGATGTCGACCTGTTGGTAAAAGTCTTTCATCCAGGTGTGGAACAGGAGGAGGAAGGCCAGCAGGGAACAGGCGGCCAGACCGCAGACCCAGAGCAGCGGCGTGACCGAAGGGGAAGCCTGAAGGTGACGTTGGTCAGAGGAGTTCATGGGTCACGTCGTCGCGGCCAGGGCGGTTTGCTGAGGGAGCGTGGGGACAAAGGCGATCCTCCCGACGCAGGAGTCTTCCGGGCCGGATACCGATTGATCTGCAGGGGTATCCCCCCACCCGCCGGCGAGGGGCCGGGGGGCGCCGGCGGAAGACGCGGCTGCCGTCGACTGGACATTATATCATGGCTCCGTTCATGGCCAACTTATTTTATTTCATTGGAGAATGACGGTGCGATGAGGTATAAAGTACAAGATCGGCCGCCACACCATGAAACTTTATTTTCGCCTGCTGACCTACGTCCGGCCCCACTGGCTGCGCCTGGCCCTGGCCATGGCCGCCATGCTGGGAGTGTCGGGGATCACCGCCCTGTTGGCCTTCCTGGTCAAACCGGTATTGGACGACATTTTCTTCAAGCAGCAGATGGACATGCTGTTTTTGCTGCCGCCGTTGATCATCCTGCTCTACGCGGTCAAAGGGGCGCTGACCTACACCCACGAGTACGCCATGAACTATGTGGGGGGGCAGATCATCACGGGGATGCGCAACGATCTGTACCGGCATTATCAGTCGCTGCCGCTGGCCTTTTTCGAACGCACCTCCACGGGGATGCTGATGAGCCGGATCACCTACGACGTGGCCATCCTGCAGGGGTCGGTGTCCACCGTGGTCACCAATCTGTTACGGGACAGCTTCACCATCGTGGGGCTGGTGGGGGTCATCTTCTACCGGGATTGGCGGCTGGCCCTGATCGCGGTGGTGGTCTTCCCCCTGGCGGTGGTGCCGCTGATCAATTTCGGGCGGCGGCTGCGGCGGATTTCGGCCCGGCACCAGGTGTCGATGGCTCGGCTCACGGGGTACCTGCAGGAGACCCTGAGCGGGGGGCTGATCGTCAAGGCCTTCTGCCGGGAAGAGTTCGAGATCAAGCGGTTCGCCAAGGAAAACCAGGAATATTTCCGCCTGCGGATGAAAACCATCGTGGTGCGGGCGCTGTCGGCGCCGGTGATGGAGCTGCTGGGGGGCCTGGGCATCGCGGCGATCGTCTGGTATGGGGGTTACAACGTCATCCGGGGCGAGTCCACGCCGGGGACGTTTTTTTCCTTTCTGGCGGCGCTGCTGATGCTCTACGCTCCCATCAAGGGGTTGAGCAACGTCAACAATTCCCTGCAGGAGGGGCTGGCGGCGGCGGGGCGGGTCTTTGAGATTCTGGACCTGCCCCCGACGGTGACGGACCGGCCCCAGGCCCGGGAGCTGCCCGTCATTTCCCGGGAGATCCACTACGACGGGGTGGATTTCGCCTATGAGGAGCGGCCGGTGCTCTTCGGGATCAGCCTGCGGCTGGGGGTGGGGGAGATGGTGGCCCTGGTGGGGCCCAGCGGCGCCGGCAAATCCACGCTGGTGAAGCTGCTGCCCCGCTTCTATGACGTGACGGGGGGCGCCATCCGCATCGACGGGACCGACGTGCGGGACGTCACCCTGGAGTCCCTGCGGGCGCAGATCGGCATCGTCACGCAGCAGACCATCCTGTTCAACGACACGGTGCGCTACAATATCGCCTACGGCCGGCTGGAGGCCTCCGAGGCGGAGATCGAGGCGGCGGCCCGGGCGGCCCAGGCCTGGGATTTCATCCAGGACCTGCCCCAGGGGCTGGAGACCGTCATCGGGGAGCAGGGGGTGATGCTGTCCGGGGGCGAGCGCCAGCGTCTGGCCATCGCCCGGGCGCTGCTCAAGGACCCGCCCATCCTGATCCTGGACGAAGCCACGTCGGCGTTGGATTCCGAAGCGGAGCGGGAGGTGCAGAAGGCGTTGGACAACCTCATCCAGGGGCGCACCACGCTGGTGATCGCCCACCGCCTGTCCACCGTCCGGAGCGCCGACCGCATCGTGGTGCTGGAGGGCGGGCGAGTGGTGGAGGAGGGCAGCCACGGGGAGCTGCTGGCGCAGGAGGGCCTCTACCGGAAGCTCTACACCCTGCAGTTTCGGGAGGAGGACTTGCCGGAGGAGGAGGCGGGGGGGAAAAACGTCCGGGGCGCGGGGCGGTGAGGGAGGCGCTGGCCCAGGTGTTCGCCCGGTTGCAGGAGGAGCCGGGGAGTCCGCCGGCGCCGGCGGGCTGGAGGATACTGGCGGGCGCCCTGGCCGGGGTCTACGGCCTGGCGGCCCGGGGCCGGCGGCGGCTGTATGACCGGGGGTGGCGACGCCGCCGACGCCTGCCCTGCCGGGTGGTGAGCGTGGGTAATCTTACGGTGGGGGGGACCGGCAAGACCCCCTTCACGGCGCTGCTGGCGGGGCACTGGCTGTCCCGGGGCCGCCGGGTGGCCATCGTCAGCCGGGGCTACGGGGGGAGCGGCCGGGGGGTCCAGGTCATCGCCGACGGGGAACGCCTGCTGGCGGAGCCCCCCCTGGCGGCGGACGAACCGGTGCTGCTGGCCCGCCGGCTGCCGGGGGCGGCGGTGGTCACCGGGGGTTGCCGGTATGCCGCCGGGCGGCTCGCCTGGGAACGGTTTCACCCGGAGATCATCATTTTGGACGACGGCTTCCAGCACTTCCAGCTGCACCGGGACGCGGAGGTGGTGCTGCTGGATGCGGAGCGCCCCTTCGGCAACGGTCGGCTGCTGCCCCGGGGGCCGCTGCGGGAGCCCCCGGAGGTGCTGCGGCCGCCCATGACCCTGGTGCTGACCCGGTACCGGGAGGAACGCCACCGGGCCACCCTGGAGGCCCTGCAGCGGGATTTCCCGGGGCTGCGGGTGCTGCGGACGGCCTTGACGCCCAGCCGGCTGACCTTGCTGCCGGAGGAGCGGGAACTGCCCCTGGCAAGTCTCGCCGGCCGCCGGGTGGCCGCCTTCGCGGGGCTGGCCCGGCCCCGGGTGGTGGCCGCCAGCCTGGCGGAGTTGGGCGCCGAAGTGACGGAGTTTCTGGCCTTTCCCGACCATCATAACTATCACCCGGCGGAAGTGCGGGAGCTGGCGGCCCGGGCGGCGGCCGGCGAGGCGGCCTGGGTCACCACCGAGAAGGACTGGGTACGCCTGGCGGGCCGCTGGCCCCGGCAGACGCCGCTGCTGATCCTGGAAGTGGAGGCGCAATTGCTGGACCCCTGGCCGGAGGACTGGCAGTGAGGCCGGAGCAGGGTGGCCAGGGGCCCGGAGGGGCGGATTTCCTGTGGACGGCGGCGGAGTTGCAGCCCTACTACCGCCGGTTGACCGTGGCCCGGCGGCGGCCCATCACCCCGGCGGAGATCGGCAGCGTGTTGGTGCGGGCCCCCAACTGGCTGGGGGACGCCATCATGGCGCTGCCGGCTCTGGGACTGGCGGCGGAGCTGCTGCCGGAGGCCCGGATCACGGTGCTGGCGGCGCCCCGGGTGGCGGCCCTGTATCAGCACCGGCCCGAAGTGGCCGAGGTGTGGAACTATCCGCCGCGGCCGCCGGGGGGACCGTGGGGCCCCTGGTGGCGCACGCTGGCGGGGCTGCGCCGGCGACGCTTCGACCTGGCGCTGCTCTTTCCCAATTCCTTTGAGGCGGCCCTGACGGCCCGGCTGGCGGGCATCCCCCGGCGGTGGGGGTATGCCACCGACGGCCGGGGGTGGCTGTTGACCACGGCCATCAGGGGGCACCGGCATGTGGACCGCCTGCACCAGGTCTATCGGCATCTGGGGCTGCTGACAGCCCTGACGCCGGCGGTCGCACCCCGGTCGCCCCGGATATATCTGGAAGCGGGCGAGCGACGCCGGGCCGCGGAAGTTTTGGCCGGGGGGGGGTGGCGGCCAGACCAAACCCTCATCGGCATCAGCCCGGGGGCCGCCTACGGCGCCGCCAAGCAATGGCCGCCGGAGCGCTTTGCGGCGGTGGCGGAGGGCCTGCAGCGGGAGTACGACGCCCATGTGGCGCTGTTGGGGGGGCCGGGGGACGCGGCGGCCTCCCGGCAGGTGGCCGGGGGGATGGCCGTCCCGGTTCAGGACCTGACGGGGCAGACCGACCTGCGCCTGGCCCTGGCGGTGATCGGCCACCTGGATCTGCTCATCACCAACGATTCCGGCCTGATGCATGCGGCGGCCGCCCTGAAAACGCCGTTGGTGGCCATATTCGGGCCCACCGACCCAGTGACCACGGGCCCCTTCACCGACCGGGCTGTCCTGGTCCGCCAGGCGGCGGACTGCGCCCCCTGCCTGAAACGGCAGTGCCCCAGCGACCACCGCTGCATGACGTCGGTGACGGCGGCGGCGGTCCTGGAGGCGGCCCGGTTCCAGCTAAGGAGAAGCCAAGATGCACCCAGCAGTCTTTCTGGATCGCGACGGCACCATCAATGAACAGATGGGGTACGTCAACCACGTAAGCCGGTTCCGCATGTTCCCCACCAGCCCGCCGGCCATCCGCCGCTTAAACCGGGCCGGCTTCAAGGTGGTGGTGGTGACCAACCAGTCCGGGGCGGCGCGGGGGTATTTCCCTCCGGCGCTCCTGGAGGAGGTCCATCTGGTGATGCGGGAGATGCTGGCGGAAATGGGGGCGCACCTGGACGGCCTCTACATGTGCACCCACGCCCCGGACGCGGGCTGCGACTGCCGCAAGCCCAAACCGGGGCTGGTCCTGCAGGCGGCCCGGGAACTGGATCTCGATCTTTCCCGGTCCTACGTGGTGGGCGACCGCTGGCTCGATCTGGAGCTGGCGGCCAACGCGGGGACGTCGGGCATACTGGTGCTCACGGGCTACGGCCTGGGGGAACTGGAAAACTATCAGGGCCCGCGACTCGTCCAGCCGGTGAAGATCGCCGAGCATCTGGGGGAGGCGGCGGACTGGATCATCCAGCAGCAGCGGGGACCAAGCGATTTCCGGAAATAAGATCGCCTGGCGGCCAGGCGCAGGAGGGGGGTAAGGGCCGAAGGCCCTTACCCCCCGGCCCCGGACCACGCGTCCCGGGGGTTGGCCGGCGAGTTCAGTTGGCGGGGGTGGAGGGGGCCGGCGGCGGAGTGGGGTTGGCGACGCCCGGGTTGGCCACGCAACTGCCGTCCCGGAGACGCTGCTGCCGACGTTGACGCTGGGTGAGCTGGGCGCTGCCGGCACCCGGGGAGTTCTGCCAGCCGTAGCCGGCACCCCGGCCCGACCCCGGTGCGGAGCCGCCGTCCTGCCAAGCCGGACAGGCGTTACCGCCGCCGCGGCCCCGGCCCTGGGCCCAGGCCAAATCGGCCAGGGACAGGCTCAGGGCGGCGCTCATGGCCAGCAGACCGAAAAACCATTTTCCTGTTCGCATCATTAAATTCACCTCTGGGGACCGGCCCAGGGCGGGCCGGCATTTTGGCGGGGGGAGCATCCCCCCCAGCTATTCACGAACACCTGCCGCACTCCGAAAGGGGAGTCGCCAGGCCGCACCATTCATTGACCGGACGGCGGAGGCGGGGGCGGCGGATACTGGTAGGGGCCGCCGGGCCCACCCCGTCCCCGGCCCCGGCCGCCGGGAGCAGGAGAGGGGCAGACACTGTCTGTCCCGGGGGGCCCCGCCGCGGGTTCCATCCGGGAACTCCAGCGCCGGCTGATCTGTTCCAGCAAGACCTGTTGCTGAGGGGCCGTCAGGGCGCTTTTAAGCTGCAACAGAAACTGGACCATCTCTTTTTCCAGCTCTCCCTGGGCGGCGCTGATATTCTGGATTCTGACGGCGATGGTTTCCGAAGAGGGCTCCGTCTGGGCCAGCAACAGGAAGAGTTCCTGGCGCTTGCGGGCCAGTTCCCGCTGCAACTGATGCACCTGGCGGCGGTGGGCGGGGAGAATGCGATTGAGGGCTTCCTGCTGGTCCGAGCTGAGTTGCAGGGAGCGCAGCAAAAAACTCAGGCGCAAAGGCGGCGCCGGCTCCCGGTGGGCCGCAACCCGGCGGTCCTGTTGCCGGAAATAGACCAGGGCGCCGATCGTGCCCAGATTCAGGGCCAGGGAGAAGATTACCAGATAAAGGAGCCAGTTTTTTTTCATACTTTCCGGGTTGTCGGGTCGCCGATGGCAGGCGAGGGTCGCCGCCGGCCAGGCAGGCCGTTCTCAGCCGTTGCCGGGTTCATAGGTGACCAGCATGGTCCCCAGGGAACCTTCAGGGAAATCATCAAAGGCCTCCAGATGGGCCATCTGGGAGGCAGGTTCAGCCACCGGCAGGGCCTGATGCAGATCGGAACCCAGTTTGCCGCCCAGGAAGATTCCCAGCAGCACGGCGGCGGCCAGGGCCAGGCCCCCTTGCCAGAGAGACGCCCGGCGACGGGGCAGCCTGGCCAGAACGGCTTCGGTCAGGTCAACGGGGGCCGGTTCCGGCAAGTGCGCCAGGGCATCCCACAGGCTTGCCAGCCGCTGCCATTCCCGGCGGCAGGCGTCGCAGCTAGCCAGGTGGGCCGACACCTGGTCGCGCACCGCCGGCGGCAACTCGCCATCCAGATAGGCCGATAGTTTGTCCTGAACACTGTCACAGTCACGCATAAACACTCCCGGGAGCCGGTCAAGGTCCCTGCCTGCCTAGTATAACACTCCGGGTGAGGATTTCCGGCGCAGCCGCCAGCATTTCCCGGAAAAAAGCCGGGGGCGGGGCGCAGCCGGCGCACCGATATCCAGATGAAATTATATCCTGAAAGACCGGCGAGAAACAACCGTCCAGGAGGCCGCGGGGAGCAGGGCGAGAATGGCGCATGCCAGCAATGCCGGACGGGTCATAACGGCCCGGGGGAGAGGGGGTGAAAAAAAGCTACTCGATATTGTAGCGCTTGAGCTTCTCCCGGAGGGTCTTGCGGTCGATTCCCAGGATGCGGGCGGCGTCGCTGCGCCGGCCCTCGCATTGGTGCAGAATGCGCATAATATGGTCCCGCTCCATGTCCCGCAGCGTTTCGATATCGGCCAGGGGAGAGCGGGCCAGGTCGGTGCCGGAAAAGGCCAGGTCGTAGGGCTGGATGTCGGGCCCGGGGCTCAGGACCACCAGGCGCTCGATGGTATTTTCCAGCTCCCGCACGTTTCCCGGCCAGGAGTACTCCTGAAGCAGCCGCAGGGCCTCGGGGCTGATGCCCTTGACCTGTTTATTCAAACGGGGGGCGTATTTTTCCAGGAAGTAGGAGATGAGCAGGGGAATGTCCGCTTTACGTTCCCGCAAGGCGGGCAGATGAATGGAGACCACATTCAAGCGATAGAAGAGATCCTCCCGAAAGGCACCCTGGCGGATGGCGGTGGGCAAGTCCTTGTTGGTGGCGGCGATGAGGCGCACATCCACCGTCCGCACCCGATGGCTGCCCACGCGGGAGATCTTGCGTTCCTCCACGGCCCTCAGGAGCTTGGCCTGGACTTCCAGGCTGATATTGGTGATTTCGTCGAAGAAGAGGGTGCCGCCCTGGGCCAGTTCGAACTTGCCGATCTTGTTGGTGTTGGCGCCGGTGAAGGCGCCTTTGACGTGTCCGAAGAGTTCGCTTTCGAAGAGCGTTTCCACCAGCGTGCCGCAGTCCACCGTCACGAAAGGCATGGCCTGGCGGGCGCTAAACTGGTGAATTTTGCGGGCGATGAGTCCCTTGCCGGTTCCGGACTCACCGGTGATCAGGACGGTGCTGTCGGTTCCGGCGACGCGGCCGACCATGGCCATAATGCGGCTCATGGCCTCGCTCTGGTAGATGATGTCCTCCTCGCACGGGGGCGTCGGCGGTCCGGCGGCGACCGGGCCGCTTTCCTGGATATTGTCCTGCACCCGCTTCACCAGCCGGCGCAGGTCATCGGGGGTGAAGGGCTTGGAGAGGAAGTCAAAGGCCCCCAACTTGATGGATTCCACGGCCGAAGGGATGCTGCCGTAGCCGGTGATGATAATGACGTGGGCCGCGGGATCGACGACCTTGATGGTCTTCAGGATCTCCAGGCCGTTGAGATCGGGCATCACCAGGTCCAGCAAGATCAGCTGATAGGCGGACTTCTCCAACAAATTGAGACCACGGCGGCCGTTAGGCGCCATCTCCACCTCGTGCCCCAGGCGGGAGAGGATTTGATAGCAGGCATCCCGGATGGTCTTGTCGTCGTCGATGATGAGAATCTTCAAATGCTGATGGGATTCCGGCAAAGTTGAATTCCTTTTCAACTAATTGGAATTGCAAACTATTTAGATTGTTAATTGTATCACAAATACCCTGCTTGTCAAGGGCGGGAATTATGCGGCGAAGGTTTTTCGGGGGGACGTCCTGCCGACAGGGTGACGCCCAGGGGGAGGGTGCGGGGGCAGCGACCTTGTGATATGATAGACAAAAGTCCGACGAAGGAGAGCAGCCCGTCATGCCTGTGAATATCCTGCTGACCAACGACGACGGCATCCATGCCCCCGGGTTGGCGGCTCTGTACAACGCCCTGCAAGGCGAGCATACGGTCTGGGTGGTGGCCCCGGAGCATGAGATGAGCGCGGTGGGGCACGCCATCAGTCTGAACACCCCCCTGCGGGTGAAGAAGGTGCATACCAACGGCGCCTTTTTCGGCTGGGCGGTGAACGGCACCCCGGCCGACTGCGTCAAGATCGCGGTCACCGAACTGTTGCCCCAGGCCCCCGATGTGGTGCTCTCCGGGATCAACCTGGGGGCCAACACCGGCATCAATGTCTTATATTCCGGCACCGTTTCCGCGGCCACCGAGGCCGCCATCCTGGGGTACCGGGCGACGGCCTTGTCCCTGAACACCTACCGGCAGGCCGATTTCACCCCGGCCGCCCGGTTCGCCCGCCTGTTTCTGCCGACGCTGCTGGAGCTGAACCTGCCCCCGGGGGTATGCCTGAACATCAACATTCCGGCCTTACCCCTGGAGCGGATCAAGGGTCTGCGGACCGTCCGGCAGGACACCCGGCGGCTGGTGGAACATTTCGAGCGCCGGGTGGATCCCCGGGAGAATCTCTATTACTGGCTGGCCGGCATCGAAGTGGAGCGCGAGATGGAAGAGGGAACGGACTTCGAGGCGGTCAACAACGATTATATCGCCCTGACCCCCATCCACCACGATCTTACCCATTATCAGAGCCTGACGGCCCTCCAGGAGATTATCCGGCCGGAGTTGCAGCTATCCCCCCCGGCAGAGGCGACCACCTGAAAAAAAACCCCTCACCGGCAGGGAAGCTGTGGTGAGGGGCAAGGAAGTCGTTGTTTAAAGGGAATACTTGGGGATTTTCCTGGCGGGTTACCAGTTGGCGTCGAAAAGATAGGCAAACGGCCGCCAGAGGCCGCTAGGCTCTTTTTTCCCGGGGAGGGCCAGAATGCGTTCACAGTTGGCGATGTAGGTCTTGACCCGGCCCATGCGGTGATATTGGGGGTATTCCTGTTCCAGGACCTGGAAGCGATCCAGGGCCGCCTCGTAGTGCTTGGTCTTGTAATAGAATTCGCCCACGTAGAATTCGTGGTCCGCCAGATCCCGCAGACAGCGGGCGATATAGAAGTCCACCCGATCCATTCTGCCGTAATCCGGGAACCGTTGTTTCAAGCGCTGGAATTCCCCCAGGGCCTTGGTGGTGAAGGTCTGGTCCCGGTCGATGGTGGACCGCTGGCGATAGTAACAGAGGCCTTGCTGATAGACGACGTAGGGCACCGCCGCATTGGTGGGGTGCAGCTTTTCAAATTCCTTGTAGTCCTGGAGGGCCTCTTCGTATTTCTTGTTGTAGAACTTGGCGTCGGCGACCTTCAAGGAGGCCATCAAGGCCTCTTCGCTATAGGGATAGCGATCTTTGATGGCCTCGAAGGCGTCGATGGCATCATCGTAATCTTTGGCCTTCATCTTTTTGATGCCTTCCTGGGCCAACACGTCGGGGGGACGGTCCGGCTTGGTTTTGGAGAACCAGCCGCAGCCGGAGAGGAACACCAGCCCGCACACGAGGGCCACGAACTGCAGATGCCTGCTTGTCATCATTCCGACCTCCTTAAGCACGTTCCTCAAGGAATTTTTCCGCGGCGAAGGCGGCGGTGGCCCCATCGCCCACCGCGGTGCTGATTTGGCGCAGCATCTTGGACCGGACATCGCCGGCGGCAAAGATGCCGGGTATGGAGGTGGCCATGTCCTGGTCGGTGATCACAAAACCGTATTTATCCAGGGAGACGGAGCTATCCTGAAGCCAGACGGTGTTGGGTTGGATGCCCACAAAGATGAAGACCCCGGTCACCGGCAAGGTGTCGACGGCCTGGGTCTGGACGTTTTGGAGGCGCAGCGCCGCCACCGCATTGTCGCCCAGGATCTCCTGGACCACCGTGTTCCAATGGACTTCGATCTTGTCGCTGGCCAGGACTTTTTCCTGATAGATCCTGGCGCCCCGGAAGGCGTCCCGCCGGTGGAGGACGTGAATCCGTTTGGCGAACCGGGTCAGGAAGGTGGCATCCTCCAGGGCCGTGTCGCCGCCGCCCACCACGGCGATGGTTTCATCCCGGAAGAAGGCGCCGTCGCAGGTGGCGCAATAGCTCACGCCCTTGCCGGTGAGGGCCTCCTCGCCGGGGACCCCCAACTTGCGGGGCCGGGCGCCGCTGGCGATGATCACCGCGCCGCAGGTGAATTCCTGGCCGCCGTCCGCCAGCCGCACGGCATGGTGGCGTTCCCCGGGAAGCAGCCCGGAGACGTCGGCGGTGCGGACTTCCACGCCGAAACGGACGGCCTGCTCCAACATTTTCTGGCTCAGGTCGTAGCCGCTGATGCCCTCGGGGAAGCCGGGATAGTTGTCGACCATGTGGGTGGTGAGGACCTGTCCGCCGGGGCTCAATTGTTCCAGGAGGAGGGTTTTCAGGCGGCCACGGCCGGCATAAAGACCGGCGGTGAGTCCTGCCGGACCACCGCCGATGATGATCATATCATAATCATAAGAAGGCATAAGGATAAGCGTGTTTCTCCCCGGCTACAGCAATTTTTTGATGGCGTTTTCGATTTGGGTTTTAGCCACTGCGCCGGTGATCTGATCCATCACGTTGCCATTTTTGAACAGGATGAGGGTGGGGATGGCCCGGATGCCGAATTTTACCGGAGTTTTGGAATTTTCATCGACATTCATCTTGGCGATTTTGATCTTGCCGGCGTAGTCCTTGGCCAGCTCCTCGATGACCGGGGCGATGGCCCGACAAGGACCACACCAGGCGGCCCAGAAATCCACCAAGGCGGGAATATCGGACTTCAGGATTTCCTGTTCAAAGTCTCCGTCGGTAACCTGCAAGAGATCTCCCATTAACGGCCTCCTTCGAGATGGGGGCTTTCCCGCCAGGCTGGGGGGGAGAAGCCTGATAAACTGCTTTATATAACCATGGGCGCCCAGGCTTGTCAACCCTTTTCACCCGTCAACAGTCCGGCTGACCCTCGGGAAATTCCTGACAAAACGGGTCATCCCGGGCCGGCGGGGGGGGTCACGGGCGGCTGTCCAGCCCCAAAGCGGCGCGTTGGCTTTCGATGCGTCCGATCATCAGGGCAGCCGCCTTTTCGGGATCGGGCTCCACTGCGAAGCAGGCCCCCACCAGGTCGTGCAGCCCGGAAAGCAGCAGATCGGTGACAAATTTGCTGCCCAGGACCGGGGGAGTCACCCCCAGCACCGTGTAGACGCCGGAGGCCACCGCATAGGTGGCGATGGCAGCGGCCTTTTCGGAGTACCATTCGGGGGCGGCGGCGGCCACCGGGAGCTGATCCATGTCGACCCCCAGGGCGCCCGCCAGGGCGGCCACGGCCGTCATGATGCGGCTGTTGTCGACGCAGGAGCCCATGTGGAGCACCGGCGGGATCTGCAGGGCTTCGCAGACGGCCCGGAGGCCCGGGCCGGCCAGGGCAGCGGCCTGGGGCTGTTTGAAGCCGGCCTTGGCATTGGCGACAGCGGTGCAGCCGGTGTCGAGCACCAGGACGTCGGCCTCGATGAGCTTTTTGGTGAGGGCGGTATGGCCGTAGTCCTGGCAGATCTTGGGGTTGTTGCAGCCCACCACGGCGGCGGCGCCCCGAATAGAGCCGGCTTTGATGGCGTTCAGCAAGGGTTCCAGGGTGCCGCCCAAGGCGCCGACGATGGACTCCACGGAAAAGCCGCTGACCTGGGCGGTGGGAGCGACGGGGATATGGACGCGGTCGGGGTTCCGGCGGGCAAAGTTTTCCACCGCCATCTCCACGACTTTGAGGCCCATCTCCCGGGCGTTCTCCGGAGTGAATTCGATGTGGGTGGCATGGGGGAACTTGGCCTTGGGGGAGGTGCTGATCACGTGGCTGTGGTAACAGGAGGCGGTGTGGCCGACGGAGGGCATGATGCACTGGTAGTCCACCACCATGGCCTCCACGGCGCCGGTCACCAGGACCAGTTCCTGTAATAGATGGTTGCCGGCCATGGGAATGCCCTTGCGCATCAGGACTTCGTTGCCGGTGCAGCACAGGCCGGCCAGATTAATGCCCTGCGCCCCCAGCTGGCGGGCCCGGGCCTGCAGCTTGTCGTCCAGGGAGGCCTGATAGATATTTTCGGACACCAGGGGGCTGTGGCCGTGGAGGACGATATTGACCTCGTCGGCCTTCAAGACCCCCAGATTCACCTGGGAGGCCACCGGCTGGGGGGTGCCGAAGAGGATATCGGAGACCTCGGTGGCGATGAGGGAGCCCCCGAAGCCGTCGGAGAGGGCCGCCCGCATTCCCTGCAAGAGGATATTGGCCGGGTCGTTATCCACCCCCATGTGGGTGCGGTGCATGATCTCGACGATTTCGCGATCGACGCCCCGGGGCATAATGCCCAGCCGGTCCCACTTCTGACGGCGGGCGGCCGGGGCCCGCTGCGTCATGGTGAGATGCCCCTTGCGCATGCCGAACTCCTCCATCAAGGCGTAGGCCAGGTCCCGGGCCTTCTCCAGGGGGGGCAGTTCAGGGGCCACGCCGAATTCCGCGGCCAGGCGGTCGAGCTTGGCCAGATCGGTGAGTTGGTAGCCCGAGGCCGTGCCTTCAGCCACGGCCAGGAGAGTCTCCACCAGGTCGCGGCCGTGGTCGGAGTGGGAGGCGGCCCCGGCAGCGATCATGCGGGCCAGGTTGCGGGCGACGATGATATCGGCGTCGGCCCCGCAGATGCCCCGTTGGGGGCCTTCCCCAAAGGGGTCCAGGCGGCAGGGGCCCATGACGCAGTTGCGGCAGCTGAGTCCCAAGGAACAGAAGCCGCACTGCGGGTCCTGGGCGGCGGCGCGGTCCCAGACGGTTTCCACCCCATCGCTCTGGGCCTTCCGGACCATAGCCAGGGTGTCGGGGCAAATGGAAACTTGATTGTGGAGATCTTTGGCTTCAGCCATGTGACTTCCTCCTTCAGGAGCGGCGTTTTCTGCCAGGGTGGCGGGATGGGGGCGGGGAGCCCCCGGGGTGGTTCGAGCCGTGGGCCTAGATTGTGTGTTGGGGGTACATTAAAGCTTCGGGAGCCTTGCTGTCAAACAGAAAATCAGCCGGGCAGGGAGTCTCCGCCCCTAGGCCAAAAATTGCAAAGTTATTCACAAAATTTTGGGGAAAAGTTTTACCTGGCAGGTGATCGACGACATATTGATTCAGATTCTATAAAGTAATTGCCCGATCAAAATAATGTTGACAAATTTTCCTTTTGTCTTTATAAGAGGGACAATGTGAAAAAAGTTATGAAGTCGGAGTGTGAGCAAAAAGCCTTCCGGGTTGAAGGTTAAACCCAGAGCCAACGCCGCACGAAGGTTTTTATAACAACATATCCCATTTAGGAGGAGCGTGTATGGCCAAGTATGATCCGGTACAACAGAAAGACTGGCAGATTGCTGAAATTGCCGAAGCGGAGATGATCCCCTTTGACGAGATGTGCGATAAGCTGGAAATTCCTAAAGACGAGCGCATCCCCCACGGCCAGAAGATCGGCCGCGTTGACTACCTGAAATGCCTGGAGCGCCTGAAAAACAAACCCGATGGCTACTACATTGACGTCACCGCCATCACCCCCACCCCCCTGGGCGAAGGCAAATCCACCACTTCTCTGGGCCTGATCGAGGGCCTGGGCGCCCGCGGCGTGAATGTCGGCGGCGCCCTGCGTCAACCCTCCGGCGGCCCCACCATGAACGTCAAGGGCACCGCGGCCGGCGGCGGCATTTCGCTGTTGATCCCCATGACCGAGTTCTCCCTGGGCCTCACCGGCGACATCAACAACATCATGAACGCCCACAACCTGGCCATGGTGGCCGCCACCTCCCGGTTGCAGCATGAGTTCAACTATACCGACGAGCAGCTGGCCAAACGGAATCTGAAGCGCCTGAACATCGACCCCAAGAACTTCGAAATGGGCTGGATCATGGACTTCTGCGCCCAGGCCCTGCGGCATATCACCATCGGCCGGGGCGGCAAGATGGACGGCTTCCTGATGGATTCCCGTTTCGGCATCGCCGTGTCCTCCGAAGTCATGGCCATCCTGTCCATTTTTAACGGTCTGGCGGACTTCAAAAAACGGCTGAACGACATGACTGTGTGCTACGACAAGAAGGGTAATCCCATCACCGCCGCCGACCTGGAAGTGGGCAACGCCATGATGGCCTGGATGGTGCCCTCCATCAACCCCACCCTGATGCAGAGCGTGGAAAAGCAGCCCGTGTTCGTGCACGCCGGCCCCTTCGCCAACATCGCCGTGGGCCAGAGCTCCATCGTCGCCGACCAGGTAGGCCTGAAGCTGTTCGACTACCACATCACCGAGTCCGGGTTCGGCGCCGACATCGGCTTTGAGAAGTTCTGGAATGTCAAGTCCCGCTTTAGCGGCCTGAAACCCAACGTCGCGGTGCTCACCGCCACGGTGCGCGGCCTGAAACACCACGGCGTCAACGCCGGCGCCCTGCCCTGCCCTCCGGGCAAGCCGGTTCCCAAGGAATACTTCTCGGCTTCCCCCGAAACCATGAAGTGGCTGGAAGACGGCGTCCAGAATGCCGTGCACCACGTCCACACCATCAAGAAGGCCGGCATCAACCCCGTGGTTTGCATCAACGCCTTCCACTTCGACTCCAAGGAAGAGCATGACTGCATCCGCCGGGCCTGCGAGGCCGCGGGCGCCCGGGTGGCCGTGTCCAAGCACTGGCAGTTCGGCGGCGAAGGCGCCCTGGAGTTCGCCGACGCGGTCATGGAAGCCTGCAAAGAGAAGAACGACTTCAAGTTCCTCTATCCCAACGAGCTGCCCCTGCGCAAGCGGGTGGAACTGATCGCCAAGGAAGTTTACGGCGCTGACGGCGTGGACTTCGCCCCCGAAGCCGCGGTCAAGGCCGAGCGTTTTGAGAAGGATCCCAAGTTCAACGAATACGCCACCATGATGGTGAAGACGCACCTGTCCCTGACTGCCGATCCCACCAAGAAAGGCACCCCCAAGGGCTGGCGGTTGTTGGTCCGGGACTTCCTGCTGTACTCCGGCGCCAAGTTCATCTGCCCGGTGTGCGGCGCCATCTCCCTGATGCCCGGCACCGGCTCCGACCCGGCCTACCGCCGCGTCGACGTGGATGTCAAGACCGGTAAGGTCACCGGCTTGTTCTAATATACCTCAGCCACCTCCGGGCCCCGCAAGGGTCCGGAGACACTCTCAGCTCGGTGGCCCCCCGGAATCCGGGGGGCCGTTTTTTTGTGGCGGGAGAAAGCTTGGGTTGGGTGGCGTCGAATTTATAAGAATGGTGATATTTGGAATAATCAGCGGGGATAAAGCTCTGCGTTTTTCCACCCCGTGATCTGCATCAAGCGATGCGCAAGCATCCTTATATGACTCCCATTGCACCCATAGCAAAATTTCTCGAAAAAAGCAAAACCACCCTCGCCGGGCCAGATCATCACCGTCAGCCGGGAACCCCTGGAGCTCATCCACGGCCTGCCGGGCTGGAACAAAATCGGAGCCGGTTGCCCACCCTGTCCGCCCCTCTGCTCCGCCCCCGGCCCCTGCCCCACCCGGTCCATCATCCCCAACTGGTAGGGAATTGGCCGGAGCCTGGATTTGTGATAAATAGTACTTGCGCCTTTACCCCCATACGTGGTAATAATCATTCGATATAAAAGACACCAAGGGTGGTTCAGAAAATCGGCGGCATCTGCGGCCGGACGACATCGGCAGGTTCTCATCCGGCGGGGGTCAGCCCACCCCGGTCCCGGGTGGCACCGCGGCGGCAACATTTTTTCCCGTGAAGGAGAGGCTCGTGTGCCTGAAAATATTCAACGTCAGGAAGTGGCCCAGGGCACCATCATCGGCAAGCGGATAAAAGCCCTGAAGATTGCGGCCGCAGCCAGAACGGGAGGATTCGTCATCCCGGGCATCGAGGAAGGGGGGGCGGCCGCCGGCCAGACAAGCTCAGACAGCTTTTCCGTGAGGGGAAGGCCAAAGGGGCCGTCCCGATTCAACCGGTGGGTAACTTAGCATACCGATAAAAAGAAATAACGGCAAAAAGGACTGGATTATGAGGATCAAAACGCTGGATGATTTACAGGCGGTGAAAGCGGAGGGGGTAAAGCTCACATACCCCGAAAAAATCAAAATTATGGTGGGAATGGCCACCTGCGGGATTTCGGCCGGCGCCGACAAGGTTTACCAAACCCTGGAAAAGAAGATTGCCGAGTTGGGGGTGGACGCGGTCCTGGAAATGACCGGCTGCATCGGTTTTTGCCAGCGGGAGCCCCTGGTGGATGTGGTTTATCCCGGCAAGGTGCGGCTTTCCTACCAGGGTATGACCCCGGCCAAGGCCGAAGCCATGGTGGAGGCCATCAAGGCGGGGGAGATCTATCCTGAGAACCTCCTGTGCCGGATCGATCAGGAAGAGATCGTCGTGGAGGGCACCACCAAGGTCTATGCCAACCCGCATCCGGTGGAACTGCCGGTGGAGACGCCCAAATACGAGGAAGTGCCGTTCTATAAGAAACAGGTGAAGATTGCGCTCCGCAACTGCGGCTACATTCATCCGGAGCGCATCGAGGAATATATCGGCCGGGGCGGTTACTTGGCCTTGCATAAGGCCTTGACGGCAATGAAGCCCATCGACGTCATCAGCACCGTCAAGGCTTCGGGTATTCGGGGCCGGGGCGGCGGGGGGTTCCCCACCGGCCTGAAGTGGGAGTTCGCCTACAACAACAAGTCAGACCTGAAATACGTCATCTGTAATGCCGACGAGGGCGACCCGGGGGCGTTCATGGACCGGGGCATCCTGGAAGGCGATCCCCACGCGGTGGTGGAAGGCATGGCCATCGGGGCCTATGCCATCGGAGCCAGCGAAGGCTACGTCTACTGCCGGGCGGAGTACCCGCTGGCCCTGAAACGCCTGGAAATCGCCATCCAGCAGGCGGAAGCGATGGGGCTGCTGGGCGATAACATCTTCGGCTCCGATTTTTCTTTCCGGCTGAAAATCCGGGAAGGCGCCGGGGCCTTTGTGTGCGGTGAGGAGACGGCGCTCATCGCCTCCATCGAAGGCAAGGTGGGGGAACCCCGCCAGCGGCCGCCGTTCCCGGCCCAGTCCGGTCTTTGGGGCAAGCCCAGCATCATCAACAACGTCAAGACCTGGTCCCACATTGCTCCCATTATCGTCCGGGGCCCCGAGTGGTACAACACCTTTGGCGCCCCCAACAACAGCGGCACCACGGTCTTCGCCCTGGTGGGCAAAATCAACGACGCCGGCCTGGTGGAAATTCCTCTGGGCACCACCCTCCGGGAAATGATCTATGACATCGGCGGCGGCATTCAGGGCAACCGGGAATTCAAGGCCGTCCAGACCGGGGGGCCCTCCGGGGGCTGCATCCCGGCCCAATATCTGGATACCCCGGTGGAATACGACTCTCTGGGCAAGTTGGGGTCGATCATGGGCTCCGGCGGGATGATCGTCATGGACGACCGGGACTGCATGGTCAACGTGGCCAAGTACTTCCTGGATTTCACCCAGGAGGAGTCCTGCGGCAAATGCACGCCCTGCCGGGAAGGCACCCCCCGGATGTTGGAAATGTTGGAGGATATCACCCAGGGGAAGGGGAAACCCGAAGACATCGACAAACTGATCAAGATGTCCGAACTCATCAAGAAGGCCTCCCTGTGCGGGCTGGGACAGACCGCTCCCAACCCGGTGCTCACCACCATCAAGTATTTCCGGGAAGAATACGAAGCTCACATCAAGGATCAGAAATGTCCGGCCAAGGTCTGCAAGGAGCTCATCACCTTCCGGGTCGACGAGGAGAAATGCAACGGCTGCCATCGATGCTTCCGGGCCTGTCCCACGGAAGCCGTCGTGGGAGAAAAGAAAGAGTTGCACAAGATCATCCAGGAAAAATGCATCAAGTGCGGCACTTGTTTTGACAAATGCAAGTTTGACGCCATCATTGTGGAATAAACGAGGCACGCTATGGTAAAACTCACGATAAATAATCAGTCGGTGGAGGTTCCTGAGGGCACCACTATCTTGGAGGCAGCCCGTCAGTTGGGGATAAAGATTCCAACCCTGTGTTATTATGACGCCATTAAACCGTACGGCGGTTGCCGTCTCTGTGTGGTGGAGGTCACGGCCGGCAATCGCACCAGTCTCACGGCCTCCTGCTCCTATCCGGTGGCCGAGGGCATCCAGGTGCTCACCGATTCCCCCGAGGTTTTGGAGGCCCGCCGGTTGGTCATCGACCTGCTCTGGTCCCGCTGCCCGGAGCTTCCCATCCTGAAGTCCATCGCCCAGGAACTGGGCGTCACCAAACCCAGCTATCCCTTGGGAGACAGCACCTGCGTGCTCTGTGACCTGTGTACCCGGGTCTGTTCCGAGGTTGAAAATCTGAGCGTCATCGGCATGGTGGGGCGCGGCGCCAAACGGGAAGTGACCACTCCTTTCGGTGAATTCTCGGCGGTGTGCGCCACATGCGGCGCCTGCGGTTTTATCTGCCCCACGGCCTGCATCCATGACGTGGTCAAGATCGAGGCCCCGTGCTCCCTGACCTGTCCGGCCCACATCAATGTCCAGGGCTACGTGCAGTTGGTGCAGCAAGGCAAGGATGAAGAAGCCATCCGGCTGATCATGGACCGCCTGCCCCTGCCCGGGGTTTTGGGCCGGGTCTGCCCGCACCCGTGCGAGGAAGAATGCCGGCGCAACAGTGTGGATGAGCCGGTGGCCATCTGCAACCTGAAACGCTTCGCGGCCGACCAGGTTGACTGGTCCAAATTTAACATGCCCAAGGCCGCCCCCCGGCCGGAAAAGGTGGCGGTCGTCGGTTCCGGCCCCGCCGGGCTGTCCTGCGCCTACCACCTGGCCCGCAAGGGCTATCAGTGCACCATCTTCGAGGCCCTGCCGGTGACCGGCGGCATGTTGCGGGTGGGCATCCCCGATTACCGTCTGCCCAAAGATGTCCTCGACCAGGAGATCGACGCCATCCTGCGCCTGGGGGTCGAGTTGAAACTCAATACCGCCATCGGCAAGGACTTTACCCTGGACAGCCTGTTCGCCGACGGCTATAAGGCCGTGTTCCTGGGCACCGGCTGCCATGTGGGCATGAAGATGAACGTCCCCGACGAAGATGCCCAGGGGGTCATGCAAGGCGTGGATTTCCTCCGCCAGTATGTCCTCAAGCAACCTTTTGAGCTGGGCAAGCACGTGGCCGTCATCGGCGGCGGCAACGTGGCCATTGACGTGGCCTGTACCGCCCTGCGCCTGGGCTCCAAAGTGACTTTGGTCTACCGCCGCACCCGGGATGAAATGCCGGCCCACCCCTGGGAAGTGGAGCAGGCCTGCGCCGAAGGCGTGGAAAATATGTACCTCACCGCCCCGGTGGCCGTGGTCACGGAGAACGGCAAGGCCAAGGCCTTGAGGTGCCAGAAGATGGAACTGGGCGAACCCGACGCCTCCGGCCGCCGCCGCCCGGTGCCCATGCCCGGCTCCGAATTTGACCTGGAATGCGACATGGTCATCCCGGCCATCGGCCAACGGGCGGATGTCAAATACCTGGAAGACACCGGCATCACGATGACCAAATGGAAGACTCCCGAGGTGGATGAGGTGACCTTTGCCACCTCCCGGCCGGGCGTCTTTGCGGCCGGTGACCTGCAGACCGGCCCCTGGATTGCCGTCGGCGCGGTCGGCGGCGGTATTGAGGCAGCCGAGTCCATCGACCGCTATCTGCGGGGGGTGGACCTCATGGAAGGTCGGGTCAAACCGGGCAAACACCATCGTCCGCACGCCTTCCCCAAGGGCGGCGTGGTGGAAGCCCGCCAGGAAATGCCCACCCTGCCGCCGGATTATACCTGCTCCTGCTTCGTGGAGATCGCCAAGGGGTATGATCCCGCCCAATCCCGGGCCGAAGCCGGCCGCTGTTTGAATTGTTATAACGAATGGGCTCTCGGCATTGATCTGAAAGCTCCGGACCTGAAGGCCCGTGAGGTCCCGGAAGCCATACTGGCCCGAAAGATGCACGAGCGGACAGCCTACACCGACGCCGCCGATGAAAAGACGGTGGCCGCCATCATCAACAAATACCGGGAAGAGCGGGGCAATATGCTGCCCATCCTCCTGGGCATCAACCGCACCTTCAACTGGCTGCCGCGGCCGGCCCTGGAGCATGTCTCCGATGAATTGAAGGTGCCTTTGGCCGACATCCTCCGGGTGGCCACCTTCTATAACGCCTTCAGCCTGGTCCCCCGGGGCAAGTACATCATCAGCGTCTGCCTGGGCACCGGTTGTTTTGTGAAGGGCTCGCCCCGGTTGGTGGACCGCTTTGAACGGGAACTGAAGATCAAGTCCGGCCAGACCACCGAGGACATGATGTTCACCCTGGAAGCCGTGCGCTGCATCGGCTGCTGCGCCCTGGCGCCGGCGGTGCGGGTCAATGAAGACACCTTCGGCCGCCTGATCCCGGATAATGTTCCCAAGATCCTGAAAATTTATCAAGAGTCATCTGCCGCCTAGGGCGGGTGGGAAAAGATCGCTTGACAACACTAACCAGGACTGCCTGACCGACGGTGGTTTCAACAGCCGGAGGACAGATGACACCCGCGGGCCCCACGGGGCCCGCGGGTTTTTTTGTTTTTGGGGGGAGGGAGTTTGAGAGAGGTCTCACGTGGGGGGTGGCGAGGCTCGGCTAAAAACGATATAATTAATTGTTTTACTGCCAAAATTACTCTCATATTCAGGAAAACCCATGAAAGTGTTGTTGATCCAGCCCTCCCGCTACCGGGACAACGGCAAGCTGGACCGGCGGCGGCGGCGCTGGCTGTTGGGGATGACCCTGCCGTACGTGGCCGCCCTGACCCCGGCGGATATCCCGGTGCAGATCAAGGATGACATGCTGGAGGAGATCACCTTCCGGGAGGAGGCCGACCTGGTGGGACTATCCTTCATGAGCCACCAGGCCCCCCGGGCCTATGAAATCGCCGCCGGCTTCCGCCGCCGGGGGACCCCCGTGGTGATGGGCGGCTTTCATGCCACCCTGGCGCCGGACGAATGTGCGCAGCACGCCGACGCCCTGGTGCTGGGGGAAGCGGAGTCCACCTGGCCGCACCTGTTGCGGGATTTCCAGGCCGGAAAGCTGGCCCCCCGGTACCAGGCCGGGCAGCTCTCCGATCTCAAGGGGCTGCCCGTGCCCCGCTACGACCTGTTGGATCTGAAGCGCTACAAGCTGTTGAACATTCCCTCACAGACCACCCGGGGGTGCCCCTATGCCTGCAACTACTGCGAGGTCACCCAGGTGTACGGGGGTCGCTTCCGCCATCGGCCGGTGGATGAGGTCATCCATGAAATCAAGGAGATCCGCCGGCTAACCGGGAGCGACTTCATCTATTTCGTGGACGACAACTTCGTGGCCAACCGCCGCCATGCCATGGAGATTATGGAGCGCCTCATCCCCCTGAAGCTCATTTACGGCTGTCTGGCCACCGTCTCGGTGGGGGATGACCCGGAGGTGCTGGACCTGATGGCCAAAAGCGGCTGCCTCCACGTCAATATCGGCATGGAGAGCATCAGTCCCGAATCCCTGGCCGCCATCAACAAGAAACAAAACAAGATCAAGGACTACGAGCGCCAGTTCCGGGCCCTGCGGACCCGGGGCATCGGTTACTCGGTGAACGTGATGTTCGGTCTGGACGGCGACCGCCCCGAGATTTTCGACAGCACTGTGGATTTCCTCATCCGCATCAAGGCGCCGGTGTCCTTCATGTTCATCCTGGCCCCCCGGGTGGGCACCAAGGTGCGGGAGCAGCTGGAGGCCGAAGGCCGCATCTTCGACCACGACTGGACCAAGTACTGCGGCTTCAAGGTGGTCTACCACCCGAAGCACATGACCGCCGCCCAACTGCGGGAAGACTACTGGCGGGCCAACCGGCGTTTCTATTCCTTGCCGTCCATAATCCAAAGGCTGACCCCGAACCTTTACAGCCTGCACATGCTGCCCTTCAATCTGATTTTTGCCTGGTGCGTGCGCCGACGGGTCCACCCGTTGGATAATTATTGACGGAGCGAGGACAGGGAAGGGCTGAGGAATCAGGGCAGCAAAGCACAGGAACGATATGGCAGCAGTCCCGGAGAAACCTGGAAGTACGGGCAAACTCAAGACCACGAAAGGCCGGAGGCTGACAGCCCCCGGCCCGTTTTCACCTCACTTCCATTAACCCCGATGGATTACAACAAGCCCACCTCCGCCAAATCCGGCCCCAGGTAGATGCGTTCGTTCTCCGCCAGGATGCCCAGGGACAGGCAAATCAGGGTCCACAGGTGGACGGTGCGGTAGCCGCCCTCGTAGTGTTCCGAGAGCTCATGGATCTGAGCATGGCAGTTATGGCAGGGAGTGATGACGTATTTGGCTCCCGTGGCCATGATCTGGTCATGCTTGAACCGCCCGTAGGCCAGTCGCTCATCCTTATAGGGCGCCTGCAATGCCCCGCCGCCACCGCCGCAACAATAATTGTTTAATTTATTTGGATAGATATCGATGAAGTTGTCCTCCCCCACCAGGGTCTTGGCCACGAAGCGCAGCTCTTCGGCCCAGAATTCGCCATAGGACTTGCGCACGATGTTGCAGGGATCCTGGATGGTGAATTTCACCTGCAAGTCGCGGTTCCAATCGGAATTGACCTTGAGCTTGCCCTCCCGGATCCACTGGGCGTAGAGGGCCACGATGGGCACCAGCTCGAACTTGTGGGGAATCTTGAATTTCCGCAGCCCGCCCCATAATGAGTAGGTAACGTGGCCGCACTCGGTGCTGATGTAATACCGGCAGCCCAGTCGGTCGGCCTCTGCCGCCGTCCGGGTAGTGACCTTTTCCCAGGAGGCGTCGTCCGCCAGAAACATGCAGTAGTTTTCGCCCCCCCAGCCCACGCTGCCGTAGGTCCAGTCGGCCCCCACCAGGTGCAGAATCTTCCACAGGGGGACCATCTCCTCGGGTTCGGTGACCGGCTCCCGGGAGTTCTGGTTCAGGAAGTACACGGCCCCTTCCTTGTCGATGGGAGCCTGCAGCTCTTCAAAGCCGGGTTGATTTTCCCGGACTTCGGCCAAGACGTCCTCCACCACAAACTGGAAGTCTTCCACCGGGGTGCCCATGGCGCTGCCGGTGTCGGCTTCCAGGGCATGGTCGCAGGACCGGAGGATGCCCCGGGGACGCTCCTCCCGGGGCCAAGCGGCCCGGGCTTCATAGACCAGCCCGGGAATGTCGATATTCATGGGGCAGGCGTGGACACAGCGTTTACACATGGTGCACATCCAGACCCAGGGGTTGGTGGTGACTTCTTCATCCAGCCCCAGGTGGGCCATGCGCAGGAACTTCCGGGGGTCCATATCATTGAGACCGGTGGCCGGGCAACCGGCGGCACAGGTGCCGCAGGTCAGGCAGGCGTTGAGGTTGCCGCCTTCAGGCAGCATCTCCATCACCTTCTGCTTGAATGAGGTCTTGGACAGAGGTTTCAGTTGGAGAATCGTCTCGGGCATAATGCCTCCTTATCCGCAGGAAGCGCAGGCCTGCGCCTGCGGCTGCAGCTTTTTGGCTTTATTGGGCAGGGGCCCCAGTTTACGTATCCTCTCGGTGAAATCGGTACAGGTCTGGGCAAACTGCGGCCCCATACCGGAGGAGTTGTAATACATCTCCACTCTGTCCGGTTCGAGGCCGATACCCTTGAGGAGCTCCTTTACCCGTTTCACCCGGGTGGTGGCATAGTAATTGCCTTCCACATAATGGCAATCGCCCAGCAGGCAGCCTGACAGAAAAACGCCGTCAGCCCCCACCTCAAAGCCTTTCAGGATGTGGATAATGTCCACCCGGCCGGTGCACGGCACCCGGATGATGCGGACGTTGGTGGGATACTGGATACGCATGGAGCCCGCCAGGTCGGCGGCGGCGTACGAACACCACTGACAACAGAAACACAGAATGTCCGGTTCAAACTGTTCATTATTGGTCATACGGGTCTCCTTTTCAACAAGTCGGTCACCGACTCCGGGAGTGCGGTTTCTCCCGAGTTCCCGGGTTCGGCAGAGGGGGTAAGCAGTGACGCCGGAGTGAGGGAGGGCTCGGAGGCGGTGGTAAGCTGCCCGCCGTGCCGCCACCCCGCCAGGCGCAGGGCGGCGGCCAGAGCCGCCACCTCCCCCAGTTGGAACACCGCGCAGGTGAGTTCTCCGCCCCCGGCCCGGGGCAACCTGACCTCGACCAGCGGCTCGGCAAACAGGGCCAACAGAGAGCGCAAGGAGATATCACCGCTGCTGTTCATGGTTTTGCCCCACAGGCCAACTCCCGCCCGGCCGGGGAAAGCGCCATGCCGTCCGGGGGGTGCTTGCCGAGGGGGCCGAGCCGGCGAATCCTGGCAGTGAAGTCGCGGCAGGTTTGGGCGAACTGAGGCCCCATGCCAGCGGAATTATGGTACATTTCCGCCCGTTCGGGCTCCACGCCGATGCCCTGCAGGATATTCCTGACCCGGAGCACGCGATTGATGGCCCAATAGTTGCCGGTGGCATAGTGGCAGTCCCCCGGCAGACAGCCGGAGACAAAGACGCCGTCGGCGCCGCACTCGAAGGCCCGTAGAATATGCAGGATGTCGACCCGGCCGGTGCAGGGCACCTTGATGATGCGGATATTGGTGGGATATTGCAGGCGCATGGAGCCCGCCAGGTCGGCGGCGGCATAGGAACACCACTGGCAGCAGAAGCAGATGATCTTGGGCTCAAAAGACTCGTCCATCGGCGATAATCCTCCCTATGCAGGCGACAGCGTCATTCCAGACGCCGGGGAAGACTCGGCCCGGAGAGAAGAACGGGGACCCGGGGTGTTCGCCGGCAGGGAGGTGCAGGCAACCTGGCGAAGACCCAGGCGGGCGATCCTCACTGTCCCTCGGAAGAGAGGAGCCAAACGGAAAGAAAAGGGGAAATAGCGAAGAAAAGGGGCTTTCGGTCCGGCCCTGAGCTCACCCGATCCGGGCAGAGTGCAACCGCGACGCTCAGGTAAAGCCGAAAGAATACACGGGGAACTCCTTTGGAATTATTTCACAAAATCAATTTTAAATCGTGCTTCTAAATCTGTCAAATCGTAAATCTTAATAATAAGACCATCTTCTTTCACTTATTCCGATGGAGTTAGTTCTACCGTTTGGCAATCGCCATTTGCGATTTGCGCCAGAAACTCCCGCACTGCCTGTAAGGTCTGCAGGAGGGCCCCTTCCTCCCGGAGTTCCAGCACCCACCAGTCACAGGCGGGCAACTGCCGGAGCAGCGTCAGCCGGTCACTCAGGTCGGCCAGGCTCCGGGGGGGGACATGTCCGGTATCATTTTCTTCGTGATAGATATGGGCGTTGAGGATGCGATGGGGGTGAGGAGCGACGAAGTCCGCCAGTTCATAGTGGCCACTGGAAATGGCCGGACTGACCCGAGCGTGCCCCAGGTCCAGGGTGGCCCAGGCTCCGGTTTTCCGGAGCAACTTCTCGAAGAGGTCGGGACGGGAGGTCCAGCCCCAGGCCAGATTCTCCAAGCATAAACAAATCCCCAGGTTCCCGGCGAAGCGCACCAGTTCCGAGAGGCTGGCAAGGCTCTCGTCCCAATCGAGATGGGCAGTGGACGCCCGACCTAAGCCCACGTGAATGGTAAGGTGCCGCCCGCCGCACCGGGCCACCAGCCGGCAAACCTGCTGCAGCCGGGCGGCAGCCCGGGCCGCCTTGTCCGGGTCCACATCCCCCGGATCGGTGCGGGTCAAGGCGCAGTGGTAGCGCACGGCCAACGGCTGCAACTGACCCAGGACATTGACCAGCTCAGTGGCCGCCGCCGGAGAGCGGGGCAGATCCTCCTCCTGAAAGGTCCAATCTATCCCGTCAAAGGCATATTCCCGGGAGAATTCCCGGAGATCGGCCAGATCCGGAATGAAGTTGCAACAGGCCAGCTTGGGAAGCGGCTGGAAAACCTGGTGACCGGGTTGGGCAATCACGCCTGCCCTTGCCGGAGCGTCACTTTGTTGATTCATCTCGGAGTCCATATCTGATTTTTCTCCAGACCGTTGACTGAATCGTATCCCCGCCGGCGGGAGAGGGGATCATGCCCCTGCCTTGATTATTCGGCAGGTTGCCGAATTTGCTATACGGCAGGGAACTTCAACAGACCCGCACCGGCAACTCCGGCACCACCTGCTCCAGAGCGGGCGGGATGCAGCGAATGATCTCCAGCACCTGGGTGGCGGGGGTGGGTTGCGCCAGGACGCCGGCCAGCCGGTTGACCCGGGCGGCCGTCACGGCGGCCGTCGGCAGATCGTAGCCAGCCTCGATGAGGGCGCAGACGATGCCGGTGAGGGTGTCGCCGGTGCCGCCGATGGCCTCCAGGGCGGCCGCCGCGGGTTCGGCGACGGTTTCCAGAATACCTTCCCGGGAGGCCAGATAGTCGGTCCGGCCCTTCACCAACAGATAGCGGGAGGCGTTGTCGTGGGTATAGGCCCGGGCAATCAGATCGAGGACCTGGTTGTCTGCGTGCAGGATAAACCCCCGGGTATAAAAGGGGTGGGGCGCGGTTTCATCGGCCAGGAAGGCCAGTTCGCCCACATCCGGGGTAAACAGATCATACTCCCCGGCCATGCCGCTCATTTTGGCCACGTACATGTAACCGGCGTCGGCGATGAGGCAGGGTCGGGCGGCCAGGGCCTCAATGGCGAAGAAGACCTGATTATGCCAGTCCACGTCGGGCTGCAGATAGTGAAAGGCCAGGGTAGAAAAGGCGGTGGCGCCCAGGTTCTCCACCAGATAGCGGTAGAGACTCCGGCTGCCGTCGCCCACCCCGATGTCGCCGCTGAGATAGGCAACGGGCGGGGGTTGGGCCAGAGCGGCGGCAGTGACCCCGGCGGCGGCCAGGAGGGCGGGAGTGCCCCGGTTCACCCGGGCCGCGACGCCCTCCAGGAGCAGGTGGTCCCCCCGAAGTGCGACCGGGCCCACCGCCAGAGGGAAATCGGTTTGGGGGACGGTTCCCACTACGGCGAGCATCGCCGCTGCGCCTCTTCCAGGGCCAGTTGCAGGGCATAGCCGCACAGGGTATGGCCGATGTCCCGGGGCTGGGGCGCGTTTTCCAGGGTTTTCCCCACCATCTCCTGCGCCAGGTAGGGCACATCCGGGCAGCCCCCGCCCGAGACGTTGACGATCACCCGGGTGGCCTTGTCCACGGTCAGTTTCATGTTGGCGGCCCGCACCATGAGATACTCCCCGAAGTCCGTCAGGTGAAACAGGTCCACTGGGGTCAGCAAAGGGCCGCTCACGGGGGCCACCTGCAGGGGCTCGAGCCGGGCTTCCTGCAGGGTGCGCAAGACCCGCAGTTTTTCAACCAGAGGAAATTCGATGACCAGGTCGCAGCCGGTCTGGATCTCCGGCGGGGGCCCCATCACCCGGATGGGCCAACCGTGGCTCTTAAGCACCTGCTCCGCCCGGATGACCTCACTGGTGCTGGCGAAGACCAGGATGCCCTGGTCGGCCCGCGCGGGCTCCGGCGGGGCCTTTTTCTTCAGTAAACCCCAAAAAGCCACGTTCAGCTCTTGGTTATGGTAATCCGGTAACCGGGGCCGTCGGCCTCCACCCCGGCCTCCTGCCACCCCTGGCTGCCGGCCGCCCGCAGGACGTTTTCCTTGGAGGTATCGGTATCCACCAAAATTTCAATCCGGCCCCGCTCCAGCTGTTTCATGACCTCCAGGGCCATGAGCACCGGTTGCGGACAGGAGAGGCCCCGGGCGTCGACGGTCTGATTCATGGTAAGCCTCCTTTACGCCTTTTGCCGCATGGTAAAGCCGATGGCCAGGCACACCACCAGCCCGATAATGGTTGCGATAATCCCGTACTGTCCCACCCCCTGGGGCGAGCTGGCGGTGAGAAAATTGTGGGCAAAGGCGGCGCCCACGATCATGCCCAGGACGAAGACGGCGGCATCGCCGTCGCCCTCACCGGCCATGAAGAGCTGCCGTCCGGGACAGCCGCCCGCCAGGGCAAAGGCCAGTCCGGCCAAAACCATCCCGCCGAAATTCCACAGCTCCATGGTGTGGGCCACCGGCTGATTCTCAAAACCGGGTTTAAACTGTCCCAGCACCAGATTGGTAAGCCAGGCGAAAATCAGCAAGGCAATGACCCCGGAGAGCAGATGGGTCTGCTTAAAGAGGATGGTGTCCCGGAAGGCCCCCATGGTGCAGAAGCGGCTGCGCTGGCAGATAAAGCCCACCAGCAGGCCTACGCCCAAGGAGATGAACAGAGGGGCGTGCTGCGCCCCCGGCCCCTTGACGCTGTAAAACAGGATGCCGCTCTGGGGCTGGTCCTTGACCTGGGGAAAGATGAACATGAGGACGAGGAATCCCAGCATGAGCATGGGCAGCAGCCAGCCGGCCAGGGTGTAATTGGCCTGGTAGCGCCCCAGGTTATAGCCCCGGCGGAAAAACAGGGTGCCGATCCAGACGCCGGCGATGAGTCCGGCGACGCCGAAGAGGGCGTTGCCGTCCCCCCCGGCCAGGCGCAACAGCGCCCGCCAGGGGCAGCCCAGAAAGACCAGGGCGCCGATCATGGCGAAGGCCCCCAGGATAAAACGCACAAAGGGAGCGGAGCCTGCCCGGGGCCGGAACTCCTTAAAGATGTAAGCGGCCACCAGGGCCCCCAGCACGAAGCCGATGATTTCCGGGCGGATATACTGGACCACCGCGGCCCGGTGCAAGCCCACCCCGCCGGCGATGTCCCGGTCGAAACAGGCGACGCAGATTCCCATGTTACCGGGATTGCCCAGCTTCTGCAGGAGCGGCGCCAAGATGCCGATCACCGCGCCCACGGCGATGATGCCCCCCCGACTGGCGAAGACGTTTTTGATAAAGGCCATGCCATTTCCTCCCATTTAAAAGTGCTAGTGGGGGGAGGGCCAGGGAGCTAAGCTCCCTGCCCTCCCCCCCTACCCCCCTCCCAACCCTTTTAGGGGGTAGGGGAAGGGGTAAGGGCCGATGGCCCTTACCCCCCTCCCCCACCCTGCGCATTCACAGCACCCGCAGCACTCCTCTTGCGGGGCCGCTGACTTCCCCCACAATCGCGGCCTGAGCGCACCCCTGGCGGCGCAGGCTCTTCAGCAAAGCGTCCGCCGCGTCGGCGGCCACGGAGATAAGCAGGCCGCCGTTGGTCTGGGGGTCGCTCAAGATGTCCACCAGCAGCGGATCGAGGCTGTCGGCCAGGCGCAGGCTCTGGGCGCAAAAATTCCGGTTCTTATAGCTGCCGGCAGGGATGAGGCCCAAGGCCGCATACTCCCGGGCGGCGGCCAGCACCGGCACCTGGGCCGCCCGGATGACCATTTCCACCTGGCTGGCAGCGGCCATTTCCAGGGCGTGACCGAAGAATCCGAAGCCGGTGATGTCGGTGAGGGCATGCACCCCGCCCGCCTCCAGACATTCCGGGGTCAGTTTATTCAGAGTACGCATCACCTGGACAGCCGCGTCAGCGGCCTCCGGGGAGGCCAGCCGCCCTTTGACGGCGGTGGCGACGATCCCGGTGCCCAGGGGTTTGGTCAGGATCAGGCGGTCGCCCACCCGGGCCCCGGCGTTGGTCAGCACCCGGTCGGGGTGCACGACGCCGGTCACCGCCAATCCGTACTTGATTTCGGGGTCGTCCACGCTGTGGCCGCCCACCAGGAGGGCGCCGGCCTCATGCACCTTGTCCAGGCCGCCGGCCAGGATCTCCCGGACGGTGTCCTTGGAGACGTGTTGGGGCGAATAGCACAGAATATTCATGGCCGTCAGGGGCCGGCCGCCCATGGCGAAGACGTCGCTCAAGGCGTTGGCCGCGGCGATCTGTCCGAAGGTGTAGGGATCATTAACCACCGGGGTAAAGAAATCCAGGGTCTGGATCAGGGCAATCTCCGGCGTCAGCCGAAAGACGCCAGCGTCGTCCGCGGTCTCAATGCCTACCAACAGGTCCGGATGGCTTTGGCGAGGCAGGGTTACCAAGATATCCTCCAATTCCCCGGGAGGAATCTTGGCGGCTCAGCCGGCAGCCCGCGCCTGTTCGGTTAAAGGACGATATTTCTCAGTGGTCATGGTCCAGTGCCCTCACGCCCATGGGGGGATAAAGAAAAAATTACCAATAATATTATGGAATTCGTATGCCGATAGATCAAATCAATAATCTTTATAAAAGAGAGTCTATTCATAGCTTATGTATATAACGGGCTTGCCGACAGATCCCCGGCGGGACGGTTTTCCCGTTTTCTGTCGCGGCGGGCGGACACGGCGGCAAACAGATTTTCAGTCCGACCGGGCCGGCTCCGGGATTGGCAAGCCGGGGCGGGCGCATGATATAATGAAATGCATATTGCCCGATTCGGTGTCGCACCCGCAATCGGATAATGAAAAATCTCCGGGAACATCGAGGGTGGCCCATGGCCGACGGCGAAATGCATTTTTTCGACCATTTGGAGGAGCTGCGCAAAAGGCTCATCATTGCCATCATCGCCCTGGTGGTGGGCATGGCCGTGGCCTGGCCCTTTTCCCTCACCGCCCTGTCGGTGATCCAGCGCCCCCTGACTCAGCCTTCCCTGATTAAAAAAGCCCAGCACGCGGTCCTCTCCAAGCTTCAGAAAGGGTACCCGGATTTTGCCCAACGTTTCCAGCTGGAGCCGCCGGAACTGGCGGTCCCCACCCGCAAGCTCAACTACATGGCGCCGTTGGAGCCCTTTTTTGTGCAGATGAAGCTGTCTTTGATCCTGGGGGTGATCATCGCGCTGCCCGTCATGCTGTATCAGGCCTGGCTCTTCCTGGCGCCGGCCCTGTACTCCCACGAGAAGAAATACGTCTATATCTTCATCCCCATCGGCACCCTGGCCTTTATCCTGGGGGACGTGTTTTTCCTGTACATCGTCTGGCCGTTGATCGTGGCCTTTTCCCTGGGGTATGAGACCGCCACCCTCTATCCCATGCTCAATCTCAGCCAGTACGTCAACTTTTCCCTGCGGTTGCTGCTGCTCTTCGGGTTGATCTTCGAGCTCCCCCTGATCCTGTTGGTGCTGGCCCGCATCGGGGTGGTGCGCCTGGAATTCCTCATCAGACACCGGCGGGTGGCGATTTTGTTGAGCCTGGTGGTGGGGGCCTTTCACGCCGATGTCCTGACCATGACTATGGTGGCCCTGCCCCTGTACGGCATGTACGAACTCAGCATCGTGGCGGTGCGCCTGCTGGGCGGCAAGCGCAGCCGGGAGGCCGCCGGGGAGACGGCGGCGGTGCCGGCGACCTATCCCCCGGCGCCTCCGGCCGGCGAGTAGCTCGCGGCCGTCGGACCATAACCTCCTTGACAAACTGTTAATTCCGGTTATATTTATCGGCGAATCATCGGACAGAAGTCCGGTAGCGTCTGAAAACGTTGTCTCACCAGGAGCCACGAAGGCACGCCGGGACCAGAAGGTCTGCAGAGGGGAGCCTCGTGGTTTTTTTATGGCGTCCCCTACCTAACGCAAGGAATTCCGCGAGGTAGGCATGCATATTTCCGAAGGAGTATTGAGCCCGGCAGTGTTGGCCGGCGGCGCCGCCCTGGCAGTGGCCGGCGCGGCTCTGGGCCTGAAAAAGATGAGCCCTGAGAGCATCCCCCGGGTAGCCATCCTGTCCTCGGCCTTTTTCGTGGCGTCCCTCATCCATGTGCCCCTGGGTCCGGTGAGCATGCATCTGGTGCTAAACGGCCTCATGGGGCTCTTCCTGGGCCTGGCGGCCCTGCCCGCCATTTTGGTGGCCCTGGCCCTCCAGGCGGTGCTCTTTCAATTCGGCGGGATCACGGTCCTGGGGGTAAATACCGTCATCATGGGGTTTCCGGCGGTGGCCTGCTACTTTTTGTGCCGTCCCCTGCTACGCCGCCGGGACTGGGGGGCGGCGGCCGGGGCCTTTACGTGCGGCGCTCTGGCGGTGCTGGGCAGCGGCCTGCTGGCCGCTCTGGCCCTGGTCACCACCGGCGAGGCCTTCGTGCCGGCCGCCAAGCTGGTGGTGGTGGCGCATATTCCGGTGATGCTCATCGAAGGACTGATCACCATGTTCGCTTTCTCCTTCATCCGCAAGGTGCGGCCCGATATTCTGGGGGATGTCTATGATTGAAAGATTGCAGGGGATAATCCCGTCATTTATGCTGAGCCGACGTGCGGGGGTAGTCCTCGCGGTCCTGGGAGTCTGGGTGGGGGTGGCCGCGGAAGCCCACGCCCATCGGGTCAATGTCTTTGCCGACCTGGAAGGCAACACCGTGCAGGTGGAGAGTTCCTTTAGCGGAGGGGGCCCGGTGAGGGGGGGCAAGGTGGAGGTGGTGGAGGCGGGCAGCGGCCAGACCCTGCTTACCGGCCAAACCGATGATCAGGGGAAATTCGCCGGGGTCCTGCCGGCCAGGGACGCGGGCGGCAGCTCCGACCTGAAGGTGATTGTGGAGGCCTCCATGGGGCATCGGGGCGAGTGGCTCATCAAAGCGGCAGCGCCGACGCCGGGGAAAACAGCTGCCGGGGGAGGGCCGTCGGCCACGGCGGCGGCCACACCCGTCGCTTCGGGGGCGCCGGGCCTGGACCGCCGGGTCCTGGAGGAGGTCCTCAATGAGACCCTGGATGCCAAACTGGCCCCGCTGAAACAGCTGCTGAGCCAGAACCGGTCGCCCCAACCCGCCCTCACCGATATCATCGGCGGCATCGGCTATATTGTCGGCCTGTGCGGGATTGCCGCGTATTTCCTGGGCCAACGACGCCGGGGGGGTTGAGGTGAATGTCCGTTCCGGTTGACAGGACCGACTCGTGATTCAAGAAATCTTCGCCGAAGGCAATTCCTGCATTCACCGGCTGGACCCCCGGGTGAGGCTGGTGGTGGCGGCCGCCCTGGCCATTCTGGTGGCCCTGGCGCAATCGCTGACGGTGGCCGCCGCGGCCCTGGCAGTGGCGGGGGCGCTGCTGCTCCTGGCCCGGTTGAACTTGCGGGTGGTGGCGGGGCGTCTGGCGGTGGTTAACGGCCTGATCGTCTTTCTCTGGCTGGTCCTGCCCTTCAGCGTGCCCGGCGAGGCGGCGGTACGCCTGGGATTCCTGACCGCCACGGAGCCGGGGGTAGCCCTGGCCGGGCTCCTGACCCTGAAATCCAACGCCATTATCCTGACCCTGATCGCCCTGGTGGCCACCGTGCCGGTGACCACCCTGGGCCAGGCCCTGCAGCGTCTGTATCTGCCCGACAAGCTCTGCCATCTGCTGCTGTTCACCTATCGCTACCTGTTTGTCATGGAACAAGAATATTGCCGCCTGCAGCAAGCGCTGAAGGTGCGCGGTTTCATCCCCCGCACCGGGATGCACACCTACCGGACCTATGCCTATCTGGTGGCGCTGCTGTTGGTGCGCAGCTGCGACCGGGCCGACCGGGTCTATCAGGCCATGCTCTGCCGGGGGTTTCAGGGCCGGTTTTACAGCTTGCGGCGCTTTGCCCTGCAGCGGCGGGATGTGGTTTTCGTTTCCCTGATGCTGCCGGCCCTGGCGGCGCTGGCGGGTCTGGCGGCCGGGGTGATCCCATGAGCAGCGGGGAAGCGGTGATTCTGCTGGAAGGGCTGACCTTCGCCTACGCCCACCGGCAGCCCCTCCTGCAGGACTTCAATTTTCAGTTGCTGCCGGGGGAGCGGGTGGGGTTGGTGGGTCCCAACGGCTGCGGCAAGACCACCCTGCTGCACCTCATCGTGGGGTTGCTCAAACCCCAGGGAGGCACCATCCGCATCCTGGGGCGGGTGGTGCGCGAAGAGAAGGATTTCCGCCCCGTACGCCAGCAGGTGGGGCTGCTGTTCCAGCATGCCGATGACCAGTTGTTTTCCCCCACGGTGTTGGAGGATGTGGCCTTCGGCCCCCTGAACCAGGGGGTGCCGGTGGAGGAGGCCATGGACCTCGCCCGGGGCACCATGGCCCAGCTCGATTTGACGGGATTCGAGGACCGGGTGACCTACCGGCTGTCGGGGGGCGAGAAAAAGCTCGTGGCCCTGGCCACGGTCCTGGCGATGCGCCCCCGGGTGCTGCTGTTGGACGAGCCCACCACCGGACTGGACGAAGGGACCAAAAAAAAGCTCGCCAAGATCTTGAGCGGCCTGGACATCTCCTATATTATCGTCTCCCATGAGGCCGATTTTCTGGAGCGCACCACGGACGCCATCCACACCATGCGGGAACACGGTCACCGGTTGACCATCTTCAAAGGTAAAGAGAAGTTCCTCTGAGGCTGCCGTCCGGGGAAATATTATCTTTAATTCCGGGGGAATATCCTCCCGCCAGGTTTTTGTGATTGACAACATGCGGTTTTTTCGATTATTATCCTCCCAAAGCTTTTGGGTGCCTGATGCAGGCCGAACAGGGAAGCCGGTGCGAGTCCGGCGCGGTCCCGCCGCTGTAACCGGGGACGAAGCACGCTTTACGCCACTCTCTCATCCAGTGAGGGGGGAAGGCGCGTGCGGTAGGATGATCCGGAAGCCAGAAGACCTGCCCAAGAGCCAGGAACGCCCGCAGCGCGGAACTGCGGCGAGCGCCGTCACCGAGGATCAAGAAGCTGGGTGCAATCCTTGGGTCCACAAGACCCAAGGATTTTTGTTTTTTCCGGGCTTGTTGACGGGTTACGGCAGGGCGAGACACTTTCTGACGGGGAGGAGAGATGATGAAAGAAGGCATGATTGTTTACCTGATCGGCGGGGCGGACGTTCCCGAAGATGTGGATCTGCCGGGCGACTGTCGCAGTATGGGGCTGGCGGCCGACCAGATTGAGCTGGTGGGCGCCCACCAGGGATTTTTCAGCGTGGAGGATGCCTGGCACTATCTGGTGATGCGGGGTTGCGGGCGGGTCAGCCTGCTGGTGGCTGACTGGCAGCACCGCCTGGCGCCGCTCCGGCCGCCCGTCCGCCTCTCCGGCTGAGCCCGAGGCCGACGACGGGGCGGGGCGTTTCTCTCACGGGGTGGACATTAATCAGGCCTAGCAAGGGGAATTAGATCATGAAAAATATATGGTTGTGGCTGTTCGTAGGGGGGTTGCCGTTCTTGACCATCATCGTCGCGGGCTCTTGCGCGACGGCGGCGGCCGCGGATAAACCCGCCATCGTGCTGGTGGCCTTCGGAACCAGCACCCAGGCATTCGATACCTATAAACATTTCGAAGCCAAGACCAAGGAGCGGTTTCCGGGATACGAAGTCCGGTGGGCCTTTACTTCCAAGAAGATCCGGAAGAAAATGCAAGAGGAGCGTCAGGTTGACCTGCCCGACCTCGCCCACACGCTGAAGGACCTGCAGGCAAAGGGGTTCACCCGGGTGGCGGTGCAGTCTTTGCATATCGTGCCGGGGGAAGAGTGGGAAAGAAAGGTGGTGGCCGTCCAGAAAGAGGTCCCGGGCCTGAAGATCGCCCTGGGCCAGCCCCTGTTGACGGGGGCCCCGGACCGGCAACGGGTGCTGGCGGCGGTGGAGAAATCCTTCCCCGCCGATCTGACGAAAACCGCGGTGGTGCTGGTGGCCCACGGTAGCCCGCATCAGCCGGGGGAGCAGGAGTACCTGGAGTTTCAGAAGCTGCTGGGGACCAGGTATAAGAATAAGAATGTGTACCTCGGGGCCGTCCAGAACGAGCCCGCGGGCGAGAAGGCCCTGGCCGCGGTCAAACAATCGGGGGCCGAAGCCGTGCTGTTCATCCCCTTCATGTTCGTGGCCGGCGATCACATGGAAAACGACGTCATGGGGGATAAGGAGAGCTGGAAAGCCGACCTGCTGGCCCACAAGCCCTATCGGCTAGAGGCGGTGGAGAAAGGGCTGGGTTATGTGGACGGGGTGGTGGCCGTCTATCTGGACCACCTGGCGGCGGCCCTGCAAACCCTGGAGAAGAAATGACGTGAAGGGAGGGGGCCCCAGGGCCCCGCAAGGAAGCAAGCACAACCGGCGGGCTAGCAGGAGAAGACTGACGCCAACGCCGGTTCATTTCCGGGAAGGGGAGGAATGGCACGATGAAAGCTGTCCGTTATCTACTGTTGGCGTGGTGTCTGGGCCTGTGGCTCTGCCCCCCCGGGGTGTGGGGGCAGGAGACCCCCCACGCCGGCCGGGGGGAGGGGTTCCAGGAGGAATGCCCGACGGCCGCTCCGGAAGGGGAATGCCCCAGCACCTTCGGCCCCATTATTACGGATACCGCCATCCCGGCGGAAAAGGGGACTTTCGTCGTCCAACCGACATTTTATTTGGGCTTCGTGACCGCCAATTTCAGCCCGAGCTGGCGGCGGGTCGATGCGGGGGGCGACTTTTCCACCTTCCGCACCGACCTGAAGCTCACCTACGGCCTCATCAGCAATATGGAGGTCTATGTGGTCATCCCCTACGTCCATAACTGGGCCTCCCGCGTCACCGAACCCGGACCCCAGGGGGAACGCTCGGCGGATTTCGGGGGCCTGGGGGACGTGAACCTCAACCTGAAATACCAGTTCATCCAGGAAGGACCGGTGGCGCCGGCGGTGAGCGCCCTGGCGACCTTCGGCTTTCCCAGCGGCCACTACCGGCACCTCAATCCCGGCCGGCTGGGGACCGATTTGTTGGGGAGCGGTTCCTACACCTTCACCCTGGGGCTCAATATGTCGAAGTATGTCAGCCCGGTCATCCTGTACGGGAATATCTGGTATACTACAAGCACCGATTACACCACCCGGGAGGACCGGCCCACCTTCTTCTGGGATGAAGACGGCGAACTGGCGGAGGGCGATCCCGTATCCACCAAGGTGCGCAAACATCCCCGGGATTATGTGACCATCAACCTGGCGGCGGAATATCCCCTGACGAAAAAGTGGGTCGCCCTGTTGGAACTCTACAGCTACTGGGACGGCGGCCGCCTTTTCGGGCATAAGGCCAACATGGCGCCCACCGCCAAGCTGTCCGTGCTCCCGGGGATCGAATATATGGCCACGGACAAACTGGCCTTCGCCCTGGGCGTGGGGATCGACCTGATCGGCAAAAACACCGACGCCAGCGTCACTCCCATGTTCTCTTTCTTCTATAACTTTTGACCTGAAGGCCGAATCAAGGAGGATGACATGCACAGACGACTGATGTGGCTGGGGATTGCCGCCCTGATCTGCATCTGGGCGTGGCCGGGAAGCGCGGCGGCCACGGGGCGGGGCCAGGGGTTCCGACCCTGCCCCTATACTCCGTATGTCTGCCCGGTGGCCGGTGAGTGCACCCCGGGCACCATCACCGGCAAAGTCACCAAGATTTTAACGGAAACGCTGGAAGAAGGCGCCTATCCGGGGATGGCCGTGCTGGTGGCCTCCAAGGAGAAGGGGGAGGTGCATGTGCATCTGGGGCCGGTGTGGTTTCTGGAGCGGCAGGAGTTCGCCCTGAAGCCCGGCGATGAGGTGAGCATCGAAGGGATTTGCATGACCACCGCGGGCAAGACCAAACAGGTGGCCTCGATCCTGACGGTGGGGGACCACAGCCTCTACCTGCGGGACAGCCAGGGGCGGCCCTATTGGGAGGCCTGGCGAAAGAAGTAAGGCCCGGGGGCCGAGCCGGCCAGTAGCCTTAACCTCCCGAATTCCGGCGGCGTGTTGACGCTGCCCGCTTAGAAAGGAGATACCGAGATGTTCGTCAAGTTCATGGCAGGGGCGCTGGCCGCCAGCGCGGCGTTGGCCTGGGCGCCGCCCTGCCGGGCCCATTTCGGGCTGATCCAGCCGTCCGCCGCCATGGTGATGCAGGGGGACAACCAGACCCTGGAGCTGACCGCGGCCTTCTGCCATCCCTTCGAGCAAAAGGGGATGGACATGGCCAAGCCCCAGGCCTTCGGGGTGATGACCGGCAAAGACAAGACGGATCTCACCGGGAGCCTCCAGGAAACCAAGCTCCTGGACCACACCGCCTGGAAGACCGCCTACACCCTGAAAAGGCCCGGGGTCTACACCTTCTACCTGGAACCCGCGCCCTACTGGGAAGGGGCCGAAGACAAGTACATCATCCATTACACCAAGACCGTCGTGGCCGCGTTCGGAGCCGAGGAGAACTGGGACCAGGAGTTGGGGCTCAAGACCGAGATCGTCCCCCTCGCCCGCCCCTTCGGCCTGTATGCCGGCAACCTGTTCACCGGGGTGGTGAAGCTCAAGGGCAAACCGGTGCCCTTTGCCGAGGTGGAGGTGGAGTACTGGAACGCCGGCGGCCGGGTCAAGGCTCCCAACGACTACTTTGTGAGCCAGGTGCTGAAGGCGGACAAGAACGGCGTCTTCAGCTTTGCGGCGCCCAAGTCCGGCTGGTGGGGGTTTGCGGCCCTGAGCACGGAAAAACAGGCCATCAAACACCCGGACGGCAAAAAGAAGGACGCGGAGCTGGGCGCGGTGCTGTGGGTGCAGTTCACGGACTGGCAATGAGCGTCCGTCCCGGAGAGAGGGCGGCCGCCGGTCAGCCCTGGCGCCGGGGGGCTGGATAAGCGGACGCAATTCGCTTATATTGTTATTAACCGCGCCGCGCCGGATTTCAGCTAAAGGAGGGCCACCTATGTGTTGCCGGGGCAAGGACAGACACGAACACCCCCACACCCATGAGACCGTCGTCCATAGCCATGACGGCCAGGAGCACGAGCACGAGTCGGTGGAGCACACCCACGAGCACAGCCACACCGACGAGCACCACGACCACCACCATCACTGTTGCCGGGACTGAGCCGGCCCCGCGGCGGGGGAGAGGCTCAAGGGGGCGTACGCCCCTGAGCCCCGTCCCCGCCCCCACCTCCAATCCCAGAGATACAGCGGTTCCCGACAGTTCCTACATTCCTCCCCTCCGGGCGCGCCCCGGAGGGCCGGCCGCCGCCACCGGGCTAGTAGAGGCGGGCCACCAGCTTGCCTTGCCGGTAGAGGGAGACGGGGCCGTCCTGGGAGACGGCGATGCCCAGGATATCGGGGCAGAAGGCGGAGAGCTCCCGGGTGGACTGGTGGCGGGTGCCGCTGCCCAGCTCATCCCGTTCCAGGGGGGGGAGGGCCAGACCGGTGGCCTTGAGGCGGGCCCGGAAATGGGTAACCTCCAGTTTTTCATTGAAGATGACGGCGCCGTCGGACTTGGCCAAACCCAGGAGGATACTCTGCCAGGGGCCGCCCAGCGGGGCGGGCTGGGCCAGCCGGATTTCATTTTCGATGGGCAGGAAGGGCTCCTGGAGGCGACTGGCGCTGAGCCCCACCAGGAAGATGCCCCCCCGGCCGCTGAGCCTGAGGGCGCGGAACAGGTCCTTGAAGCGGGGCATGGCCTCGGTGGCCTGACACTCCGGGCAGGCCAGCCGGACGTGCCGCTCCAACTCCTGCCAGAAGACCTCCTGGAAGAGGGGGATGTGCAGATGGCCCTGGCGGTATTCCAGGATGCTGAGATTGATGCGGGGATGGCGGCGGCCCTTGAGGGCCACCCAGAAATTGAAGCGGCCCCGGCGGGTGATGGTGGCCAGCGGCAGGACCTCCCGCCAGCTGCGCACCGTGGTCAACTGCCGCTGGGAGCCTTCCCGCAGATGTAGGACGCCGATGATGCGGTCCCGGTAGACGGCGAGGAAGGTATTGCGGCCGTCGGCATTGAGGAGCATCTGCTTGATGGCTTCGGCGCCCTCCTTGAGGGGGATCTGGTCGGCCTCGTGGTAGAGGAGGAGGTGGGGCCACCTCTGGCGGTGGTATTCCAGGGGCCTTTCTTCCGGGAGGAAGGCGAAGCCGGTGAAGACCCGCTCCCCTTCGATGGTGAGGTAAAGCAGTCTTTTGAAGAGACGCCAACCCCGGATGAGGGCCTCCTCCTGGCTGCTGCCCGGGGGCTGGCAGCGCTTGAGGTCGGCCCCGGTATAGAGGCGGGAACCGATATAGGGGTTGTCCTGGGAGTCGAGCTTGACGGTGGCGCAGGGAATCCACACCAGGCTTTGCATGTAGCGGGCGACGACCTGCTCCTCCAGGGAGTAAGGGGCGAAGAAGAGGAAGTCGTCCCGGGAGGCGCCGGCCTCCACCGCCAGGGAATAGTGCAACACCAGACTGAAGATGATGCTGATGAAGCGGGTGTGGAAAGGCGACAGCAGGTAGGAGGTCTGGGGGGTGCTGAGCCGCAGCAGATGCAGATTGTTGCCCATTTCCAGCTTTACCAGGTGATGGAGGACGCCGTCGTCCTGGCCTCCCCGGTTGGGATAGAGCACCCCCCGGATCTGAAAGCTCCGCCAGGGGCTCCGGAAAGAGAGATAGGGGAAGAGCTCCAGACCGCCGGGGAGCTCCGCCTGGTCGCCCGTCAGGGTGGCTTCCTCTATGACCTCCAGCTTGCAGGTGGTGATATCCTCCATCAGGCGGCTGACCTCCGGGGAGGTCAACAGCGAGAAAAAGCTGTAGCGCAGCCGCGCCTGGTCGATCTGGATGCCCGGGTCGAATATCTGCTTCATAACGGGGATATGGCCGGCGGGCGGCCGGCGGCCGCCTACCGAGTCGAATGTCCTTGCTGCCCTCCGATATTAGTATAATTGATGGCGACGCATTTGGAAACCCGGAGGTTCACCCACCGGCGACCCGGAGGGCGCAAGCCCCCTGGGGCACTCCCAGGGCCGCGGCCACCGGCGGGCATTTGGCCTGCAGGAGAAAGAAGAGCCGGGGGTCCGGCAGCCGGGAAAGGGTTTCGAAGTGCCCCATGCCCTTGGCGACGATGAGATCGGCGCCGGCGTAGAGGCGGCGAAAAGCGGGGGCGGCCTCCGCCAGGACCAGCCCCACGGTGGCGGCGCCGGTATCCACCACCGGTTCCAGGGCGGCGGCCAGGCCCGAAGCCGCCAGATCGGCCCGGGTCAGATCATTCTGGATGGGACCGCCCTTGACCACGTAGAACACCTGCCAGCCCCGGCGGCGCAAGGCCGCCACCAGGGGCAGATCGAAGAACTGCTCGCCGGCGTTGTCGGCCAGGTAGAGCAGCGTCCCCGGCGGCCGGGAGAGGCGGGCCGCCAGGACCGCCACCTCCGCCGGGGGCAGTGGCAACCGCCGGCGGATGTCGGCGGCGATCTGTCCGGCCTCCCGGAAGAAGTCCAGGGCATTGCCCGCCGCCGCCAGCTCCAGGAGCCCGGCCAAGTCGGCGTCCGGGGGGGGCTCCAGTTCGGCGACGAGACGCCGCAGGAGGCGGGTCTGCGCCGCTTTGGGCGCGGCAAAGGGATCGGGGTTGCCGGTGAACTCAGCAACGGCCCGCAGGAACAGGTTGGCGATGCACGCCGGAATGGCCTCCGGATGGAACTCCCGGTCGACGATGGCCAAGGCCCGGTCCCGGGCCGGCCCCGCCCGGCGGGGGTCGGCGGTGGCCAGCCCGACCGCCAGGTCCACCAGCCGCTCCAGACAGGCACGACATTCGGGCTGAATGCGCATCATACCGGGAGACCGGGGGGACCAGGGAGGCCAGGGGAGGGGGCCAAGGGCCGCGGGAGATAAGAAGAGCCGGGGGAGGGGGCGAAGGGCTTACGGCCCTTGCACACTCCGCCG
>CAYRYV010000010.1:0-72741 GCA_964428565.1 uncultured Desulfobacterales bacterium | reverse complement strand
CCACTTTTTTGTCAAATGGGCTGGTCTAGTACGCTCAATCCGGATGAGCCAAAATCTTGATATCCAGATCGCCAAGCGACTCCTTGAGAACCGTTTCGATTTGTCCTTGAAATCCAACATCAACTCTGTTATGCATAAGGAGGCTCCCTCGTTGTGGTTTTTGTAATTTATTCGCATGGTTATATTACCACAATCTGGAAGCCTTTTCTATTTATTTTTCCATGCACCGGGTTTAAAACCTTCGCCTTTAGGCGAATAGCTTCAGCACGTTAGAGAATGTTATGTGGTATGATCTCGCCAGGGAGGTGAGCCGTGGGCGAGGAATACCGCAAAGGGCCGCATAGAGTCTATGACATTCAATATCACTTGGTCTGGGTGACGAAATATCGCTACCATGTTCTCACTGGGGAGGTGGCTTTGCGTGCTCGGGAATTGATCCGCCAGACCTGTGAGGCCAGGGAGGTGACGATATTAGCTGGCCATGTGAGTAAAGATCATGTGCTCCTCCATATCTCCTGTCCTCCGGAACTAGCTCCCATTAAACCACTACCTGCTAAAGCAGGTAGTGGTTTAATCCCTGATCCCTTAATACCCCTGACTGTTTGGCGGAAGTGATACGCCCACATGCCTGCCTGCCACGACCAACACAACTGAATTGTCTTGACAATATGCCGAACGGTTCTATAATGTGACGATGCATTCGTATTATGAATGATACATTCAGAACCGGAGGTCGTACGATGGACGATCAGAAGCTCCCGAGGCGGGAAAGGGAGAAGTTGCGGCAACGCCAGGAGATATTGGCCACCGCCCTCGACCTCTTTTCGCAAAAGGGCTACCATAACGTCTCCATGCACGAGATCGCCGCGCAGGCCGAGTTCGCCATCGGCACCCTGTACAAGTTTTTTCAGAACAAGGAGGACCTTTACAAGGCCCTGGTTTTGGGGGTGTGCGACGATTTTGAAGACTCGATCATGCGCGCAATCGAACAGCCCCAGGACGAAGTGGAAAAACTGCGCAGTTATGTCCAGGCCAAAACCACGGTGTTTCGCCGCAACCTCCCCTTCATCCGTCTGTATCTGGCCGAGAGCCGAGGGGCGAGCTTCAACCTCAAGGCCGGCCTGGATGACGAAATCCGAAATCGATATTACCATTCTCTGGAAAGTATTGCTGACATCTTTGCCAGCGGCATCAAAAACCAACGGTTTAAGAAAATCGCCACCCCCTATTACCTGGCGGTGGCCCTCTCCAGCGTCATAGATGCATATCTGCTACTCTGGCTCGACGCCCCCGAACGCCATCCCTATCCGGAAGACCCGGATGTCATTTTGAATATTTTCTTCAGAGGACTACTTGAGCCGTGATGTTGTCCCTGTTTGGCACTATTACTACGCTCATTAAGATATGGGGAGACTTTTGATGCGACTGAACCGGCACGATTATGAACCGCTAAAATGGACCGGGGCTTTGCTGGTTATGATAATGATACTGAACGGCTGCGACCGAGGCCACGGGGAGCAGGGCGGTGCACCCCCGATCCCGGAAGTGGCCACGGTGACCATTCAACCGCAAGCGGTGGAGCTGACCACCGAGTTGCCGGGACGTACCTCGCCTTATTTGGTGGCGGAAATCCGCCCTCAGGTCAACGGCATCATCAAGAAGCGCCTGTTTAAGGAAGGCTCCGACGTCAAGGCCGGGCAACTGCTCTATCAGATTGATCCGGCCCCCTTTCAGGTGGCGCTCGACTCGGCCAAGGCCTCCTTAGGCAAGGCCCAGGCCAATCTGCCCTCAATCCGCTTGAAGACCGAACGCTATAAAGAATTACTGGCGGACAAGGCCGTCAGCCAACAGGACCACGATGACGCAGTGGCGGCCATGGGACAGGCCAAAGCCGAGATCGAATACTGGAAAGCCCAGGTGGAGGCGGCCAGCATCAATCTGGGCTACACTCGGGTTGTCGCCCCCATCTCCGGGCGTATCGGCAAATCTTCCGTGACCGACGGCGCCTTGGTCACGGCGTATCAGCCCATGTCCCTGGCCACCATCCAACAGCTGGACCCTATTTATGTGGATGTGACCCAATCCTCGGCGGAGTTACTGCGGCTGCAACGGAACCTGGAAACGGGCCAGCTCAGCGCCGATGACAAGGGCGGGAAGAAGGTCTGCATCCTCCTGGAAGACAGCAGCTTCTGCCCCGAACAAGGCACATTGCAATTCCGCGACGTCACGGTAGACCAGACCACCGGGTCTTTCACCCTGCGTATCGTCGTCCCCAATCCGAGGCACCTGCTCCTGCCGGGTATGTTCGTACGGGCTACGGTACAGGAGGGTATCGCCGAGCAGGCCATCTTGGTCCCGCAACAAGGGGTGAGCCGCACGCCCAAGGGGGAACCGATCGCCCTGGTGGTGGATGAGGCGGGCACGGTGCAGCAGCGGATGTTGAAGCTTAATCGGGCCATTGGCGACCAGTGGCTCGTGTCCTCCGGCCTCCAGCCCGGGGAACGCGTGATCGTCGAAGGCATGCTGAACATCCGGCCGGGGGCGACGGTGAAGACCGTCAACTGGGAAGGCTCCCAGGCCGGCGGGGAAGCTCAGAAAACCAAAAGCCCGCCGGCCGCATCAAATTGACGGAGGACGGACGATGTTATCGAACTTCTTTCTGGATCGTCCGGTCTTCGCCTGGGTCATCGCCATCATCATGATGCTGGCGGGGGGGCTGGCGATCTACAATTTGCCCATCTCCCAGTACCCGCCCATCGCCCCTCCTTCCATCGCCATTGACGCCTTTTACCCCGGCGCCTCGGCCGAAACCGTGGAAAACAGCGTGGTCCAGATCATCGAGCAGAAGATGACGGGCTTCGACAAGCTGCTGTACATGTCCGGCTCCAGCGACGCCTCCGGGGCCGGGAGGATCGAGCTCACCTTCGCCCCGGGGGCCGACCCCGACTTGGCCTGGGCCATGGTACAGAACAAGCTCCAACTGGCCATGGCCAGTCTCCCCGACACCGTACAACGGTCCGGGGTCAAGGTCAGCAAGTCCACCAAAAACTGGCTCATCATCGTCGGCCTCACCTCGGAAGATGGCAGCATGGACGAGTTTGACCTGGCGGACTACGCCCAGGCCAACATCGAGCAGGTGCTGGCCCGGGTGCCGGGGGTGGGCGAGGTGGAAACCTTCACGTCCCAGTATGCCATGCGGGTCTGGATCAATCCGGAGAAACTGACCGAGTTCCGCCTGACCCTGGAAGATGTCATCAAGGGACTCCAAGCCTATAACGTGGAAGTGTCCGCCGGGCAGTTCGGCGGGATTCCGGCAGTGCCCGGCCAGCGGTTGAACGCCTCCATCATTGTCCAGAACCTGCTCAAGACTCCGGAAGAATTCGGTGCCATCCCGCTGCGCGTCAACCCGGACGGCTCCATCGTGCGGGTGCGGGACGTGGGCCGGACGGAGCTGGGCACCGAGCGCTACGGCAGCAAGGTGCTCTACAACGGCCAACCGGGAGCCGCCCTGGCGGTACGGCAGGCCGCCGGGGCCAACGCCCTGAAGACCGCGGACGGCGTCAAGGCCAAGATGGCGGAACTGTCCGGGTACTTTCCCCCGGGCATGAAGGTCATCTACCCCTATGATACCACCCCCTTCGTGCGGGTGGCCATCAACGAGGTGGTTTGGACCCTGCTCGAAGCCATCCTCCTGGTCTTCCTGGTGATGTACGTCTTCCTGGGCAACCTCCGGGCTACCCTGATTCCCACCCTGGCGGTGCCGGTGGTGATCCTGGGGACCTTCGCGGTGCTGGGCCTGTTCGGATTCTCCATCAACATGCTCACCATGTTCGCCATGGTGCTGGCCATCGGCCTCCTGGTGGACGACGCCATCGTGGTGGTGGAAAACGTGGAGCGGGTCATGAGCGAAGAGGGGCTGCCACCACGGGAGGCGACCCGCAAGTCCATGGGAGAAATCACCAGCGCCTTGATCGGCATCGGCCTGGTGCTGGCCGCAGTCTTTGGCCCCATGGCCTTCTTCGGTGGCTCCACCGGAGTCATCTATCGCCAGTTCTCCGTAACCGTCATGGCCGCCATGCTGCTGTCGGTGGTGGTGGCCCTGATCCTGACCCCGGTGCTCTGCGCCACCCTCCTGAAGCCGGTGACAGCGGGGCACGGGGCGGCGGAGTCCGGGTTTTGGCTGTTCCGGCCGTTTTTCCGGTGGTTCGACCGGACGTTCCTGTGGAGCCGGGACTGGTACCAGACCCTGGTGGGACGTATCCTTGGCAAAAAGCTGCGTTACCTGGTGGTTTACCTGGTGATCGTGGCGGCTCTGGTATTGCTGTTTCAACGCATGCCCACCGCCTATCTCCCCAATGAAGACCAGGGCATCATGTTCGTGCAAACGATGCTGCCGGCGGGGTCGACCCTGGAGCAGACCCAGGAGATCCAGGATCAGGTCCGCCAGCATTTTCTAGAGGCTGAGAAAGAGGCGGTGGCCTCCATTTTTACGGTGGCCGGCCGGGGCTTTTCCGGAGCCGGGCAGAATGTCGGGCTGGCCTTCGTCAAGCTCAAGGACTGGGAGTTGCGCCCCGGGGCGCATCTGAAGGTGGAGGCCCTGGTGGGACGGGCCATGGCCAAGTTCTCCACACTGCGCAATGCCCGGGTGTTCGCCTTTCCGCCGCCGGCCGTTCTGGAACTGGGGCGGGCGGGCGGCTTCGACTTCCAATTGCAGGACCGGGCCGGCTTGGGCCACGAGGCTCTGATGGCGGCCCGCAACCAGCTGCTCGGTATGGCGGCCCAGGACCCACGGCTGGTCCGGGTCCGTCCCAGTGGTCTGGAAGATGTGACCCAGTACCGCATTGAGGTGGACTGGGAAAAGGCCGGTGCCCTGGGGGTGCCCATCAGTGCTATCCACCATACCATTTCGGCGGCCTTCGGCAGCGCCTATGTCAACGACTTCATCCAGGGGGGTCGGGTCAAGCGGGTCTTTGCCCAGGCCGATGCTCCCTACCGGATGCTGCCCAAAGACCTGGAGCGGCTCTATGTCCGCAATGTCGCGGGCACCATGACGCCCTTCACCTCCTTCGCCACCGGCCACTGGTTCCAGGGTTCGCCCTTATTGGAGCGCTACAACAGCTTCCCGGCGCTGAACATCTGGGGCGAGCCTGCCCCCGGCAGAAGCTCCGGGGAGGCGATGCAGGCCATGGAAGAGATCGTGGCGAAGCTGCCCAAGGGCGTCGGGTATGACTGGAGCGGCATCTCCTACCAGGAGCGCATGGCCAAGGCCCAGACCGGGCTGCTCTACACCTTTTCCATTATCGTGATTTTCCTGTGCCTGGCGGCCCTGTACGAGTCTTGGACCATTCCCATCACCATTCTGCTGGCCCTGCCGTTGGGGGTCATCGGCGGCGTGTTGGCCTCCTCGCTCCGGGGTCTGCCCAACGACGTCTATTTTCAGATCGGGCTCCTCACCGTCTTGGGGCTGACCACCAAGAACGCCATTCTGATCGTCCAGTTCGCCATGGCCAAGGTGGAGGAGGGCATGGGGCTGATCGAGGCCACCCTGGATGGTGCGAAACTGCGGCTGCGTCCCATTGTCATGACCTCGCTGGCCTTCGGCTTCGGCGTCCTGCCCTTGGCCCTGGCCACCGGGGCCGGGGCCGGAGCGCAAACGGCCATCGGCACCGGGGTCCTGGGAGGGATGGTGACCGCCACCTTTCTGGCGATCTTCTTCATTCCCCTGTTTTTTGTGGGAGTGGTGCAACTGTTCAGCCGGAAGCGGGGCGCTCCCCAGGCCCAGGCCCAGGCCGATGCAGACGCCACTCGTCACGCGGAGGGCCAGTGATATGATCGGGAAGCTGTTTGCACTTCTGGCGGTAACGGCCATTCTGGGCCCCGGTTGTACCATGGCCCCGACATACATCCGGCCCGAGGCGCCCATTCCCACCAGTTGGCCCAGCGGCCCGGCCTACAAAGAGCCCCCGGCCGCTCCGGAGGCCCCGGCGGCCGCCGACCTGCCCTGGCGGGAGTTCTTCACCGATGCGAAACTGCAGGAGATCATCGAGACGGCCTTGAGCAACAATCGCAATCTGCGGGTGGCCGCCTTGAATGTGGAACGGGCGCGGGCCCTGTATCGGGTCCAGCGAGCCGAGCTGTTGCCGAGGTTGGAAACCAGCGTCACCGCCACCAAGCAGCGAGCCAGACTTTCCGGCGCCGCCGGCTCCGGCCTGGTGACCCTGGAAGAGTACGGGGTCAATTTGGGTGTTACGTCCTGGGAGATCGATTTCTTTGGCCGCATCCGCAGCCTGGGTGATCGGGCCCTGGAGGAATACTTCGCCACCGACCAGGCCCGCCGCAGCACCCAGATCTTGCTGATCTCCGAGGTCGCCAACGCCTATCTGACCCTGGGCGCGGATCGGGAAAATCTCAAGCTGGCTCAGTCCACTCTGGAGACCCAGCAGGCCGCCCATCATGTAATCCGCCGGCGCTTTGAAGTGGGGCTGGCCCCCGAACTGGACCTGCGGCAGGTGCAGACCCGGGTGGATGCCGCCCGGGTGGACGTGGCAAAGTACACGGCCCAGGTGGCTCAGGATGAAAACGCCCTGAACCTGCTGGCCGGCTCGACGGTGCCGGCCGAGCTGTTGCCGGGGGAATTGAGCGCTGTCAAACCGCTGCCAGAGTTGACTTCCGGAACGCCCTCCGAGGTGCTCCTGCGGCGCCCCGATATCCTCCAGGCGGAGCATACGCTCAAGGCCGCCAATGCCAATATCGGTGCGGCCCGGGCGGCTTTTTTCCCCCGCATCGCCCTCACCACCGCCATCGGCACCGCCAGTGGCGATCTCTCGGACCTGTTCAAGTCCGGAACGTTCGTCTGGAGTTATGCCCCCAAGATCGTCCTGCCTATCTTCGATGCCCGTACCTGGGCGGGGCTCAGGGTCACCAAGGTGGATAAAGAAATCGCTGTGGCCCAGTACGAAAAGGTGATCCAGGGGGCCTTCCGGGAGGTGGCCGATGTCCTGGCCCAAAAGGGAACTTTGGGGGATCAGCTGGAGGCGCAGCAATCCCTCCTGGAGGCCACCGCCAGGACCTATCGGCTCTCCACGGCCCGCTACGAGAAGGGGATCGACATCTACCTGAACGTGCTGGATGCCCAACGCAATCTCTACTCCGCCCAACAGGGATTCATCGCCATCCGCTTGGCGAAGCTCGCCAACCAGGTGCGGCTCTACGCCGTCCTGGGCGGGGGTGATTCCAGCCCCCGGGCGGACGGCGGGTGATACCGGCCGCCGGGAGCCCCCGGCGGTCTTTTGCCACCACCACTTCAGGGAGGTCTCAGAGTATGGAATCCAAAATCGCCCAGGCCGTCGGTCTCAAATACCACGCCGTGGCCATCCTGCTGGCCAACGACAAGCCGGCGCCCGCCCTGCAGTTCAAGCCGGCCAAATGGGGCTGCGTCATGTTCATGTTTGCCAATGCCGCCAAGGGGAAGACCGCCGCCTTTGACCGCCACACCTACGGCTGCTGGGGGGGCGGGGTCGGACTGGGGTTCGGCAATGCCTATGAGCACTTTCCCGGTGGGGTGGATTGTTTCGCCCACTTTCTGTCCTCGGGAAACCGGGGGTGGGATAGAGGCCGGGAAGTGGCCAAGGCGGTGGAGGGGGCGGCGGGGAAGGAATTTGCGCAGAACTTCCTCCACGGGGAAGGGTATGTCAAGACCCCGGAACTGGTGGGACAGTGGCTCGATGAACTCCCCCTGACGGAGATCCCGGCCCGCTATGTGCTGTTCAAACCCCTGGTCGAGGTGGACCCGGAGGTCGAGAGGCCCGAGACCGTGGTCTTTCTGGCCGATCCGGACCAGCTGTCGGCCTTGGTCATCCTGGCCAACTATGACCGTGAGGGCATGGAAAACGTCGTCATCCCCTGGGCGGCGGGGTGCCAGACCATCGGCCTTCTGCCCTACCGGGAGGCGAAATCGGCCAATCCCCGGGCGGTGGTGGGGCTGACAGATATTTCCGCCCGGAAGTACGTGCGTCCCCTCTTCGGTTCGGAATACCTCACCTTCGCCATGCCCTGGGTCCTGTTCCGGGACATGGAGGGCAACGTGGAGGGGAGCTTTCTGGAGAAACATGCCTGGCAATCCCTTTTGGAAGCCAAGATATGAATAGCATTAGGGGGTAGCGAGTAGGCGAAGTGAGCTGGGGAGGTAATAGGTGAAAGTTATTACCTATTGATGTACCGCACCCGGTTTTCTGGACACAAGTTTTTCTTAAGCTGCCCTGGCGAGTGAGGCTTGGGCGAGCCATTGAGCCCTGGCCTGCCGGGGGCTTTGGTAGCCGTTCTTTTCCACCAGCCACTCCCGGTTGTAGGTGTCCACAAAGCCCCGGACCGCCGTCCTCACCTCCTGGAGATTCTGAAACACCCGGCCATAAATGACCTGCTCCTTGAGGGTCCGGATGAAGCGTTCGGCCACGCCGTTGGTCTGAGGTTGCTCGATAAAGGCGAAGCTGGGGCTAATCCCCCAGTGTTTCAGCTGGTTTTGAAAATGGTCGGACAGGTGTTGGGTGCCGTGATCCATCCGCAGGGCCAGACCCCGGCCGACGTCCGCCGCCACCGAGCCGACAGTGGTCATCAAGCCTTGAGAAATGGGTTCCAGCGCCGCAAACCGGGTTCCCTGTTTGCACACGTGCCACCCCACGCACTCGGCGTTCCAGTGCTCCACGGCCACGAAGAGCCAACCCCAGCCGTCCTCTACGGTGAAGACCTTGGCGCCGTCGGTGCCCCACATGCGGTTGGGTGCCTGGGTGATGATCTGCCCTTCGTGGAGACGGGGGTTGCCTCGCCGGCCTCGATGGGGGGAGAGCAGGTTGTTCTCCCGCATGAGCCGCAGGACCCGGCGGCGGCCTACTTTGACCCCGTCCCGCACCCGGAGCCGGGCCCACACCTTGCGGTGCCCCTCCCCCTGGAACGGCGACGCGTTCAGGTCAGCCCGGATCAGCTCCAGGATTTCGGCGTCCGCGAGGGCGGTCTTCGGGCCTCGCTTGCCGGGCGGGGACAGGCGCAGGTGCGGCCCCGAGCCGCCACAGAAGGCGTAGTAAGACGATCGGGGCTGCTCCCAGGTGCGGCAGACCAGCTTGACGCCATAAGGCCTGCTGGTGGCAGAGGAGGCCAGACCGCTCATGTCTTCGACCTCCTCTGGGCGAAAGGGCCGGGGCGCCTCACCCGGGCCCACAGCAACTCGTTTTCCATGGTCAATTCGCCCAGCCGTTTCATGGCGTGGTCCAACTCTGCCTTCAGGGGGGCGCCGTTTCGGGCTTTGAGGGCCTCTTCCATGCCTGCCAGGGCGGCATCCCGCCACTTTTCCAGCCGATAGAGCTCCACGCCCAGCTCCCGGGAAAGCAGACTCAGGGGTTCGCCCCGGAAGATACGCAGCACCACCTCTCGTTTCCTGGCCGCCGTCCAACGCTGGCCCTGGGCCAAGGGCCCCCTGGCCCCCTCCCTGCAAAACCTCGGAGGCGGGGGCACTGGGAGGCAGGGGCCGGAAAAAAACTGAGAAAAAACTTGACGAGGGTCGGCATAAATTGGTATAAGAACGCAAGGGAAAGATTTCACAAACATATTGACGTCTGACGGGAGGTTGCCGGTGGATATCCAGGGTGTGTTACAGGATTACTCCTATGTCCTGATCTTTCTTGTCGTCGGGGCGCTCTTCGCCCTGGGACCCCTGGTCATCGCCCACTTTGTGGCGCCCAAGAGCTTCGGTCCGGCCCGGGACAAGATTTATGAATGCGGTCTGCCCACCTTCGGCAGCGCCTGGGTCCAGGTGGGGGTCATCTACTATCTGTTCGCCCTGATCTTTCTGGCCTTTGACGTGGATGTGATCTTTCTGTTTCCGGTGCTGCTGGCCTTCGACCAAGGTTATCTGTGGCGGGATCTGGTGGAGATCGTCATCTTTGTCGGCATCTTGTCCCTGGTAATCGTTTATGCTTGGTGCAGGGGGGTTTTTGAGTGGAAGCGAAAACCGGAGAGCCGTTAGTCCAGCTGGCGGTTCTGGAGGATGTGTTAAACCTATGCCGGGCCAATTCCCTGTGGCCCATAACGTTTGGTCTGGCCTGCTGCGCCATTGAGATGATGGCGGCGGGGGCCGCCCGGTTCGACCTGGACCGCTTTGGGGCCGGGGTCTTCCGGCCATCGCCCCGGCAGTCGGACCTGATGATCGTGGCGGGGACCATATCCAAGAAGATGGCGCCGGCGGTGGTGAGGCTGTATGAGCAGATGCCCGCCCCCAAGTGGGTCATTGCCATGGGCAACTGCGCCATATCCGGGGGACCGTTCGCCTACGAGGGCCAGTACGCCATCGTGCCGGGGGCCGATCTGATCATCCCGGTGGACGTGTACGTGCCGGGCTGCCCGCCGCGGCCCGAGGGGCTGATCGAGGGCATCCTGAGCCTGGAAGAAAAGATCATGGGGCGACCCCGTTTAAGGAAATTCAGATAATATGCTGGCAGAGACGATCAAAGCAAGCCTGAGCGCCTTGGGCGTGGAGCGGGCGGCCGACGGCGACTACAGCCGCACCGGCTATCACGTGGAAGCGGCGGCCCGGCCGGAGCAGATGCCGGCGGTGGCCCAGGCCCTGGTGGACCAGAAGTGTTACCTGGAATCGCTCACCGCCCTGGATATGGTGGAGAGCTTCACCCTGGTGTACCATTTCGCCTCGTTTTACGAGCTGTGCCGCACCGTGGTGCACGTGCCCCTGGCCAAGGGGGAACGGGCGCCGTCCATCAGCGGGGTCTACAAGGGGGCGGACTGGTATGAACGGGAAGTCTACGATATGTTCGGTATCGGCTTCACCGGGCATCCCAACTTAAAGCGCATCCTGCTCCCGGAGGACGCCAAGTTCCATCCCCTGCTCAAAGACTTTGTGGCGAGTTAAAGACGATGTTGCAACGAGGGATCGAGGAAAAGACTTTTTATTTGAATCTGGGGCCCCAGCACCCCAGCACCCATGGGGTGCTCCGGGTGGTGCTGGAGATGGACGGCGAGTTCATCGTGGCCTCCGAACCGGATATCGGCTACGGCCACCGGGCCCATGAAAAGATGGCGGAGCTGAAGACCTACCCGCAGTTCTACCCGAACATGGGGCGGGTGGATTATCTCCATGCCCTGGCCTATAACCAGTGCTACTGCATGGCGGTGGAGAAGCTCATCGGGCTGGCCGTGCCGGAGCGGGCCGAGTTCATCCGGGTGATCACCGCGGAGCTGAACCGCCTGACCTCCCACCTGCTGTGGTTCGGGGCTTACCTCATGGACCTGGGTGCCTTCACCCCCTTCCTCTACTGCTTCGACGACCGGGAGATCATCCTGGACATCTTGGACCGGCTCACGGGCTCCCGGCTGACCTACTGCTTCTATCGCTTCGGCGGGGTGCCGGCGGACATCGACGACGAGTTCATCGCCGCCACCCGGGGTTTCATTCAGCGTCTGCGCAGCCGCTGGAACGACTATAACAACCTGGTGACCAAGAACATCATCTTCATCGAGCGCACCCGGGACGTGGGGGTAATCACCGAGGCCCAGGCCATCCAATACGGCCTTACCGGCCCCACCCTGCGGGGCAGCGGCATCCCTTACGATATCCGCAAGAGCGAGCCCTACTCCGCCTATCCCCTGTTCGATTTCATCATTCCCACCGGGCAGCGGGGCGACATCCTGGACCGGTACATGGTGCGTCTGATGGAGATGGAACAGAGCCTGCGGATTATCGAGCAGGCCCTGGACAAGCTGCCCAACGGCCCCATCATGGCGGAGAAGGTGCCCAAACGGCTGAAGCCCGCCGAGGGCGAGGTCTACACGGCGGTGGAGACCGCCCGAGGCGAGTTCGGCATCTACATCGTCAGTAAGGGCGACGTCAAGCCCTACCGCACCAAGCTGCGGGTGCCGTCGTTCGCCAATCTGAGCATCCTGTCGGAGATCATCCAGGACACCCTGGTGGCGGATACCGTGGCCATTCTGGGCTCCCTGGACGTGGTGATTCCGGAGATCGACCGGTAAAGGTGGTTTGGGAATGGATATCTTGACATCTATCTTGGGGACGGAGGGGGCCCGCCTGGTCGTGGGGTTGATCGGCGTCATGGCCCTGGTGGCGGTGAACGCCCTGTTCCTGATCTGGCTGGAGCGCAAGGTCTCGGCCCACATCCAGTTGCGCCCGGGGCCCATGGAAGTGGGCTGGCACGGGTCCCTGCAGACCATCGCCGACGCCCTGAAGCTCATCGGCAAGGAACTGATCACCCCCGAGGACGTGGACAAGCTGGTGTATCTGCTGGCGCCCATCGTGATTTTCCTGCCGGTCATGGTGAGCTTCCTGGTGATCCCCTTCGGGCCCGACCTGGTCATCAAGGACCTGAACGTGGGCATCTTGCTGATCTTCGCCTTTTCCACCCTGGGCGTCCTGGCCATCCTGATGGCGGGCTGGTCCTCCAACAACAAATACTCGGTGTTCGGGGCCATCCGGAGCGTGGCCCAGAACATCGCCTATGAAATTCCGCTGTTGATCACCGTCATGAGCATCATCCTGATGGTGGGCTCCTTCCGGCTGACGGACATCGTGGCGGCTCAATCCGGGGTGTGGTTCGTGCTGCTCCAGCCGGTGGCCTTCATCCTTTTCATCATCTGCGCCACGGCGGAGACCAACCGGGCGCCCTTCGACATCCCCGAGGCGGAGTCGGAGCTGGTGGCCGGATTCCATACGGAATACTCCGGCATGCGGTTTGCGATCTTCTTCCTGGCGGAATACACCAACATGTTCATCGTCAGCGCGGTGGGCGCGGTGCTGTTCCTGGGAGGCTGGCAGGGGCCGTTTTTACCGCCGCTGGCTTGGTTCCTCATCAAGGTTTACGTCATCATTTTCCTGATGATGTGGTTCCGGTGGACCTTCCCCCGGCTGCGGTTCGACCAGTTGATCACCTTTGCCTGGAAGGTTCTGATACCCGTGGGCATCGTCAATCTGCTGGTCACCGCCCTGGTCATCAAGCTGGTGTAACCGTCTGAGTCAAAGCGAAGGTTCGAGTCAATATGGTTGCGTACGTCAAGGAAGTTCTGGAAGGGTTCTGGAGTCTGATCGCCGGTCTGGCCGTCACCATCCGCTACTTCGTGAAGCCCATCGTGACGGTGCAGTATCCGCGGCAGAAGATCGCCATGACCCCGCGGTACCGGGGTCACACGGAGTTTATCATCGACCCGGAGACGGGGACGCACCGCTGCATCGCCTGCGAGATGTGCTCCCGCACCTGCCCCTCCAGCCTGATCAGCCTCACCGGGGTGAAGGTGAAGGGGACCAAGGGCAAACGGGCCACCAGCTACGTCATCGACTACTCCCTGTGCAGCCTGTGCGGGCTGTGCGTGGAGGTCTGCCCCACCGCCGCCCTGAAGTTCTCGGAGGAATACCGGCTGGCAGGGTTTTCCCGTCAGGACATGGTGATCGATGTGCTGGCCCGGCTCAAGGCCCAGCAGCGGTCCTTGGGGTTGCCGGAGGCGGAGCCGGAACCCGCGGCGGACAAACCCGGCACTGAGGAGGCGGCATCATGAAAGCGTCGGCAATGGCCACCTTAGTTTTTCTGGGCATCACCGGCCTGACCTTGGGGGGCGCCTTCATCGCCGTGGGGGCCCGGAACATCTTCCACAACGTTTTGGGACTGGCCGTCAGCCTCTTCGGGGTGGCGGGCCTGTTCCTCTATCTGAACAGCCCGTTTCTCGCCATGATGGAGATCTTAATTTACGTGGGGGCCATCTGCATCGCCATCTGCTTCGCGATCATGCTCTCGGAACCGCTCTATCTGCCCAAGCCCCCACGTAATCCTTTTAAACGCCTGGGCGCCATCCTGGCCGCGGGCCTGGTCTTTCTGATGCTGGCGCTACTGGTCAAGAAGACCGTCTGGACCCCGGCGGCGGCGCAGGCCGACCATTGGGCGGTGGCAGTCATAGGGCATTATTTATTGACCAAGTACGTGCTGGTCTTTGAAGTTATCTCCCTGGTGCTTCTGGTGGCCATGCTGGGTGCCATCGCCAACGCCCGCAACGGCCGGGAAAGGCGTGAGGAGTAACCTTAGGACACGGAATGCCTGCGGGGACAGGCAGGCTTGCCCTATATACCTAAAGGATAGTGAACAGACAACCCCAAACCGGAATTTCCCATGATTAACAGCCTAAACACCTATTTGTATATCGCCATCATCCTGTTCGCCATCGGGCTGTACGGCGTTCTGGCGCGGCGGAGCCTGATTGCGGTGTTGATTTCGGTGGAACTGATCCTCAACGCCGCCTCCATCAACTTCATGGCCTTCAACCGCTTTCTAGCGCCGGACCCGGCCGTGGGGCAGATCTTCACCCTGTTCATCATGGCCGTGGCCGCGGCCGAGGCGGCCATCGCCCTGAGCATCATCATTGCGGTCTACCGCAAGCTCAAGTCCATCAACGTGGAACAGGTCAACGAGCTGAGAGGGTAACTATGGCGGCTCTGTTTAACGATACGACTCTGTTGGGGTGCATGCTGTGCGTGATTCTGCCCCTGTTGAGCTTCGCCGTGATCATGATCTTCACCCGGGAGAACGCCAAGCTCTCCCTGGCGATTTCCCTGGTGGCCTCCACCGTCCCCCTGATCATCGCGTGGAGCTTTCTGTTTAAATTCTGGGGCCTCCGGGAGCCCATCATCTACAACTTCAAGTGGATGTACTCCGACATCGTCAAGATTCCCTTCGGCTTCCTGCTTGACCCCACCAGTCTGCTCATGCTGGTGATCGTGGCCTCCATCAGCTGGATGGTGCAGCTCTACTCCATCGGCTATATGGCCGGGGATCCGGGTTTCGGCCGGTTCTACGCCTTCCTGTCGCTCTTCGCCCTGTCCATGCTGACCCTGAGCATCTCCAGCGGCCTTTTGCAGCTCTACATCTGTTGGGAGCTGGTAGGGCTGGCGTCGTATCTGCTCATCGGGTTCTGGTATGAAAAATTCTCCGCCTCAGAGGCGGGGAAAAAGGCGTTCGTGGTCACACGCTTCGGGGACGTGGGCTTTTTCATGGGGCTGGCCTTCCTGACCATCTTCTACGGCAACCTGGAGATCCACCAGGTCAACTCCGCGGCGGTGGCCGGAGCCATGCCGGCCTGGCTGATCACGACGTCAGCGCTGTTGATCTTCTGCGGGGTGATGGGCAAATCGGCGCAGTTCCCCCTGCACGTCTGGCTGCCCGACGCCATGGAAGGCCCCACGCCGGTGAGCGCCCTGCTGCACTCCGCCACCATGGTGGCCGCCGGCGTCTACCTGATTTCCCGGATCTACCCCTTCTTCAGCGCCTCGCCCGAGGCCATGACCGTGGCCCTGGCGCTGGGCACCATCACCCTGGTGCTGTCCTCCACCATCGGCATGGTGGCCACCGATATCAAACAGGTGTGGGCCTATTCCACCGTCAGCCAGCTGGGCTTCATGATCATGGGTCTGGCCGCCGGGAGCTTCTTCGCCGGCTACTACCATCTGACCACCCACGCCGCCTTCAAGGCCCTGCTCTTTCTATGCTCCGGGGTCTTCATCCACCACTTCGGGACCAACGACTTTTTCGTGATGAGCGTCAAGGGAGGGCGCAAGCTGCTCATCCCCATGGTTACCATCACCATCGCCGCCTTGGCCCTGGCGGGGATCTTTCCGCTGGCCGGTTTCTTCAGTAAGGAAGGGATCCTGGCGGCCTTGGCCCATCTGCCCAACAAGATTTGGGTGCTGGCGGGGTTGTTCGGGGCCTTCCTGACGGCCTACTATTCCTTCCGGGTGATCTTCGTGATGCTCTTCCCCAAGCCGGACAAGGTGCACATCCCCCACGAGGAGGAGCACGGTCACGGCCACGGCCACGACGAGCACCACGGCGTGCCCTGGGTCATGAGCCTGCCGCTGCTCATCCTGGCGGCCTTCACCCTGATCCTGGGATTCATGCAGGGCCCCCTGGAGAAGTTCCTCCTGGGGCAGACGCAGCACCACGACATGAGCTACCTGCTGTTGTTCAGCGCGGTGGGGGCCGCCCTGGCGGGCATCGGGCTGGCCTGGCTGGACTGGGGCGCCAAGAACGCCAAGTGGGAGGGCTTCATCAAGAAGATGCCCGCCCTGGAGCATTTTTTCATCGAAAAATGGTATATGGACCACTTCTGGCGGTGGTTTTTGAATACCGTCATCTACGGCTTCTTTTCCAAGTGGTTCACCTTTAACGACCGCCGGGTGGTGGACGGCGGCGTGGACGCGGTGGCCTTCTCCACCGTGGGCAGCGGCCGGGGCCTGTCGAAGTTCCAAACGGCTCTGTTGCAACTGAACCTGCTCTTTATGGTGCTCGTCGTGGCGGGTGTGGGCCTCTACCTGGTGGCCAGGTAGGAACCGACCGAGACAAACCGAAACCAGAAAATCGAAAACAGGTAGTCACATATGGTGGAGCATTTTGCGGACTTTCCCTATCTGAGTTGCATGCTGATGGCGCCGGTCATCGGCCTGGCCATCATCCTGTTCCTCAAACAGGAGCAGCTTTTCCTCATCCGAGCCGTCTCCCTGGTCTCGGCGGCCACCTCCCTGGGCCTGTCCATCTTCACCTTCGCCGCTTATGACAAAACCCTGGGCGGGCTGCAGTTCGTGGAAAAGTACGAGTGGGTCAAGACCTTCGGGATCACTTACTATGTGGGGGTGGACGGGATCAACGCCCCGCTGCTGCTGCTCACCGGCATCGTCATTTTCACCGGTGTGCTCACCATGTGGGAGCTGACCAACCGGGTGAAGGAGTACTTCGCCTTCATGCTGGCCCTGGTCACCGGCGTGTTCGGGGTCTTCATGGCCTTTGACATGTTCTTCTTCTTCCTGTTCTACGAAATCGCCGTGGTCCCCATGTACATCCTCATCCTGATCTGGGGCTCCACCCGCAAGGAATACGCCGCCATGAAGCTGACCCTCTATCTCATGGCGGGCTCCGGCCTGATCATCCCGGGCCTGTTGCTGTTGTACTCCACCTCCGGGCTTTTCACCTTTGACATGATCGCTCTGCACGGAGTGCGCTTCGCCCCCTGGGTGCAGAAGCTGGCCTTTGTACTGCTGCTTTTCGGATTCGGGGTGCTGGCGGCGATGTGGCCGTTCCACACGTGGTCTCCGGTGGGCCACGTGGCCGCGCCCACGGCCGTGAGCATGCTCCACGCCGGGGTGCTGATGAAGCTGGGCTCCTACGGCATCCTGCGGGTAGCCATGTTCCTGTGCCCCGAGGGCTTCCAATACTGGGCGCAGCTGATGGCCTTGCTGGCCGCCAGCGGCATCGTCTATGGCGTCTTCGTGGGGCTGGCGCAGACCGACCTGAAGTATGTCATCGGCTACTCGTCGGTCTCCCACATGGGCATCGTGGCGCTGGGGCTGTCCACCGGCACGGTGGACGGCCTCAACGGCAGCGTCTTCCAGATGTTCGCCCACGGCATCATGACGGCCCTGTTCTTTTCCAGCGTCGGCTACATCTACGACCGCACCCATACCCGGGATATTCATGAACTGGGGGGCTTTTGCAAGATCATGCCGGTGGCGTCGGCCTTCTTCATCATCGCCGCCCTGTGCGGCGCCGGAGTGCCCGGATTCGCCAGCTTCTGGGCGGAGCTGTTGGTGTTCATCGCCGCAGTGAAGGTCTATCCGGTACGGGGTCTGATTTCCCTGGCCTCTATTGTGGTGGGAGCCCTGTTCGCTCTGCGGGTGGTGCAGAATACCTTTTACAACGAGCCCAACCCCAAATTTGTGCATTTTGAAGACGTCAGTCCCTTCCTGGGGCTGCCCCGGATGATCCTCATCGCCACCATGGTCCTATTCGGGATTTTCCCGTCTCTGATGCTGGACGTCATCAAATCGGCCATCGTGCCTTTCATCAGCGGGTTGTAAGATATGAAAGCAATGCTCTTCGGTCCGGAAATCTACTTCCTGGTGGTAGCCCTTCTGTTGTTCAGCCGCACTTTGGTAAAGCGGCCCAACGGCGCGGCCGATTACCGACTGGCGTTGGGGTTGGCGGCGGGCGGCGTAATCGTCAGCGCCTTGTGCCTCTTCGTCCAGGGGACGCTGTTCTTCGGGACCTACAAGGTCGACCTCTTCAGTCAGATCTTCAAGGTGGCCCTGGCATTGGGCTTCTTCCTGGCGGTGGTCATCTCCCACAATCTGGCGGGCGTCGAAGAGCGCTATCACGCCGAGTTCTATTTATTCCTCACCACCTGCAACTTGGGCATGATGATGCTGGTCAGCGCCGTGGAGCTCCTCACCGTGTACGTCAGCCTGGAGCTGGCCTCCTACTCCCTCTACGTCCTCATCCCCCTGCGTCGGAGCGACGGCCTGGACGTGGAGGCAGGCATCAAATACCTGTTCATCGGGGCGGTGTCGTCGGGCTTCATGCTCTTCGGCCTGAGCTACATCTTCGGAGCTACCCATACCACCTATATCCCCGAACTGATGGTCAAAATGCCGCAGCTGTTGGGAAGCCCCATCGGGGTCATGGGGCTGATTCTGGCCCTGGCGGGCTTCTTCTTCAAGCTGTCGGTCTTCCCCTTCCATTTCTGGGCCCCGGACGTCTACCAAGGCGGCGCCAATCAACTGGTGGCCTTCATCGCCACCGCCTCCAAGGCGGCGGCCGTGGCGGTATTGTTGCGCTTTGCAGCCCTAGGCGAGGGCTACGGCTACAACTTCACCCAAATCCTCATGGTGCTGTCCATCGTCTCCATGACGCTGGGCAACCTGGTGGCCATCATCCAGAAAGACTTCAAACGCATGCTGGCCTATTCCTCCATCGCCCATGCCGGTTACATCCTCATGGGCGTGCTGACCCTCAGCGAGGCCGGTTTCGTCAGCGTGGTCTTCTATGCCCTGGCCTACCTCATCATGAACTTCACCTGCTTTCTGGTGCTGTCGGAAGTGGCCGGCGACGGCCGGGACCTCAAGATCGCAGAATTCGCCGGGCTTTATAAACGCAATCCCGTCCTGGCGCTGGCCCTGATGTTGGGGCTGTTCGCCTTGGCCGGGGTGCCGCCCTCCATCGGCTTCACCGGCAAGCTCCTCATCTTCACCTCCGCCATGAACCAAGGCTACTTTTGGTTAGTGCTCATCGGCGCAGTCAACGGCACCATCTCCCTATATTACTATCTGAAAGTGGTCTACGCCGCCTACTTCCTGGAGCCTGGGGAACTGCCGACGGTCACCGCCGGAGGCGTCACCCGGGGGGTGAGCTATGCCCTCATGCTCCTCATCCTGGGCTTCGGCGTCTTCCCCGACAAACTGGTGGAACTGGCCCGGCTGGCGGTGCGCACCGTACTGTAAGCCCGGCTGTTGACCCGCGGAACAAAGCAAAAGTCCCGGCTGTCGGCCGGGGTTTTTGCTTTGTGGTACGCTCGGCAGGGCGCACCCACTTGGAGGTGGAAGTCCTCTACCGGCCCGGCCGGGGGAACTGTTAGCCGGGCGGCAAGGGTGTCCATCGCGAGGTGGAATCTGAAGGAAGGCGCAGGCAAAGCGCTGGCCTGACGACCAGAAATTCCATACGAGGCGGCCATGTCGGATGAGAAGGCCAATATCTTCAAAGTCCGGCACCTGCACGGAAGGCATGGACGTAGATGCGGCGGGCATAAGCGTGAAGCTGGGTGCGCATTACCCGGGGAGGTCCGCCGTTCGGGTAGAGGCGGCTTTTCTCCTAGAGCGTGGGAGCATCAACGGGCAGTTGATACCATGTCGGGACGAATAACGTGTTCAGGCTGCTTAACAATAAGGTTTGAGGAGTTGAACATTTCCGGGCACCCGGAAGACGCGCCGGTCCGGGGAGGAGGATCTTAATAGCCCAGGACGCTGACCAGCATTCTCGTCCCCATGATAAACAGGAGGACGGCGAAGACCCGTTTGAGCTTGTCCACGTCCAGGCTGTGGGCCAGACGCACCCCCAGGGGGGCGGTGAGGATGCTGCAGCCGACGATGCCCGCCAAGGCGGGGAGATAAATGTAGCCCAAAGAGTAGGGGGGCAAGGCCGCGGCCCTCAGGCCATTGATCAGATAGCCGGCGGCCCCGGCAATGGCGATGGGAAAGCCGATGGCCGCGGAGGTGCCGATGGCGGTGTGCACCGGCAGATTGCACCAGATCATGAAGGGGACCGACAGGGTGCCCCCGCCGATGCCCACAAAGGCAGAGACCACTCCGATGCCGATCCCGACGCCGGACATGCCCCCCAAGCCGGGCAGGGTGCGGCTGGGCTTGGGTTTCTTATTGGTAAGGAGTTGGTAGCCCATGTAATAGAGAAAGACCACGAAAATGACCTTCAGAGCGTCGGTGGACAGGCGGGCGGCCAAGGTGGCCCCCAGGAAGGTGCCCACCAGGATACCGGCGACGATGCGGCGCACCACCTGCCACTGCACCGCGCCCCGGCGGTGATGAGCCAGGAAGCTGGAGACCGACGTAAAGATGATGGACGCCATGGAGGTACCCAGAGCCAGGTGCATGATGTGCTCCGGCGCGACTCCCTGCCAGGTGAGGGCGAAAACCACCATGGGGACGATGATCAGGCCGCCGCCGATCCCCAACAGACCGGCCAGGATGCCGGCCACGGCACCCACGCCGATATACAATAAGATGATTGTGGCCATAAACGAATACCGTTGCTTTGAGTGTTATGGTCGGAAGTGGCCCGGCCGGTGCCGCAGGAGTTCCGGGAGAAGCTGGCGCAGGGCCGCAGCCAGACGCCGGGCGGCCAGCCGGGCCCGGCCCCCCAGGGCGGCAACCCGGGGCAGGCGCCGGGGTTTGGCTGCCACGGCCCGGAGCACCTGAGGGACGGTGGGCTGCCGATACTCATTGAGATGGCGGGCCAGAAAGGCGGGAATCTCCTCGTGGGCGGTATCGGTGACGGCCCGCAGGCCCAGGAAGAGCAGGCCCGACTCCCGGGCCACCGCAGCCACCGCGGCGCTCTCCAGGTCGAGGACCGGACGGCTGAGATGGGTCAGGAACGGGGCATGGACGGCCTTGGCGATAATGCCGGGGGCGGTGACGGCGGCGCCGAGGTAGGCGGGCAGCCCCGCGGACCTCAGGAGGGTGAGCAGCCGCCCGAGCAACTCCGAATTCTGGTCCATCGCCTGGCGGACCGAGGTGCAGGTTTCGGGGTCGTAGGTCCAGCATTCCTGGCTGAGGATGAGGGCGCCCGGCGGAATCTCCGGGGTGAGCGCCCCACCGAACCCCACGGACAACAGACCGTTGACGTGGTGCTCGCCAGCCAGACAACGGGCGGCCTTGTCCGCCGCCCCGGGCCCCATGCCGGAGACCAGGGCCACCACGACGCCCTCCGGCCGGGGGAGGCGCCAGGCGGGCAGGTGCCCCGGCAGACGGCGGTGGGGCTCGCCTTGCAGCCAGGGCGTCAGCTCCCGGGCCAAGGCCGCGATGAGACCCACCGCAAGCGGGCTCTGGGAACGGTGCGGCATCGGACTGCCTCACGGGTGGGGGGGGCCGGAGGATGTCCCCCGGCGGCCCCCCACGACTTGCGTCTTCAGTAAAAAACCCCCGAGGCGGGGGTTTTTCCGGTACGGGGCGGGAGCACGCTTCAGGGCTTAACCATGGGCAGATGGTCCCCGGAGGTTGGCGGTTGCGATTGCAGAAGCTGCGCCTCGGGGGAGAGTTTTCCCACCTGCCTGCCCTTCCGCCAGCCCTTGCCCTGCACCAGCAGGTTGCCGTTTTTATGGAGCACGGTACGGTCATCCAGGATGATCAACCCATATTTGTTGGAAATATCCGCGTAATATTGATACTGCATGTTCTTCTTGTTGAGCTTGTACTTGAAGAGCATGAAAAAGAACATGTAGAAGGCCACCAGCACCCCGAAAGCACCCAAGGCATAGCTCAGGAAGACAAAGGTCTTTTGACCCAGCGAGGACACCCAGGCCATTATGTAGTTCATGTTGTAGAGGCCCAAGATAGTGACCAGCAGCAGGAAAAGGAGCCCCAGGTAGGGCAGGCGCCGCATATGGTTGACCATATTGGCCAGGCGATCGCCGGTGTTTGCCGGAGCGTCGGCGTCCGGGGTGGTGTCGCCGCCCATGAAGTAATTGAAGCCGGTGATGATGATTCCCATGAGAAACGTCAAAAGGATGGGGAAGGCGAAGGCTACGAAGAGATAGGACTGCCAGGGAAAGGGGGTATAGACCCGGTGGTATTTATCGTCGGTGGCCCACAGGGCGACCACGATGAAAATGACGATTTCCAGGATACCCACGAGTTTCAGATAGTCAAAAAATAACTTCTTGCGGTCACTCTTGGTGAAATAATCGGCGATTTTCGGCATAACGATCTCCGATGGTCTGACTGCGCGCATAATGGGTTTGGGGGACTGCGTGTACTTATGATTGTCGGCGCGAAGGGCTGGGGGCATTAATCCCGGCGGGAAGTTCAAAGCCGCGACGTGCCGAGTAGGGGTCGAGGGTTACGGTAGAGCCTCACGCCAGACCCACGCAAGTTCCCGGGTCACCCGCACACAAAGGCGGGATATATTAATTTGTAACAGGAAACCCGAGGCGGGTCAACCGCAATTGCTCGCTCTCCGCCAGATGCCCCTACCCCGGTGCCCCGCCCAGTTTGTTCCGGATGCGGTCTGGCAGGTCGATGGCCCGCCAGTTGCGACTGATGGCCACCAGGGTGGCAGTCCCCACGGCCAGAGGCTGATCTTCCCCGGACCGGAAAAAGGTGAACCCGAAGATGACGGCTTTGGGACGCAGTTCCTGTATCCTGGTAGCCACTTCCAGGGTCTCGCCGTAACTGGCTGGCCGGAGAAACCGGCAGTGAGCCTCCACCACCGGGAGGCCGAAGCCCTCGGCCACGTTCCGGAAGGTCTCTTCCGGAGGAAGACCCAAGGCCCGGAGGTACTCTTCGATGGCCCGGTGGCAGTAGCGGAAGTAGCTGACGAAATAGACGATGCCGTACGGGTCGGTGTCGCCGAAGCGCACCCGGACGGCACAACGGTGTTCGAAATCTTCCCAGCCCCTCATGAGGGTCTCCTCTGTGCTTCTCGGTCCGTGTCGCCGCCTGCAGATTTCACGATACCCCATTTTTCGCATTTCGACAAGCGGATGCTGAGGGGAACCAACTCCATTCCCATTCCGGCAGGGGTTTGTTTATTTGTGCTGAAAAAATTTCCCGGGTGTATGTTCGCGGTTTGACATCCCTCGTCGTGACTGATATAAAATCAGGGATTCTTCAATTACCCCTCCAATAAGCTATAGTTTATCCTCAGGCAGACGACAAAGTCGGCCCCTGAGCTTTCCTTTTCAGGGGAGAGCTATGCCGGAGGGGAACAAGATGCAGGCCTGAACATCTTAGCTATCGTCGAGTAGATGCCTTTGCCTTCCTTAAAATTGCGCTTCGGTCGCCTTGATCCTATTCTGGTCATTATTCTCATTATCGCCTCTTGTTTACTTTTTTATCGCCTGGATCACCGTCCCTTCTGGCAGGATGAAGCGGAAACCGCCTGTTTGGCGCGTAATACCCTGGTGTACGGCGTGCCCCGGGCCTTTGACGGGGTCAATCTGATCTCCCAGGAGGGCCGCGGGGAATTCGACGACACCTATCTCTGGCGGTGGTCACCCTGGCTGCAGATTTATGTAACCGCGGCTGCCTTCCTGGTGGGAGGGCCCACGACCTTTGCCGGACGCTTTCCCTATGCCTTGGGCGGCCTAGCCAGCATCTTCCTGGTCTATGTGATCCTCCGGCGGTTGTTCGACAACCTCGCCTGGGCCCGGCTGAGCGCCGCCTGTCTGACCTTTGCCGTCCCCTTCCTGCTGTTCTGTCGGCAGTGCCGTTACTATTCCCTGGGAGCCTGCCTGGCCTTGTTGAGCCTGTGGGCCTTCCGGCAGGACTGGCAGCACCGCGGGGGGCCGGCGGTGCTGCTGGTGACCGCCCTCGGACTGATGTTTTATACAAACTACGTCCTGTTCTTCAGTTTCCTGGGAGGCCTGTTGCTGTCGGCCATGGTTTTCTACCGCCGGGAGTTACCGCCCGTTCGTTCCTTTCAGGTGATGCTGGGCATCGGGTTGGCGATCCTTCCGGGGTGCGGTTTATTCCTGGTGAACAAGCAAGCCGCCATGATGAACATGGTGCTGCTTTTCACTAATTTCACCAAATATATCACCGATCTGTTCGAGTTCATCAGCCCTTTGCCGGTGGTCCTGGGATTGATCGGCATTCTAGTCGCCCGCTGGCGGAGAACCCGGCCGGCGGGGGATGCCGCAGAACGATTTCTGGCTTTTCTGGTCCTGCTGGTGACAACCACCATTGTCCTGCTGCTGCCCGTGCCGCAGTGCGAGTTTCGGTATCTGGTCCACCTGTATCCGCTGGCGGCCATCGCTTTGGGATGGGTGATTCTACAAGTCTGGCAGTACCACCGGTTTTCCGGGATGCTGTTGGGGCTGTTGCTCCTGGGGACCAATTGGCTGCATGTCGTCCCCATGGAATGGGTGGGGATGATCAACCGTCCCCTGCATAATGACGACGGGATGCTCACGCACGCCAATGTGCCGTTGAAACTGTTTCTCACGGAGTTGACGACGGGCTACCCGGATGTGAACCAACACCTCATCGATTTTTTTCAGACGCAGGCGCGGCCGGAGGAGACCATTCTGGTGACCTACGGTGATCTGCCCCTGCAATTTTATACGCCCCACCAGGTCATGGGAGGCTTGCAGGGCACCACGCCGCCTCCTCCCCGAGTACCGGATTGGGTGGTCAAAAGGTGGCATTCCCGCTGGGACCGGGATTATCAATTGATCAAATCCGAGGATTATATTCTCCGGGAGCTGCGTCTGGAGGAAGACTATCAGGAGATCATCCTCCCGGCCGAGGATGAAATTTTCGGCAACCGCGCCGATCCCTATTACCATCGTTTTCTGCCGCCAGCGAGAGCAATCGCGCCATTGACCATTTTCCAGCGGAAATCCCGGATGGCCCGCCATGTTCAATAAACCGTTCAACTTGATGAAGGCAGCGCTCGCCTGCGGATTGCTGGCGGTCATGGCTCAGGGTCTATACTTGCTACCGGAGACGGCAACCCGGTTCTTTCCAGAGAAACACCAGGAACGGGAACTGGACCGTCTCGTGCAGGAGTCCTGGAAATTACGGCAAAAAACCAATATTCTGGAAGGGAACCTGGAGATTCTGCACGCCTGTCTGCGGGCCGGCAAAATGTCCGGTCATGGCGGCAGATGGCCGTCGTTACGAGAATTATGGGTTATACTGAGTCAGGACCGTCTTCCTTTGAGGGATTTTCTGGATCCGTCTTATGAGGCAAAATTGCTGGAGACTCACCTCTACCTGGCGAAAAAGGAAGCCATCAACATCGACCGGCGGTTTCGGTTTCTGGAAGCCCGGGTGGAAAGCTACCGGCCTGAGCAGGGAGGGATCACCGCAGCCAGCGAGAGCTTTTCCACGGCGACCCTGCCGTCGGCCTTGCAGAAAGTTTATGGGGACCTGGAAAGACTCAAGGAGAAAAAACTTAAACTGGCCGGACGACTCCAACAGCTTGAAATTCTTTTTCTGGACCACCATGCTCCACACAGTCTGGCCCAACTCGAAGCCACCGGCGAAGCACCGTCGGACCGGTGCGGCCTTCCACCCCTGCTGATTCCGCAGGCCGAAGCCGTGTCGCGGTAAGCCGGTGGCCGGGAAATGGCCCGTTACCGCCCTCCTGCCGTGATGCGCTCAACTTCCCTGAATACGTTAGCATTCTGGGCCTTGCTGCTCTCGGGGACCTTTGCAGTGCTCCTCTGGTCTCCCGCCGTCCTGGGCCGATATCTCAAAGAGATGCCCAAGTTTTGGATCTTCTTGCTCCCCTTTCTCCTGCTGTGGCCCGCCTATGGCAGAAAGGTGATCACCGACAGGCGGTTCCGGGAAGAAATCATCCTCATGGGGCTCATCGTGCTTTTGGGGGCCGTCAATGTCGCGGGCAGCGACAACCCCGCCAAATCGGCCGGAGCCATGCGGCTGTTTCTCAGTACCGGCATACCGGTGTTATGGGCGGCGATGTTTCTGTGCCGCGACGAGCGGCGCCGGGCCCTGTTCGGCTGGTGGTGCTGCGGCTGTCTGCTGATCGTCACCGCGGTGGAGATGAGCGCGTATTTCCTGAAGAAGGTCAGTGATCCCAGCCTGTTCAAGATATTTACGGGCCACCAGATCCCCTACGGAACTCTCCTGATTCTCCTGTCACCCGGTCCTTTCCTGCTCATCTGTGCCAGATCCCGGGCGGCGAAAATCGGAGGGTGGGCACTGCTACTGTTGAGTATCACTCTTATACTCCTGAGCCGCAAACGGGGGACCTTGCTGGCAGTGGCCGCCATGGGGTTGTTGTGGGTCTATTTCCAGTTCCCCCGCCTCCGGAAAACGTTGCTTTGCGGTCTGTTGGCCGTAACCCTGGCCCTGCCCCTGATGACCTGGAGGATGGTAAAAAACCTTGACCAAGGCAATATATCTCACTTATCTCTCACGGATCCGGCCCGGAGCAACCTGCACCGCCTGGAGCTCTATCCCTTTGCCTGGCATGTCTTCCCGCAGCATCCGGTGTGGGGTATCGGCCTGCGAACATTTAATCATGAAAAGTATTTAACCGATTACCACCAGTGGTTTCCCGCCTACACCTGGTTCCCTGCCGAGGTCCAGAGGATGCAGACTTTCGACAATATGGCGATCACCTTTCTGGTTGAAATGGGTAGTTTGTTTACCCTGTCCTATCTTATCCTGATCGTGGTGATCGTCCGACAATATGTACGGCAGATCGGTCCTCTCGCCAGGGCACGCCCAGAGGACTTGTGGCGGCTGCTCCCCCTGGTCGGCCTAGGGGTGCACGCCCTGACTTATGACGCCCTGTTGTTCCCGTCGATCAATTGGCTCTTTCACGTGCAGTTGGGAATCCTGGCAGGGTTTTCCCGCCCGGAATAAAACCGGTCCCCCGGTTGCCCCCGGCGGTCGGCCCGTTGCCGGTTCACCGCGGGTTCCGAGACCCGTTTTCTTTCTGGAAGATTTCCCGTAAACTTTCCCACAGGGAGCACGAGGAGTATGTCTGGAACCGATTGCCATGACCGTGGTGACAGGGGAGAGGCGCTGAGAGTGACCGGTGGACCCCAAAGGTTAGCGGCGGAGCCGGTATACAATCACACCGAAGAACTGCGCCGGGCCAATGAGCAGCTGCGACAGGAAATCGAAGAGCGCTCCCGCACCGAAGCGGAGCTGAAGCGGACCACGAAGTGGCTGGAAAACGTCATCGACAATTCGGTGGACGCCATCGGTATCGTAGACCGCCATGGGCGGTTCTTGTTGTGGAACCGACGGGCAGTGGAGATTTACGGCTACACGGCGGAGGAGTTGGCCGGCAAGACGGCCTTCGAGCTCTACGCCGATCACGAGGCTCTGGACCGGATGCTGGCCCAGCTGCGGAACCGCGGGGTTGTGCGGGAATACGAGATCCTGATGCGCAAGAAGGATGGCAGCGTGGTCCCCATGGACATCTCCCTGAGTCTGCTGAAGGACGACCAGGGGCACACCATCGGCAGCGTTTGTGTGGCCCGGGATTTGTCGGAGCATAAGAAGGCGGGGGCCGAACTCAAGGCAGCCCAGGAGGAACTGCGGCAGTATTCCAAAGACTTGGAGAGGCAGGTGCGGGAGCGCACCCGGGAGATCACCAGCATCCTGACCTATACGCCTTCGGTGGTCTATATTACCGACCGGGAGGGACGCTTCCGGCTGGTGAATGCCCGCTTCGAGGAACTGTTCGGGGTGCGCCAGGAAGAGGCGCGGGGGAAGACCGTGTTTGATCTGTTCCCCCGGGAGGTGGCGGAGCCGCGACGGGCCAGCGACTTGGCGGCGCTGCGGGAGCGCCGCCCCTATCAGGTGGAAGAACCCTTCCCCCAGGACGGCCAGGTGAGCTGGTATTTGACAGTGAAGTTCCCTCTGTACGACGAGTCGGGGGAGGCCACCGGTCTATGCGCCATCTCCACTGACATCACGGCGTTGAAAAAGGCCCAGGACCAGTTGCGACGGCTGTCGGGGTCCATCATGGCCAGTCAGGAAAAGGAGCGGGCCGCCCTGGCCCGGGAGCTGCACGACGAACTGGGGCAGGTGCTGACGGCCCTGCGCATGGACGCCGTGTGGCTTTTCGAACGAGTGAAAAACCAGGACATCCGGGTTGCGGAGCGGGCGCTCACCATGTGCGACCTGATCGACTCCACCATCGACGAGGTCCGGGGGCTGGCCACCCGCCTGCGGCCCGGTGTGTTGGACGACTTCGGGCTCATCGACGCCCTGGATTGGTACACCCGGGAGTTCGCCAAGCGGACCCGTCTGGCCTGCCTTTTTGAGCACTCCGAGGTGCCGGTCCTGGAGAACACGGTGGCCACCGCCGCCTACCGCATCGCCCAGGAGGCCCTGACCAACGTGGCCCGGCACGCCCGGGCGACCCAGGTGCGCATCACCATAGGACTCACAGACGGCCGGCTTACCCTGCGGGTGCGGGATAACGGCCGGGGCTTTCAACTAACCGAACTGGTGGAAGTCGAATGCCTGGGGCTGGCCGGAATGCGGGAACGGGCCGCCCTGGTGGGTGGCATCCTGCAAATCTTCTCGCAACCCGGCTACGGTACCCAGGTGGAGTTCAGTCTCCCCTGGGACCAAATGAGTGCATGAGGGCTGGCGGCTGCCCCTGCCCTCCGCCGTTGGCGGCAACGTCAAGAACTGCGGACCGATTCCGAAAGAGCGGCCAGGGGGCGGTGTCCAGCGGATACCCCCCGGCCGGGAGACGAACTTTTTTCCACACCGAACAGATTTCTCTGTTTATCCAATATGTTCAAAGAGAGAGCGGGGGGCCTGAGCACCGTGACCCGGTGGCAGATATTTATACTTCTCAAAAAATTTGTTATTTTTTTTTAAATATGCTATTTTGAAGTAGCCAAACATAGTTAGCCGCATTAATTTATAAAGGGAATTTTCCCCTCGTAACCCAATGGCAGCTTTATATCGAGCTAAAAAACACGTAGCTGCGGTATGCTAAGCCCCGGGTGGCTTAGTGGATGCCGTGTTTTGGGCTCATAAGTAGTTGCCTCCTCCCTCCCTAAGTCACCCGTCCCCGGTTGGGGTTCTTATTACGTATCGACCGTGAGAGCACCATCTCTTTCGGCTCGTCCATTGTTTGACCCGCACTTGGGTCCCGGCCGTCCCTAACCACAAGCGTCGCGGCTGCTCCGGCGGTACCCCGCCTGATTTCCTGCGACGGCACCGGCCTTCCTGGCAGTTTGGATATGCTTTCCCTGGTCAGTCAGTGGCCGGATATGCACCTCGTCTCATACCTGAAGTAAAAGGATTGCCATATGGAACCCAGAATCGACCTTGATCTCATCCAAAAGCAGTTGCCCTATTCCCACCTGAAGCAACAAATCGGCCGTAAGATCGCCATCAACTGGCAGGCCGAGTGGGATCGCTTCGACGCCAAGAAACTTTTCAGTTTTGACCTGGGCAACCTCCCCGAAGACAAGCTCACCGCCATGCGCCAACGCCAAGACGTCATCATGGATGGCAACCAGGCGGCGATTTCCGTGCTCACCCGCCTGGTGGACGGTCTGTGCGGCTATCCCATCACGCCGTCCACGCCCATCGCCGAAACCTTTGCCCGGGCTTCAGCCATGGGCAAGAAAAACATCTTCGGCCGGGAGCTGATGTACTTCCAACCCAGCGACGAGCTCTCCGCCATTGTCAGTGTGGAGGCCATGGCTTCCCAGGGCGGTCGCTATGTCGACAACACCTCCTCCCAGGGGCTGCTGCTGAAGACCAAAAACCTGTTTTCAGTGGCCGGCAAACGTCTGCCCGTGGTCATGACGGTCATGGCCCGGGAGGTAAATAAGGGGTCGCTCTCCATCCACTGCGGCCACACCGACTTCTATGCGGTCCGCAATGCCGGCTGGGCTCAACTGGTGTCCGCCGACAACCAGGAAATGCACGATCTCCTCCCTGTCGCCTTCCGGGTGTCGGAACTGCGGCAGGTCATGCTTCCCGTCATGGTGATCGGCGATGGCTTCATCAAAAGCCACGCCTTGGAGAATATCCGGGAACTTTCCAATGACTTCCTGGAGTATTTCGTGGGACCGCCCAATCGCCTCTACCAACCCAACTTTTACCAGGGTACCCTCACCGGCACCTTCACCGACACCGACCTCACCATGGAAGGCCAGATATCCCAGGACTTCGCCTATCACTTCATGCGCAAGGCCTTCATTGCCGCCATGAATGTCCACAACCAGATTCTGGGCGCCAACCTCAAAGTGGTGGAATGCTACCGCACCGAAGACGCCGACATGGTCGTCATCATCCTGGGTTCTGCGGCCGGAGTGGCCAAGGACGTGGTGGATTACTACCGTGACGTCAAGGGTTACAAGATCGGCGTGGTTCGCCCGGTCCTCTTCAATCCGCCCTGTTACGAAGAGATCGCTTACGGGGTGCGCAACGCCAAGGTCATCACCGTGCTGGAACGTACTGGCACGGCGCACAACCAACAGCTCCTGGGTGATTTGCAGGCCGCTTTGCAGATCTCCCTGCGAGCCGGCCGGGAAGGCAAGGAGGAGCACCGCATCTACGGGCGCACGACTATGCCCACGCTGCTCCACGGCGTCTACGGCCTGGGATCCAAGGACTTCAATAAATACGATGCCGCCGCCACCGTCGAAAATATGATCGCCTGCCTGGAAAAGAAGAAGGGAGGCTTCTTGCGTGATTTCTCTTCCGGCATTGAAGGCCCTTATACCCTCCGTCCGGCGCCTCTGCCAGCCTATCCGGAACGGGAATTGGGTATGACTTTTATCGGGGTGGGGGCTGAAGGAGTGAAGACGGCCCTGGAATCCGCGGCCCTCATCTACGCCGAAGACACTGGCGCCGCCAAAAAATTCATCCAGTCCGGAGCCCGCTACGGCGCCGCCCGCAAGGGGTCGCCTGTCTTTATGAATCTACGCATCAGCCCGCTTCCCATCCGTAATAGTTCCGAGCTCACCGAACGGGACGTTCTGGCCTTTTTCAATGAAAAGTTTCTTTCTGACGAGATTCTGCGGGAGTACGTTTCCGGCCTGAAGGAAGAAGGGCTTTTGGTGATCAACAGCATGCGGGATTGTTACGAACTGTTGAACTCTTTTCCGGAGCAGGTGCAAACCCTGATCAAGTACCGCAAGATCAAACTGCGGGTGGTAGACGCCACTCGGACGGCTCTCCAGCTCCTCAACCGCAATCTCCCCGGAGCCGTCATCTTGGGACTCATCAATAAGGAGATGGGAATTCTCCCGGAGAAGGAATTCGAAAAACGCTTGAAAACCCTCTTCGAGCGCAAGTTGGGCAAGAAAGGCAAGGAAATCATCGCCACGAATATCGAATTGTTGCGTTACGGTGCCGAGCGGGCCACCTCCAAGGGCAACAGCACAGGTAACGGCCTGTCCGCCTTGGAGGCCGTAGGCAACAACTACACCCCACCCCTCCCCGAAGACTTCGGACAACAGCCCCGGACTGCCGGATTGCCGGTGAGGCTGCGGGACAAGGACGAGTTGGGCACCATCAAGCCCGTCAACCTGATGAGCAACTACCAGGAGATCTTTTATCAGGAAATGGTCCAACCCATCATGGAGGGGCGTAAGATCTCTTGGGACCACTTCCTGCCTGTGGTCCCCCCCGCCACCAGCAGGTACCGCGATATGAGCTTCATCGGCACCCAGCTTCCGGTGTGGGATGCCTCCAAGTGCACCGCCTGTGGTCAGTGCGCCTCCCAATGCCCCGACTCGGCCCTGTTCACCACCATCACCGAGCGGCCTATCCCTGAGAATTACCAGTCTTACTTCAAGATTTTCAAAAAGCCCCCCAAGGGCGTGCCCTGGGAGCGTTTCGCCATGAATATCGATGTTATCCAAAGCGCCTGCAAGGGTTGCGGCGTTTGTGCGGCGGTCTGCCCCACCGACGCTCTCCGTATGGCCGACAAAACCAAGGTCAGCCCCACCGACTTCCTGCCGCCGGTCTGCAAGGAGTACGACAACACCTATGCCGCAGCCCGTTTTGTGGATCAGCTGACCCTTATGCACCAGGTGCTCTTCGTCTTTTCCAAACTCTACCCCGGCAAGCACACCCTCTGCCCGGGGTGCAGCGAGCCCACCATCAACTTGCTCACTTTCTTCGCGGCCGAATCCCTTCGCAACCACCCGCAGGGTATCTCCACCTTTTATCAGGGGATCAAAATTCTCTCCGATAAGACCCAGCGGGCCATCGAACATATGTTGGACAACGGCTTCAATATTTACACGATCAACGCCACCGGCTGCAACCAGGTCTCGGAGTTGGTGAACCCCTTCAACACCCGGGTCTATCCCACCGGCCATTACGGCTTCGGCACCGCCTCGGCCGCCGCCCTGGGGGCCAAGTTCAGTCTGGACCAGGCCTATGAGAACCGGTACAACGACGTTCTCACCAAGATCATCGTCTTTGCCGGCGACGGCGCCATCTATGACATCGGCAACGGCCCCTTCAATCATGCGTTGGGCGAAAACTTCGACATCACCTGGATTATTTATAACAATGAAGGGTATATGAACACCGGCACCCAGAAGTCCGGAGCCACCCGTTTCGGCTCCGAACGCTCTACCTCGCCCATCGGGACCAAGTACGCCGGCAAAACCACCCTACACCGCCGCATCATCGGCCAAGCCATGGCCATCAGTCATGTGTACGCCGCCAAGCTGACCATCGACAATCCCCAGTACGCCATCAAGATCCTCAAAGAGGCCATTGCTTACAACGGCCCCTCCATGGTGGAGTTCTTCTCCTACTGCCCGCAGGGTCATCAGAGCCACGATTGGGCCGGCCCCCTCATCTCCCGGATGATGGCCGAATCCCGGAAGTGGCAGGTAGCGGTGCGCCGTCCCTTCCAGAAGATCGACATCTCCGCCAACCCCGAACCGGAGAACATCTATCCTCTGGAAGGCAAGTCCTTCAAAAAGGCCGTCAAGCGGGAAGCCGCCACCTTCTATGACGTGGTCAGCATGCTGGGTCAGTACAACCAGCACATCCGCACCCAGGAGTCTGGGCACATCCCAGAGATCGTCCGGGTCAACGAGACCGTCAGCCTCTTCCGGTGGCTGCGCAACCAGTATATGGCCGGCTACCGGGACACCATGCCCACCGAAGAGGAAGTGGAACGCATCGTGGAAGAGCGCTACCGCCTCTAACCGCCGTCACATCGCGCTTAATCCCGGGCGGGATCGACAATGGTCCCACCCGGGATTATCATCGTGGACTGCTCCCTGATACCAGAACGCGGGGCTGCCGATTCTCCATGAAAACCGTTCTCGTACACGACTGGCTCTACACGTACGTGGGCTCGGAAAAGGTGGTGGCCGCTATCATCGGCTGTTGGCCGGTGTCGGCCGTCTATACCACGGTGGATTTTCTGCCGCCGGAGAAACGCTTTTTCCTGGGCAACCTGCCCGTTCACTCCTCCTTTCTGCAGCGCCTGCCGGGGGCCCGGCGCTGGCGCCGCCATTATCTTCCCCTGATGCCGCTGGCCATGGAAGGTTTTGACGTCTCCGGAGCCGATATCGTCATCTCCTCGTCTTCCGCGGTGGCCAAGGGCATTCTGACCCACGGGGAACAATTGCACATCTGCTACTGCCACACCCCCGCCCGCTATTTCTGGGACCTGACGCATCTGTACCTCCGCGAGGCTGGTCTGGACAAAGGGCTAAAATCCCTCCCGGTCCGGGTGATTCTGCATTATCTGCGCCTCTGGGACGTGGCCAATGCGGCCCGGGTGGACCATTTCATCGCCAATTCTCACTACGTGGCGCGGCGTATCGCACACCTCTACCGCCGCCGCAGCACCGTCATCTATCCGCCCGTGGAGGTGGACCGATTCCTGCCGGGGGCCGACAAGGAGGATTTCTATGTCACTGTCTCCCGGTTGGAGTCTTACAAGAGGATCGACGTAATAGCGGCGGCCTGTGCGGCGCTAAAGAAAAAACTGGTCATTGTGGGGGAAGGCCCGGAATTGAGCAAGATCAAGGCCGTTGCTACCCCGCAGATCGAATTCCTGGGCTTCCAGCCGGATGAGGTGGTGCATGATCTGCTGCGGCGCGCCCGGGGTTTTATCTTGGCCGCAGCAGAGGATTTCGGCATCGCCCCGGTGGAGGCGCAGGCCTGCGGCACGCCGGTGATCGCCTATGACCGGGGAGGCGCCCTGGAAACGGTGCGGGGAGTGTATCCGGACACGCCCCCGGGACCCGGGGCCACCGGGGTATTTTTCCGGGAGCAGACTCCGGAGGCCTTGGGCAATGCGCTCCGGTTTTTCGAAGGCTGCCGTGAGGAGTTTGCGTCGGAGGCGTGCCGGGCCCAAGCCGAACGCTTTCACCGCCGGCGGTTCGAGAACGAGTTCACCCAATTCGTTCAGGAGAGCTGGCATGCCTTCCAGGAGAAGAAAGACAGGGGGGGCGCGGGTCCCGGGGACGGAGGCGGGAAGATAACCGGAGGTTCTTAATAGAGTTCCGTCAGTCATTTCCCGGCAGTGCTGGCCACCGGTGCGATTAGGCCATGGTAAAGGGCCTGGGCCAACAGCGGAATTCTCTCCGGTTGCCGGCGGCGCAGCCGGTTGAGGCAGGCGGCCAGAAATTTCAGCAGGTGTACTCCCAGAAAAGCGACGCCGTAATATTGGCGATAGAAGATGATGCCGTTGCGCATTTCGTAGTAATCGGCGGTGGAACTGCGGAAGGGAATGCTGCTGCCCCGTTTGTGGTAAATCAGGCTGCCGGGGGCATACGCCAACCGGTAGCCGGCCCGGGTCATCCGCATGCACCAATCCACATCCTCCCAAAAATGGAAGAACCCTTCAGCCATCAACCCCACTTTGCGGACGGTCTCCAGCCGCACCAGACAACTGGCCCCATAGATATAGTCCAGGGGCGGCTCAGCGGAGGAACGGATCGCCTCCTCCCGGGTTTGGGACTCCCGGTTCAGACGGGTGATGCCCAGGCATTTGATAATCCGGCCGCCGCCGGCGGCATTGATGACGCGGGGGGCGTCGGCGTAGAGCACCGTGGCACCCACCGCCCCGATCCGGGGATCGGCGGCCGCGGTGTGGAGCAACAGGCGCAAGGCCGCGGGGGCTACCACCGTATCATTGTTGAGCACCCAGACATAGGCGGCGTCCTGGCGCCCTCCGATATAGCGCAGGCCCACGTTGTTGCCGCCGGCAAACCCCAGGTTATCATTGCTCCGGATGAGGACCAGGGGCGCCCCCGGGTCCTGTCGGACCGCGAGCTGCTCGGACTGGGCCCGGGAATACGTCCTGAGGAAAAATCGCCGGTCCGGATCGGCCGGAAGCCGTGCGTCTTGAGCCCAAGCCTCGATCCGGGCCAGGGAGTCATCCCGGGAGCCGTTATCGACCACCACCGCGGCGAAATTACGATAATCGCTGGCCCAGAGGCTCTCCAAACAGGCGATGGTGTCCGGCCAGCCCTGCCAGTTGACCAACAGGACATATACCTTGCCGTAATCCGGCGGCGGGAAGCTAACTGACATACTGAAGCCCCATAGCTTTTTATCTTGAAGGTGTTTTATTATATAATAAAGGTCAATGATGTTTAACGCCCACTGCGGCTCTCCGAGGCCGTTCGGGGCCCGCGGAGGCCGCCAGGTCATCATCATAGTCAGGTCAGGCGCCACGCCCCGGGGAGATTGCCATGACGGCAGGAGAATGGCTGGAATTGCAGATAGAGGTGCAGTTGTCTCTCCAGGAAGAAGTGGGCTTGTTCCTCACCGACTTCAGCGGCAGGGGGGTGGTCCTGGAGGACTTCGCCGCGTCCGGCGCGGCCGGTCTGGTGGGCGTCAAGGCCTATTTCCCCGCCGGGGATTTCGATGGTGCCCGTCAACAGGAGTTGCAACGATATCTAGAGCGGCTGCGGGAACTGAGTTATCAGGTCGGTCCCCTGCAGCTCCGGTCCATCCGGGAAGAAGACTGGGCGCATAATTGGCAGGCCCATTTCACCCCGATAAAACTCACCCGTCGACTGGTCATCCGGCCTCCATGGGGAGAGTACGAGGCGCAGGCGGACGAACTGGTGTTGATCGTCTATCCCGGCATGGCCTTCGGCACCGGTCGTCATCCCAGCACTTCGTTGTGTTTGCAGGCCCTGGAGGACTTAGGGGAAACCCTGGCCGTGTTCGGGGACGACTGCCAGGCCCTGGATGTGGGCACCGGCACCGGCATCCTGGCCCTGGCCGCCGCCCGTCTGGGGGCCAAGGTTCTAGCCATCGACATTGATCCCGAAGCCGTCGCCGCCGCCCGGGAGAATATCTTACTCAATCGTCTCCAGGAAGTCATTCGGGCGGAAGACCTGCCGTTGACCGCCATCCGTCAGCGTTTTGACCTGATCATGGCCAATTTGACCATGGCCGATTTGGCTTCCCTGGCGGAATCATTGGCTGGGCGGCTGTTGCCCCGTGGGCGGCTGATCATATCGGGTTTCCTCCAGGATGACCTGGAACATCTCCTGGAACGCTTTGTCGCCCAGGGCTTGCAACGGCTTCAGCATTATCTCCGGGATGACTGGGTGGCCGTGACCCTGTACCGTCCCTGAACCCGAGGAGGACCGGAGTCATTCCGGGTTTTGATCATGACTGCCTTTGACCAGTCGCCGCCCGGCCGCTACCGCTTTATTATCAGCCCGGAACAGCGGCATGGCGCCGAGGTCGTCCTCTGTCCCGCCGAGACCCGCCATCTGAAACGGGTATTGCGCCTGGCCCCGGGCGATCCGGTGGAGATCTGCGACGGCCAGGGGCACAACTACGACGCCCGGATCGTCTCCCGGGAAGATACGGGCGCCCGCTTGATCATCCTGGGGGAAATCACCCGGCGGGTGGAATCGCCTCTGAATATCTGCCTGGGGCTGGCCCTGGGCCGGATCGACGTCTTTGACCTGGCGGTCCGGCAAGCCACGGAAATGGGAGTGAACCGACTCATGCCCTTTCAATCAACCCGCGCTGTGGTCAAGGTCGGCCGCCACGGCGAAGCCAAGCGGCAGCGGTGGCAGCGGCTGGCGCGGGAAGCCCTGAAGTCCTCGGAGCGCCAGATGCTGCCCCCGGTGGAAGCCCCCGTGAGTTTCGCGGAAATCCTGACGGGTCCGGAAGAGGTCAAGATCATGTGTTGGGAGGACTGCCGCTGCCAGAGCCCGGTCGGCCACTGGCAGCTCCCGGGGCCACCGTCGGCGGTGCGGCTTCTCATCGGGCCGGAAGGGGGTTTCACCGCCGAGGAGGCGGCGGCAGCCCGGGAGGCCGGCTTCCGGCTCTGGAGTCTGGGGCCTCGACGGCTGCGTGTGGAAACCGCGGTCCTGGCGGCTCTGACTCTGATTCAATTCCTCTGGGGAGATCTGTGTCTGAAGTCCTGACCCCATCGCCGCCACAGCCTTATCGTAGCCTGAGATCTTACCTACAATCACTTTTCTCTGAAAGGGTGCAGAAACTGACCCTGGACGCCGGGTTCACCTGCCCCAACCGGGACGGCCGGGTGGGTCGGGAAGGTTGCATCTACTGCAACGACCGGGGATCGGGCACGGGGGCCTGGGCGCGTGGGCAAAGCATCACCGACCAGGTGCGCGCCGGAATCGCCCGGCTGGGAACACGGTATGGGGCAAAGCAATTTATCGCTTACTTTCAGAGTTTTTCCAATACCTACGGCCCGCCAGAGCTGCTGGCCTCCCGGTATGGCGAGGCCCTGGCCTTTCCCCAGGTGGTGGGGTTGAGCATCGGCACGCGTCCGGATTGCCTGTCGCCGCCAGTTCTGGACCTGTTGGCGGCTTACACCCGCACCCACCTGGTCTGGCTGGAACTCGGGCTGCAATCGGCCCATGACGCCACCTTGCAGCGCATTCGCCGCGGCCACGACGTCGCCTGTTTCCGCCAGGCCGTATCCCAGGCCGCTGGTCGGGGTCTGCATCTCCTCGCCCATGTCATCCTGGGTCTGCCGGGAGAAGGCCGGGATGACATGTTGGCCACCGCGGATTTTTTGGGAAGCTTACCCGTGGACGGGGTAAAGATTCACCTGTTGTATGTGATCCGCGGCACCCCCCTGGAGACGTTATATCTTTCCGGGGGGTACCGGCCGTTGGCGCGGGAGGAATACGTCTCGCTGGTGGGCGACTTTCTGGAACGCCTACCCCCGCAGATGGTCATTCATCGTCTCACCGGCGACCCCCACGTTTGGGAGGTGGCGGCACCCCACTGGTGCCTGGACAAAAACCGGGTTTTGCGCGAGATTAATCAATCCCTGGCAACGCGCCGAATCTATCAAGGTAAGCATTGGCAGTCAGCAGCACCGAATAATAGGGAAAGAGTTAGTTGATAAATATATGACCTCTGAAAAACAGTCACCGGCCCCGCAGACGCCGGCCGCCCCCCCCTGGCGCCGGGGTCTGCTCATTGCCGGCTTAATCTTTTTACTCGCCACGCCCGCCCTGATCTATTATTTCTGGGAGCCGCTGATGGCTTGCGGAGACCGCTGCATGCAGTATTTCTACAATAAGCAGCACCTCCAGACCTGGCTGCGCTCCTTCGGTCCGCTGGCTCCCCTGGTCTTCATCGGGATCCAATCGCTGCAGGTTATCTTTGCGCCTATCCCCGGGGAACTGACAGGTTTTTTAGGGGGATACCTCTTCGGCGTCATTCCTGGGTTTCTCTATTCCACGGTGGGGCTGACCCTGGGGTCCATCGCCGCCTTTCTGTTGGGCCGCTGGCTGGAAATCCATTTTGTGGAGAAGGTGGTCAGCCGGGAAACCCTGAAAAAGTTCGACTTCCTGATGGAACGGGAAGGAGCCCTGATCGCCTTCCTGCTCTTTCTCTTTCCCGGTTTTCCCAAGGATTATCTATGTTTTATCCTGGGGTTGAGTCAAATCCCCCTGCGCCTGTTCATCATTTTGGTGACCGTCGGCCGGCTGCCCGGCACCCTGATGCTGTCGCTGCAGGGCGCTCATGTTTTCGACGGCCGTTACCGCGCCTTCCTCCTCATGCTGGGCCTCTTTCTGGTTCTGGCGGTGTTGACCTATGCCTACCGGGAAAAACTCTACCACTGGCTGCGCCGGCTGAGTGGCACCTCTTGCACCCATTGAGATTGTCGGCATACTGTGCGACCCGGGTGAGGGACCCCGCCCGACCGAAAAAGAGCGCCGCAAATGACACGAGTCGGTCAGCAAAGCTGCCGGAACGGAAAAAAACCGGTTGCAGAACTACGGGACAATGACTAGCCTAATAGCGGGGAAGATCCCCACCTCATCCCGCCCCCCCCGAGGGTCAGCGTGCAAGGAGCCAAATATATGAAGACCTTTTTATGGTTAGCCCTGATAATTGGTGCCTGGGTGGTTCTGAACGCCTGGGTCCTGCCCAAACTGGGCATCCGCACCTGAATGAGCCGCGAATCCTGCGCCGTGCCGCGTCAGGAAGACAAACAAACCCGTGAATAAAGAGGCCGACCAGTGGTGACGGACAATCCCCCCCATTTCGGAAGACTGATGGAGCTGGCCCGGGCCTTCCAGAACTCCAAGGTGTTTCTGGTGGCCTGCGACCTAGGTGTCTTCAACTACCTGTCCTTCCCGGCCACCGCCGCGGACCTGGCAGCGCGTCTGCAAGTGGACGCCCGGGCCTTGAACCTCCTGTTGAACGGCCTGGCGGCCCTGGGGCTGGTGACGAAGGCGGGCGAGGCCTTCCGCAACAGCCCCACGGCCGAGGAGTATCTGGTGGCCGGCCGGGACAACTACCGGGGAGCCATCTTCAAACACCTGCACCATACCTGGCCAGGCTGGTCCGACCTGGAGCCGGTGGTGATTACCGGGGGGCCCCGGCAGACCGCACCCGAGCGTTGGTTGGACGCCAACGAGGAGGCTCGGCAGGAGGAAGTCAGCGACTTCATTTGGGGAATGCACGCCATCGCCCGGGACACCCTGCCACTGGTGCTGAAGCAGCTGGACCTGACGGGAGCCACCCACGTCCTCGATTTGGGCGGGGGACCGGCCACCTACGCCATCGGCTTCGTGCAGCACTATCCGGGACTGAAGGCGACAGTCTTCGATTTGCCGCTGCCCTTGACCATCGCCCGGGAAAACATCAGCAGCCACGGTCTGCAGGAGCGCATTGACACCCGGGCGGGCAACTTCCTCACGGACGACATCGGCCGGGGTTACGACTACATCTGGGTCTCCCAGATCCTGCACAGCCACACGGAGGAACAGTGCCAGCTGCTCCTGGCCAAAGCGACGGCTGCCCTGGAACCCGGCGGCCGCCTGGCGGTGCACGACTTTTTCCTCAACGACGACGGCTACACCCCCCCCAGCGCCGCCATGTTCGGGGTACACATGCTGGCGGTGACCCCGGGGGGCCGAGCCTACACCCATACCGAAACGGCGGCCTGGATGCGGGAGACGGGGGTGCAGTCCCCGGAACTCCGGCGGGTCAACGAGCACTCCGCCATCCTGGTCGGCGTGAAGCCCTAACAGCGACACCCCGGGTGGAAATCCAGGCCGAGGCCTGCTGAAGCAGCCGCTCTACCCATTCAGGCGCAAAGTGCAGCGGCCACTCCGTTCCTGGTAAATAAAGCACAAGAAAACTATAGGCTATCACGGAACCCAGGAGATACCCAGGACAGCTGTCACGTTTTTTCTAAGATCGGCACCACCAGGAGACACCCCGGCGGCTATCGACGCTGTTTTTTTTGTTGACAATCATGCCTAAAAAGACATATTTTGGGGTGGATTTGGGTTATATTGATAATCAAGAAGGGCGACGGGGGACGAGATGGCACAGAGACAGATATCTATCGTATTGATGATTTTATCTTTACTGGCGTCTGCTGTGGAGGTCGGAGCCCAGGAAAAACCCGCTGCCACTTACGGCAGCGGCCCCCACCACTTTTCCCTGGCCACCGGTAGCCCCGGGGAGCTGGGATTGCTGCAGGCCCTGGCCGACGCCTTCAACCCCAAGAATCAGACCACCCTGAACTGGCACAAGGCCGGCTCCGGGGCATCCCTCAAACTACTCAAGGACAAAAAAGTGGACATGATCATGGTGCACGCCCCGGCAGCGGAAAAACAGGCGGTGGCCGACGGCTGGGCCGCCAAACGCACCCTCATCGGCTCCAATGAGTTCTATATCGTGGGGCCGGCCGCGGACCCCGCCAAGATCGCCGCGGCCAAGAGCGCGGCCGACGCCTACACCCGCATCGCCAAGGCTCAGGCCAAGTTCTTCTCCCGGGGGGACAACTCCGGCACCCACAAAAAGGAGATGGACGCCTGGAAAAACGCCGGGATCAATCCGGAGGGGCCCTGGTATATCGTCACCAAGGACTTCATGACCGCCACCCTGCTGCGGGCCGACAAGGAACGGGGCTACTTCATGACCGACAGCAGCACCTGGGCGGCTGAAAAGCAGAAAGTGCCGAACCTCAAAATCCTCTTCCGGGGCGACAAATTCCTGATCAACACCTATCACGCCCTCTGCCAGCCGCCGGGGGCCACCCCCGGAGCGCAGTGGGCGGCCAAGTTCATAGACTTCGTGACCTCGGAACCCGGCCAGAAGATCATCGCGGAGTACGGCAAGGATAAATTCGGCGAAGGTCTGTATAACGACGCCGCCTATGCCCAGAAATACGATGACTGATGTTGTTTAGCTTGCCGCGGTCAAACTCTCCGCTGTCAAGATAAGACAGGTAAAGAGTGGGCGTCGCCGAAGACTTAGGACGGGCGCAGATTTCACGAGTTATGGAGGAACTCATGAGAATCAAAAGAAATAATCGGCAACTGGCGATCTTGGCCGTTGTCTCCATTGTCAGCCTGATGGTTACGGGAACAGCCATCGCAGCCGCCACGAAAACTGCCCCCGGCCGCATCACCTGCGCCTCCACCACCAGCACCCAGAACTCCGGCCTCTTCGAGGTGCTGCTGCCGGCCTTTAAACAAGCCAGCGGCGTCGAGGTGGCGGTGGTGGCCGTGGGTACCGGCCAGGCCCTGGAACTGGCCCGCCGGGGCGACGCCGACGTGCTCTTCGTCCACGACCCCGAGGCGGAGAAGAAATTCGTGGAAGACGGCTTCGGCCTGGCCCGGCGCCTGGTGATGTATAATGATTTCATCATCGTGGGCCCGGCCGCGGACCCGGCCAAAATCAAGGGCGGCAAAGACGCCACGGAGGCCTTTAAAAAGATGGGCGCCACCGGCTTCCATTTCGTCTCCCGGGGCGACAAATCCGGCACCCATTCCAAGGAATTGAAGGTGTGGAAAGCGGCCGGCGTGGACCCCAAAGGCAAGCCGGCCTACCTGGAGGCGGGGCAGGGCATGGAAAACACCCTGCGCCTGGCCAACGAGAAGCAATTCTACACCCTGACCGATCGGGGCACCTGGCTGGCTACCAAAGACAAGGAAAAATTCAACCTCCAGGTAATGGTTGAGGGCGACCCGGTGTTGTTCAACCAGTACGGGGTCATCGTGGTGAACCCGGCCAAACACCCCCACGTCAAGGTCAAGGAGGCCACCGCCTTCGCCGAGTGGCTGGTGTCGCCCGCGGGCCAGAAGGTGATCGGCGACTTCAAGGACAAACACGGCAACTCGCTGTTCATCCCCAACGCGGAGAAATGAGTATGTGGAGGAGGGCCAGGGGGCTAAGCCCCTTGCCCTCCCTCTCACCCCCTCCCCACCCGTATAAAGTACTGGGGGAAATTTGCTCGATGAGCAAATTTCCCCCAGTACTTATGTTCGACACTCCCCTCTTTCCCGGAGCTGAAATATATGGATACCATTTATCAGGGGTTGCTCCAGAGTTTTCGGCTGCTGTTCTCCGGCGACCCCGAGCTCTACGCCATTATCCTGCGGTCGCTGGCTATCTCCGGGACCGCCATCGTCTTGGCGTCTTTGGGGGGCATCGGTGTGGGGCTGGCGGTGGCCCTGAAAAAGTTCCGGGGCCGACGTTTACTCATCAACCTGTGCAACACCTGCATGGGGTTGCCGCCGGTAGTGGTGGGGTTGGTTATCTACCTGCTGTTGTCCCGGAGCGGTCCCCTGGGAATCTGGGGGCTGCTCTTCACCCCCACCGCCATGATCATCGCCCAAACGGTACTGGCTACCCCCATCGTGGCAGCGTTGGCCATCAGCGCCTTGCTGTCGGTGGACCCCCGGGCGCATGATACCGCCTTGGTGTTGGGGGCGACCTCCCGGCAGGCCGCGGGGATGGTGGTGCGGGAGGCCCGCTTTGCTCTGTTGGCGGCGGTCATCGCCGGGTTCGGGCGGGTGATCGCCGAGGTGGGGGCGGTGCTGATGGTGGGGGGCAACATCGCCGGCTACACCCGGGTGATGACCACCGCCATCGTCCTGGAGACGGCCAAGGGGGAGTTCGCCCTGGCCATCGCCTTGGGCCTGGTGTTGATCGCCCTGGCCTTTGTCATCAATCTGGGGCTCAACCTGCTCCAGGGCCGGGGGCGGGAATGAACCCGGGGGAGGCTGTGGTTTCGCTGGAGCACATCACCCACCGACGCCAGGGAGCCGCGGTCCTGGCGGACCTGTCCTACAGCTTCGTCCCGGGGGGTATCTACGGGATCGTGGGCCCCAACGGGGCTGGCAAGACCTCTCTGTTGCGACTGTTGGCGCTGTTGGAAAAACCCGCAGTCGGTCGCCTGATCTTTCAGGGGACGGATGTGACCGGCACGTGGCCGGAAGTATTGGCGGCGCGGCGGCAGATCGGCATGGTGGCCCAGCAGCCCCTGCTGTTCACCGGTACGGTGGCCGCCAACGTGGCTCTCCCCCTGAAGTTCCGCCACCAGCCCAGGACGCAGGTCCGCCGCCGGGTGCAGGAGTTGCTGGCCGCCTTCCGCCTGGGGGAACTGGCCCACCGACCCGTCTCCCGCCTCTCCGGGGGCGAAGCCCAAAAGGTGGCCTTGGCACGGGCCGTGGCCGCCGACCCGGCGCTCTTGCTCCTGGACGAACCCACCGCCAGCCTGGACCCCCGCAACACCCTGGAGTTCGAGACCCAGCTCCGGGACCTGCACCGGCAGAACAACCCCACCATCGTCATGGTCACCCACGATCTGGGCCAGGCCGAGCGCCTGACGCAGGAACTGCTCTTCCTGCATCAGGGCCGGCTGGTGGAAGCCGGCCCCACCGACAAACTGCTCACCCGGCCGGAAAACGACTACACCCGCCTCTTTGTGGCCCGCCAGCTCCTGGTATGATATATAGCTGTTAGCTGTTGGCGGCGAGAACGGAAAGGGGGTGCACAGATGAAACTCCATCACCTCGGAAGGACGGCCGTCATCGTAGCCGTCCTGATACTGGCGGCCGCCGTCGCCCCGGCCCAGGAACAGGCGGAGGGCCATCCCGACCAGATCGCCACCGTGCTGAAGGAATTCACGGTGGCCTTGGCCACCAACCCCTCCACCGGCTTCGGCTGGAAGGTAGCGGCCTACGACAGAAATTATCTGCAACTCAAAAGCCGCAAGTACCGCCGCCCGGAGCCGCCCCGGCCCGGAGCCGCCGGCGCTGAGCTGTTTGAATTCCTGCCGCTGAAAACCGGCGCCACCACCATCGTCTTTGAATACAAGCGGCCTTGGGAGAACCAGGCGGCTAAGAGCCAGTCGGTCCGCGTCCTCATCAAATAGAGATCACCATCACCTGGCCTACAGGGGGATGATCTCCTCCCAGGGGAACAGGTCGCCGTCGCCGGGGCGGCCGAAGTGGCCGTAGACCGCGGCGGGCCGGTAGAGGGGACGCCGCAGGCGGAGGCGGGCGATCATCCCCGCCGGGGTCAGGTCGAAGCGGTCCTGCAGCCGGGCGACAATCTCCGTCCCCTCCCGCCGCCCGGTGCCGAAGGTCTCGACATCCAGACACACCGGCCGTGGCTCGCCGATGACGTAGGCCGCCCGCAATTCGCAACAATCCGCCCAGCCCACCGCCACCACCGCCTTGGCCGCCTGCCGCAGGGTATACGCGGCGCTACGGTCCACCTTGGTGGGGTCCTTGCCGGAAAAACTGCCGCCACCATGGCGTCCCAGGGTGCCGTAGGTGTCCACCATGATCTTACGCCCGGTGACCCCGGTGTCGCCATGGGGCCCTCCCACCACGAAACGGCCCGTGGGGTTGATGAAAAAGTGGGTGCGGGCGTCCAGCAGTTCGGGGGGGATGGCCGCCAGGATCACCTCCCGGGCCACCTCGGCCCGCAGGGTGGCGATGTCCACCTCCGGGTCATGCTGCGCCGACACCACCACCGCCTCCACCCTCCGGGGGATACCGTCTCGGTATTCCACCGTCACCTGGGATTTGCCGTCGGGCCGCAGATAGGGGAGCAGCTCCCGGCGGCGCACCTCGTCCAAGCGCCGGACCAGACCGTGCGCCAGCATAATGGGCAGCGGCATCAATTCCGGGGTCTCCCGACACGCAAAGCCGTACATGATGCCCTGATCCCCGGCGCCCAGGGCCTTGCCCCGGGCCGCGTCCACGTCCACCCCCCGGGCGATGTCCGGCGACTGGGTGTGCAGCCGCACCTCCACCCGGACGTTTTTTGCATCGAACCCGAACTCTTCATGAACATAGCCAATATCCCGGATGACCCGGCGCACCAGGGGCTCCACCGCCACCCGGGCCGTGGAGGTGACCTCCCCGGCCACCAGGACGAACTGCGAAGTGACGATAACCTCCACCGCCACCCGGGCCTCGGAGTCCTCGGCCAGGTAGGCGTCCAGGAGGGCATCGGCGATCTGGTCGGCGATCTTGTCGGGATGGCCCTCGGTGACGGATTCGCTGGTGTAGTAGGTTTTAATGGGCATAATAACATTCTTCCAATTATATTTTATTTTATTAAGCAGTTGTTTAATAGTAATAGAATAGTTCAAATAGTGAACATTCTCATGAGAATAGCAGCCGATATCATCGTTAAAAGTGTAAACATGGCAACATATTGATATAAGACATTAATTAAAAATAGCGGTTGGGCGTGTTAATAATTTTGAACCTGTATCTCCCCGCCAATATTTCTATCACATTGATATAACATATATTATTATATGGCATATAACTTGCGACATAAAGTAACAGCTGTATCAAGTAATAATCGTGATAAACTTCTTTCATCGTCACTTTAATATTGATACAGCGAAATTAAATCTTCTGTTCCGGGAGGACATTATGAAGAAGTTGTTATTCCCCTTGTTTTTGGCGCTGACCCTGATCGTCAGCGCCGCCAACGTCCCGCCGGCCCTGGCCCTGACCCTGGACCAGGTCACCGGGACCTGGCAGAATGTGGTGGGCGGCACCAACATCAACTTCCCCACCGTGGGCACCGAAGTCCAGGTGCGTTGGGGCACCAGCGTGGGCTATGGCCAGAGCGGCCTGGGCTTTGCCGGCAGCGCCCCGCCGCAACTGACCTTCGACCCTGAAGACGCCTTTATGCTGGGCACCCTGACGCATTATAACAACCCCATCTCCGGCGGTACGGCGGCCTCCAGTGTGCAGTTGGTCATTAACCTGGATTTCAGCGTGCCTGAAGTCAACCCCAGCTTCACCTTCACCTTTAACATCAATGAAACGCCCAACACCACTGGTGACGATTGGTTGGATCGGGATTTCATCTACTTCCCCTCCAGTTTCCCCACCGAGACCTTCACCATCGGGGACACGATCTACACTTTAAAACTCTTGGGATTCGGGGCCTCCGCCGACAATCTCCAGAGTCAGTTTGAGTCGCCGGAAAACGGATCCAACAGCACCTACCTGTGGGGCACAATCACCACCGAGGTGGTACCCCTCCCCGGCAGCGTGTGGTTGTTGGGCAGCGGCCTGCCCGGCCTGATCTGGTTCAGTCGCCGGCGGCTGTTCGGTTAATCCGGGAAGTCATCAGCTAGTGCGAGGGGGGCGCTGCCCCCCTTTTTTTTTACCCCAATCCTCCGGCACCCCGCGAGAGTACAGCCTTAACGACGGCCCCCCTATCCTTCCCCGCCTCGACCTCACTTCAAGCGCCGCAAGAATTCCGCCGCCGGCCAGGCGTTGACGATGTCGTCCGCTTCGGCCCAGCCCCGGCGCGCCTGGGCGATGCCATAAGGCATCAGGCGCAGCTGGTCGGTATGATGGGCGTCGGTGTTGATGACCATCTTGACGCCGGCCTGCTTGGCGGCCCGGATATTGAGGTCCCCCAGGTCCAGGCGTTCCGGGTAGGCGTTGATCTCCAGGACGGTGCCGGTGCGGCGGGCGGCCTCCAGGACGGCCTCTAAGGAAATCTCGTACTCCTGCCGCTTCTTGAGAATGCGGCCGGTGGGGTGGGAGATGATGTCCACGTGGGGGTTCTCCATGGCGGTGATGAGCCGGCGGGTCATCTCCTCCCGGCTCATCTTGAAGGTGGAGTGGACCCCGGCGATGACGTAGTCCAGCTCCGCCAGGCAGTCGTCGGCGATGTCGATGGCGCCGTCGGGCATGATGTTGGCCTCGCAGCCCTTGAGGACGGTGAAATCTTCGCCCGCCGCCCGGAATCGGGCGTTGAGGGCGTCGATCTCCAGGTTGCGCCGCCGGAGGGCGTCTTCGTCCAGGCCGCGTTCGATCTTCAGGAACTTGGTGTGGTCGGCGATGCCGATGTAGGCGTATCCCAGCTCCCGGGCCTGGGCGGCGATTTCGGCGATGGAATTGGCCCCGCCGTTCCAGTCGCAGTGTACGTGGAGGTCGCCCTGAATGTCGTCGTAACCGAGGAGCCGGGGCAGACGGCCGGCCAACGCGGCCTCGATCTCCCCCCGGTCCTCCCGCAGCTCCGGGGCAATCCAGGGCAGTCCCAGAGCGGCATAGACCTCTTCTTCGGTAGCCCCGGCGATCATCGCGTCGCCGGCGAAGACCCCGTATTCGCTGAGTTTGTAGCCCTTGTCGATGGCGATTTTCCGCAGGGCGATGTTATGCTCCTTGGAGCCGGAAAAGTACTGTAGGGCGGCGCCGTAGCTTTCCGGCGGGATGACGCGCAGGTCCATGTCGAAGCCCTGACTCAGGCGCACCGAAGTCTTGGTGGTGCCGTGTCCCAGGACCTTCTCCACTCCCGGCAGCCGCACGAAAAAGTCCATGACGGGCCCGGGCTCCGGAGAAACCACCAACAGATCGACGTCCCCGATGGTTTCCTTCATGCGGCGGAGGCTGCCGGCCACATCCGCCTGCTGCACCTGAGGGAGCGCCCGCAGCTTGGCCAGCACCTGCCGGGCCAGTGGCAGGATGTCCCCCAACAGGAAGCGGCCGGTGCTCTTCTTCAAAAAGGCGATGGCCTCCAGGAAGTTCTGTTCCGTCTTGTCGCCGAAGCCGAACAGGGGCGCAATCTTGTGCTCCCGGGCGGCAGCCTCCAGCTGGTCCAGGTTGGTGATTCCCAACTTTTCGAAGAGGACCTTGGCCTTTTTGGGCCCCATGCCCTCCACCGCCACGATCTCATCCAGGTTGATGGGCATCTTGGCCTTGAAGTCCTCGTAATACCGGATCCTACCGGTAGTGAGGTATTCCTCGATCTTGGCGGCGATGGACTCCCCCACCCCGGGGATGGCTTTCAGGGCCTTGAGGCCGCCCTTCTTGTAAGTGTCGGCCACATCGTCGCTGAGGTTTTCCAGGGTGATGGCGGCCTTCTGATAGGCGTAGGGCTTGAAGCGCACCCCATCCATCTCCAGGTATTCGGCGATTTCGTAAAAGATCCGGGCGATGTCCTTGTTGGTCATGAGGGCCTCGGCGGCATGGTCTCGAGTATTGCTCCCCTGACCCTATTCTAACCTTTTTCCCAATGGTTTCAATGCATATCTCCGCGCCTTTACCGCATTGCACTCGCCGATTGCCTCTGGTATACAATAACAGGCATTGAAAAATACACCATTTCAGCAGTAAGGGGGGCAGGAGCCGTTGGTTTGTAACCGGGGAATCATGGCCTGCCGTCAACCAAGGCATTTGTTACGATGGCCCAGCTATGCCTGTAGCTTTGCCCGAAAAACAGATTGAGGATTTTTGCCGGCGGTGGCATATCAATGAACTGGCGTTGTTCGGTTCGGTGCTGAGGGATGATTTCCGCGCCGACAGCGATATCGACGTGCTCATCACCCTGAGTCCGGAGGCCCCGCGTAGTCTCGATAACCGGCTGCACATGCAGGACGAACTGACGGAAATCTTCGGCCGGCGTATAGATCTCGTGGAAAAGCGTAACCTGCGCAATCCGTTTATCCGTCATGCCATCCTGTCCACCAAGAAGGTGATTTATGCCGGATGACATGAGAGATCCGGCACATCTCTTTGACATGATTCAGGCCGGTGAGAAAGTCCGGCGATATTTAGCCGATGTTAGTTTTGAGGTATTTCTTCGAGATGAGATATTAACCGACGCAGTGGGACGCAACCTGACAATTCTGGGAGAGGCTGCCCGGAGAGTATCCGACGCCTTTAAGCTCGCTCACCCCGAAATTCCTTGGCGAAAAATCATCGCCCTACGGAACATCCTGGTCCATGAATATGAGGATATCAACCCGGAGGACATTTGGGAGATTGTCAGCGTACATCTGCCAGTATTATTGCCTGTCCTGAAAGAGTCGCTGCCGCCGTTGCCGCCTGATGATACCATCTGAACTATCTCATACATCCGGGGAGTAACCATATGACCAAACCCGAGGTGGCGCCGCCGCCCAATTTTATTCGCTATATCGTTGAGGAAGACAACCGCACCGGTAAGTTCGGGGGCCAGGTGCTGACCCGCTTCCCGCCTGAGCCCAACGGCTACCTGCACATCGGCCACGCCAAGAGCATCTGCCTGAACTTCGGGTTGGCCGCGGAGTTCGGGGGGCGGTGCAACTTCCGGTTCGACGACACCAATCCCAGCAAGGAGGACATCGAGTACGTGGAGTCCATCCAGGCCGACGTGCGCTGGCTGGGATTCGACTGGGGCGACCGGCTCTTTTACGCCTCCGATTATTTCGCGCAGCTCTGCGACTGGGCGGTGCAGCTCATCAAGGACGGCAAGGCCTACGTCTGCGACCTGAGCCCCGAGGAAGTCAAGGACTACCGGGGTACCCTCACCGCGCCGGGTCAGGACAGCCCCTACCGCAACCGCAGCGTGGCGGAGAACCTGGATCGTTTCGCCCGCATGCGGGCCGGGGAGTTCGCCGACGGCGCCTGCACCCTGCGGGCGCGTATCGACATGGCCGCCCCCAATCTGAATCTGCGGGACCCGGTGATGTACCGCATCAAGCACGAGGATCACCACCGCACCGGGGGGCAGTGGTGCATCTATCCCATGTACGACTGGGCCCACGGCCAGTGCGACTCCCTGGAGGGCGTCACCCATTCCATCTGCACCATGGAGTACGAAGACCACCGCGCCCTGTACGACTGGTACCTGGACCAGTTGGGCATCTACCACCCCCAGCAGATCGAGTTCGCCCGCCTGAACCTGAGCTACACGGTGCTGTCCAAGCGCCGGCTCATTCAACTGGTGCATGAGGGGCTGGTCAACGGCTGGGACGACCCCCGTATGCCCACCCTGGCGGGGATGCGCCGCCGGGGCTATCCCCCGGCGGCCATCCGCACCTTCTGCGAGCGCATCGGCGTGGGCAAACGGGAAAACCTGGTGGACCTGGCCCTGCTGGAGTACTGCGTGCGGGAGGAACTCAACAAATGGGCCCCCCGGGCCATGGCGGTGCTCAACCCCGTCAAGGTGGTGATCGAGAATTTCCCGGCGGACCGGGTGGAAGAGCTGGAGGCCGTCAACAACCCGGAAGACCCGGGGGCCGGCACCCGGCAGGTGCCCTTCTCCCGGGAGCTGTACATCGAGCGCGACGACTTCCGGCTGGACCCGCCCAAGAAGTTCTACCGCCTGGCCCCGGGACGGGAAGTGCGGCTGCGCTACGCCTATTTCGTCAAGTGTGTGGACGTGGTGACCGACCCGGCCACCGGCGACGTGACGGAGCTGATCTGCACCTACGACCCCGAGACCAAGGGCGGCGGCGCGCCGGACGGCCGCCAGGTGAAGGCCACCCTGCATTGGGTGAGCGCGGCCCAGGCGGTGTCGGCGGAAGTGCGCCTCTACGACCGCCTGTTCACCACGCCGGTGCCCGGCGAAGCCAGCGGCGACTTCAAGGCCGACATCAACCCGGAATCCCTACAGATCGTCAAGCCCTGCTGGGTGGAGCCGACGTTGGCGCAGGCGGCACCCGGCAGCCACTGGCAGTTCGAGCGCCTGGGGTATTTCTACGCGGACCCGGACAGTGCGCCCGGCGCGCCGGTCTTCAACCGCACGGTGACGCTGCGGGACCAGTGGGCGAAGCTGCAGCAGGGCGAAAAGAAGGCATAAAGCGCATGACGACGGTTTTCTGGAACCCCTTCGAGATCTTCCAACGTATCCGCGCCCGCCAGCCGGTGGTGCATCATCTGACCAACTGGGTCACCATCTATGACTGCGCCCAGGTGGTCAAGGTGCTGGGGGGCTCGCCGGTAATGGCCCACGCGGCCGACGAAGTGGCGCAGATGACCGGCCTGGCCCAGGCCCTGGTGCTGAATATCGGCACCCTGACCCGGGAATTCGTGGCCGCCATGCTGCTGGCAGCCAAGGCCGCCAACACCCGGGGAATTCCGGTGGTGTTGGACGCCTGCGGGGCCGGGGCCACCACCCTGCGGGACGACGCCTGTCTCCTGCTGTTGAACGAGGTCCGCATCGACATCCTCAAAGGCAATGCCTCGGAGATCGCCCGTGTCAGCGGGGCGGCGGTGCGCACCCGGGGCGTCGATGCCGGCGAGGTCGTGCTGGACCTGGCCCACACGGCCCGGGAACTGGCCCGGCAGCAACAGACCGTCGTGGTGATCACCGGCCCGGAGGATATCGTGGCCGGCCCCGGAACCCTCTACCGGGTGAAAAACGGCCATCCCCTGATGGGCCGGGTGGTGGGGACCGGCTGCATGGCCACCTCGATGATCGGCGCCGCCGCCGCGGTGGAACCGGACCTGGCGGCGGCGGCCGCCGCGGCCCTGACGGGATTTGGCGTGGCCGCGGAACGAGCCGCGGCCGCGGCCGCCGGACCGGGCAGCTTCAAGGAAAGACTCTATGACGCCCTGTACAACCTGGATGAGGCCACCATGAGGCAACGGCAGCAGGTGGAGCAGGATTGAGGGGCTACTATTTCATCACCGACGCCCGCCTGAGCCGGGCCGGGAACCTCGCCGACGTGCAAAGCGCGGTGGCCGCCGGCGTGCGCCTCGTCCAGTACCGGGACAAGCAGGCGTCGACGCCGGAGATGCTGGCGGAGGCCCGGAAATTGCGGGAGGTCTGCCAGGGGACGCTCTTTTTGATCAACGACCGGGTGGACGTCGCCCTGGCGGTGGGGGCCGACGGGGTGCATCTGGGCCAGCAGGACATGCCCTGCCCTCAGGCCCGGCGGCTGCTGGGAAATGATAAGATCATCGGGGTTTCCGTGGATAACCTGGAGCAGGCCCTTAGAGCCGCGAGTCAGGGGGCCGATTATCTGGGGGTGGGCCCCATCTTCGCCACCGATACCAAGACCGACGCCGGTGAACCCGCCGGGCTGGAGCTGCTGCGGGAGATTCGCCGCTGGCTGGCGCTCCCCCTCATGGCCATCGGCGGCATCACCCTGGACAACGCCCCGGCGGTGATTGCGGCGGGGGCGGACGGCGTCTGCGCCATCTCGGCGGTGGTGACCCGGCCGGCAGTGCAGGCGGCAATCGCCAGGTTCCAGGGCCTGTTCGACCCTAAATTCGATAGTCGCCGGTAAGCGCCGATGATCCCGCCGATTCCCCTCTTGCGCCTGTACCGCGCCACGGTGCTCAAGGGCGAACGCCGCGGTCTGGACTTGGCGGCTCGCCACCGATTCTTGCAAACCCTGCAGAACTTGGCCCGGCACGGCAAGACCATCATCCTGGTAACGCATCACGTGGAGGAGATTTTTCCGGATACCCGGCGGGTGGTGCTGTTGCAGGGGGGACGCATCCTGACCGACGGCCCCAAGGCGGAGCTCCTCACCGCGGCGCAACTGAGCGCCTTGTACGCCGCTCCCATTCAGATCCGGGAAGCAGAGGGGTATTATACCGCCCGGGCCGAGGGTTGAAGCCGCATCCGCCGGTAACGGCGCCCTACCCCAACACCACGCCGCCCACCACCCGGGTCAGGACACCCAACCCCAACGCCAACCCCAGGCAGCCGGCAACGGCCAGCCCGGCGCCCTTCCAGCCCACCTCCCGGCTGAGGGCGGCGATGGTGGAAGCGCAGGGGACGTAGAAGAGGACAAAGATGGTGAAGGTGAGGAGTTGGATGGGGGACATGACCGATTGAATCTGGCTGGTACCCAGGGCCTCGGTGAGCATCACCAGGGTGAGTTCCTTGCGCATGACGCCGAAGATCAGGGTGCTTCCCACGGCATCGGGCAATCCCAGGACCGCGGTGAGCGGTTTGAGGAGGCGGTTGACCCCGGCCTCCCAACCGACGTATTTCAGCAGGCTGAGCACCAGGCACCCGCCGATGAGGATAGGCCAGGCCACCACGATGAATTCCTTGAGGCTGAGCCAGCTCTTGTTCAGCATATTCTTCAGGGTGGGCAGTCGGAAGTCGGGAATCTCCATGAGCAGCCCCGGCGAAACCTCGGGCAGCATCCAGGTGGACAGCCGCCCCAGGATTCCAATGACCACCAGATTGAAGAGATAGACCCCCACCGCATAGTAGGGCCCCAAAACATAGGCTACCAGAGCGAATATCACTACCGAACGGGCGGAACAGGGGATCAGAATGGTGAGCATGGCCACCACCACTCGATCCCGGTGGCCTCCCAGGATGCGGGTGGCCATCACCGCCGGGACACTGCAGCCGTACCCCAAAATGAAAGGGATCACGGACTTGCCATGCAGCCCCACATAGTGCATGGTGGTGTCCATCAAAAAGGCCACTCGGGGGAGATAACCGCTGTCCTCCAGGATCGCCAGGCCCAGTAAAAAGGGAATGAGGTACGGCAAGACGATGGCCACCCCGCCGAACACCCCCATGAGCACCCCTTCGGCCACGCCGTAGGCCAGGGTGCTGGCTCCCAAGCGGGCCTGCAGCCACTGGACGGTCTGGTCCAGATAGGCCAACAGAAACTCCTCGGTGTACTGTCCGCAGCGGAAGACGGCCTGAAAAAAGATCCCCAACACCAGGATGAGGATCACGTAACCCCAAAACTTGTCGGTAACCACCCGGTCCAGGCGATCGCGCCAGCCCGGCTTTTCAGCGGCGGTCACCCGGGCCACCTGCTCAAAGATATTTACCGACAAGGCGTGTCGCTCCGAACTGATGACCTCCTCGGGACTGCGACCGTGGGATGATGCCAGGATCTTCTGGTGGTTCTTGATCATGGGCAGGCAATGGGGATGCACCTGCTCCACCCGTTCCATGAGGTGGGGATCGTTTTCCAAGAGCTTGATGAGAAGAAAGCGTCTGGGCAGACCGAGCTCTTCGGGGCGGCGGGAGTCGACGTAATCCCCCAAAGCGTCGATCTCCTCCTCGACATCCCGGCTGAACACCAAGGGCGATGGTGTCACCCATAGAGAGGCGGTACTGATGGCCGTCTGCAACAGATCGGTGAGGCCCCGGCCGGAGGCCGCCACCGTGGGCACCACCGGCACCCCCAAAAGTTTGCTCAGTTTTTCCAGATCTATTTGAATGCCCTTGCGCCCCGCTTCGTCCATCATGTTCAGGGCTACCACCAGGGGCCGCTCCAGGCTGAGCAACTCCAGGGTCAGCTCCAGGCTGCGGGAGAGTAGCGAGGCGTCGATGACATCGACGATGACGTCGGCGTCTCCGGCCAGTAGGTAATTACGGGCCACCAATTCCGAGGTATCGGTGGAGGTAATGGAATACACCCCGGGGAGATCGACGCAGGTAAGAATCTGGCCGTCAAAAACCACCTGGCTTTCGGTGAAATGGACGGTGGTCCCGGGGAAATTGGATACCGCCGATTTATAGCCGCTGAAATAGTTGAATATGGTGCTCTTGCCGCAGTTGGGCTGACCGATGAAGGCGATTTTCATGGGATAGTATACGTTAGACCTAAAATGAGTTCATTGCTGGCAACGGCTTATCCGCCCCGACTGGGACAAAGAAGCTCCCTGATCTTGGACGGCATACCTTTTACCGATGGATTACCTGCCAGGATTTTACCTTCCGGCCCGTCCGGCGTTCGATTTTTTCCAGTTCCTTTTCCTTTTCCGGACTTAAAATCGCGGCCGGGGGCATCTCCGCAACGGGCGGCGGGCCGGTATACACTTCGAAAGGCAGTTCGAAGGCCGGCGTCGGCAGCTCATGGGGCGGATAAGGATAGGGCAGATCCGGGGCGAATTTTCTGTCGGGAGGAAAATCCGGGGTCTTGTCCGGCGCGGCCCCCGACCGCAGGGTGAAGGCCGGAGGACCTTCGGGTTGGGCCCCCAGCGGACCGCCGCTCCCCACCAACACCGCGGCCAGGCTGATAACGGCAAAGAGCTTTCTCATCATCCCTCTCCTGTCCTCTCCTGTGGGACTCCCCGACCGGGAGGCAAGGCCGCCCGGGCCGAGACGGAGTGTGGGAGTTCACCCACACAGGTAATTGCTGACAACTACAGCGTAATGATAATCTTTTTTTTTGATAATGTCCATGGTATCAGAAAGTTATAACAGTTCTCGAAAGTATCTTCTGTATGGTCCCTGCTCCCCTCAGGGGAGAGGGCAGGATGAGGGGTGGATGGAAATAACTTTTGAGAACCGCCATATGTAACAGAAGAACAGTTCTGCTAAAACTGGCGGCCGCCCCTGGGAAGCCGGCGGTCAACCTCCAGAAAAAGATGTTGTTCCATAAGCCTGTGTGTTATGGTAACAAGCAGGGACCTTGGCAACGAGGGCAAGTGGTCCCCGGAGAGAAGTCGTCTCCTGAGAACATCCTCCGAAGAAAAAGAAGCGCTCTGTCAACATGCGCCCCACCTGGGATGAATACTTCATGCTCATCGCCAAGCTGGTGAGCACCCGCTCCACCTGCAACTCCCGGCCCACCGGGGCGGTGCTGGTGAAGGACCGCCAGATTCTGGCCACGGGCTACAACGGCTCCATGCCCGGAGCCCCTCACTGCACCGACCAGTTGGATGAACAGGGCCGCCCCTACTGCCACCGCCGGGTAATGAAGGTGGCCGACGTGGACAAGTACAACTACTGCCGGGCCTCCCACGCCGAGGCCAACGCCATTGCCCAAGCCGCCCGCCACGGTGTGGCCATCAAGGAGGCGGCGCTCTACGTCACCCTGGAACCCTGCTACGTCTGCCTCAAGCTGTTGGCCACGGCCCATATCCAGCGGGTTTACTTCGAACTCCCCTACGATTCCAAGGACCCCGAGCGGGACGCCTTCTGGCGGCGGCAGGCCGTGCAGGAAGCCGGGTTCAACGTCTACCAACAGCTGACCATCTCGTCGGGCACCCTGGAAATCATTCTCCCTAGTCTGACCGACATCACCTCCCGCCGCCGCCTGCTGTCGGTATGAACCGCGCCCCGGTTCCCGGCCGCCAATAATTACCTTTTTGTAAAATTTTCCTGCTCCCCCCTTGACGCCCTCCCTGCCCGTGCTTACCCTGTGAATTAAGCTACAATGATAATTTTACCAAATAAATTAATTACTAATCTCAATAGAGGAGGACCGCGACATGGCGTGGTTTACCTTTGAACCGAGGTGGGAGCCGTTCCGGGAGATGGAGCAGTTGCGCCGGGAAATGGATCGTCTGTGGGATCAGACCATATTCCCCGGACGGTGGCGCGGCCGGGCGGGGGTGTTCCCCTTGGTGAATATTTCCGAAGACCAGGATCATATCTTCGTGCGCGCCGAACTGGCCGGGCTCAAGCCGGAGGACATCGACATCACCTTCCAGGACAACAGCCTTACCCTGCGGGGGGAACGCAAAATTCCCACCGAGGAAAAGGTTGTGGGCTATCATCGCCGGGAACGGGAGGCCGGCACCTTCCGCCGCCTCATCCGGCTCCCCGGCCGTATCGATCCCGCCAAGGTCGATGCCGTCTTCAAGGATGGGGTGCTGACCATCACCCTGGCCAAACCCGAAGAGACCAAACCCAAACAGATAACGGTGAAAAGCGCCTGAAAAGGAGGTGAGGGACGTATGACCGAGAAGGAATTGACCCCCAAGGAAAAAGAGGCCGTGGCCACCAAGGCGGAGCCCACCCGCCCCGGCAGGATCTTTGTCCCGGCGGTGGACATCTACGAGACTGAGCAGGCCATTGTGGTCCTGGCCGATATGCCCGGCGTCCCCGCCGACAAAGTGACCATCGACATCAAGGACGATCAACTCACCATCAGCGGGGAAATCTCCCCCCAACTGGGGGCAACCGAAACCATACTCCTCCAGGAGTACGAAACCGGCAATTACCTACGGCAATTCACCGTGGGGCAACTGGTGGACCAGAGCAAAATCGAGGCGTCGCTGCAGGAGGGCGTCCTGCGCCTGGTGCTGCCCAAAGTGGAGAAGGCCAAACCCCGCAAGATCGAAATCAAGGCGGGGTAAGCAAACCGCCGGCGGGAGGCGGCGACCCCCCGGAAACACCCAGAAACGTGAACGACCAAGGCGGGTCCAAGACCCGCCTTGCGTATTTGTGGCCTCTCGTGGGCAGCATACCCCTGAACGGCATAAGGCCCTAAAAGTTCTCGGGAGACTCCGCCGTATGATCCCGAAAGAGGGTGAATTCCTTCCAGAAAAACAGCTTCAAGTCGCCGGTCTGGCCGTTACGCTGCTTCTTCACTAAAATCTCGGCGATCCCCTTCTGGTCGGAGTTGGGATTGTAGACCTCATCCCGGTAGATGAAGACAATGACGTCGGCGTCCTGCTCAATGGCCCCTGATTCCCGCAGATCGGAGAGCTCCGGACGTTTGTTGGTGCGTTTCTCCACCTCCCGGTTAAGCTGGGAAAGGGCGATCACCGGGACGTTGAGCTCCTTGGCCATGGCCTTGAGGGACCGGGAAATTTCCGAAATCTCCTGTTCCCGGCTGTTGGCGTCGTGACGGCCCCGCATCAATTGCAGGTAGTCGATGATCACTATCCCCAGATTGTCCTTGGCCTTGAGGCGGCGGCACTTGGCCCGCACTTCCAGCACGGTGGCGGCGGGCGTATCGTCAATGTATATGGGGCACTCCAACAATTCGCCGGCCGCCTCCTGCAATCCCGCCCAGTCCTTGTCGGTGAGAAAGGCCTGCCGCAGATTGGAGGCGTCCACCCGACCGATGGCGCTGAGGAGCCGGCGCACCAACTGCTCCTTGGACATTTCCAGGGAAAAGACGGCCACCGGATATTTCTGGCGGGCAGCGTTGTAGGCGATATTCAGGGCCAGAGCGGTCTTGCCCATGGACGGCCGGGCCGCCAGGATAATCAGGTCGGAGGGCTGAAAGCCCGCGGTCATGCGATCCAGGTCGGTAAAACCGCAGGGCACTCCGGTAATTTTGCCCCGTTCTTTGTTGTAGATGGATTCAAGAAGGGCGATCTCGTCTTCCACCAGCCGACCGATGGGGTACAGACTGCTGCGGATCTTGGCGGAAGCGATCTGGAAAATGCTGTCCTCCGCCTGGTCAAGGCACTCCGCCACGTCCTCCACCGGTTGGTAGCAACGGGCGGCGATCACCCCGGCGCATTGGATCAGGCGTCGCAGGATGGCCTTGTCGTAGACGATTTTGCCGTAGAATTCGATGTTGGCGGCAGTGCCCACGTGTTCCGACAACTCCGCCAGGAACACCAGCCCCCCCACCTGCTCCAGGATGCCCTGGTCGTAGAGGCGGGCGGTCACCGTAGTCAGATCCACCGGCTCCCGCTTCTTGTAAAGCTCCAGCATCGCCTGATAAATCCGGGCGTGAGTGTCATAATAGAAATCTTCGGGCTGGAGCAGGTCGACAATCTGGTCCATGGCTCCCCCATCCAGGAGGATACCTCCCAGGACCGATTGCTCGGCCTCCTGATTCGCCGGCGGAACGCGCCCGGCCATCGTCTCGGGCGTCTTCGGGGTCAGGCTTAACCGGCTCATGGCCGCCTCCCCTGGCATTCATTGTGGGCGTCACCTCCCTGAGGGTAACCTCAGGGGTCCCAACTCGCGTGGTTATTCCACCGCCGCCGCCACCACGGTCACGGTGAGGGTCGCCTTGACCGCTGACCCCAGACGGACCACGGCGGTGTGATCTCCCAGAGTTTTGATGGGTTCGGCCAGCTCGATCATTTTCCGGTCAATCTCAATCCCCTGTTGGGCCAGAGCTTCGGAGATCTGGGTAGTGGTGACCGAACCATACAGGCGATCGCCTTCCCCCACCCGCTGCGCGATGGTAATGGTCACCCCTTCCAGACGTTCGGCCATACCCATGGCCTGTTCCTTCTCTTTCTGCTGGAGCTGTTCGAGCCGGACGCGCTGTTTTTCAAACTGGCTGATGTTGGCGGCCGTGGCCTCCAGGGCCTTGCCCTGGGGAATTAAAAAATTGCGGCCATAGCCGCGCCTGACTTCAACGATGGCCCCCAGTGTCCCCAACGCGGGGATATCTTCTGTCAATATGACTTTCACGCTGTTATCCTCTGTTTACCGTAAATTTTCCGTTTGCCGGTCGGCCTCTAGGCCTCCTCGTCATCCTTCGCCGGAGGCGGGTGCAACTGCCGGTAGTCCAGCCATAAATCAGTCATTCCCAACAACGCCACCACGAGCATCGCTGGCTTCAACAACACCAGCCAGGGGTAAAGCATGAAGCGCAGAAACCGTGGCACCTGGAAGCGTTGAAACGTGTGGGCAATGATGGCCAGTCCCTGGAAAAAGTAGACCAAGGCGCTCACCAGCAACAGGTTCAGCCCCAGGGTCCCGATCCAGTCCACCGGCACCATCATCATGAAACCAGCGCCGATGAGCGCAAAGATGAGAAACCCCGGCGCCTCCCAGACCGACAGGGGGGGCGTCTCCTCCAACTCCGCAGTGTGGACCAGCACGCCCCGGCTCAACAACACATTCAGCCAGACGACCACGATGCTGTTTATCAACATCAGGGCAGGGCTGACCCGGATGATGAACCGGCTGAAATCGCCTTGGTCGATCCCCTCCGGCATCAATTCCCCGAGACTCACCCCTTCCTTATTCATGAGCGTCCCCAGGTAGCCGAGCAACTCCTGCACGGTGCGATCCACATAGTCCCGGGCGCTCAGACCCTGGCTGAACATCTGGAAACCGATGGCCGCGGCGTTGATCAGGGCCATGCCCAGGACGGCGATGCCGATGGTCGCCTCCACGGCATGGCCGCGCTGCTCCAAATGCCCCACCAATACCCCCGCCACCGCCATCTGCACGAAAAGCAGGATCTCGGCGCTGAAACCCCAGATTAATTTCAGCCCCAGAATGAAGCCCAGGGCACCCCCGACCACCAGCAGACTCCCTCTCCAACCGACGCGGCGGTGCACCAGGATGATGGGCAACGGCACCAGGGCGGTCAGGATGATGCCGAACAGCGGCAGCCGGATGGCGGCATAGTACAACAGGAGCAGCGCCAGGAAACTGTTCAGCACTAACGGCGCAGATCTTGGCTCCAGGCGTATTCCTGCTCCCATGGGGGCATCCTCTTTGAGGTGGCCTTTAGGACGTGGACATGGTGGCCGTATAGGGCATCAGGGCCAGCAGTCGCGCTCGCTTGATGGCCGCGGTCACCTTACGCTGGTGACGGGCGCAGTTGCCCGAGATGCGGCGGGGAATGATCTTGCCCCGCTCCGTGATGAAATGCCGTAAGGTATTGACGTCCTTGTAGTCGATCAACAGTTTGGCGTCCACACAGAAACGGCAGACTTTGCGCCGGTGAAAAATGGGGCGGCGTTTGCGTTTGGGATATAGTGCCATGATTATGCCTCCGTTTCCGCGGGTGCCTGGGATATCTCGCTGGTTGGGGTCTCGCTGGTTGGGGTCTCGCTGAGGGGGGGGGCAACCGGTTCGGCGCTGGGCGGGGGAGGAGCCGCGGCTTCTTCCTGTTTCTTGATCTTGGCGGCGATCTCGGCCAGCAGGGCCTCGACGTTGACGTTTTCCCCGATCTTCACCGAGAGGAAACGGATGATCCGGTCGTCCAGTTTGAGGTTGCGTTCCAGTTCGGCCAGCGTGGCCGGGTCCCCGGCAAAATCGGCCAGCACATAATAGCCGTGAGTGAACTTGCCGATCTTATAGGCCAGACGCCGTCGCCCCCACTCGTCCTGCTTGAGCACGGTGCCGCCCTGGCCGCTGATGATCCGGGTAAATTTGTTGATGGTGGCCTGGATCTCCTCCTCACCGAGATCCGGGTTGACGATGAAAGTGGTTTCGTACCTGCGCATTGCGCCTCCTTCTGGATTGGTAGCCCGGGACCGTCGGCCCGAGCAAGGAGATAAAATGATCTTTTAACCTTTTTGATGCGAAATGTCAATGCTCCGCCCGGCCATTGTCCGCCACTTCCTGACTCTTTCGCCGCCTTACAACATCGGGGGCGAGCCGGCCGCAGCCCCGATCTCGCCCCCTTTCCGCGTTCCTCAACGCCTCCGGGGCGTCCGCCCCCCCGGCTCGCTCCGGCCTACTCCACGGTGAACATGGCGTTACGCTGATCCATGGCCTTGTCGGTCATCACCTTGGTAACCACCGTATAGGAACCCCGGGGAGCGTCCTTGGGCAGGGTCAGCTGTGCCGAGTCGCTGTATGTGCCATTGGGATTGGAGGCCGTCACCTGATAGGGCTGGACGATCTGCCGCCCGCCGACGGCAACCTCCCGGATAATGGTGGCCGTAGTGGGTTGATTCTCCGGGGTCAGGACGGTGTAGGTGACGTCCATCTTCACCGGCTCGCCGGGCCGCACCCGGGAGGGGCTGACGCTGGCCTGTTCCACCGCCACGATATTGCCCCGGCTGGGGCTGTAACCGTAAGATTGTTGAGCCATCTGGGCGCTACGGATCTGGTTGTTTTGATGTTGGGCATACAAAAAGCCGCCAACGCCACCCACCAATCCGCCGGCCGCCGCGCCCACCCAGGCGCCGGTGGCGGCGCTGCCGGTGGCCGCCCCGATAATCGAACCCAAGGCCGCGCCCACGGCCGCGCCTCCTAAGGCGCCGGCCCCGGTGGACCGGGCCGGATCATAGCTGCTGCCGCTCTCGGTGGCGCACCCGGCCAACGCCGCCATCAGGACGATCACAAGACCACCCGCCAATATTCTTCTACTCATGCTGACCTCCTTTTTCATCCAGACGGTTTGCAGACATTTCACATCCCTTTGCATGTCATCGGCACTCAGGCCGAAATACTTCGTCGTGCCCGTAACTAGGCGCCCTTGCCGAGGCCGGCCTCCCAGACCCGGTCCAGAATGCCGTTGACAAAGGCCGCGGAATCCTCGCCGCCGTACTTCTTGGCCAGTTCCAGGGCTTCGTTGATAACCACCTTGGGGGGCACCTGGGGGCAGAACAGCAGCTCAAAGATGGCCAGGCGCAACAGATTGCGGTCGATGAGGGCCATGCGCTCCAGACGCCAATGCTCCGAAAATCGGGAAATATAGGCGTCCAGTTCCGGCGCATGTCCCCGTACGCCGTAGACCAACCGGCTGAAATAGGCCGGCAGGCGCTCCTCCGGATAAAAGTTCTCCCGGAAGCGGGCCACGGCCGCGTCCCCGAACTCCGCCGTCACTTCATGTTGATACAGGAATTGGAGCGCCCGCTCCCGGGCCAGACTCTTCGTGGCTGGCGATCCCAACCTAAACCGCTATCTGCCGCATCAGGTTGACCATTTCAATGGCGGCCTCGGCCGCGGCAAAGCCTTTGTTGCCGGCCTTGCTGCCGGCCCGCTCGATGGCCTGTTCCAGGGTGTCGGTGGTGAGAATGCCGAAAATGATGGGCACCCCGGTGTCCAGGGAAGCGGCCGCGATCCCCTTGCTCGCTTCGGCAGCCACGTAGTCGAAATGGGGTGTGGCCCCCCGGATCACCGCCCCCAGGCAAATGAGGGCGTCGAACTTCTTGCTTCGGGCCAGGGTCTTGGCCACCAGCGGAATTTCATAGGCCCCCGGCACGCGGTAGATAGTCAGGTCCTCTTCCCGGGCCCCCTTGCGCAACAGGGCGTCGACGGCCCCGCCCAGCAGGCGTTCGGAGATGAAATCGTTGAACCGGCTGACGATCAGGCCGAACCGCTGCCCCTCCACCAGGAGTTTGCCTTCCACGCTCTTGATCATGTTCCTCCCCTTATCCCAGGTCCAGCAGGTGGCCCATTTTGTAGCATTTGGTCTTCAAATACCGCAGGTTCTCATCCTTGGGGGGAATCTCCACCGGCACCCGTTCCACCATCTGGAGCCCATAGCCCTCCAGACCGATGATCTTTTTGGGGTTGTTGGTCATCAACCGCATCTTGCGCACCCCCAAATCCCGCAGGATCTGCGCCCCGATGCCGTAATCCCGCAGGTCGGGCTTGAATCCCAGGGCCTCGTTGGCCTCCACCGTATCGGCGCCCTGGTCCTGCAACTCATAGGCCCGTAGTTTGTTGATCAGCCCGATGCCCCGGCCCTCCTGATGCATATACAGAATGATGCCGACCCCTTCTTCATCGACCCTTTGCATGGCCGACTTCAGTTGGTCGCCACAATCGCACCGCAGGGACCCGAAGACATCGCCGGTGAGGCACTCGGAATGGACCCGCACCAATATCGGCTCCTCCGGGTTGATGGTACCCTTCACCAGCGCGATGTGCTGGTTGTCGTCCACGTCGTTGTCGTAGGCGATGGCCGTGAATTCCCCATAGTAGGTGGGCAGCCGCGTGGTGGCGCGGCGATGCACGAAGGATTCGTGGCGCAGGCGGTACTCCACCAGGTCGGCGATGGTGGCGATCTTCAGGTCGTGCCGCGTGGCGAATTCCTCCAGATCGGGGAGCCGGGCCATAGTGCCGTCGTCATTCATCACTTCGCAAATGACCGCGGCCTGCTTCAACCCCGCCAGTCTCGCCAAGTCCACCGAGCCCTCAGTCTGGCCGGTGCGCACCAGCACCCCGCCTTTCCGGGCCCGCAGCGGAAAGACGTGCCCCGGACTCACCAGGTCCTCGGGCTTGGCGTCATCGGCCACCGCGGTGAGAATAGTGGTGGCCCGGTCCGCGGCCGAAATCCCGGTGGTAACCCCCCGTTTGGCTTCGATGGATACGGTGAAGGCGGTTTTAAAGGGTGAGGTGTTGCGCGTTACCATCATCGGGATTTGCAGTTTCTCGATCATATCCGGATACATGGCCAGGCAGATGAGTCCCCGGCCGAAACGGGCCATAAAGTTTATCGCTTCCGGAGTCACCATCTCGGCGGCCATGGTCAGGTCGCCTTCGTTCTCACGGTCTTCGTCATCCACCAGGATGATCATCCTGCCTTGTTTGATGTCTGCGATGACTTCCTCGATCGACGCGATCGGCATGGTTGGGTAACCTCTTGCATGAATAATTTTGGCGCCGCCGGCAACCTCCCGTCTCCTCCAGCCCCCTCTGCCGCCGGCCGCCGGCAGCCGTTAGAAAAAGCCGTGGCGGGCCAGAAATTCCGGGGTGAGGCCCTCCACCGCCGATTGCTCCCGGGGGGTAAGCAGCTTCTCCACGTACTTGCCGATCAGATCGGTTTCTATATTGACCTGGTCGCCCGCCTGCAGTTCCGGAATGGTGGTATGCTGCGCCGTGAAGGGAATGATGTTGACCGCCAGGGTCGACTCGGTCACGCGGTTCACGGTGAGGCTGACGCCCTCCACCGCCACGGAGCCTTTTTCGATGACATAACGCATGTACGCGGTTGGTAGGCGAAAGGTCAACTGGAGGGATTGCGGCCCCTGCCGGCGTTCTGTCAGGGACGCCACACAGTCGATGTGCCCCGTGACCAGATGTCCTCCCAGGCGGTCTCCCAGCCGGAGCGCCCGCTCTAAATTTACCCGATCACCCACCTTTTTCCAAGAGAAATTCGTGCGTTTGAGAGTCTCCGCCGAGACCTCCACTGTGAAGTGGGGCGGCTCGAGGGCCACCACGGTCAGACAGGGACCGCTGACGGCCACGGAATCGCCCAACCTGACCCCGCTCAAATCAAAAGGGGCCCTGGCCGTCAGCCGCAGGCCATCCCCCGCCCGGGTCAACGCCGTGATCCTGCCGGTTCCTTCAATTAAGCCGGTGAACATAAGCTTTCCCGCTGTTTTTTCTTTTGAGTGTCATTTTACTACAATCGCTCCCAAAAACAACCGGCCGGTGCCGCCGGGACAGACCCCGGCGCGTTTTGACCGCATACGCCCCGGCGGCAAACTCCTGTTGTGAACGGGGCGAAATTCTGGTAAAAATTTAGTACGCAGGAAAATTGTGAGCCTCTATGATTGCCTGGACATCATTGGTCATCGCCGCCTATCTTTTGGGCTCCATCCCCGTCGGCCTGATGGTGGCCAGGGTCATGGGCGGGCCTGATCCCCGGCTGGCTGGCAGCGGCAATATCGGCGCCGCCAATCTCTTCCGTCTGCTGGGTCGCGGCGCCGGGACCGTCACCGTGGCCGGTGACGTCCTCAAAGGCGCGCTGCCCCTGCTGCTGGCCCGCCATTATTTTCCCGCCCCGGTGTGGGTCGATGAACTGGCCGTATCGGCGGTGGGCCTGGCCGCGGTGGCCGGTCACCTGTGGCCATTATACCTGGGCTTTCAGGGAGGCAAAGGCGTGGCCACCGGTTTCGGGGTGGTGGCGGTGGCCAGCCCCGGGGCGGCGTTATTGTCCCTCTTGGTTTACCTGGGGGTACTGTGGTATTTTCGCATTTTTTCCCTGGGCTCGCTGGCCGCGGCCTGGTTTCTGCCACTGGCCTTGGGGCTCTGTACCCCCTCCCGCATATTTCTTCTGTGGGGCGGGCTGCTCTCTCTGTTGATTATCCTGCGACACCGCAGCAACCTTGCCCGCTTGGCGGCCGGTGAAGAACCCCGCATGTCGTCGGCACCGCCCGCCTCAGGGACGGCTGGTGGGCCGCCGCGGGATTTTGTCCCAACCGAATAAAATAACCCATGATATCTCGATAAGGAGGAATAACCTCATGCTCGTCAGGGAATGGATGGCGTCGGACGTGGTCACGCTGGATGAGAACACCTCCATGATGAAAGCCTTGCATGCCATGAAAGAACATCAGATCCGGCGGTTGCCCATCATGCGTCAGGGCAAACTGGTGGGCATCGTCTCCGACCGGGATCTAAAGGAAGCCTCGCCCTCTAAGGCCACCACCCTGGATGTGCATGAACTCTATTACCTCCTGGCTGAAATCAAGGTCAAGGAAATCATGACCAAAGACCCTCTGACCATCGGTCCGGACGACACGGTGGAAAGAGCCGCCATCCTCATGTTGGAACACAAAATCACCGGCTTGCCGGTGGTCAACGACGGCGGGGACTTGGTGGGCATCATCACCCAGTCCGATATCTTTCGGGCCTTCGTGCACATCACCGGGATCTACAAGGGCGGCGTCCAGTTCGCCTTCACCCTGGAAGACCGCCCCGGCTCCATCAAAGAAGTGGGGGATGTCATCCGGAAGCACGGCGGTCGCATGGTCAGCATCCTCAGTTCCTGGGACACCTCCGCCGAGGGCTATCGCGACGTCTATATCCGCATTCAGGACCTGCCCGACGAAAAAATCAAGGCCCTGGAAAGCGATCTAAAGAATAAGTTCAAAGTGAATTACATGGTCAAGGACATCCTGAAGACCATCTAAGTCCGGCACTCGACTGCTTGCTGGACGCGGCCTTGTCGAATGTCACCACCTCTGTCAGGGAGCACCGCCCGCCATGAACCACCGGGACGCCTTCAACGCTTCCGCCAAACTTAAGGCTTGGGCTGTCATTCTGTTCCTTGCCGGCGTCTTGCTCAATCATTTTCCCTTCGTGAGTCTGTTCAACCAGCCCGTCAGCCTCCTGGGAATTCCGCTGCTCATCTTCTACCTGCATGCCTTATGGATCGGGGTCATCGTCGGCTTATTGCTTTTGGCGCGAGCCATTCAACGGACTCTCTCTAACGGGTCTGAAATAAAAGAGCCATGAGCAAACTTCTGGTCGCCTCGGTGGCCTTCGGCTACCTGCTGCTGCTCTTCGCCATCGCCTATTACGGCGACCGCCGCCGGTCCCAGGGCCGCAGTATCATCGCCAACCCCTACATCTATACCCTGTCGTTGGCCGTGTATTGTACCTCCTGGACCTTTCACGGCTCCGTGGGCAAGGCCGCCAACGAAGGTCTGTCCTTCCTGCCCATTTATATCGGCCCTACCCTCATCGCCTTTCTGTGGTGGTTTCTCCTCCGGAAACTGGTGCGCGTCTGTAAAGAAAACCACGTCACCACCATGTCGGACTTTCTGACCCTGCGCTACGGCAAGGGTGCCTTGTTGGGAGCCATCGTCACCGTCGGGATCATCCTGGCCGACATGCCCTACATCGGTTTGCAGCTCAAGGCGATTTCCACGACCTATGACATCCTGGTGGGGGCCCCCGAGCATGCCCTCCAGGGGCTTCCCTTTTATCTCGATCACGCCTTTTACATCGCCCTGATTCTGGCGGTCTTCGGCTCCATGTTCGGGGCCCGGCGGCTGGACCCCGGCGAGCGCCATGAGGGTCTGGTGGCCGCCGTCGCCTTCGAGTCCATCGTCAAGCTGGTGGCCTTCCTGGCCGTGGGCCTGCTGGTGAGTTATGTCCTCTTTCCGGGCATCGGGGAGATCTTCCGGCGGGTGACTGCCCAACCCGCCTACTCCCACCTCTTTCTGCTCAATACCACCCCCAACAATTCCTACCTGCTGATGTTCGTGGAAACCGTGCTCTCCATGTGGGCCATCATCCTGCTCCCCCGCCAGTTCCACATGGGGGTGGTGGAAAACACCGACGAGAAACATATTCTCACCGCCTCCTGGCTCTTGCCGGTCTATCTCTTTCTCATCAACTTTTTCGTGCTGCCCCTGGCCTTCGGCGGGCTCTTGTTGGGTCGCCCACCCTCCCAGGGTGACACCTTCGTGCTGCGCCTGCCCCTGGACAGCGGCCACCCCTGGATCGCCCTGCTCGCCTTTGTGGGCGGCCTGTCCGCCGCCACTGCCATGGTCATGGTGGCCTCCATCACCTTGAGCACCATGTTCCTGAACAGCCTGGTGCTGCCTTTTTTGGCGAAATTCTGGCGGGAGCGGGATTGGACCCCCTGGCTGTTGCCCTTCAAGCGACTGGGTATCGTGCTGGTCATTTTACTGGGATATCTCAGCTACCGGACCCTGGGTCCCTTGACCATGCTGGTGGAAATGGGGCTCATCGCTTTTCTGGGAGTCATGCAGCTGGCTCCGGCCATCGTCGGGGCCTTGTATTGGCGGCGGGCCACCGGCCGGGGCGCCATCGCCGGCCTGAGCGCCGGTTTTCTGATTTGGGCCTACACCCTGCTCCTGCCTTATCTGGTCAACGCCGGCTGGTTTTCCCCCACCATCCTGACGCAGGGTCCTTTGGGCCTGCATTTTCTGCGGCCCACCGCCCTCTTGGGACTCACCGACCTCCATCCCTTGAGCCATGCCTTCTTCTGGTCCATGTTTTTTAATGTCGGGCTGTTTTGCTGCGTTTCCATGGTGGGGACACCCCGTCCCGCCGAGGATGAACAGGCCCAACGGTTTGTGGAGGTCTATTCCCCCTTGGCCGAACTAGGCCTGGAACCGCGGCTCACCAACTTGCCGGAGGCCCAGCAGTTCGTGGCCCTGGCCGCCAAATTCGTGGGCCCCGACAAGGCCCAACAGGCCCTCCAGCAATTTGTCAGGGAAAACCGCCTTCCGGGAGTCATCGGCTGGAGCGATGCCGACAAGCTGAAATTACGGGACTATGTGGAACGTCTGGTGGGCGGCTCCGTCGGCCCGGCGGCCGCCAAGGTTGTGGTCGACGGCTATCTGGCTACCCGCGGCTCCCGCATCGAGGGAGTCTTCGATCTCTTCGGCGAGGTTTCCCATTCCTTGGAAGAGTCCCGGGAAGCCCTGAAAAAGCGCATCTCCGAGCTCTCCCTCCTCACCGAAGCGGCCCAGACCTCCACCTCGATCCTCAGCCTCACCCAAATCCTGGAGAGCATCCTCACGTTGCTGATGGAAAAATTCAGCATCGAGCAGTGTTCCATCCGCCTCCTGGACGAAGACGGCGTCCTGCGGCTAAAAAGCTCCCGGGGAGCGGCCCTCGTGGATCTGGAAAAAATGGATCTGATCCCGGATATGACCACCTTGACCGGCCAGTGTCTCCTCACCCGCACCGTGATCTCCATTCCCGACACCCAAAATCTGTCCTCCCGGGAGGTCACCGGCTTGGCGCCGGACGAAACCCTGGCCAGCTTCATCCAGGTCCCTCTGGCCACCGAATCCCAGGTGCTGGGGGTTCTCACCGCCGCCTCGCGCACGCAGAACTTCTTCTCCCCCGAACAACTGGACTTCTATCGCTCCCTGGCCAATCAGGTGAGCCTGGCCATCCAGAATGCCCGGCTCTATGAAAAGATCATTCGGTTCAGCAAGGACCTGGAAACCAAGGTGGCCGAACGCACCCTGGAGTTGAAAAACAAATCCCTGGAACTCACCGAGGCCAACCGCGCCCTGAAGGAACTTGACCAACTGAAAACGGAGTTTCTGGCCAACGTTTCCCATGAACTGCGCACCCCCCTCAACTCGATCCTGGGCTATACCCAACTCCTCCTGGACGGCGTGGACGGCCCCTTGAACGAGGAACAGAAGAAAAGCCTGCAGCGGGTGGAAACCGCCAGCCACCGCCTGCTGCAACTCATCAACGATGTCCTGGACCTCTCCAAGATGCGCGCCGGCAAAATGGAACTGCACCCCGAAAAAACCACCCTCCACGAAATCCTGGAGGAGACCATCCAAACCATCGACCCGCTGGCCCGGACCAAGGATATCGAGATCGTCGTCGAAGAAAGTTTCATCCCCGTGTTGACCGTCGATCGCGCCAAAATCATTCAGGTGCTCCTCAACCTTCTCAGTAACGCCGTGAAATTCACCGACCCGCATGGCCGCGTCACCGTCTCCACGCAGGTCATGAATCTTCCCGAGGGGCCCGGGGTGATCAAGGAGTACGCCGCCGTCAAGGTCACGGATACCGGCATCGGTATCAAAGAAGGCGACCTTACTGATATTTTTAAGGAATTCGTTCAGGCTGATACCTCCGCCACCCGGCTGCACGGCGGCACCGGCCTGGGTCTGCCCATCTGCCGGAAACTGGTGGAGATGCACCACGGCCGCATCTGGGTGGAGAGCGAATACGGGCGGGGCTCTACGTTTACCTTTATCCTGCCGCTGGAAGAAACCGAGCCTGAAACCGCCGCCGCCCCCGGAGAAGCCCCCGTGCCCGGCCGCCTCGTCCTGGGCCTGACCCGCCGGGGCGGCCTTATCCATCTGTTGCGGGAAACCTTGACCCCCATGGGCTTTGCCTTTCACGCCGACGCCATGCTGGATAATCTTCTGGAACAGCTCAAAACCGCACGGCCCGCGGCCCTGATCGTGGATCTGTTGGCGCACGACGGCAAGCCCCTGGCCGACATTGTGCTGTTGCGGGCCAACCCCTTGACCCGCGACCTGCCCATCTTCCCGGTGGCCTTTGCCGAGGACGGCCGCAGCGGTCTGGTGATGGGCCCCGCCGAATTCATTAATCAGCCCTGCGCCTCGGAGGAATTCAGCCGTTCCCTGAATAACCTTGCCCCCTGGGTCCTGTTCAAGGAAGCCCTGGTGCTGGAAATCGATAAGCAGGCCGCCGCCCTGTGGGAAGTCCTGCTGTCAGACGAAGGCTTCGAGGTCGTCCTGGCGGTCAATGGCGAAGAAGCCATCCGTCATCTGGAAAATGTCCTCCCCGGGTTGGTCGTCCTCAGCCTGGCGCTGTCCGGCGTCGACTTGGTGCGGGTCATCGAGTTCATCCGTTTCCAGGGTGAGACCCGGGATGTCCCCTTGCTTTGCCTGCTCCCCCGGGATCTTGACATCAAGGAGCAACGGGCCCTGCAGCAGTACCTGCGCCAGATGTTGAAAGCCCAAAAGTTCCCGCTGAATAATTTCGTCAGCGGTATCAAACGGTTTTTTTCTCAATTTGTCGCCTGAGGCCGAAAACTTTCATGACGCCCGCTGAGTCCGGCAAACAATGCATATTGGTGGTGGACGGCTGTGAGGACAGCCGCGCCTTACTGGGAAAGATCTGTGTCGGCAAACTCTGTTTTCCGGTGCACCAGGTCGCTTCGGCCGCCGAGGCCCTGGATTGGCTCCGGGAACATATCCCCAATCTGATCATCACCGATCTGTACCTTCCCGATATGCCCGGGCTGGAACTCTCCCGCCGGATACGGTTGCTCTCGGCATTGCAGCATATCCCGATTATCGGCATTACCTCCTGGCTGCGGCCGGAAGACCCGGATATTTTTCTCGACGCCGGCTTGACCGATTTTTTTATCAAACCTGTGGAAATTTCTCGCTTGGTTTCCTGTATCCTCCGCCTGCTGGCCACGCCCTCGCCGCCGGAGGAAACTATCCTCGAAATCCGATAACGCCGCTCCCCCGCTAAGGACCAGGATGCCTGCCATGAAAAAGAAAATTCTCATTGCCGATGATAACCCCGACAACGTCGAGCTGCTCCGCAAGCGGCTCAACTCCCAGGGTTATGACACCGTGGCCGCCTTCGACGGGGAGGAAGCCCTGCAGGCCGTCAGCCGGGAAAACCCGGATTTGCTCATCCTCGATATCATGATGCCCAAGCTCGACGGCTACGAGGTGCTCCGCCGTCTCAAACAGATCGACGCCTACCGGGATCTGCCGGTCATCCTGCTGACCGCCCGCAAAGAGATCCCCGATAAGATCAAGGGCCTCGATATCGGCGCCGATGATTACATCACCAAGCCTTTTAACCCCCAGGAACTGCTGGCCCGGGTCCGCTCCCTGTTCATGCTCCGGGGGGAGCAGCAGCGCAAGGCCCAGGAAGAAAAGCTCACCGCCCTCGATCAGATGGTGGAGGGCGTGGCCCACGAAATCCGCAACCCGGTCACCGCCATCGGCGGCTTCGCCCGGCGCCTGCGGGACCGTCTGCCCCCCGCTTCGGCCGAACGGGAATACGCCGAAATTATCTTCAGCGAATCGCAGCGGCTCGAACAGATGGTCAAACAGATCGTCGACGCCGCAGTGGTCTCCATCCCCAGTCTCAAAAAACGGGAGATCAATGAAGTAATCGTGGAGGCCCTGGCCGCCAATCGGGAAAAGCTGGAGGAATCCGGGATCGTGGTGAAAACCGTTCTGGACCACGACCTCCCCCCCCTGATCATGGATGCCGGCAACCTCCGCCGGGTGGTGGCTCACCTGATCTCCAATGCCATCAACGCCATGCCCCAGGGCGGCACCCTGTCCCTGTCCACCTCCCGTCGCAACCACTACGTCCAGGTCCAGGTCGCCGACACCGGGGTGGGCATCCCGCCCAAGATACTCCCCCATATCTTCGATCCCTTCTTCACCACCAGGAGCACCGGTCCCGGTCTGGGTCTGGCCATGGTTCACAAAATCGTCAAACAGCACGGCGGCCAGATCTCGGTGAACAGTGAACTCCAGAAGGGCACCACCTTCAATATCCTGCTGCCCCTGAAAGAGGAAGTCTGACCGGCAGAGGGCGCGCTCACCCTTCACTCCCTTCAACCCGGACGGTCTTCCCGGGGGCTTTTGCCGTCTTGA
>CAYRYV010000009.1:0-77077 GCA_964428565.1 uncultured Desulfobacterales bacterium | reverse complement strand
AGAAAGAATATAAACTGATACGTCACCCACGAAGAGCAGGAAATTCCATTCGGATATCTGTAAGCGAAAAAATCTGATCATGTCGTTGCGAAAGAGATCTCACACGTTCCCTAGACGGAACGGCTACCGGCAAGGTGGCGACGGCGGGGCTCAGGGAAGAATTTCCTCCAAGGCCCGGCGGATGCGCCCGGCCGCCTGACCATCGCCATAGGGGTTTTGGGCCTGGGCCATTTTATTATAATTTTCAGGATCGACCAAGAGATCCCGGACCGCGTGGAAAATTTTTTCCCGGTCCGTGCCCACCAGCTTCACGGTTCCCGCCCAGACTCCTTCCGGGCGCTCGGTAACATCCCGCATCACCAGCACCGGCTTGCCCAGGGCCGGGGCCTCCTCCTGAATCCCCCCGGAATCGGTCACCACCAGATAACTTTCGCTCAATAAGTACACAAAGGGGGCGTAATCCAGGGGGGGCAGCAGGGAAATGCGGCTGCCGTTGGCCGCCGTCAGGCAACAGACCCCCTCCCGGGCCGGTTCGTGAGCAGGGGTGGGGGGGATAATGGAATATACCGGCCCCTGCACATTGGGATTGAGGTGAACCGGATAGACGATGTGAACATCCGGGAAGTTGTCCACGATGTCGCGCAGGGCGAGGCAGATGTTTTCAAAGCCGGGGCCGAAATTTTCCCGGCGGTGGCCGGTCACCAGGATCAACCGGCGCTGGTTGAGATGCAAGCCGTACTCCCGGGCCAGAAAATCCTGCCAGTGGTCCCGGGCACTTTGCACCCGGCCGGCAATGATCTGCAGGGCGTCGATCACGGTGTTGCCGGTGACCCAGATGCGGTCGGGGGGGACGCCTTCGGCCAGCAGGTTGTCCCGGGCCCAGGGGGTGGGGGCGAAGTGATAGTCGGTGAGGACCCCGGCCAGATGGCGGTTCATTTCCTCGGGAAAGGGGCGATACTTGTCCTGGGTGCGCAGGCCGGCTTCCACGTGCCCGATGTGAATCTGGAGATAAAAGGCGGCCAGGGCGGCCACAAAGGTGGTGCTGGTATCGCCGTGGACCAGGACCACGTCCGGCTGTTCTTTTTTCAGGACGTCTCTTAAGCCCAACAGGGCGCGGCTGGTGATGTCGAAGAGATCCTGATTCGGAGTCATGATGTCGAGGTCATAGTCCGGCTGAATACCAAAGATATCCAGCACCTGATCGAGCATCTGCCGGTGTTGGGCGGTAACCGCCACTTTGACCTGACAGGAGGGCGACTCCTGCAGGCGCAGGACCACGGGCGCCATTTTGATGGCCTCGGGCCGGGTACCGAAGACAACCACAATCTTTTTCATAATGCTCAAGCCGTCGGGGTCGGAGGTAAGGGAGGGCGTGCCGAGCCTCCTAGGCGCAGACCTTGGTGCGCACGGCCGAAGATATGCCGGGCCCGAAACGGGCATCGCCGTCGATGAGATCCCAGTTTTCCCGGAACCAGGCGATGGTGTTATCCAGACCGACCTCGAAGGGGGTGTGGGGCTGATAGCCGATGAGGCTTTGGGCCCGCTCCACCGAGGCCAACAGCCGGGATTTGGTGTCCCATTTGCGCCGTTCGGTGAACAGGATGCCCCCGGGATTGCCCACTTTGGCGTTGATCATCGCCGCCAGGTCGACGATGCGGGTTTCCCGCCCGGAAGCCAGATTAAATTCCTGGCCGACGGCCGCCGGGAAAAAGCCGGCCCGCAGCAAGCCATCGACGATATCGCCCACGTAGGTGAAATCCCGCGTCTCCTCGCCGGTGCCGGTGATGGGCAGCGGTTGCCCCTGCATGGCCCAATAGATGAAATTGGGAATGACGTTGCGGTATTGTCCGGGGATCTCGCCGGGGCCATAGGAGTTAAAGAAACGGGCCTTGACGACGCCCAAGTCATAATGATGGCTGAAGAAATTGCCGTACAGCTCACCCAGCATCTTGGTTATCTGGTAGGGGGTGCTGAGGTGGAGGGACATGAATTCTTCGGTGAGGGGCAGCGGCGCGTTGCTGCCATAGATGGAGCAGCCGGAAGAGGCGTACACGACCCGCCTGACCTGCGCCAGATGGCTGTATTGCAGGATTTTCAGGGTGCCCAGGCCGTTGACCAGGAGGTCGGTTTCCGGATGGTCAATGGAATTCTGGTTGGCGAACAGCGCGGCCAGGTGGTAAACGATGTCCGGCTTTTCAAAGAAAACCCGTTTCAGTTCCACTTCATCCAAAATGCTGCCCTCGATAAAGAGAACATTGGACAGGGCGGGGACGTTCCAACGGGAGGCCGACGACAGGTCATCCAGCACGATGACCAGCCGGGCCCCCAGTTCCCCCAGGGTGCGGACCAGATTGCTGCCAATGGCGCCGGCCCCGCCGGTGACCAGGATAACCTTATCGCGATAGGCCTTTTGATAATCTGCATCAACCATCAATATGTCTCCTCATCTTGGGTATGCTCGATTTGGGCGTGGGGGGCGGCGGCCCGGGAAAGAGCCGCCACTCTATCTGCTTTGCAAAAAATATTCCCCTTTTGCGGAGATTCCCGGTCAGGCATCTTTTCCGGCGTGGCATGGGGGAATCCGGCATTCCGGGGAATGATTATGGCGTCCAGGTGTTAAATCTTGTGAACATATCTGTTCAACAAAATGAACAAACAGGAATGGTCCCGCCGATTTGTTAAAAATCGTTATCTTTTTCGTATCGTTTTACAAACAGCAATATCAGCGGCTTATTTTTCCCGGGGACGCCCCCGCAGCCTTATCGGGTTCAAGGCGCCGCGCGGCGAGGCGGCGGCCTCACCCGATCGTGACCCGGCCGCGCCTACCGGCCCCCGGCGACGTCGATGTCCACGGGCTCGCCGGTGCGCAGGGCGTCGTAGGCCCGCAGGGTGGCGCGGGTCGAATTCACGTATTCCGCGAAAAGGGGGCGGTGATCGGCCGCCGGCGCAGTGGCGCGTTCAAAGAAAAACTGCCATTCCGCGGCGTAGCCCATATCCATGGAGAGTTTCTTCAGCTTGCGGCTGCGGCCGCCCTGGACAATGTGACCCAGGCGGAAGTCCTCAATAACAGCCACGGAATCCTCGGCAAAGACCTCAAAGCGTTCCCGGGAAAAGGCCTTGGTGCCCTTGGCGGTATAGATGATGCTGCCGATGGAGCCGTCCGCAAAGGCCAGAGTCAGGCAGAGATTGTCATCGGCGCGGTATTTCCCCAGGGACCCGGCGATGGCCGCCACCTGCAGGCGCACCGGCGGGGAGTCGGCCATGAACTGCAGAAAATCAATAAAATGGCAGACTTCTCCGGAAAGGCGGCCGCCGCCTTCCCCGGGGTCATGGACCCAGCTGTCGGGGGGGATGTAACCGGCGTTCACCCGGTAGGTCATCACCAGGGGGGTGGTGCGCCCGGCCAGGGCGGCCTTCACTTCCCGGGCCAGGGGCGCGAAGCGGCGGTTGAAACCCACCATGAGCATCCGGGAGCCGTCGTAGTTTTCTTCGATCCGGCGCAATTCCGCGTCGCTGAGGCACAGGGGCTTTTCCACAAACACGTGTTTGCCGGCCATCAGGGCCTCCGTGACCAGGGAGCCGTGGGAGTTGTGGCGGGTGGTGATGATGACGCTGCCCACCGCGGAGTCGTTGAGAATTTCCCGATGATCGGTGGTGGCGTAACCGAAGCCGTATTTCTGCGCCAGATGCTGGGACGACACGCCCGAGGTGGTGGCGGCGCCTACCAGGGTGACGCCCGGAACCCCTTTCAGGGCCGGCATCAGGATATTTTTGGTGAACTTGCCCCCGCCGATGAGGCCGATGGCCCGTCCGTCACCAGCGGCCGTCACCGGCGTCTCGGGTCGCAGGGAGATTTTTCTGATCGCCGGAGCCGCCTGGGCCAGCCGCGGTTCACCGCCGGGGTAGGTGAAGACCACGCCGATATAGGGTTCCCGGTTGCCCAGAATGAGGTCGTAGGCCTGCAGGGCTTCACCGATGGGGAAGCGGTGGGTGATGAGGCCGTCCACCCGCATGCTGCCCCGGGCCAGGAGATGGACAAAGGTCTCCAGGTTGCGCCGCTCGGTCCAGCGCACATAGGCGATGGGATAATCGAAACCCTTGGCTTCGTACAGGGGGGCGATGCTGCCGGGGCCGGCCGCCTTGGAAACGGAGAATGACAGTTCCTTGACCCAGAAGGTCTTCCGGGTCAGGGAGATATTGGCCACCCCCACCAGCACCAGGCGGGCCCGTTCCCGGGCCACGGCCTCGGCCAGCAGGAGGGGCGCATTGTCTTTGCTGGCGGAGACGATGAGCACGGCGTCGGCGCCCCGGCCGCCGGTGAGGTTGCTGACCACCTCCTCGATGTTGTCCCGGTCAGGGACGAGGGTAACCTCGGCTCCCAAGGCCCGGGCCAGTTCGCCCTTGTGCGGGTCCAAATCCACGCCGATGACCCGGCAGCCCTGGGCCACGAGAAATTGCACGGTGAGCAGTCCCAGGAGCCCCAAGCCGATGACCACGGCGGTTTCGCCCAGGGTGAGGTTGGCCTCCCGGACGCCGTGCAGGGCAATGCCGCCCAACATCACGAAGGCCCCGGCCTCGAAATCGACGGTATCCGGCAGCGGCACCGCCAGGTTTTCGGGGATCCAGACGACTTCGGCGTGAGAGGCGAAACCCGCCCCGGCCACCGCCACCCGGTCCCCCGGGGAAAAGCCGGTGACGCCCTCCCCCACCGCCAGCACCCTGCCGGCGGCGCTGTAGCCCAGCGGCACCGGTTCGTCCAGCCGGTTCATGGCTTCCTTGAAGACGCTGACAAAGCCTTCTTTCTGGGCCTTTTGCCAGGCCTGGCGCACCAGGTCGGGGCGGGCCTTGGCCTTGCCCATCAGGCTTTTCTTGCCCATTTCAATCATCAGCTTTTCGGTGCCGGCGCTGATCAAGGAGGCAAAATTCTGGACCAGGAGGCCGCCCGCCTTACAGGCCGGTTCGGGCACCTCCTCCAGGCTGATCTTGCCGTTTCTATAGCTCTGAATGACTTGTTTCAAGTTGATTCTCCCATATTATTGATTGGTTAGCGATGTTAGTCGGTGGGGAAAAAAGCAGATACATATTCCCGCAAGGGGCCGAAGGAAAAATCCGCCAGCAACTTCCTGATTCTGCCCTCGGTTTTATCCAGGTTAACATATTGGCGGAAGCGCGTCCGGAGGTCGGCCCCCGCAATCCGGGGACTTTGCGGGTCAATTTCCCAGGGATGCAGATAGATGATGGCCGGGTAGCCCTCCCGGTTAAGGGCGTGAATACAGAGTTTGGTCAACCGATAGGGGAAGAGGCGAAAATAGCCGCCCCCCCCGAAGGGAATATTCCGGCCCCCGATTTTTAGGGTGGACAGGGGGAATTCCACCAGGCCGTTGGGGTGCCGAAAGGGGTGGCGGGGAATGCCGTCGATGCCGTAGAGGTCATGGCCCCGGACGGGGTACATGCTGGAGTCGTAGATGAAGCCCGCTTCCTTGAGGATATCCAGGGCCCAAAGGGTGGTCTGCACAATGGAGAAACTGGTGGCCCGGTAGCCGGCCACCGGCTGGCCGATGAGGTCCTCCAGGGTGTGTTTGGCGCGGCGGACGTATTCCTGAAACTGCGCCGGCGACAGATGATAGATGAGGCGGTGCTGCCAGCCGTGGCTGGCGATTTCATGGCCGTGGGCGGCGATTTCCCGCACTAAACCAGGGAATCGCCGGGCCACCCAGCCCAGGATGAAAAAAGTTCCCCGCACCCGGCGCGCCGCCAGCATTTCCAGGAGGCGGAGGACGTTGGCTTCCACCCGGGATTCCAGGGTATGCCAGCGTTCCCGGTCGATGTAGGGCTCCAGGGCCGAGGTGTGGAACCAGTCTTCCACATCTATGGTGAAGAGATTGAGCATGTTTCAGGACAGGAGGGGCGGGCGCTGATTACAACCGCTGCCGAGTGAATTTATATTCACGGGATTCCTTATAAAACAAGTCCCGGAGGTTAGACAGGAGATAAGCACAGATCGGCAGTGGATCTGAAAAGCTCGATATTTGATATTTGAGCTTGCGGCTCCACAACCAAAACCAACTGGGCGACGCCCCGAATCGGTCCGGTGAAGCCAGAAACCACATGAAATCCAGACCCTCGTGACGCAAATACACCCCTTCCTCATAATCCTCGACAACCGGGACGTCGTAGTCCAAGGCAAATCGGACCAGCATGTCGGCCAGATCAACGCCGGCTTCAAAACATATTTTCACCGGGGCTGATAAGCGCGGGTTTATTTCCATGATTTTGACGATCCCGTCTTGGGGATCAGCTATGAAATCGATATCGCCATATCCGTACCATCCCAGGGCCCGTAACAATTTTTCGGCCAAGCGGGCGATTTCTTGATTTTTTATCGTGCAAAATAATGTCCCGGAACCGCCGCTGAGAGGATAATATCTCAATTTTTTACAGATAATACAGGTCTTAACCTCTCCTTGCCGGTCAAGGAAGAGCTGGGCCTTATATTGAAAATCGGTTTGAGAAATGTATTCCTGAATGCTGCAGGGGCCGAATTGCTTTGAAATCAGTGGATAACATACCCGCAGATCTTCAGGACGGTCGATTTTCGTTATCCCCCGGGCGCCGATACTGAAATTGGGCTTAATCAGGACGGGGTAGGCTACCGCCCCGGCGATTTCGTCAATTCCCAGTTCCCCAGGAAAATAGGTCCGGGGGCAGGGCAACCCCAGATCCTGGGCAATGCGCATGGTTTGCGACTTGTCCCGGGCCTTCATAAAGATGGGATAGTCCACCAGGGGGATACGGACAAAACGGGACAGCTCGGCCTTGTGTCGGGAAATCAACTCGGCGGTGACGTCGAGGATGGGGATGAGGACGTCAAAGTCGCCCCCGGCCACGAACCGGCGGACATCTTCCAGAAAACCCTCGGGGTCTTGCCGGGGGTCACGGTGACGGAGGCGCTGGTGGGCGTAGCGGGAGGCGAAGCCCACACAGAGCGGGTCGGATTCGGCGATGGTGACGTGATGGCCGCCCGCGTAAAGAGCCCGGAGCACCGGCAGGCAGGACTGAATCCGGCCGTCCAGGACCAGAACCCGAACGCTGGGAGTATCAGTTTGGGATTGCATAAGGTGGAAGCAGACTTATTTCAACCTGTCCTGCGGGATGAAAAAAGTGTTGTAATCATAGCCCTTCACCGCCACGGGGGAAAAGACCAGGGAAGAGCACTCCCCCTGGACCCGGGGCAGAATAATGCTGCCGAAGCCAAAAGCGTACCCCGGGCAACAATCCTTTTCGAAATCCGCCACGGGGGTCCAGTGGCGCAGGTCCGCCGAAGTGAATAACACCGTCCGGCGGTAGCGATTAATCTTACTGGGCTCCACCGAGGTGGAGAGAAAATACCGGCCCGCCATCCGGGCGGCATTGATGGTGCTGCCCGGCAACTGCTGCAACTGCTGCAGCCGGCCGGAGGCCGGATCAAAAAAAATGAACCAGTTCAGGGCCCTTTCCGTATCGGTGCCGTAATACAGACCTTCAGGACGGCAGAAAAGATGGCAGGCCCGGACGCGCTGATCCCCCCGAATCACTTCGGAGACGGTCTGAAATTCATCGGTGGTGAACAACAGGGCGCACTCGCCGTCGGCGTCGCCGGTGAGGACCCAGAGGCCCTGACGATGCGGGTCCCACAGGAGGCTGTGGATGTGTTGGGCGCTCCCGGCCGCCAGTTGGAAGGCCAGTTCCCAGGTGCGGCCGTCGTCGGCGCTGCCCCAGATCCGCAGCGGCCGGCGTCGGCGATTGTGCCAGTACTCCCCCACGAAGAGATGTCCGGAGGGGGTGAGCGCAAAACCTTTGGGCCGGCCCCCATCGTGGATGCGGAAGACCTGCCGGGGGGAACCGGTCTGGGGATGGATGCGGGTAACGGCTTTCCCCACCGAGGCCAGCAGCCAGCCGTCCGGGAGCTGGATGAGCTCCCGGAGATCCAGCCGTCCCAGGCGACGCAGGTGGCGGCAGCGCGCCGCGTGTCGCCAGCCCCAGGATGCGGGCAGGGTGGACAGACAGCGGGGCTGTTGGTCAGACGCCGTCATCTTCCACAAGGAGAAACCCCGGGAGAGATAGACGGCCTCGGGCGTACACAGGAGCGCCACCATTCCCGGGTAGCGCTGCGCCCGGGGGAAAGTCCCTGCTGAGAAGCCGGCCCTCGTCATGGCAGAGCTGAGGGATTAGCCCGGTGAGCGGCGACAAGCTGTTGCATGCTGGCCTCCATGCCGGCCAGGACCTGCGGTCCGGCAAAATGAGCTTCAATGGCCTGACGGCCGCGGCGGCCCATGTCGTCAAGCTCCGAGCGCCGGTGGTACAGAGAGCGAATCGCCTGACTGAGGGCCTCGGGATCATCGGGCGGGGCGGTCACCCCGCAGCCGTACTCCTTGACAATATCGAGCGCGGCGCCGTCCTGGGCCGCCATCAGCACGGGCCGGCCGCAGGCCATATAGGCGAGAATCTTCTCCGGCACCGTGCCCACCCGGTGGGGGGCGGCCTTCAGATGGGCAAAGAGCACGTCCGCGGCGGAAAAAAAGCTGACAACCTTTTCTTTGGGTTGGAAATCAATAAATTCCACGTTCGTGAGCCCCAGGCTGCGGACCTGCGTCTGCAGGGCGTCCTTTTCGACGCCGCCCCCCACCAATACCAGGTGGATGTCCGGAACATCCCGGAGCAGGCGGGCGCTGTTGATGAAGACGTCCAGTCCCTGGGCCAACCCGATGTTGCCGCCGTACAGGACGACGAATTTGTCGCCCCACCGGTAAGCTTGCCGGACCTGGCCGGCGCCGGCGGGGTCGGGACGGAAGACGTCGGTATCGATCCACAGAGGATGGCATTCAATTTTTCCCCGTTCCGCCCCGTTGCCGACGACCTCCGCCAACATGCGGCGGGAATAGACAAAGATGCGGGCGGCCTGGCGATAGATATACTTTTCCAGGGCGCAGGCCAGCCGGTAGGGGATGCCGCTTTTCATAAACCCCAGAAACAGGGCGGCGCGGGGCCACAGGTCGTTCACCCAGAAGATAAAGGGGCAGCGGTAGATTTTCCGGGCCAACGCGGCCGTCAAACCCAAAAACAGGGGGGGGGAATAGACCAACACGAGGTCGGGCCGGGGGCCGGAGACGATGCCGGCGAGCGCGGTGGCCATGAAGGTGCTGTAATTCAAGAACCGGGGGCCGAAGCGCTCCCGCTGGGGGGAGGCATAGGACCAGGTGCGGCGGATATCCACGCCTTCCCGCTGTTCCCGCCGAAAAACCGCGCCTTCGTAGCCGGGGTAGACCACTCCGGCGGGGTAACTGGGCACCTGGGAGACCACGGACACGGTATGGCCCCGCCCGGTCAGAAAATGGGCCATTTCGGCGATCTTGGCCGCGGCCGAGCCGGTCTCCGGGGGATAATACTGGGACAACAGAAGCACATGCATGTCAGTCCGACCTTACCAAACTTTTTAAGATCATGCAAAATCCTTTGACGAACTGTTCTGCGGTAAACTGTTCCAGGTATAGTTTCCGGCTGGCCACGCCCATGGCCCGCCGCAACGGGGGATTACGGTGGAGCACCATCAACTTTTCGGCGATTTCGGCGGGACTGTCGCCGGACACGAGATAGCCGTTGACACCGTCCGCCACCATACCGGGAATGGCGCCGCGGCGGGTGGAGATGACCGGCAAGCCTGCCATTAAAGCCTCTATAATGGCAAAAGGCTGTCCTTCCGGGATATATGTAGTAGGAAACACAAAGATATCAGAATCCAGCAGTAATTGCCATTTTTCCGGACCGATGACTCTGCCCAGGACCTGAACGACATTTTCCAGACCATGGGTTTTCACAAAATTACTGACCCAATCCGCAATGGTGGCATCGGGGGGGGCACCCGCCAGATTGAACCGAAAGTGCCTTTCTTGCCCCTGCGTTTTTAAGTATGCGGCTGTGCTCAGGAAAACGTCATGTCCTTTTCCGGGAATCAGATTGCTTAAAAATGTAACCCGGAGCGGGTCGCGCCGTTCGCGCTGGCGGGAGGCGTCAGCCACGGCGTCATTGCCATACGGGCAGTCGACGCCATTGTGCAAGACAAAAATGTTTTGGGGGGGGACTAAGCCGGTAAAAAGTGAAATCAGACATTCATCCAGTACGATGACCCCCCGCAATCGCTTCAGGCTCCGGCGAAAAATTGTCCGGGCGATTTCGCCAATGTCTTTTTCGAACATGTGGCGGAAGTTGCCCCCGTGCATATGGACAAGAATCTTACTGCCTCGGAGGGAGGCGATCCAGATCCAGAGAATGTCCCGCCACAATCCCAGGGGTGTCTGTGACAAACAGAAATACGTCAACCAAGGTTTCTCCCTCACGGTTGTCTTCAACAGAGAAACACCGAGAGACAAATCGGCTTGCACCTGGGAAAGAGATAAGCCTCCCCCGCTTTGCAGTTTAGGCTTGCTGACCGGAAGTATCCTCAGATCAAATTCATTTTTGATCACGGGGCTGGTCAACAGGATCTCGTTGGCGACGCTGGTACCATGATACGGGGGGGGCAGCGCGCTTATACAGAGCAGTTTAGGCTTTTCCATAATTCGTCTTTTCAGGGCTCAGCCGCCGGCTATGTATGAAGCCAGACAGAACCGCGTCAATATTATTCATATAAGACGATTCCTGGTTCATATGATTCGTTCGTTTTACGTATTACCGCGCACTGAATTTCAGCAACGACCTTTATCGTCGGCAAACGGCTGCAAGCCTTAATTTTTAACAGGGATGTCGGCGCGCCAGGCCCGCTTCCACGGCGCGCAGCAAATTTTGGGAATAGGTATCCAACGACCAGCGGGCGATTATTCGTAGGGAGGCTTTTCCCATAGCTTCCAGGTCAACCCTGCCGGAGGCCATCTCGCCCATTAACTCGGCCAGCTTGGCAATGTCGCAAGGGTTAAAGGTATAGCCGTTCACTCCCGGACTTACGAGTTCCGGAGCACACCCGCAGGCCGTGCTGACCAAGACCGGTAAGCCGGAAGCCATGGCTTCATTCACCACCAAGCCCCATTGTTCGTTATGGGAGCTAGGGATGATAAAGCAGCGCGCCAATCCATAATAAACCGGCAGCTCCGGCAACTGTTTGAATCCGGCGAAATGGACGCCGTTGATAGCTTGTCGCCGACATTTATCCTTTAATTCCTTTTCCTGCGGTCCTGAGCCGACTATGACCAAATCCCAGGCCGCTTCGCCGTTCTGCGTTCTATATACATCAAATGCATCCAATAAGCGTGGCAGATTTTTTTTGGCAGCCAACCGTCCGACACTGAGAAAATAGTTTTCCGGCAACCCCTGCCTTTTCCTGACCAGCTCCCCCTGCCGCCGGATATGTTCAGCTTCCCTGAAAAAATAGTCATTATCGACGACGTCGCAGCCCATAAAAACATTTTCCGGAGGCAGACCCAAGAACAGGGCGTAGGCGCGGCTGTAGGAGCCCCCCACCAGGGCTCCCGCTAAGCGGGAAAAAAACAACCTCTTGATGAAGAGTTCCAGAAAATAGCGGCGGCGGTCATCATACTTGCTATCCATCATGACCACCAGGGGGCGTCCTTTCAGCAAACCCCAAATCATCGTCAGGGAATGCGCCACCCGGGAAGTGGCAAAAGCGATGGCGGCAGGATTCAAGCGGTTCAGGGCCTTCCAGAGCTCGCGGGCCATTTCCGGTCGGGGAATGTCCTCCATAGCGCGGCCGGGAAAAACCGTGTGAATCTGCAGGTCCGCATCATGTCGCTTAATTTCCCAGGGATAAACATGCTCCCGGGAAGCTATTTCCAGACCGATGACCTCATAACCCTTTTCACGGGCTTGTGCGGCCAGATGAGCCAGACGGGCGCGATGGTAAGGACCGAAGCTGTCATAGCTGACCGCCAAAACTTTTGAATCAGGATGTCTCATGTTTTCCTGCAACGCCCCCGGACTCTACCTGCAGTTCCCAGTAATGAAACTGGTTAACCGGCAAGCGCCCGATCGAGAATCTCCCCCACCTGCCGGGCGATGACGCGGCGATCAAAGGGCCGGGCGCAATCCGGAAAGCTGTCTGTCGGCCCCGGGCGCCGTGCCTTACGGGCGCGTTGGATAATTCTCCGCAGGGCCTCCAGGGCCTGGTCGGGCTCCCCGGGGGAGGCGATCTCCGCCAAAGGTCCCAGCGGCCGGATAAGGTCCTGGGCGGAGCCTTCCGGTATCAGAGCATAAATATACTTGTTCCCCGCCAGATAATAATAGAGCTTGGAGGGAATGCATCCACGGTCCGATGTGGATGGCAAGAGAAAAACATAAATATCAGCTTCCGCCAAGGGTCTGCCGACGGCATTGCCCGGAACAATACCATGCCCCAGACAAACCTCCCTTAATCCCCAAGGCTTGACAAGCTTGTCGATGTGGTTTTGATCACCCCCCACAAAGTGAACCCGGATCATCCTTTTTTCTTCAGGATATTTCTGGAAAAACTTTGATAAAATTTGAAAAAAGGATTCTTCAAAACCTGCTCCGCGCACTCCTCCCAGGTATAAAAGGTGAACCATGTCCCTCTCGTTACCATTGTGAAGCTGAAGGCCCTGCTCCCAGTTTAAATCATCAGGATCAAAACCATTAGGTATCGTGGTAATTTTATCGACATACGATGGAAAACGCTGTGACAAGGAAGCTGCGTTGCCCGTCGTGTTGGCTATGATGGCGGTCGCTTGCCGATAAACCTTTGTTTCCAGTGGAAGGGTGTGACGGAGATGCCACTGGCTGATCCAATAATATTTTCCCCAATGTTGTCCCCAGGGATCTCTCATATCCAGGACCAGGGGACGGCCCCAGTTCTCACTGAGTCTGACTCCGGCCAGATAGACGCTGTTGGGAGGCCCCGAGGCCAGGATGGCGTCGATGCCCCGGCCCCCCGGGAAGAGGTCGGCCGCGGCCGCCACCGCCCGGGCAATCCAGTCGCCGTGGGCGTCGGGCAGCACCAGAAATTTGCGCACCAGGCTGACAGGCTTATAAAGATGGAGTTGTTTCAGCCGCGCAGCCCGGGGTGAAGAGATAAAACTGCCGATTCGGTGCACCGGGACGGTGTCCGGCACCTCCGCCAGTAAGGCGTCGTCCCGTTGCTGGCAAATTTCGGGGGGCAATTCCCCGCAGATGACCCGGGGCCGCCAATGGGTCTCCCGGGGCAGGTACTTGCACAGCTTGGCCACCCTTTGGGCGAGGGCCATGGGGGCCGGGGGGAAATAATATGTCAACAGGAGCACTGTTTTCATGATTATTGCGCACCAGTAGGGCAACGGACTCTAAAGATTGCCGATCTTCTGCATAACGTTTTTCAGCGTCCGCATTTTTTTATACATGCCGTAATTGGACAACAGCCTTTCCCAGAAGAGGATCTGCAGATGATTGGTTTTTCCCCAACACTGCCGCATTCTTGTTTTATACTCGCCTTCAAAGTCGATGATCTCCTCCCGGGACGGATACAGAGGAACTTCTTGATATTTCCTGGTTATCGCCGGATCCACCGGAACACCCTTCCCCGCCAGCAAGGTCAGGTAGATCTTCTCCAGCGTCCGGGTATTTTTGTGGATATCGTAGTGCTCCGCCACTTTGCGGCGGGCCCGGGCCCCCAGGGCGTGGCGCTGCTGGTCATGGGTGAGCAGATAGGCCGTGGCCTCGGCGAAACCGGCGGAGTCATGGGCGACGATGCCGGTCTGGCCGTGATCGATGAGTTCTATCTGGGCGTTGTAGCGATGGGGCAGGGAATTGGAGATCACGGGGATCCCCCAGGCCATGGCTTCGGCGATGACATTGCCGAAGCTCTCGCCGTGCACCGTCGCGGTGGGAAACACCGCCAACAGGCTCAAGAACTCATGAATCTTCTCTTCCTCCCCTGTCGGGGCAAAGGCCATGAAATGTTCTTCGATCCCCAGCCTCCTGATTTTCGGCAACATATCGGGGGGAAATCCCATGGCTAAAAACTTTACCCGGGGAAGCCGCTGCACCAGCGGCGGTATCATGGCGAGCAACAGATCGGGCCATTTTTCCGGGGCCGGTCTCCCGTGTTTGCCGACACACAGGCAACCTTCCGGGATGCCATATTTCCGGAGCAACTCATCCCGGCGCCAGCGCTCCCGGTTTTTCTCTATCCCGGCGGTATCCACGGGATTGTACAATACCAGGTTCTTTTGGCAAAATTCCTCCCAGGGCAGCCGGCTCCAGATCTTGCAGCGGAGGGCGCACCATTTGCTGATATGGAGCTGCATGTCGATATGATGGCTGAGGGGATGAGGGATCAGCTCCGCATAGATATTGGTCTGCACGATAACGGGAACCCCGGCGGCCCGGGCCGCGGCCACCGGCACCGCCGGGAATTCGTTATGGGGATGGATGTGGAGGATGTCGATCTTCTGCCTGTGCAGCAGGCGCGTCAGTTTGTCCTGATCACCGCCGACCACATCCACCGCAAAACCGTCCTGCCGCAGGAACTCGCCCCGCACGCCGCCCCGATGCAGTCCGCAAATACTCACCTGAAAAATTTCGGGGTCCAGATGTTGAGCATAGAGCTGGAGGGTCTTTTCAATGCCCCCCAGGCCCAGGCCACTGGATATTTGGAGAACGTTAATCTTGCGCATGCAACTCTTTATGGAGATTTCCTATTACTTTTCCGGTTGATTTATGCATTACTTAAATTAAAAGTTCACGAAAATTATAAAAAAATCAACCTGTTCTTTTCCAGAAGGAAAATCGAGAGCGACTAACATCTGGATCAAGGCCATAAACACCCGGATAACACATAGTTTTCGTCTCGGGTATTAATTGATATTTTCCTTCAAATTGTTTTTTGTACCATTTCAATGACTTCAGGGTTACATGCCCCAGAGATATACTGTCATGGCTAATAATTAATGCCAGCCAATCTACCCCAAGTCTATAAATTTCATCAATCATTATTGGTATATCCTTGAGATAGATATGTTCAAAGACATCAGTACAAACAAAAACATCAAAATTGTCGGCGGAAGAAAAGGGAATTGACGACATGCTCCCGATCTTGAGGAACTTTCTTAACGGATCGTTATCCTCAAGGATACTGGGGATAATATCGAATCCCCAAGCTTCAATATCTAAGTCATGAAAGGCGCGTACCGCGTTGCCCTCGGCGCATCCCGCCACCAAGACCTTTTGGGGAGATAATAAGCGGGCGATTTCGCGCGCGTGAAATCCTTTTGTTTGCAAATCCCTATCTCCACAATATCCATGGTTTTTTATATATTCAGGATTATATACTTGGTTTATATTTTCCAGAGGGCGGATATTTTGATACCAAGTGTAAATATCGAAAAAAACTTCAATTAGCCCAAATTTTTCCAAAACCCCACGAGTTATCTTCCGAACTCGCTGATTTTTCCAGATCATGACTAATACTCCTCATTGATTTCTTCCATGATGGTTTTGAACAACGAAACACAGAATATCGTTTATTTGATCGTAATGATTATGTTCATTTTTAAATATTGATCAATATGGAGCGGCCACAGCCCATAAAGCGACGCCCCCCGGCGGGCCCCCCATTCGGCCGCCCGCCACAGGCGCCGCAGACGGACGGGGTTGACCAGATATCGTCCCAGCCCGCCCCGACTCCAGAAGATCATGGGATAACGCCGCCCTTGATAGACAAACGCCGCGGGGTAATCCACCAGCAAACGGGCATGAATGACCCAGAGAGGCACATGGAAACCCGGATTTTTGGAACGGGGCCATGCCGGTTGGTCGCGCACGTAGAGATAGGGCGTAAAGGCCGGCGGCGCCTGGGGGGGCTCCTGCCACCCCACGGTCAAGCGCCGGCCGTCGGGCCAACGCAGCGCCACCTCCGTCTCCTCTGTGTCGTAATAGAAATTTTTATTGGCGTGTTCTATATCCCGGCCTTCCCGGACGGCCACCAGGCCCTCCTCCCAGGGAATCGCCACCCTGAGCACGGTATCCCCCAGCCAGGAGACGGTCCGGGCATTATTGCGCACGGTCAGGCTCCGGATAACGCTTTGGGGAGAGACCCACTGATCGGCCGTTTGTATCTCTAGACGGGCGCGGGGCAGCCGGATCCACCAGGAACTGCCCAGGAAGGTTTGGGTGGGAGGTTCCAGATGTTTTTTGTCAATCCGAGTGTTCCGCCCGACGGCCTGCTCATGGGCAAAAAAGCCGTACCAGTTGCCGACTTCGACGCCCCAGCCGGACAGCCGGAGAGGCTCCTGCCAGTCGGGCGTCTGCCAACTGGTGAGACAATTCGTCCGGTCATCCCAGGATATCATCTAAACAATTCCTTTCCGGCCGGAAAACGCCGCACCCTCATCCCACTGGGCCAGCGGGCGGAACGGCCGCCCCCAGCGATGTCCCTTGGTCAGCTTCCAGACGAGGCCACCCTCCCTCGACAGGAGACGCAGCTCTCCGGGGGTTTCCACCAGGGTCTGGCCGGTGGCCAGCGCCACTTCGTCCCGGGCCTCGGCGGCCGGCTTGACGGGCTCCAGGACGGGCTCACCGGCGGCCAACTCATGGAGAAACTGCACGGCGTAGGAATTCCAGCGGGGCACCGCGACCGCATCCTGCCACACCGGTCCCTCCGCGTTCCCCGGATCTTCCCCGAAAAAACCCCGGGTGTTGCGGATACCCCCCAGAGGTGTTTGATACTCCAGGGCGGCTTGCACCAAGGCCAGGCCCGCCTGAGTGTACTGCGTCTCTCCCACCGCCTGACCCAGATGATACAGCCCCCGGGCCGTATCCAACCCCCGGGCGATCCATTGCGGCCAGGGAAGCCAGCGCCAATGGCTGATGCGCCGTTGCCGATGCCGGCGGAGGGCGGGCTCCAAAAAAGGAAACAGGCGGCGGCAACGGTATAATTGCCGTCCCCGGGGCAATCCCTCCCCCTGGGCGTAATACTGGCCCTGAATCAGCCCGTTCCCGTCCCCGGCCTCCAGGTTGCGCAGGATGAAGTCCGCCAAGCGCCGGGCGACCGCGAGATACTGCGGCGCCTCGAGAATTTCGGCCAGCATGAGCAGGGGCTGCAGACATTTTCCCTGATACGGCATGATAATGTCGTCATGCGCCAGACTCTGCCGCACGGCCCCGGCCCCGGGCGCGCCCTCCGGCAGTTGGGCCGCGGCCACCCGGCGGCCGACCTGCTCCAGCAAGGCCCGTTCGGCCGGCCGGGGCCGCTGCTCGCCCCGCGCCCGGATATGCAAAATCAGCGCTTCGCAGGCCCGCAACGCCTGGTTGTGCACCTGCCAGCCGAATTGCAGGGGACGGTGGTGCAGACAGGCCCGCCATGCCAGTTCGACCGCCCGCTGCACCTCGGGCTGCGGCCAGAGGCGCTGCAGGTCGGCCAACGCCGCCACCACCGAGGCCTGCTGCACCAACCCAAGACCTTGCAGGGGCCCCTCCCCCCAACAGCAGACCATCATGCCGGTGGTCGGGTCCTGACTGCGCAGATAATAGAGCGCCAGGTTTTCCGCCCGCCGGCGCGCCTCACCGGCGTTTTCATCCCGAGCCCGGGCGCACAGCCCCCGGATGGTCCCGTACGAATTCATGACGTACGGCCCTGCCATGTACGGCGAGGAGGCCCAGTAGGTGGCCAGCGGCCCACCGATCCCGCCCGAGCCGTCCCCGGGAGGACAAAAATAGGTGGACAGCCACCCTTCCAGGCGCGCCGCTATCTGTGAATAGCGAGATTTATGTGGAATATCGGCTGGTTCCGGCATTATTTCATCACAAATAGAATGATCAACATACTTCGGCTCTGCCATTTATTTGCTTTCTTCTTGGAGTCAGAATCAGTTCCAGCTGCGGATGCTGTTTATGACCTCCGGCAACAGCCGCCAATGGCCCTCACTTTATGTTCTCTGGGTACCCAGCTGCATATCCGGGACGAGGCCGTCAATCCGCGCCCGCGCGGTTTCCAGGGCATACGGATGGCGATTGGCGAGGGCGGGCAACAGTCCCATCATGACCCCCATGGTTAAGGCAAACCCGCGATCCGCAAAGATCGACGCGGCAGTGCCGTTGAACACCAGGGATGAAATCAGCCAGACCACCATTCCCAAAGCAATGGACTGGGAGAAAAACGAAACCCCGAGGCTGATATATCTATAAGCCAACTTGATGGCCGCATAAAAAAACCAGGCAAAGATCAATGTCCCCACCACGCCGAACTTCATCAAGCTTTCGGCATAACCGTTATGATATTTGAACCAGGCTTTTACAATCAGGACTTCATCTAAGTAATATTTCATTTCGTACCCCAAACCGACGCCAATAACCGGATTCTGGTAAAAAGCCTGCATCAAGGCGCGTATCTCTCTCATACGTCCTTGAACCGAACGATCACCGATGAATTCTTCCTTCGAAGTGAGGGTCTGATATTGCTGCGCGGTCACCTTCGAAAAGGGCAATTTCACCACCCCGGCGCTGGTCAACGCCACGGCCAGCACCACGACGGCGAACATTACCGGCAACAGGTAGCGGGACGCCCGTTTGTGGGCCAGCTTGCCCGAAGCCACAAAGGCCGTCCCGACGCCGGCCAGGTAAGCCAGCAAGGGGCCGCGATTGCCGCCGAAGATCGGGCTCAGCGAGTACAATAATATCCAGGTCCACGACAACAGTCGCCCGGAAAATCGCTGCGACCCCAAGGCCACGGCCCATAACGCGGCCTGGACCGGCTCCCAATAATCCTTGGCATAAGGCGCAAACCCCAGCAACCCCGTATGGAACCCCTGCTTGGCGCTGACAAAGCCGATTTGAAAGATGATATAGGCCGGTAATCCTAAGATAATCATGAAATAGATGATTTTTTTGGCTTGCCGGGGCTCGCGGACGCTGTCCAGCACCGGCAATAACGCCAGATAGCCCAGGTACGGACTTAAGTCTCTGATAATGTCCACCAACAGGGAACCATAGATGAAACCATTAATGACACCGATGAACAGAACTACTCCCACTAACAAACATGGCAGGGCCACCGGGTGCCAGAACAGCGTCTCGCCGGGCCTGACGTTGACGATTTTGGTCATGGCCCAGAGAAAGAACCAGAGGAAAAACAAGGCCCCATAGATGATCTTGGTAACGCCGAGTCCCGCTTCCGTTCCAAAGAACAGTAATGGTTGGGCCAATATTATTACAAATATAAGTCGATATATCATCTGGGCCTCTTTGATAACGATAAATTTAGAGCTGAGTTGCTCGGGCTACAAACGCATTCTCGCCCATTGCAACAATTGCGCCCTCATTGGGTGAACAAGTGTTAAGATTACGACAATAATCGAAACAATAACTGTTATTATAAGCGAGATATTAATATATAATAAGGCGTTGTATTTTTCTCCGGTGATTATTAAGTTATATACTATAGAAACTGAAAATAGAATGAAAAATATAGCACTTTCCCGCGGCAATATCGCCTTCAATGGGATATTATATTTGATGTAATATGACAACAGTATGATTATACATCCCAGAGACAACCCAAACACCCATCCAACTACTACCCCGGTGCCGCCATACAACACTCCCAACATGTAACCCAATATAAAATTTAACAAAGCCGTTATCCCTCGACCCAAGACATTCCAACCCAGCGAACCCAAGCCCATGTAGACAGTTCTGGCGGGAGCAATGATATTATCCAGGAGATAACCTATACAGAGAAGGGAACCGAATAAAATGAAAGGCCGCTCGATCTTGCCGATCCATATATTGCTGATCATGGGTAAATAAAGAAGAGTCAAGGTATAAATAGGAATAGATAAATACAATATCAGCCGGTAGCTCACATCATAAAGTGGTTTGACTTTTTCAGGAGCTCTTTCCTTCAAAGCGGCAAATGTGGGAATGAGCACCTGATTGGCGGTAACTATTAAAGAGTTTGATAATACGATCAGTTTGTTGGCCATCTCATAATAACCCACGAGGGAGAGCGACCCCAGCCTCGTAAGCAGACCTTTGGTGACCGGATCATAGAGTGTGTAAAAGATTGCAACGGCCTGGAATGAGCTGCCGTAACCGATAATCTCCTTAAAAGTCTGTTTGTTCCACCGAAATATCCCGCGGGGAAGAAACGGCAGCCGGGAGCGCAATATAAAAAAGGCAACGAGCAATACCATGCCATTCTGCGCCACCTTGGCATAAGCGGCCCCCTGGAGTCCAAATGCGGGCACCAACACCAGCACCAGGATCAGATGGAGGAGCGCCCCCCCCATAATCACCCAATTCCGCAAATCAACCCGCCCACACCCATCTAGGCCGGCCTGAAACACACCGCTAATGAGCAATAACATCAGCGCGGCGGCGGCCCACGGCAGGATATCCAGGGCCAGTCCCAGGGAATCTGCGGGGACAATCTTCCTCAGAATCATCTGCAACACCGGAAAGGTGAGGCCCAACATCACCGTTATGACTACCGTTACCGAAACGGTGGCAGTTTGTATCACTTTGGAGACGTTTTCATATTCCACCCGGGCGATGTATTGCGCCACATACTTGATAACACTTCCCGAGAGCCCAAAATTCACAATCTGGTATATCGAAGTGCTCGCCAAAACTAACGACCATATTCCCAACTGATCCACGCCCAGCCAAACCAGGAGATATCTATAGGCGACAAACATGGAAACGCTGCTAACCACTGTTTGTAATACAGATATCCCCGCGTTGTTAATTATCTGTTTTTTGTTTACATAAATATCTGCTTTATCATCCATGGTATCGTGTGGCGCTGCTTCTCTATGACCCGGATCTCATGATCTGCCGCCAGCAAGGTTGCAACCGGAATTGCTTGTCAGGAATCAGCCGCGGCCATCACGATCCGGCTACTCCAGGCGCTTTTCCTCCCCTAGCCCCCCTAGCGCCGGGGAAACTCCCTGCCCTTGGCGTGATCAACAGTTTTCCGGCTCTTGGACCTGACGATGACATGGCATATTGCAATTAATATGCCTTGAGGGGGGGGTTACTGTCCCCGTGCTTCCTGGGGATACATCCCCCCAATCTTGCCGCCGGGGAAGCGATGAGGACTCCCGATTTTGTTTATATCATCTGATTGGGAGAACATCACACGGTATTTTCGGAAAATCCCATTCCTGATCAATTACTGACAGAGCGGCATATGTTCAGAAATCTGAACTGATTGTTCAAATATGAGAACACCAGGCTCTCTCGTCACGAAATAACGATATTATTAAACATTTTTTTTCATACTTCTTTACATTTTCCCTGAATACGATTTCCAGCCCCCGGCAGGCAGCCGGGCCGGCGGCGCCGAACTCTTTTTCCCGGTCCGGAGGGTTAACCTTCCCTTTCCCCCCCGCCCGCAGTTTTGCCTTGCCTTCTGCCCGCCGGTTTCGGTACATTGGCGGCATGAACCCATTTCAGTTTGATATGGGGTGACAGAGGAGGTCGCCATGGACCTGCTGGTGGAAGTGACCCGCGGGGAGCGGGTGGAGAGTGTGCATTACGGTCATATCGCCGTGGTCGGCGCCCAAGGGAAGCTCCTGCACCATCTGGGCGACCCTGAGGTCTGGGTCTGCATGCGGTCCATGGCCAAGCCCCTCCAGGCCCTGCCCCTCATCCTCACCGGCGCGGCCGCGGCCTTCGGCTTCGGCGAGGAGGAGCTGGCCCTCTTCTGCGGCTCCCTGAACGGCCAGGACTTTCAGGTGGCCGTGGTGATGCGCGTGCTGGACAGGCTGGGTCTCACTCCCGCTGACCTGCAGTGCGGCGTCCATGCCCCCTCGCACCGGCCCACCGCCGCCGCCCTTACCCAGGCCGGCCAGAAGCCCGGCCCCCAACACAACAACTGCGCCGGCAAGCACGCCGCCATGCTGGCCCTGTGCGTCCATCACGGCTGGCCCCGGGAGAACTACCTGGATCCCGCTCACCCGGTCCAGTCCCTCATCCTGGACACCATCGCCCAGCTCACCGCGGTCCCCCGGGACCTGATCACCGTGGCCGTGGACGGCTGCGGCGCGCCGGTATTCTACGTCCCCCTGCGGCAGATCGCCTACGCCTACGCCCGGCTGGCCGACGCCCTGAGCGCCTCGCCCCGTTCGCATCTCCAGGAGGCCATGGCGACCCTCATCGCCGCCGGCCTCCGCCATCCCCGCCTCATCGCCGGTGACGGCCGCATCTGCACCGACCTCATGCAGGCCCTGCCCGGGCAGGTGTTCGCCAAGACCGGCGCCGAAGGCGGCTACGCCCTGGCCCTGACGGCCACCGGCCGGGGGGTGGCCATCAAGTCCGCCGACGGCCACACCCGGGGCCTCAACCCCACCATCGTCGACACCCTGTCCCAACTAGGGGTGCTGCCCCCCGAGGCCGCCGCGGCCCTGACCGCCTACCACCAGCCCCTCATCAAAAACCACCGCAAACAGACGGTGGGGGCGGTGCGCCCGGTCTTCCGGCTGCTCGCCGATTGACCGGGGGCCCGGGAAGCATGACGGCGGGACCGGCTCCCGCTTCCCCCGCCGGTACGCACCGCCGGCCGGCGCGGAGATGGTGACGGCCGGCCCCGGGGCTTTAAAGGTCTGCTCGGTGGCCTAGTTGCCCACCATCTCCTCTACTTCTCTCTTGCCGTGCGCCAGCTCCTCCACCTGTTCGGAGTCCAGCCGCAGCAGCATGGCCTGGAATTCCCCCACGTGGGTTTTCTCCTCCTTGGCCACGTCCAGCAGGATGGTCCGCAGATGGGCGTCATCGGTCAAATTGGCCATCTGCTCGTAGAGATTGATGGCGTCCAGTTCGGCGATAATGGCCGCCCGCAGGATCTCTTTATCCAGATCGGCCTTCTTCACCTTGGAAAAGTCCACCGGGATTTGTGACAGCATGGTGTGGTCCTCCTGTAGGGAATATCGTTGGTCACCTCTCGGCGCGTCCCCCTCACTGTTGCCGGGGATTGTCAGCTATCCCCGCGGGCCGGCGCCGGCATTCCTAGTTCAAGGTAAAGCACTGCCGGAGTCATGGCAAGATTTTCTGCACCCCTCTGCGGCGGGAGGGAACCGATCAAGAAAAGAACTTGAATTTTTCCCATGCCTTGCTATATTCAAAAAGACTTTGGAATCGGAAGCGAGCATTCTATGAAAGTTTTATGGGCCCCGTGGCGGATGGAGTACATCCTGGGGGAAGACAAACCCGCGGGCTGTATTTTCTGTCCTTGGGAAGCCGAAGACCTCCGGGAACGGCTGGTGTTGTTCAGCGGCCGCCTGACGCGCATCATGATGAACAAGTTCCCCTATATCAATGGCCATCTGCTGGTATCGCCGCTGCGCCATCAACCCACGCTCCAGGACCTCACCGAAGCCGAATTGCTGGATTTGATGCTCAAGGTGCGCCAGTCCCTGGATATTTTGAAGCAGACGATGAAGCCCGACGGCTTCAACGTGGGGCTGAACGTGGGGATCGTCGCCGGCGCCGGAGTGGAAAGCCATCTGCATTTTCATATCGTGCCCCGCTGGCATGGGGATACCAACTTTATCCCGGTCTTTGCCGACGTGCGGGTCATCCCCGAACACTTCCAGGCCACGTATGACAAGCTGGCCCCCCATTTCCGCTCTCTGCGGGAGGGAGAATAAACATGCGGTTTATCAAAGTGATCTTCGGCGCCCTGCTCACCATCCTGGGAATCATTTTTATAATCAACAACCTGGAAATACTACGGCAGCAGGTGCAGTTCAAGTTTGACATCTATCTCCATACCTTCCACAGCGCCCCGATCTCTTTGTGGGTTCTCATCCTGTTCATCTTTTTCCTGGGAGTGCTGACCGCCGCCCTTTACGGCATCTTTGAGGTTTTGCAACAGCGTCGCACCATCAGGCAACTGCGTCACAATCTAGAGATTCTGAGTTCCGAAATGGAAAACCTGCCGGGTCGGGAATCCCACCCGGCCCCGGAAGCCGTGACCGCCGCTGCTGATCCCCAATAGCTGTTTGTCCATGGGCCCCCCATCTTAACCCGGCGTCTCGCCAGACGTGGAGCATCATGTCCTGCCCCCTGGCCGGGGCAGGTCGTTCTCCCGCCGGCAGTCCTGGGCAGTACCCCGGAGGTGCTCCCCGCCCCGGGTTTTTGTCCGGGCGGTTTGAAGTGGTGGGGCCTCTTCTGGTATGATGGAACTCACGGCACCCGGTCGCCGTTTTTCCTGAACCAAACCCTTGAGCAGTATGACCGACGCCCCGGTGGATAAAATCACCCCCATGCTCCGGCAATATCTGGAGGTCAAGCAACAGCATCCCGACGGGCTGCTGTTGTTCCAGATGGGGGATTTCTTCGAGCTCTTCTTTGAGGACGCCCACCGGGCCGCCCAGGCCCTGAACATCACCCTGACCAGCCGCAGCCGGGCCGACGAAGACCCCATCCCCATGGCGGGCTTTCCCCTGCATGCAGCCGACGGCTACCTCTCCCGCCTGCTGGAACAGGGCTTCCGGCTCATCGTCTGCGAGCAGGTGGAAGATCCCCGCCAGGCCCGGGGGCTGGTGCGCCGGGAGGTCACCCGCATCCTGACCCGGGGCTCCACCGTCGATCCTGCCAATCTGGAGGCCAAAGAGGCCAACTACCTGGCCGCCGCCTGTTGGCGGGGCGACACCTGGGGGCTGGCCTTTCTGGAGCTGTCCACCGGCGACTTCCGGCTCACGGAGGACAGGGATAACGAGAGGTTATGGCAGGAAATCTACCGCCGGCGGCCGGTGGAACTCCTCTTCCCGGATACCGTAAAACCCCAAGACGTGGCCGCCCCTGTGCAGCTGTGCGACCCGCCGGTGGCGGTGCAGTACCTGCCGGCTGCGGTGTTCTCCCGGGACCGGGCGGTGGCCCGCCTCACCCGGCATCTGGAAACCCTGTTTTTGGATGGCTTCGGGCTGGCGGACTACGGCCCCGGTCTGGAGGCCGCCGGCACCCTGCTCCACTATCTGCAAGAAAACCGCATCGAGGCTCCCCGCCACCTGCGGCGTCTCACTCCTTATCGTCTGGACGACTTTTTGGGGCTGGACGACACCACCATCCGCAACCTGGAGCTGTTCGAGACCTCCCGCACCCGCAGCCGCCAGGGGTCTTTGCTGGACCACCTGGACGCCACCCGCACCCCCATGGGGGGGCGCCTGTTGGCCCAGTGGCTGCGTTATCCCCTGAAACAGGTCCCGGAGATTGAAGCCCGCCTGGAGGGAGTGGCCTGGTTCCACGACCAGAGCCTCTTGCGGCAGAAGTGGCAGGAGGGCCTTAAGGGCCTGGGGGATATCGAACGCCTTACCGCCCGCATCGTATTGGAGCAGGCCACGCCCCGGGACCTCATCGCCCTGAAGCATTCCCTGGCGAAGCTCCCGATGTTGCGCGGCCTGCTGGGGGGAACGCCCCCGCCCGCCGGACTCCCTGCTCTCCTGGCGACGGCCGCCGCCGACCTGGAGGAGTTGGAGGACATCCGGGAGCTCATCGCCCGGGCCGTGGTGGACGAACCTCCCCTCTCCCTCAAAGAGGGCGGCATCATCCGGGAAGGCTACCACCCGGAACTCGACGAACTGATCCGCCTCAGCCGCCAGGGGAAGGACTGGCTGCGGGATTTGGAGGCCCAGGAGCGGCAGGCCACCGGCATCTCCTCCCTCAAGGTGCGCTACAACAAGGTCTTCGGCTACTATCTCGAGGTCTCCCGGGCCAACCTGAACCGGGTGCCGCCCCATTACATCCGCAAGCAGACCCTGGTCAACGCCGAACGCTTCATTACGGCGGACCTCAAGGAGCACGAGGCCCGGGTGCTGGGAGCCGAGGACAAGCGTCAGGAGCTGGAGCGGGAGCTTTTCGTGGAGTTGCGCCGGCAACTGGGGCGGGAGGCCCCCCGGCTGCAACGGGTAGCCGCGGCGCTGGCCCTGTTGGATGTGCTGGCGGCCCTGGCCGCGGTCGCCGCCCTGCACCATTACTGCCGCCCCGTGCTGACGGCCGGCCCGGCCCTGGCGCTCCGGCAGCTCCGGCATCCGGTGATCGAGCAGATCCTGCCGCCCGGGGAGTTCGTCCCCAACGACGTCACCCTGGATCGGGACAACCAGGTGTTGATCATCACCGGCCCCAACATGTCGGGCAAATCCACCGTGCTCCGGCAGACGGCCATCTGCGTGTTGTTGGCCCAGATGGGCAGCTTCGTGCCGGCGGCCGCGGCCGCCGTCGGCATCGTGGACCGCATCTTCAGCCGGGTGGGGGCGGTGGATGACATCGGCCGGGGACAGAGCACCTTCCTGGTGGAGATGCACGAAACCGCCCATATCCTGCACCAGGCCACTCCCCGCAGCCTGGTGATCCTGGACGAGATCGGCCGGGGCACCAGCACCTTCGACGGCCTCTCCCTGGCCTGGGCGGTGGCCGAGTACCTCCATGATCTGGACGGCGCCGGGGTTATGACCCTGTTTGCCACCCATTACCACGAACTCACCGCCCTGGCCCGCCTGAAGCCCCGGGTGCGTAACCTGCAGGTGACCGTGGCGGAGACCGACGGCCGCATCGTCTTCCTGCATAAGCTGACGCCGGGCGCCGCCAGCAAGAGCTACGGCATCCAGGTGGCCCAACTGGCCGGCGTGCCCACGCCCGTCATCGAACGGGCCCGGGAGGTCCTGGGCAACCTGGAGGCCGGCACCCTGGACCCCCTGGGCTTTCCCCGGCTGGCGCGGCGTCGGCGCGCCCCCGGCGCCGAGGTGGTTCAGCGGGGCTTGTTCGGTGACCCCCAGGCCCCGCCTGGCGAGACGGACTCCTGACCCGGCCGCCGAAATTCTCCCCCGTCTCCTGATTTCTTGTTGACAGCCGTCCGGGCCGGGGGTATATAGAAAGGTCAGAGCGGGAATAACTCAGTGGTAGAGTGCAACCTTGCCAAGGTTGAAGTCGCGGGTTCGAATCCCGTTTCCCGCTCCATTTTCGTTTGTACCCTGCCGGAGAAGGCGGCATAGCCAAGTGGTAAGGCAGCGGTCTGCAAAACCGCAATACCCCGGTTCGAATCCGGGTGCCGCCTCCAATCATTTCAAGAAGTTACCTTGTTTCCTCCCTGCCCTGTTTTTTCCCTGGTGTCCATATAGGTGTCCACGCGTCAAATTTTCTCCCCCACAGTCGCCCGCAGTTCCTCCTTACTCACCGTGTTGTATCTCCGAAAAACGCTCATGGTCTTGTGGCCGGTAATCGCCATAATGCGGAAATAGTCGTGCCCCTCAAGCCGCCGATTGTTGATAAAGGTGTGCCGCAAGTCGTGAAAGGTGAAGTCCCCTAACTGCGCCCCTTGACGGGCCTTCTCGAATGCTCTTTGAATGTTGTGCAGAGCAAACACCAGAACGCCGGGGAGTCCCCTGGGCATGGCCTTAAACATTTCCATCATTTCCCGATTCAGGGGCACCAGCCGCCCTTCATTCGTCTTGGTATCCTCAGGCCGCAAGGTGATAAAGCCCTCTTTTAAATCCACCTGCCCCCAGGTCAGGCCGGTGATTTCGGCCTTTCTCATCCCCGTGTGATATGCCAGCTTGATTATCGGGCGCAGATTTTCTTGACTGTGCGCCAGGAGCCGTAGGTATTCTCCCTCAGACAACACCCGGTCCCGCTTGTTGTTCTCCTTCAACTGGCGCACTCCCTGGCCGGGGTTGCGCTCCGCCTTCCCGTTCCGCATGGCCTTGTTGAAGATCGTCTTGAGACAGGTCACCTCCCGGTTGACGGTAGCCGGTTTCACCAGGGCTGCCGGGTTGCGGTGCGCCGGTTCTGCCAGGCGTTCTCGCCGGTAGGCTTCCACCAGGGCCGGGGTGACATCCTTCAGGAGCCGGTCGCCAAAGAAGGGAAGCAGGTGGGCCACTAACTGCTTGTCCCGCTTGTAACTCCGCTTGGCCTTCACTTCGGGCAGGGACAGATACCAGTCCGCCAGGGCCTTGAACGTGGTGCGCGTGTCCGGGCTTTTCCGGATGTGCCGCCCTTCCACAATGGCCGATTTGATTTCCCGCTCCCGTTGCTCCGCCGCGGCCTTGTTGGGGCCGATCCGCTCCCGCTTGCGGTAGCCGTCCCGGTAGTATTCCACCCAATAGACCCGCCCGGAGAACTTCGCCAGGAGGAAGCCGCACTTGCAGGTTTTCGCCTTCAGGCTATTCCGATTCTTACACTTGGGACATTCCACCAACAAGCCCATTGCCGCCCCCTTTGAGTCTGTATTCCAAAGCCTCCAACGCCAAAGGGAGAAGGGGGTTCTTCCGCCGCCCCTGCTCCCAATAGGACACCGCCAGGGAAGTAACCCCTAAAACCTGGGCCAATTCCCGTTGCGTCAGGCCGTGCCGCTTGCGCCAGTTTTTCAGTTCTTCCCTGTCCATGCCTTATATTATTACATTGTAATAATTTGTCAGGGAAAAAATGCTGCCTTGACACCCTTCTAAGATCGTGGCAGTCTGTGAATGATCATTAAGGGGGAAAGGTGTGAGATGTGAAAACCTGGATAATGATTTTAAAAGTTTTTGGCTATGTTTGGTTGATATTGGCCGTAATCATAATTTTCATTGGATATATAGGGGTCTTTAGGAAGGAGGGATTTTCGGGTGTCATAGGGCTTTTAAGTCCTTTTAATATAGCTAATTGGTTAATGACCGTAGCATTTTTAGCCCCTGGCATTGGAGCCTTGATACTTTCAGAAAAGCTAAGGTCTCAAAGAAGATTATGGTGATGATTGATATGGGTTGATTAGGGGCCACAAGCCGCGCCTGCGGCCCCGGGGTTGTGGTTATGCCGCCTCTTGCTTCCGGGCGGGGTCTGAGGTTTCGCTTTCCGGTCCGATCCTCCCGCCTTCCTGTAGCCCATGGCCGGGGGGGATGTCCATCATTTCAATCAACTCTTCAGCCAGATCCTCAATCATGCCCCCAAAGGCGCAAAGTGTGCCGATGGAATAAGGGCAGTTGCTCCCCTCCGGTCTGTTTCCGATTTCAACCAGAGCCTCGCTAATTGCCTTGATCCGATAAAGGTTGCCCAGGGCTTTCCACACGGTGTCGTAATCAAAAGCCACCTTCTCACTCATCCCTCACCTCCTGCCTCGCCAGGGGGCCAAAATAAAGCGAGCCCGAGTATTGTCAACGTCCTCTCAGACGCGCCGGGCCTCACGGACACCGGCATACTCGGGCGTATAGTCTTTTTTTGTGGTGGCCCGAAAATGGGACACCTGCCTTGAAATAACAATGGCCTCATTCCGGGGGCCTCCGGGAGAGTATTTTTGACATTTCCACCTTGTCACAAAAAGGGGAGAATATCAAGGGAGCGCTGAGGTTAAAATTGACGCTTGGGACATTTGCAGTGAATCTGAAAAAAAAATGCAGGGGGATATCACCATGAAAGGTATTCTGAAAGAAGTAACCTTTGATCGTCTGCTGAAATTCATTTTGGTAGTCTGGTTTGTGCTCTTCACTGGCGCTTTCATGAATAATGCCCGTGGGCGCTATACTTTTTCACACAATTCAACCCTTGCGTATGTTTTCGATACCCAAACTGGTAGACTTTATTTTAGTCATTGTTTTCCTCATTCCGCGTTAAGAGAGGGGAATAATCCCGTATATGTTGATAAAGAGTCTGGTATCGGGGTCTATGATTTAGTTAATATGCAACGTTAGAAACAGGGCCGTTACCCGGGTCTTCCCCCATATTGACCGTGATTGTCCCTTCCGGGGTCTGAACTGTAATGAAGCCGTCTTTATCTTCTGGCGGCCTCACCCCCAGGTAGGCCAGGATAACCACATCATCGGGGTTGTCGTGCTCAATGGGTTCAGGAATCTCCGGCGGGTTTCCTTCTCTGGCGATGATGACTACACGTCTGGCGCCGCACTCCAAACGCTCAATGCGATTCTTTAGGTTACATTGTCCACCCCTCTTTTCCAGGGCCGTCACCCTGGCCTCTATGTCGGCCAGTTCAAGCCCCTTGCGGTATGCCTCTAACATGGCCGTTATCGTCTGCCCTTCTCCTGGGGTTAGTTCTCCTGCCGCTACCGCTCCCATGACCGCGGCCAATGCCCCCGGCAGGTCTGCCGCCCCCTCGATCTTGGGCAACGCCAAAGAGAGAGGCCGCTCCTTCTTGACTGGCACCAGACGTTCCAGACACAGCCGCAGGGCCACGGTATCGCCTTCCAGGGCCTTTTCTATGGCCTTCCGGGTCAATGCCTTGGCTTCGCCGTCCAGAAGGGCCTGGGCTGCCATAGTCGCCTTGTTCGCCACGCCTGGGGGCCGCCCCTTGGGGTTGCCACTCACCCCCTTGGGCCAGGGCTTCCCCTTGCCCCGCTGTCTTTTTTCTGTAGGTTCAGTCATTTGACTTCCCTTTATATCGGATCACCCGTGTTTACCCGGAACTCATGGCTTGCCACGATTCCGCCATCAGGGTTCTTCAGGATGAACCTCAACATAGTTACATTCGCAGTAGGTGAGGCCCCCAGTTCCCGCGCCCGCTCCTTGCTCCAAAGAGAAAAAACCGTGGAATCTCCCCGACGCCTGGCTTCCTGAATCTCCCGTTCTTCATCCGCCAGCAGAGTAGCCTCTTCCTCTGGGGTAAAGTTATAGCCTTCTGCCCCCGCCGGAACCAGCCCAAACCGGATCACCCGAGGCTCGCCCGGCACCCCCTCTTCTAATTTTCTGACCCGCTTCTCAAGACGTTCCATGAGTCCCCTCCCTCTACATTACCACAGGATTTTTAGGTAATCCCCGCGGGTCCAATTCCATTTAACCGGCTGCATTTCCGTTAAATATTTCCCCGCTCCGGTCAAAAGGCTCGTTCCGGCCCCGATGATCCCGGAAGTCACGGACTGCCCGGCCTTGAAGTCATACAGGGCCGCCTCCTGTCCGGCCTGAACTCCCGCCATGGTCCCCGTGGTGTCGTATTTCCAGGCATCGAGTTCGCCGGCATACCGCGCCCACTGGATATCACGCTCCGCCTTTGCCGCGGTGTCGGCCATGACCATCAGAGGAGAGCCTTCGAATGTAACCCCGAAAGAGGCGAATAGCGCGCGCTGCCGTCCCAAGAGCTTGTTGGCCTCTTCGTGTAGCAAGGTGGCTTTCTGCGCCGCCTGCTCCCGAGCTAATTGCGCCTGCTGCGCCGCCACCGACCGGTTGTAAGCTCCTACCCGTGAAGCATGGCGGGCCATTTCCCTATTTTGAGAAGCCGTCGCCATGCCGCCCATGAGTGTCGCCCCGGCAGAAATCGCCGTGCCAACTCCTACCATTATTGCCGGAAGCACGCCCATATCAACCCCCCGCCGGGTCCACCAGCTTCCTCTTGATAAGCTCCGCCTCTACCAGGGCCAGGGCCGCCTTGAAGTCCCGCCAGAGGGAAGGGGCCACAGTTACCCCCTTCTTTGTGGGTATGGGGTCCTTGCCGTCCTCAAGGGCATACAGCCGGATATCAACGAATTTATGCCCCTGGTATTCTCGGATATCGATTTGATATTGCTCCCGCGTGTTCTTAGACACACTGGCAATGGGCTTGCCCGCAGCCATATTGCACCCCCCGTTCTACGGCCACCACTGCCAGGGCCGCATAATTCGCCAGGTCAAGAAGAGTGTCGGCCAGGACCTCGCCCTTGACGTGGGGTTCCTGTCCCCCCGCCAGTCGGCAGGCGCGGGCCAGCTTGTCGGTCATGCGAGACAAGAGCACTTCCACCACGGGCCGGTGAAGCATCTTGGCCGCCAGTTCATAGGAATTGCCGTAATCGGCGTTTTTGGCCGCATGTATGGCCGCCATGCGCTCAAGCACCATGTCAAAGGTCATTTCATCCCCTCAGTGCATCGCCAGAATGCCCCAGGACCGCCGATCGGTAGGCACCCCAGGGTTTACTATGCCCCCGCCGCCTGGGTTTTGACGGCCTGCTGATACCGTTTCTCAATCTCCCGCAGATACTTCGCCAAGAGGGAGAAGGTCACATACTCCGCCCCGCGCCGGTCCCCTGCCCACACAAACGCCGCCCGGTATCGCACCTGAAAGGCGCACAGGGATTGCAGGGCCGCATGGGGTTTCATCTCACTGCGATACTTCCCCCGCCTCACATCGTCAAAGGCCGCTTCCACCACCACGGCGAAAAGATCATAATGCCGAGCCTTGGCAAGCTCCCGTTCAAACCGTTCCCGGTTGCCGCCCATGAGACAGCCCACCAGGTCCCCCAGGCTTTTCCGCTCTATCGCCACACGGTCCACAAAGCCCGGCAGGGAGTAATCGCCCACGGGTAGGGCCGCCGGTTCGGTCGCCACATCATAGCCGCCAAAGGTGAAAGGGGCCTGTTCTCTGGTGTCAATCAGGATTTTCAATGCCGCACCGCCTGGGCCTGGGGGTAGAGCCGTTCGTATAGCTGCCAGTCCGGGGGGTGACAATGGGCGCAGCGCTCCACGCCGTAGAGATTCCGCCAGAAGAGAGCGCCGCCGCAGCCGGGGCAGTGGCACCGCAAGAAAGTAATGGCCTCGCCCTTGTTTGCCTTCACCACCTCGAAGAGGGAAGCCGCCTGGGGGTCCGGTTTGCCCCCGCCCTCATACTTGAAACGAATCAGGTCGCCGTCCAGGGTGAAGCGATAGCCCAGGGAGTGCAACCTCATGAGTGCTTGGCCGACATTCATACCGCCCCCTCATTAGGTAGGGTAGGGAATATATCGCCACTGTCGCCACTACTGCCACATTCTAATGATTCCGGCATGTTATCCCGTGGCAGTATAATGGCAGTATCGCCACCCGTGGCAATATCGCCACCGTTATCGCCACGCTCAACTTGTTGATTTCCCTCAGAAGTGGCAGTAGTGGCAGTAGTGGCAGTATTTTCCTTTATAAACCTTAACCAACTCCCGCGATTGTTTTCGCCATGGAAATTTTTTATCCTTGATTGCGCCAGGAAAACCGCCGCCTTGCGTATGCGCCGGGTCAGACTGTTGGCTGTCTGCGGGAAGGCATAGCTCTTGCCGTGCTTCAGACTGAGGACACCATCTGGCACCACTTCTTTCAAGGCCGCCAGGAGGTCAGAGGGGGTGCCCTCCCAGGTCAGGCGATCCCGCATGAACTCCACCACGGCAGAAGATACCGGGTCCGCTTCAATGGACGCCTGGACTATCCCCGCCCGGTTGTGGTCATAGGCCGCCATGAAAGAGCCGTCCGGCCAGCCCCAGGCCGCTTCCGCCGCGGTCGCCCACTTCGCAAAGTCGGCCATGCGGGGGAGCCGGGACATTTTCAGGTTCGGGAGCCGGTGCAAGGCCGTCGCCACGCCATCCAGCAGTGCGCCAAGGAGAAGGGGCCGGGCCGCCTCGAACGCCTCCCACAACGCCGCCTCTTCCTTCCTGGCGCTGTCCTCTATCATGACAAGTTCAACGAGTACTTGCCGGTCGGCCAGGTCTTGGGAGGTTGCCACGGTATTGATGCCGGTCATGAGGGCGGGCCGCATGGCTTCAAACAGTGATTCCTCATCATTGGTGTAGAGGGCCCGGGTCGCAAACCCGCCGCCGGTCGCCAGTCGGCACAGTCCATCTGAAAGCCATTGCGGGAGCCGGGTGAGGTTATCCAGGCACACCGTCCAGCTATTCCGGGCCGATATGATGAGGTCCCGCTCTTCTCGGGGTTCAGTCCGCAAGGGGGATGAGTTCGGGTCCACCAGGGCGCGCAGCATCCGGGCCGCGGTGCTCTTGGCGCACCCCTGGGGGCCGTGCAGCGCCAGGATAGGATACGGACCGGAAGGCCGGAAGACCATGAGCAACCAGGAGATAATGAGCCGCCAGGCCACCTCCCCGGCCTCCCCTGGGGGCAAGTTCAGGAAGGGCCGCAGGCCGTCAACACTGCCGCCCCGCTCCGGCAATGGCAGGGGGAGCATACCGGGCCGCCGCACGAATTTCACCGGCGGATTGGCGATGATTGCCCATCCCTGGCGGGTGATCTTCACCGCCTGCCAAGCGTCATTGCACAGGTCCAGGTAAATCGCCCCGCCATGTTCTGCCACCCTCACGAAAACCGGAGTCATAGGGCCATCAAACAAGGCGCGGGCCTCCAGCACGTCCAGGGAGTCCTGCACCGCCTGGCCGCCGGGGGCCTTCTGTAAAATACGATAGTATTCCCGGCGCAGCCACAGCTTGAAGTCTCGGGATTTCACCGGCATGGTTTCGGCATGGCCGTCAACCCCCAGGGAGACATAGGCCGTCTTGTGTGGGTCGTGGAAATACTCGCCGGGGGCCGCCAGGATAAGGAGCACCTGGGCCGTCGTCAAACCATGTTCAGTGATGAGTAGCCGTATATCTGCGGGGCTAAGCCCTTCAAAGGAAATTTCCCTCAGGTCCGGGGCCGCTTCCTTCTTTTTGCGCTCCTTGGCCGGTTCCACCACTTGAGCCGCGGCCTTGAGCCGGTCCACCAGGGCGGGAACGTCCTCCCCTTTGACATGAACTCCGGAGATGTCCTTGATACCATCCGGCGGGACCAGGGCCTTGACGGTGACTCCTGGAAGTCGGGCCGCCACATTGCCGGGGAACATGCTCCCCGCTTCCCCAGGTTCTCGCCAAACCCAGACAGTATGAAAACCTGTGAAGTCTTTAAGGCTTATGGTTTTTATCTGCGTGACACCGGGGACGCCAACCGCCGGCAGGTCATACCGCCAGAAAGTGAGGGTGTCGCTCTCGCCTTCACAGATGATGATTTCACCGCCGGGTCGGAAGTCCTTGAGCCGCCACAGGCCATACAGGGCAGGTTTGCCGCCCCGCTTCGCCTTGGGCCGCTCACTCATCTTGAACCGGAAGCGGGTCGCCGCCTCTATGGGCTTGCCGTCGGCATCCCGGTAGCTGAAAACGATGTAGGGGCCGTCCCTGCCCTTCGCCTGGGAAACGCCGTGGGTCGCCAGGGAAGCGGGGTCCAGCTTTTTCGCTCTGGCGAAGCCTTCAAGGGTCAGGCCGCCGCCCCCAGGGGCCTGGGGCCGGTCGCTGTTGCCGTGAGGCCGCCTGAGTTCAGGTATCTTCTCCTGCAAGGCCGCCCATACAGCCTCTTGGGAACATCCCCCGAAACACTTCGCCAGCAGACGCCCGCCGTCGCCGTCCTTGAGGCTCAGGGAGGGGGTTGAATCCTCATGCGCCGGGCAGTGCGTGACGTAATTCCCATCCTGGCCGGGCTTCACACAACCGCAGCCGGGCCGCCCACAGGAAAGGGCCTGGGCTATCTCCTGGGCTGTGGACCGGCTCATAAATCACCACCCTCCGCCGATACAAGCAACCGATCCAGGAAGAGGGGAAGAGGGCGCCAATAAGGGCCATAAGTCGCCAGAGAGCATATTGAAAGTAAAGAATAATTGACTATACGGGACAACTTGGGTAAGATTGATTTATATCTGTTTTCCCAAGTCACCCGCCCTTGCCCCGGTTCCGCCACCGGGGTTAGGCATTTTAGGGCCTTCATCGCCCCACCTCTCGCCGGTCCGAGGCCGGGACAAATGCACCATCAAGAAGTTTGTCAAGGTCGTCTTTTCGGAGAAAAACGCGTCGAGAAAGCTTTATGTGGGGAATTTTTTTCTGAGAAATCCAGCCGCGAAGGGTGAAAGGGGAAAGCCGTAGATAAGCCGCTGCTTCTTTGACCGTTAACCTATCCATCTTAGCTCCTTGTCGGGGGCTAAAATAAAAACGCCCCCAGTGAATTGATTACACTGGCGGCGTCTGGTTGTCCGGCCAAGGACCTTAGCGCACCTGGCACCCGCTATGATTGTCTGTGGCTAACAGATCGGAAACGGGATTACTATTATTAAAGATACCGAGACCATCCATATATGTCAAGCATAATCGGCATGGTTTTTTACAATTTCTTGCCGCTTTTAGTTATTTTATTGCCGCCCTGTCCCCTGGTTCATGACGCCAGGGTGAGGGGGGAAGCCGGCTATTATCGTTCGTTCATTTTCATCGCTGCCGTTATGCACATTTGTGCGCTATTTAGGTGTCCATATAGGTGTCCACAACCCCCCTTTTTCAGGCTATCTCAGGCTTACTCAGGCACAATATCACAAAAGCTAACATATTACAAGAACTAACTAAAACTTACTTCTGGTTACTCCCGCTTAATGCCAAAACCAGGACTGCAAAACCGCAATACCCCGGTTCGAATCCGGGTGCCGCCTCCAATGAAAACAAAAAGATAGCTACAAAATGACCCCATGGAAAATTTCCAGGGTGCAGATAGGGTGCAAGATGGCCCCGGATGCAGCAAGCGTCCGGGGTTTTTTTGATTCTTCAGTATTATCCCGTCGATCAGAGGAGGCCTTAAGCCCCCCACCCGCCCCCCTCAGCCCGCCGCCGTCAGCAGGGCCACCGGCAGGTGCTCCAGGAGCTGCGCCAGGGGCAGACCCGGCGCCGGCCCGGCTTTCACCCGGCAGGCCTTGCCGGTGAACGCGTCCCGCCAGACCGCCGGGGCTTCCGGCGGCAGGATCACCCGGCCGCCCCCCCAGACCTCACGGCCGACGGGAGGTTGGCCGCCAGCGGCGATCGCCGCGAAGAATCTCCCGGCCACGGCCAGCACCCAGTCGTCGCCGTGCCGGCGGGCCAGGGCCACCACTTTGTGTCGCCATCTGCCCTGCACCTTCAGCGGCAAATACTCCCCCTGCCGGAACAGTTCCGGAAGCTGCCGGCGCAGCCGCAGGCCCTGCCGGGTGACATACAGCTTGATCCGGCCGTCGTGCCAGGTATCCAGCAACCCGGCCGCCAGGGCCTCCCGCCCTGCCTGCTCCTGCTGCCGGAATCCCTTGAGGGCGCGAGCCCTCCGGGCGAAATCCACCGGACGGCGGTTGTCGGGGTCCACCAGACTGAAATCCCACAGTTCCGTCCCCTGATAAAAATCCGGCACCCCGGGGGAGACGATCTTGAGCAGCACCTGGGAGAGGGAGTTCAGGGCCCCGCCATACGCCACCCGCCCCTGCAACTCCAGGAAGTCCTTAATGAAATCGGCATCATTCAAGATGGCCTCGATGAAGGCCGTCAGCCCCGCTTCGTGATCCTGTTGGGGAGCTACCCAGCGGGTGTGGACCATGGCCTCCCGGGCCGCCTTGATCATGTAGGCCTTGAGGCGCTCCGGAAACGCCGAAAGCTCGCCCGGGTCCAAAGGCCAGGCCCCCAGCATGGTCTGGTAGAGGAAAATTTCCTGGTTGCGGTCGGGCACCAGATTCCCGGACACGATGACCTTCCTGTCCCGGTTCCGGGCGCTCCAGCGCCGGAGACAAGACTCCCATTCCCGGGGAATTTCCGACAGGACATTGAGCCGGCTGCGGACGTCCTCGCTCCTCTTGGTGTCATGGGTGGAGGTGGCGTTCATGGTGTCCGGGGAGGTTTGTTGCCGGAGTTGATTGAACCGATGGAACTCTGCGGGCGTCACCGCCTGAAAGTCTCCTCCCACTTCATTGAGGGAGATCAGGGGATTATAGATATAAAAAACGGTGTCTTCGTAGCCTTTGGCGGTGATGGGGCCGGTGAACTGCTGCAGCCGCATGACGACGTCGAGCCATTGGCGTCGCTGCTCCAGGCTGAGATACGGGGGAAAATCCAGGCGCAGCACCCTATGTAGAAAATTCAGCGCCGGCCGGCTGAGATGATGGTGGCGATGGCGCACTTCCTGGAAGGTCCATTCCAGATAGTCGCCGTCCCGGGGCGCAACCTGCTGGGAGCGGATGTACGTGCGGTAAATGGGCAGCGACGCCAGCACCTCCACCAGGGCGGCGGTCAACTCCCGCCGGGACAGATCCCGGGCCTCGCGCTCCTGCAGGGCCAACAGACTGAGATAATGGACGAAGTTTTCCACCTCGCCGCCGAAGAAGGACTCCATGATAAGCTTCTTCTTGTTTCGGATCAGGCCGCTTAAGTTCACCGTCGTTTCGACAAACCGGGTGTAAATCCGGATGAGGTCTTTCAGCCCGGTCTCTTTGATAAAAACGCCGTTGACCTTATTGAGGAAATCATAGCCGGTGGTGCCGGCCACGGGCCATTCCGCCGGCAGGCTCTCTTCCGAAGCCAAAATCTTCTCCACCACGATATAAAAATGGGCCTCGGGGTGACCTCCCGCCGCCAGCCGGTGTTGCAGGCGTTGGAGATACTCCAGGGGATCGTACAGGCCGTCGATATGGTCAACCCGCAGCCCGGCGATCTTGCCGTCGTCCGCCAGCTTGAAGAGCAGGCCCTGTTGAAAGGCATCGAAGACCTTGGGATCCTCGATGCGGATGCCGATCAGGTCATTGATGCTGAAAAATCGCCGATAATTGATGACCTCCAACGCCACCTGCCAGTGGGCCAGGCGGTAATGCTGGTCCTGGAGAATCCGGTCCAGGGCGTCGAAGCTGGCCGGCTCCCCCTGGCGGCCGTTGAGGGCGCTGATGGTTTCGTCCAGGATGCCTTTGATTTCCGGCGTCCCCTGGTAGAGCAGCCACAGATTTTTCTTGATGATCTCCTTGTCCCGTTGGAGATCTTTGACCTTCCGGGAACCACCGGGCACCCGGGTGGGCAGATTGTCGATCAGGCTGACGATGCCCATGAGCGCAATGGCGCCCGGGTGCTCTTCGCCCAGGTCCTGGAGCAGCCGCTCCAGTACCGACGCGAGGATCCGGTAATAGGTCTTGGGGGCCAGCGGAAATCTATGCTCGTAATAGGTGATGAAAAATCCATCGGCTTCCAGGGTCAGTTGCAGTTCCTGATTCTCCAGGGCCTGGCCGTAGGGCCGCCCCAGGATGGGCAGGAGCAGCTTCCCCTCCAGGAGGCGGTTGGGCGGGCGCCAGTCGATATCAAAAAAGAAGGCGTAGGGAGAGGTCGGGCCGTTTTCCAGCACCTCCATCCACCAGGGGTTGTCCGGGCTCAGGGCCATGTGGTTGGGGACGATGTCAACCACTATGCCCATACCCAGTTTCTTGACCTTGCGGGCCAGGGCCTCGAAGTTTCGCTGGGAACCCAGTTCCAAATTGAATTCCATGGGGTTGGTCACCGAATAGCCGTGCAGGCTGCCCCGCCGGGCCTTGAACAGGGGGGAGGCGTAGATGTCGCTGATGCCCAACTCGTGCAGATAGGGCGCCTGTTTTTCGGCCGCGGCGAACGTGAAGCCGCGGTGAAATTGCAGCCGGTAGGTGGCCGCGGGAACCCTTGAAACGGTCATCGGTTACTGCCCGGAGTTCGAGATTTGACGCTCATGGTCTCCTTTGCAAACATGCAACCGGGGTAGTCAGCCGGCGGCGTCGGCCGGTCCCGGCCCGTCATCTTCCGGCGCGCAGGTAAACAGCAGGCATGACTGCGGCGCCAGGGTTACGGTGAAGTCCGCCTCCACCGGCAGTATGTCCGGGCTCCGGCTGCCGGGGCCGTTCCAGCGGGCCGCGGCCGAATCCAGCACTTTGGTCCAACGGCCCGTCGGCCAGGGAAAGGCCGCGACCGCAGCTCGGTCGTCGAAATTCATTCCCAAAGCGATCTTACGGTCCATGCCCATCCGGACCCAGAAAACCCTCCGGCCCTCCTCCCGGAAAACGACGCGATCCTCCAGGGGGGCATCGGCAAAAGCCCGCACCTGCCGGCGGACCCGGAGCAGTTCCCGGTAAAATTCCCATAAGACGGCGTGCTTCCCCCCGCGCTTGAGCCCATGGTTCAATGTGCAGGCGCGGCAGGTCTCCTCCCCGTAGGGATCGGCGGGCTCGTCCTGCCAGGCAAAGGCGGCGAATTCCTCCCGCCGGCCCCGGCGCACCGCCTCTACCAATTCCAGGTCCTGATGACTGATGAAGTAATGGAAGGGAGCGGTTTCGCCGTATTCTTCCCCCATGAACAGCAACGGTATGAAGGGTGACAGGATGACCGCGCCGGCCGCCAGCTTCAGGGCCTCGAAACCGACCAGCCGCGGCAGCCGGTCGCCCGCCACCCGGTTCCCTATCTGGTCGTGGTTCTGGGAAAAAACCACGAAACGCTCCGGCGGCAGCCCCCGGGTCGAGGAGCCGTGGCGCCGCCGCCGGTACGGGGAAAACTGCCCCGCATACACGAAACCGTCCCGGAAGGCCGCGGCCAGTTGCTCCGGCCGCCCGAAATCCAGGTAATAGCCGTCCCGCTCCCCGGTCAGCAGGGTGTGCAGGCTATGGTGGAAATCCTCGTTCCAGTGGGCGTCCAGGCCGTGGCCGCCCTGCTCCGGAGAGCGGATCAGGCGGGCGTCGTTGAGATCGCTCTCCGCAATCAGATAGACCCGGCGGTTGAGGCGCTCGGCTTCGGCATGCACCGTCCGGGCCAGTTCGGTCACGAACGGCCGGGGCGAGACATCGCAGACCGCGTGCAGGCCATCCAGGCGCAGCGCGTCGATGTGACACTCCCTGATCCAATACAGGGCGTTCTCCAGACAGAAGCGCCGCACCTCGTCGCTGTGGGGACCGTCGAAATTGACCGCCTCCCCCCAGGGAGTGCGGTAGCGGTCGGTGAAATAGTGACCGTAGTCCCCCAGGTAGTTGCCTTCCGGGCCCAGGTGGTTGTAGACCACGTCCAGGACCACCGCCAACCCCAGCCGGTGGCAGGCGTCCACCAGGCGCTTCAGGCCCTCCGGCCCACCGTAGCTGTTTTGGACCGCGAAGGGGTAGACGCCGTCGTAGCCCCAGTTGCGGCTCCCGGGAAACTGGGCCACCGGCATCAGTTCCAGGGCCGTGATGCCCAAGTCCCTCAATGCCTCCAGGTGTTCGATGACGGCATCGAAGGTTCCCGCCGGAGTGAAGGTGCCCACGTGGATCTCGTAGATGACGTAGTTTACCAGGCTCAGGCCCCCCCAGCCCTGATCGCTCCAGGCAAAGGCGGGAGAAATGACCTCAGAGGGGCCGTGGACCCCCTCCGGTTGCCGGCGGGCGGCCGGATCGGGGCGTTCCCGGCTGCCGGGCAGCCGGTAAAAATAGCGGCTGCCCGGAGCCACCTCGTCGATCACCCCGAAAAAATAGCCGTCCTCACCCCTGGTTAACGGTATCACCCGCTCCCGGGGAAAGACCAGCCTGACTTCCAGGGCGTCAGCCTTGGGGGCCCAGACTCTGAAGCTGCAGCGGCCCTCTTCCAGGGGAATGGCTCCCAGGGTAATGGGGCGCATCGGCGCGGTCTCCTGTAAAACCCGTGAATTCAGCGGCCGACATGCCGGCCGGCTATCCCCATGATACAACAGACAGGCGCAAAAGTCTTGCAGGAAAGGGGGGAAAAAGCGGGATGACGATCTGGCCTTACGTCACTCTTTGCCGTCGGGCAGCCGTCCCCGGCGGATGGCCCCGGCCCCGAACTTCCTGTGGATGCGGTCCAGGGCCGCGTCCAGGTGCTCCTGGCGGGCCTGCCGGGCATCGGGAAAGAGCATCCCCTGCACCCAGACCCGGCGCAAACCCGACACGCTCACCCCGATGAGCCGTACCGGCATCCGCAGTTGCAGCCGGGCCAACAGCCCCGCCGCCGTGTTGAAGATCACCTGGGAGCTGTTGGTCGGCTCGGGCAGGGTCCTGCTCCGGGTGATCTGCCGGAAATCCCCGTATTTCAGCTTCAGGGTGACCGTCCGGCCCTTCACCCCCGCCTGGCGCAGGTCCCGGCCCACCTCTTCGGACTGGCTGCGCAGCCACTGCAGCAAGACCTCCCGGTCGTCGGTGTCGGCGGCCAGGGTGTCTTCGGTCCCGCTGGACTTGGCCGCCGTCTCCGGCGTCACCGGCGACTCGTCGATCCCTTGCGCCTTCTCATACAGGACCGCCCCCCACTTCCCCAGCCGCCCCCGCCAGAAGGCTGCCGGCTGCTGGAGCACATCGCCCGCGGTCGCCACCCCCAGCTCGCTCAGCAGCCTGTGCGTCTTGGGGCCCACCCCGGGGATCTTCTCCACCGGCAGGTCATGCAGAAAAGCCGCCACCTGCTCTTCCCGAATGATGGTCAATCCGTCGGGTTTGTCCAGGTCCGACGCGATCTTCGCCAGGAACTTATTGGGGGCGATGCCGATGGAACACGTCAGCCCCGTCTCTTCCTTAATCTCCGCCTTGAGCCTCTGGGCCAGCTCCGCCGGCGGCCCGTGCAGGCCCTCCGTCCCCGTCAGGTCCACGTAGGCCTCGTCGATGGACACCTGTTCCACCAAGGGCGACACCCGGGCGACCACCGCCATCACCTGCCGGGAGACCTCCTGGTAGCGCCGCATCCGCACCGGCAGGAACACTCCCTCCGGACACCGCTTCCGGGCCGTGAACATGGGCAGGGCGGAGTGCACCCCGAACTTCCGGGCCTCATACGACGCCGCCGATACCACCCCCCGGACGCCGCCCCCCACGATCACCGGCCGCCCCCGCAGCTCCGGGTGGTCCCGCTGCTCCACCGCGGCGTAGAAGGCGTCCATGTCAAGGTGCATGATCACCCGGGCCATGTTTTTCCTCTCGCGGGGGCGGGCCCGGGGGCCGGCCCCCCTGCCCTCCCCTACCCGGCCTCACTCCACAAACAGCTCTGTGCTCATATACCTCTCCCCGGTGCTGGGCAGGATCACCACGATCTGCTTGCCCCGGTTTTCCGGCCGCCGCGCCACCTGCAGGGCCGCGGCCGCCGCCGCCCCCGAGGAGATGCCGCACAACAGGCCCTCCACCCGGGCCAGCTCCCGGGCGGTGGCGAAGGCCTCGTCATTGGTGACGGTGATCACCTCATCGATGAGTTCCGTCTTCAGCACCCCCGGCACGAACCCCGCCCCGATGCCCTGAATCTTATGGGGGCCGGGCTTGCCCCCGGAGAGCACCGGCGAGTCCGCCGGCTCCACCGCCACCGCCTTGAAGGCCGGTTTCCGTTCCTTGAGCGCCTCCGCCACGCCGGTAATGGTGCCACCGGTCCCCACCCCGGAGACTATGATATCCACCCGGCCTTCGGTGTCCCGCCAGATCTCCTCCGCGGTGGTCCGCCGGTGGATGGCGGGGTTGGCCGGGTTGCTGAACTGGTCCGGCATGTAGGCGTTGTTGTGGTTGCCCAGGATCTCCACCGCCTTTTTGATGGCCCCACTCATGCCCTCCACCGCCGGCGTCAGCACCACCTCCGCCCCCAAATGCTTCAGGAGCTTGCGCCGCTCAATGCTCATGGTCTCCGGCATGGTCAGGATCAGCCGGTACTTCTTGGCCGCGCACACGAACGCCAAGGCGATGCCCGTATTGCCGCTGGTGGGTTCCACGATCAGGCTGTCGTGCCGGATGAGACCCTTGGCCTCCGCCGCCTCGATCATCGACACCCCGATGCGGTCCTTGACGCTTCCCAGGGGGTTCATATACTCCAGCTTGGCCAGCACCGCGGCCGGCAATCCTAACGTCATGGTGTGCAGTTGCACCAAGGGTGTCGCCCCTACGGTGCGGGTGATGTTCGGATAAATCACGCTTCTTCCCTCCCGGTTTAGCGCCCCCGGCCTTTGATGATCAATTCCGGCCTCTTCAGAAACACCTTGGTGTCCGGGGGCACCGATTCCGTCAGCCAGACGTTGCCGCCGATGGTGCTGCGCGCCCCGATGACCGTCTCTCCGCCCAAAACCGTCGCCCCGGAGTAGATGATCACGTCATCCTCGATGGTGGGATGCCGTTTTTGGGTCCGCAGCGACTCCACCGCCTCCGGCGGCAGCGACAAGGCCCCCAGGGTCACCCCCTGGTAAAGCCGCACCCGCTTCCCGATTATGGTCGTCTCCCCGATCACCACCCCGGTGCCGTGGTCGATGAAAAAGCTCTCCCCGATCTCGGCCCCCGGATGAATGTCGATCCCCGTCTTGCCGTGGGCGTACTCCGTCATGATCCGGGGAATCAGGGGCACCCCCTGCCGGTAGAGCTGGTGCGCCACCCGATACACCATGATGGCGAACAGCCCCGGATAACAGAAGATGATCTCGTCATAGCTCTTGGCCGCCGGGTCCCCGCTGTGGGCCGCCCGCACGTCGGTGGCCAGCACCCCCCGCAGCCGGGGAAGCTCCCGCATGAACGTCAGGGCCTCCTGTTGGCCCCGGTCCCCGCAGCGGGTGCAATCGAGATTGTAGCGCAGGCATTCGTGGCGGACGGCATGAGTCACCTGCTCGGCCAGCAGCCCATAGAAGTCCACCGCCTCCTGGCCCAGGTAGTAGTCCAGGTTCACCTCGTCCAGGCGCACCCGGTTGAAATAGCCGGGGAAGATCAGCCGCCCGGCGCCCTTCACCAGCTCCGTCACCGCCTCCCGGGAGGGGATGGGTTCCGGCCCCACGTGATCGAAGCACTCCCCCGACCGGCAGGACCGGATCAGTTCCGCCACCACCGCCGGCATTTCCTGCCGCCAGTCGCGTTCCGCCGCCACCTCCACCTTGCACCGGTCTTTTTCCGGGACATCCGTCATGTCTTAAACTCCTGGACCCACCACTGCCGGGCCTCATTCTCGGAAAGAGATCGCTCCCTCCTCTCTATATCCTTCCCCCGCCCGCCGGGGTTGGAGGAGGGGTGAGGGGAGGGAGCAGGGGCCTGTGGCCCCTCCCCGCGGCCTTGCATCCCCCCTCACGTCATCTCGCACAGTTCCTGCCCTGCCGCCCAATACGGCGACAGTTCCCGCAGCCGGGCGATCACCGGCGGGAATTTCTCGATGACGAAGTCGATCTCTTCTTCCGTGGTATAGATGCTCAGGCTGAACCTGATGGACCCGTGCGCCATGGTGAAAGGCACCCCCATGGCCCGCAGCACGTGGGAGGGTTGCAACGATCCCGAGGTGCACGCCGACCCCGAACTGGCGCAGATGCCGTATTCGTTGATCATCAGCAGGATCGCCTCCCCCTCCACGAACTCGAAGCTCAGGTTGCTGGTGTTGGGCAGGCGGTTAACGCGGTCGCCGTTCACCCGGCTGTTGGGGATCCGGGCGAGCAGCGCCGTCTCCAGTTTGTCCCGCAGGCGCTTGACTTCGGTGTTCTCCCGCTCCATATTGGCCGCGGCCAGCTCGCAGGCCCGCCCCAGCCCGATGATGCCGGGGGTGTTTTCCGTCCCTGCCCGCCGGTTCTTTTCCTGGTGGCCCCCCACCATAAACGGCGAAAACTTGGTCCCCGCCCGCACGTACAGCGCCCCCACGCCCTTGGGCGCGTGCAGCTTGTGCCCCGACAGGCTCAGCATGTCGATGGCGCTCTTCTGCATGTCGATGGGGATTTTCCCCACCGCCTGCACCGCGTCGGTGTGGAACAGGATGCCCCGCTCCCGGGCCATCTGGGCCGCCCGCTCCACCGGAAAGATCACCCCGGTCTCGTTGTTGGCCCACATCAGGCTGACGATGGCCGTGTCCGGGGTCAGCGCCCGGGCGTAATGGTCCAACGGCAGCCGCCCCTCAGCGTCCACCGGCACCTCCGTCACCCGGTAGCCCTCTTCGGCCAGCCGGTGCGCCAGGGCCCCCACCGCCGGGTGCTCCACCCGGCTGGTGACGATATGGCGCTTGCCCGGGTTGGTGGCCAAAGCCGACCGGATCGCGGTGTTGTCGCTTTCCGTGCCGCAACTGGTGAAGATGATCTCCTCGGCCGCGGCCCCGATGAGGGCCGCCACCTGCTCCCGGGCCCGGCGCAGCTCCTGGGCCACCTGCCCGCCGAAGGCGTGCATGCTGGAGGCGTTGCCGTATTTGTCGCTGAAATAGGGCCCCATGGCCGCCACCACCTCCGGCGCCACCCGGGTGGTGGCGTTGTTATCCAGATAGACGGTCCTCATGCCTCCTCCACCGTCAGCTCCGGCCACACCAGCTCCCTGAGCTTGGCCTCCACGAAGTTCCCCATAGTCTCTCCCGCCGCCGGGCAGCCCACGCAGGCCCCCATCAGCCGCACCAGCACCCGGTCGCCGATCACGTCCACCAGCTCGATGTCGCCGCCATCCTGCCGCAGGTGCGGCCGCACCTCCCGCTCGATGGTCTCTTCGATCATCCGGATCTTCTGGATGTTGGTGAGCCGGGGCCGGACCGCCGCCGGTTTCGCCTCCGCCCGCACCCGGGCGATGATCTCGGCGATGGCCTCCTGACAGCCGCCGCAGCCGCCCCCCGCCTTGGTGTAGTTGGTCACGTCCTCCACCGTGGCCAGGTGGTGTTCCCGCACCACCCGCTCGATCTCGCGCTCCGTCACCCCGAAGCACTCGCAGACCACCTTCACCTCCAGGTCTTCCAGCGGGACGCCTTTGTAGTGGGCGATGGCCTTCTCCAACGCCTCCCGCCCCATCACCGAACAATGGATCTTCTCCCGGGGCAGGCCCCCCAGGTAGGTGATGATGTCGTCGTTGGTCAGCTTGGCCGCCTCCTCCAGGCTCATGCCCTTGATCATCTCGGTGAGGGCCGAGGCTGTGGCGATGGCGCTGGCGCACCCGAAGGTCTTGAACTTGGCGTCCTTGATCCGCCCCGCCTCATCCAGCTTGAAGGTCAGCTTCAGGGCGTCGCCGCAGGCGATGGACCCCACCTCCGCCATGCCGTCCGCCTCCTCGATCTCCCCCACGTTCCGGGGATTCAAAAAATGCTCCTTCAACTTCTCGGAATACTCCCACATCTGCCGCTCCTTTGAGCCGATTGCCAGCGTTGGCCGCGCATATTTTTATACAATGTAAACATTTTCCTCCGGAGAGGAAAGGGGTATCCGGGGCCCGCCGCCCCCCTCTGCCTCATGGTCGGCACCGTCCTCCTCCGCCTGAGTGCCGTTAACGTTTGCCCCGGGCCCGGTGAGGCGAACTGCCGAGTTCAAGAAAATAAACACAATGTTTAAAATTATTAACATAACATAAAGCCGGCAAATCTTTCAACTTATTTATATTACTAAAAATATTATCTGGCAAAATATTTGCATTAATTATTTGTGGAAAAAAAGGCGGAAAGGAGGCGATTACCGGGACCAAAATCGGCTACCGCCCGGGTAGGCTAGCGGCGCACCACCGATTTGCACTTGTTATTGTCATTAGATATTTTCCCGGCATGCTATCAGGAGAAGAAAAGTCATGAGTTCACCAAGGTTTCTCCGGCGGGGGGCAGTCGTGCTGGCCGTCATGGTGGGAGTCTTGGGCTGCTCCTTGGCGGCCTCGGCCTTTACCATCGAGATCGCCGCCTTTATCGACGGTCGCGACCAGTTGATCCTCCAGGGCAATACCGCTCAATGGCACCATTTCGATTATGCCGCCGTGGGCCGCTGGGGTGGCGCGAATTATCCCACCATCATCAACGGGGTGGAGTGGATCCCCACGTGGCCGCAACCGGTGCCCAACGAAATCAGGTTTGAGGCCTATTCCGACATCTTCACCGGCGTCACCCCGGCCTTGCCCCTGGCCGAGGTCCCCATCATTCTGACCGCCAGCAATCGCGGCCCCACCACCATCGTGGAATACCCCACCGCCGCCAACGGCTATAAACTGATCATCGAATTCGATGATAATATTAATTATGGACAACCTTATGCGACTTGGTACTACGCCACGGTGGAGGTGGTGCCCCTGCCGGGCGCGGCGCTGCTGTTGAGTTCCGGCTTGCTGACGCTGCTGGCCCTCCGGCGGCGGCCATAACTCTTGGCCCCGGCAGCCAGGATGCAGACAGGGCCCCCGGCGGGGCCCTGTTTTTTTCCCTGGGCAGGCAACGGGAAATCACCCCGGGGGCGGGCCGAGAGGACAGCGCCAGGCCCCCCGCCCTGCCGCCCAGCCCATGACAGGCCAGTGAAATCGGGAACGCTGCCGGTTGGCTGCCTGAAGCCGCAGGTGGGCAACCGACGGTGCCAAGCTGGCCGTCCCCCCCTCGGGCAAAAAAAACAGGGCCCCGCCGGGGGCCCTGTCGCTTTCCTGCCTGAATGTGGCGCCGCTTGCTCTTACCGGCCGAATCTCTTGCGCCCGACCGCCGCCAGCCCCGCCAGACCGGAGCCCAGCAGCAGCAGGGCCCCCGGAACAGGCACGGGTGTATGCACGTTGCCGTCAAAATATGCCATGGAGTGCATAACGGCACCGGACGATTCCGTGATCCCCAGATAAAGTATATATAAACCTGCCTCCGCGGCCGTGAACGTCCACTGTTCCCACTCCGTGCTGCCGGCGGCGCTGCGGTGCCAGGGCGTCTCCACCAGCATGGCGTCCTTATAGATCGCTACGTAGGCTTCCTGGTCGGAGATTATGCCTCTGTCGTAATAGGCCCAGCCCGACAACATATCCCCCGCCTGCAGGAAAATCTCTTGGGAGAGGTTGGTGTAAGGAGCCACGTCCGCCGTCAGCCAGGCGAAATAATCCCCCTCCTTGGGCAGGGGGGGGCTGCCCGTGCCTCCTAGGCCATACCGGGTGATATCCCCGGCGGTTATGGTCCAGCCGCTCAAATCCCCGGTTTCAAACCCGCCGTTGATGAGGGCGGCGTGCGCCCCCGTTCCCATCCCCAGCACCACCATGGTCGTTAACACCACAAGCGTTTTCCACATAAGTCCTCCTCTATAACGGTTAACGAACGACCTCTGTCCCTCTGTGCTGTACGTCATGTCGCCGGCCGGTCCGCCGCCGGGCGCTGCCGGACACCCGCTTCACCGGCTCCAGCCGGCCTGGCTGCCGCCCTTGTGTTAAAAAATGTTAACATGGGTATCCCGGGGCGACATCCTCCAGCTCTTCCTCAGACTCAGCAATAACCATGCCTCCCATGGAGTCGAACCGGTTGCCACGAAAGCTGGCCAGGACGCCCGCCTCCGCGGCCGGAAGCCTAACTGTCGCCATCGTCCAGATATCTACAGTGATTTTAAGCAGTTTCGCCGACCGCCGGCAACAGGTCGGAAAGCCCGAAAAATTCGCTTGCACATCGGGCCTCAGGCGTCACCGCCCCCCATGGTGAAAAAACCTCGAGAGATGTTTGATTATTGAAACAGGATATTCACCGAATGAAACATGGAATAGTGCGGTCCTGATGTTCCGTGACGGGACTCGGCGTCGCCCCATCGCCCCCTTGCCATAGCCTGTCGCCCTCGCGCCCGGGTTGCGCCGGCCGCGCCCTCAGGCTGCCAGGCCGAGCCCCGCCCCTCTTTCTCTTGGCAGGGCTCGTGCCCCCGCCGGCCTCCCGCCGCGCCTCTGCTGACCGCTAACAGCGCCAAACCTGCTAAAATTCGTACCGCAGCCCCGCGTTGATGAATTGCGCCGTGGTGTTGCGCCGCCCCACCTCGGCGTTGCCGTTGACCTGGACGTAGAGGTTGTCCTTCACTGCCGCCGTGACGCTGGCCCCCACCAGGGCGTAGTTCCGCCCGGGGGCGTCGGTCCGGAAGGTGAAGCTGCCGCTCCCCTGGCTCAGATTGGCCTTGAGGCCCCGGCTGCCGTTGGCGAACTCATGCTGATAGAAGGCGTAGCCCTGGGGCACCACCGTGACCTTGCCCACCTTCACCGGCACGCTCAGGCGTCCGCCCACTCCGGTCTGCACCGAATCGGCGCTCTGTGGAGCCACCTTCAGGTTCAAGGCCCCGGCGTCCTGTTCCGTAAAACCGTTCACCCACAGCGCCGAATAGGCCAGGGTGGCCGACGGTGTGAGGATGAACCGGCCCGGTTTGAAGTCGTAGCCCGCCTCCCCATACAGGTTGAACTGGTTCCCGGTGGTGGCGCTCGTGGCCTTGCGGGCGACCTCGCCGAACCTCAGGTCCCGCTCCAGGTCGTAGAGGTTGAGGGCGTAACCCAGGGAGCCGTAGGCATAGAAGGCCCCGGGGAAATAGGCGCCATAGGCGTTGATGGGCACACTCCGGGCCCGGCCGCTGCCCCCGGAGCCGTAAAACGACGACCTGGTCTGGCTGTAGCCCGTGGCCAGCCCCACCAGGAGGTCCTCCCGCACCCGGTAGTCGGCCCCCACCGTACAGCCGCCCACGGTGAAGTTATACCCCGTCTGGTTGACCGTGGAGTTCTGGTTGCCGAACCCCCACCCGCCCTCGGCGAAGAGCCCCCAGCGGCTCTCCGGGGCCTGAAATTCCTTCCGGGCGCTGAACAGGTCGGCCAGGGAGGCCCCGTTGTAGGCCAGCATCACCCCCTCCAGCTTGGAATACTTGAAGTTGAAGCTCCCGGGGGTGAGACTGCTGCCGCCCACGCCCTCCCCCTGGATAAACCGCAGGTTGGTGGTCCGGCTGGCCAGATTCCGCATCTGGTAGGTGGCCGCGACAAACCCCAGGCTGGTGAGGGACCCGGCCTTCTCCGGGGAGATCTGTTTAAAGGCGCCCCGCACCGCGTTGCTGTCGGGTAAGGTGTCGATGGCGTTCAGGACGGTGTCCAGATCCCCCCCGGTCGCGCCGGCCACCCCGTTGAGCATGGTCCCCACCGCCGCCTGGTTGGTGTTCAGCCCCAACCCCGGGTTGGTGTAGTCCCGCTGAACCCATAGATCCACCCCGGTAGGGCTGTACTGCGCCTGCCAGAACAGCGTCGGGCCGATCTGCTGGTTGAGGATGCTGCTGAAGGACCCGGTGAGCCCGCTGGGGGCCGACACCACCCCGGGAAAGACCTGATTGCCCCGCGGCAGGTATCCTCCCAACAACGTCGGGGCCAGGGTCCCGGCCAGGGAGGCGGTGCCCGGGCCGCCGCCGACGCTGATCTGGGTATACGAGGAACCCGAGGCGATCCCCGGCGCATAGGCGCCCGTCGCCGTCTGGACGTAGCTGCCCACGACACCCAAACTGCCGAGGGAACTTCCGGAGCTGACGACCCCGGAGTTGGTCAGCGTGCCGGTGATGGTCCCGTACCCCGTCAGGAGGGTCTGGTTTTCCAGGTCACCGACAAAATCGCCCCCCAGGAGGTTCAACGTATTGTGGTGGAAGGTGCCCCCGGTATTGTTGAAGGTGCCCCCGGCATTCTGGGTCAGAGTCCCCACATTGAGGGTGCCGCCGCTCAGGTTATAGGTGCCGGTGCTTCCCGGTTGCGCCGCCAGGGTCAGGGTGCCGCTGATGGTGGCGGTGCCGTTGCTCTGAGTGAAGGTGCCGGTGCCGTAAACGCCCACCACGGTGTTGCCCGCGCTGTAGGTCCCCCCCTGCAGGGTATAGGTCCCGTGGGCGGTCTGCTCAAAGCCCAGTAGCAGCTTGTCGGTCAACGTCACGGTGCCCGCGCTCTGGACCATGTTTCCCGTCTGGGCCGCCCCCACCAGGGTCATTTCGGCCTTCAGATCGCCGCTGGAGCTATCGGAGTTCACCTGTAGGGTCAGGGTGCCGGTGCCGGTGGCGTCCAGGCGCAGCATGGACAGGGGGGGCGCCGTCGCCGCCGTATTGTTGTAGGTGATGGTGCGGTCGGTGGCGTCGCTCTGCTCCAGATAGACATTGTTGTAGTCTCCGGGCACCCCGGCGCTCCAATTGCCCGCGGTCCCCCAGTCTCCGGAGCCGGCGGTCCACTCGGTGCGGGGGTTCAACACGATGAGAAATTTGGTGTTGGGGTCCGACGTGGACGCCGTGGCGAAGTATTCCTGCAAAAGACCGGTCAACTTATTAGCGTAATTGCTCAAATGGCCAACATCCACGAACACCTGGGTGCCCCAGCCCATGGTTCTGGCTCCCGAATTCCAGGTCTGTCCCGCTGCCGCCTTGACCGCCACCTTGCCGCCCAGGGTGTCGGCAAAAGTCAGTTGCGGCACCCCGGCTCCATAGCCGTCCGAAATGGCGACCCACTTCCCGGTCGCGTCAATGGTCCAGGGTTGCCACTGATAGGAGATGGTGGCCGCCTTTTTATAACCCTGGCCGTTGTTCACGTCCGCATAGAAGGAGGCGTCGTACAACTTCCCGGTCAGATCGGCCTGGGGCAGCCGGGCGATGCAGAAGCTGTTGGAGGATTGCAGCCGGATGGAATATTGCCGGCTGCTATCCGCCGCTATATAGGTGCTGGCCCCGAACATATATGGCTTGTTGGCCTGGCCCCCCGGCTCCGTCGGCGTGTTGCTCACCGGGGCGTCGCCCCAGAAGAGCACGTCCATGGCCGTATCGCCCTTCAGGCCCAGCCACATGTCCGTCTCCCGGGGCGCCAGGCCGGTGGACCCCTGCACCAGGTAATCCACATACGTCGTCACCACCCCGGCCCGGCCGGGAAGATAGACGTTGCTCGGCAAATAGTATTCGTAGCCCGGATAATCGGTATAGGTGGAGGGCACTTGTTTATCGGTGAGATTCAGCAGGGTATAGCGCTGGCTGCCGTCCCAGGTCTGGGTAACCACCGGAGCGTATCGCCACGTCCCCGACGCGTCCTGCACCGCCGGGAACTCGATGCTCCCGTCCGGCCGCACAAACAGGTCGGAAGCCTGATTGTACACATCCACCGCCCCCCAGGCCGTATAGTAGCGCAGCAGGTTCCGCTGAAAACCCGGCTGGGGCTGGACATGGAAAAACACCCCGCCGCCCTCCAGCCAGGCGGGGTAATGCGTACTCGGGGGAAACGGGTAATTGGGATCGGTCCTTATGGCTGCCAGCACCTGCTGCAGGATCTGCCGCACGACGGTATAATCTGCGGGATTATTGGGTTCTGTTTGATAGGTCTTGTCATAGCCCTGGATCACATGCTTCCAGAAGTTTCTCAGGATCGGCGTGGGTTCGTAAATTACTTTGTTCGTCCCGGCCCCCCCCGTGGCGTCCAGTAATTGCACATTGAAATTTTTCGCCACAAATCGGGGGTCCGAGGCCCAGCCGTAGGGCACCAGGTGAAACGAGCCGTTAGGCCAGCTGGCGGTGTCCGGCCAGTACCCGCTCTTGCCTTTGAAAGGGTCGCCCATAAAATAGACATGGGCGGTGAGGCCGTCGTGCCCCCCGCTGCTGTTGGGCAGGTTGGGGATAAAATACAGTGAATTCGGGTCCGTGGGCGCCTTGGTCAGATATACCATCTCCCCGGTTCTCCCGGCCACGGGGGCGCTGGTGGGCGGAGCGGCCATCTCGGTGGGGTTGCCGCCGTTGATGGTGGCGGGGATGGTGAAGTCGATGATGGGTGTCACGCCCGCCACCAGCGAATTGGGGTCGTAGTACTGCGCCGTATTCTTGTAGGCGTAATCGATGGTCAGGTCCTGGGGCACGGCGCTATAGACGGTATACTGCGTCCCCTGAAAGGTGATGGTGTTGGAAGTCTGGAGATTTTTCAGCAGATAGGTGACCCCGCCCACCACGGTGGAGCCGGCCTCGACGACCGGATTGCCGCTGTTGGTGCCGTCGTTGTTGAAAACCGCTCCGGTCAGGGGGTCCTTGTAGCGGAACGTGTCCCCCCACATGGGGGTGGGTACCGGCCCTTTATCGGGATAGTCCAAGGCTGCCCCGGGGTCCACCGCTGCCAGGGAGACCACTGCCAATAGTGCTGCCGTCAGTAAAAATGCCCGCATCTGGTTGTTCATCCTTCCCACTCCCTTGGGATCTGGTCTCCGTGCCGGTCCTGACCCATTGCGACAGGGCCGGCCGTTTCCTCCGGGCACACCGCCCCGGCGCGGCTCATGCTGTGGCCTCCCCGACTTAACGGCCCTGACGGCGCGAGCTGCGGCAGTCACAGGGCGGCGATACCGGGAACCCGCACCCCGGGCGATCTCCTGCCCCAAACCGAACGCCCCCCGTGCGGCAGGCCTCGCCCCTAAACGACCACCCGGGGGGAGCCAAACCACACCCGCAACTTCAACGAGCTGAAGCCGTTCTGTTAAGCAAACTAAAATCTTAGCTGGTGAATGAGTAAATGAATGTCGCTATAGTTTTATTTAAATTATCTAAACTTTCAATAGCAATCGTTATTATGTAGGTCTTAGACGGAAAAAACTTTTGGGGGACGGCCTTTGGGATGGTGGCCGAGGCTGAACCGCATGACCCTGGCAGTGGATAAAAATCATCTTCGTACTGATTTTTGAGGGTGCTGTCCCGGAGGCAGGCGGTCGAGGGCAAGAATGGGGCAACGGGGTGAAAGACGTCGGCGCGCTCGTTTCCCTTGTCCCTTGAGCGGGAGGGCAAAATTCAGTTTCTGTACCGCACCCGGTTTCCTGGACACAAGTTTTCCTTAAGCTGCCCTGGCGAGTGAGGCTTGGGCGAGCCATTGCGCCCTGGCCTGCCAGGGGCTGAAAAAGCCGTTTTTTTCCACCAGCCACTCTTGGTTGTAGATATTCACGGAGGCTCGAACCGCAGCCCTCACCTCCGGTAGATTCTGGAAAATCCGTCCGCAAATGACCGGCTCTTTGAATGTCCGGAGGAAACGTTCGGCCACGCTGTTGGTCTGAGGTGGCTCGCTAAAGGCGAAGCTGGGATTGATCCCCCAGTATTGGAGCTGGTTCAGGAAATGGTCCGCAAGCTCCTGGGTGCCGGGATCCATCCTTAGGGCCAGCCACGGCCGGAGTCAGCCGTTACTGAGCCCAGGTAGCCATGAGAACTTGAGAAATAGGTTCCGGGACGGCAAAGCGGATCGACCTCACAAATCCAATCTGCCCGAACTCCTGGTATAAAGGGGAAGGGGAAATTCTCTTTCCCCTCCCCTTTACTGCGCCTGTTCACGCTAATGAAATTACTGTTGGAAAAATACCCCATTAACATTTAACAATTCAACCAGGGTTATACCCCCCGGGGATGCCAGAGTTACCGTATCACTGTTCAACCGGAGGTATGAGTGCTGCGCCCTGTTGGTGCTGTCGTTTTGCCCAGGGTTGGACGGGGCGTTGGCAGTAATGACGACTTTGATGAAATATCCACTAGTCGAGGGGCCGGTGTCCGTGGACAGGTTGAACGGGGTCCAATCATCAGGCGGTGTGAACAGCATCTCTTGATAGCCGCCCGTAGTGCTAAAAATATCGGTATTGGTGACACTCAGCGACTGCCAGCCTGATCCATTCCAGTAATACCAGCTATAGGTCGGGGTGCCCCCCGGGGCAGATGCCGGATAGACCCGCACCCCGGCAAACCGGGAAAGATAGTTGCCGAAGTAGATGGCGTCATTTACTGCAGGGATAGCCGGAAAGTAATTCCACCCGCCGGTGTTGTATAAATTACCGGACCAGCCTCCAGCCCCTGCGCTTTGATCAAAGGTATAGACCTTCGCCCCGGAGTCGATGCCCCACTTATGGAGGGTTGTCCCGGTATCCACCAAAGCGAGGCGCAGGCGCTTGCCCGGGCAATTGTTCACCAGATTGATGATATTGCCGTTGGTGTTGGATTTGAAAATCCCAGAGGTTGATACGTTGGGGGTGACGCCGGAGGGCAGGACAGGCATATTTCCCCCAAGATCGACGCCGATATTGTCCTCCACGATCCCGCCATTAAACCTTAGGGAATTAAATACGCCGCTGAAGGTGGAATTTACCTTGCCGAGAACACAAGATCCGAAGGTGTTGTTTTTGACCAGGCAGTCGGCTTGGTAGCCGTTTAAATTCACCCCGTAGCCGCCGACGGTATTTCCTGCTATGCCAATCAAATTAAAGCTATTGCCGATAATAATGCAGTTACCATTGTTTATATTGATACCGTCCAAATAACAATTGGTGAAATTATTATTGGCCAGAGTTAACCGACCGGCGCCGCCGTTATGTTTGAACCCGTATCCCAGGATCATGTCAAACAGATTACCTTCAATCACGTTGTCAGCGGCTCCGGCGCTGGTTACAATGCCACCAGCATTAAAGATATTTTTACCGATGGTGTTCTTAGCACCGAAGTAATAGACGCTCGCCGGCCCGGTCCTGGCGATCCAGATCACTCCGCCGTCGGTTACCGTACCGCCCTCCGTTGCGGGCCAATTCGGTTGAGAGCCGCCGGCAGCACCGGCTTGCGTGCATTCGTAATAAAAGCCGTTCAGCTTGTCATTCGTGGGCCTGACCTGATCCCCCACAATATAGGATTTGGAAGTCCAAGCCGTGACGACACCGCCGCCGCTAAATTCATTCATCATTACAATACTATCATACAAGTATCCCTGGATGGAGTGCGTACACTGGAAAAATGAGTTATTAATAATATGAAATATATGCAGGGTTCCATTAATGCCAGCCGAATGCAGGTTATTGCACCAGCCGACAAATGAACATCCTTCTATAGTGACACTTTCATTGACACTGGAAGCATTGAAATTCAAGGCATGTACCGGGGTTCCACTTCTGGGAGCTGTGGACCGAAAAATAATGTTTTTAATGGACAGATTTTGCAGATTGGCCGCCCCCCCCGCATCGAACAGGGTGCAATTGTTACTGATGATCTCGGTGCCATAAGGAGCATTGGTACGGAGATCTATGGGGTACTCGCCAACAAGATGCACCCAGCGGCGCATGGTCATGGTGTTGTTGACATAATACTTACCGGCGAACTTAACGATTCCCCCGCCGTTCATCAACGCGGCGATGGCCCGATTGATGGCCGCTGAGTTGGCGGTCTTTTGCGTATCGCTACTGCCGCCATCCCCTGCCGCGCCCCACCACTCCGGGCGTACATAGGGGACCGCTCCCTGGTTAAATCTGACGCCCTTCAACGGGTCTCCGGAATTATCGATAAAGATCTGGTGCATAGTATCGATGATATGCGCACCCACGGTTACCGTAACCCCGGAATAGATCGTCAAGGTACCGCCCGCTTCCGGGCTCAAAGTAATATTGCCAGGGATCACCAGATCTGCGGTAATGTTGTAATTGCCTGTCCAGCGCAGGATAGCTTTCTGTGAGGTCCCGATGCCGGTAAGGGCTTTATGAAAGTCTGTAGCCCCCGCATAGATGGAGTTTTTGGGGTCTCCGACCCATACCTCGTTGCCCAAACGGGCGTCGACTAGGTCCAGACCGCCATCGAATAATGTCTTTTCCGCAAGACCGGAGGCGCCTAGCAGAGGTTTGTACATAAATTGGTTGGCTGTATAGTTTCCCATCGGTTTTCTCCTTTAAAGATCAGATGTTATGGTATAGATTCGTACAAAAGCAAATTGACGATATCAAAAACCGTCATCAAATACCGCAACACATGAGACACATAGGACAAATGTCACAAATTCTGCATCAGGCGATGTTTTTTTGTTTGGAGGGCGAGATACCCGCTTAACCGTGTTCGTTGCCTTCTCATCATGCGGTCTCGACTCGGCCGAAGGGGTAACCCGGGAGGCGGGCGGTCCGGGCAAAATCATTTTTTCGATATAAATAAAGGGAGCGCTGCGGGAATCGCTTTTCCGACTTCGGTAAACTGATGGGGCTATGGCGCACTGTCAATCTCAGGGGGAGACTGCTCTGGGATGAGCAGATCACAGAAACGTGGCGTGGGTCCGTCTAGGTTGACGGGGCAGGTATTCAGGGAAAATCTCCACGCGGCAGAGGGGTGCTGGGAGAAAAGCGGGACGCTCTATGAACATCCGGTCCTGGCCGCAAGTGCCAGTGTGGCGGAGGAACATGGCTCCGCATCGCCAATTCCTACCTGCGGGGAAAAGAAAACAGTGAGACAACATACCTTATTGACGGCCGCGAAAGGCACGCCGAACCCTGAGAAAGTTCCCAATCCCGGAAAGATTACGGAGGGTAAGCATGTCCAGGATCAAAGCCCTGGCCCGGCTGCTGACCGAGCTTGACGACCAGCTTCTGGTCTGTATGCGATGCGGTTTATGCCAGGCGGTGTGCCCTCTCTTTGCCGAAACCGGTCGGGAAACCGATGTGGCCCGGGGCAAGCTGGCCCTGCTCGATGGCCTGGCAAAAGAACTGTTTGACAATCCCCGAGGGGTGCAGGATCGCCTGAGCCGTTGCCTCCTCTGCGGTTCCTGCGCTGCCCATTGCCCCAACGGCGTCAAGGTCCTGGATATCTTTATCAAGGCGCGGTCGATCCTGGCGGGCTACATGGGCCTTTCTCCGGTTAAAAAAATCATCTTCCGGGGTTTGTTGGCCAGACCGGAGACTTTTAACCGAATTTTATCCTGGGGGGCCAAGTTTCAGGGAATCTTTATAAAACCCGTGGATGATCTCCTGGGGTCCTCCTGTTCCCGCTTTCTCTCCCCCGTGCTCCGCTCCCGTCACTTCAAACCCCTAGCCACCACACCCTTTCAACAGCTACTCCCCTCCGTGGACATTGCGGTCGGGAGGTCCGGGCTCAAGGTGGCCTTTTTTGTGGGCTGCCTCCTCGACAAGGTCTTCCCCCCGGTGGCTCTGGCGGTGCTCGAGGTCCTGAAGCATCGCGGGGTGGGCGTTCTGATACCGTCCGCTCAAGCCTGCTGCGGCATCCCGGCCTTGTCCAGTGGCGACGCCGATACCTTCGGCAAACTGCTGAAACACAACCTGGGGCAGTTTGATCCCGACGCCTGGGATTATCTCGTGACGGCCTGCGCCACGTGCACCGCCACCATAAGCAAGATGTGGCCCTTGATGAGCGCCGACCTGCCCGCACTCCAGCAACAACAAATCGCCGTTTTAGCGCAAAAGACAGTGGATATCAACCAGTTCCTGGTGGACCGGGTGGGCGTGGAGGCAGCTGGGGCGGAATCAGTCGGAGAACGGCTGCCCGTCACCTTCCACGATCCCTGCCATCTCAAAAAGTCCCTGGGAGTTGCGACCCCACCCCGAGCCTTGATCCACGCGAATCCCCGCTATGAACTCCGGGAGATGAATGAAGCGGACTGGTGTTGCGGCTGCGGGGGCAGCTTCAGCCTGCAGGAATATGACATCTCGGCGGCCATCGGCCGACGCAAACGGGAGAATATCGAAAAGGCCCGTTGCCCCATAGTGGTCACAAGCTGTCCGGCCTGCATGATCCAACTCATCGATATGTTGTCCCAAGCCGGAGCGCAGATACAGGTGAAGCACTCGGTGGAAATTTATGCCGAAGCATTGGCGGCCAAAGGCCAGGAAAAAGTGGGGCGTTAAGATTTATCCACAGGTTCTTTACAAACTCGCTTCATGTGCTGAGGAAGAGATAATTCGACACCCCGTCACCCGCAACTTCCAAAAGTGTGACATCCGTACCAGGTGTTCTGGAATGCTCCGCCCATTTCCACTACCCTTGTTCCCCGGGACCGGTCCCGGCTCTTATCCCCCGAGGGGGATTGTGAGCGAAGAAACCAAGGGGGCCCGATTCTTTAAGGGGCGTTCGTGGGACCCAGAATACCGGCGCCCGGGGGGCAGTCCGGCGGGCGGGGGCGGCCGGCGGCCTCGGCCTGGAGGACCTTCAGGAGGCACTGAAACTGGGGGGAGGCCCGGAGAAGCCGGGGGCCGATGTCAACGAGTTTATCCACCTGCTCCGGGGTGAGCTTGAAGGAGGTGGGCAGATCCAGGTAGTAGCGGGGGTCTTCCCCCAGGAGGTCGACGGCGGTGAAGTTGATCTCCACCACGTAGGTGTCGACGTCGCCCGGGAAGGGGGTGAAGGGGGGAGCGTGCGGGGCATACTCCGCCAGGCGGCGGTTGGCCGCAGCCACAACTCTCTGGGTCTGCACCCGACTGTAGAGCTCGGCTCGGGACTTGTCGACGGATTCGAAGCTGTAATTATCCATGGCAATGGTGGCGGTCTTTTCCGCCACAGTGAGCAGGCCGGGGGGAGCTTCCCGGCGGCTGATGGTGTCCTCTCCCTCGGTGCGGGCGTTGACCACCAGGAAGACCAGATGTTTGATGCGGCCGTCGTTGATGCGGTCGCGGATGAAGCCGCGTTCGTAGGCCTCGAGGATGGCCCGGGTGCCGATGTTGTCGGCCAGACCGCCGTCCATGAGGTGGACATAAGAGTTGCGTTTATCCAGATAGACGTTGAGATTTTTGGCGGCCTGATACCGGGGGGAGATCCAGTCCCGGGGCTCCAGAGCGCCCTGATACCAGGAGGGGAGGTGGTAGTCCGGCGCCTGGGGGTAGTTCTTCAGGCTGATGGGGCTCAGGAGAAAGGGGAAGGCGGAGGAGGCAGCCACCGCCCGGGAGACGGGATAGCTTGCCAGGTCGGAGCCCAGGGCGTCGAAGTGGTCCTGGGTGAAGTCGAAGCGTCGGCCCGGCCCCAGATTGGTGGCATTGAGGATCACCAGGGGCCGGCCCTGGTGCTCGAGCCGGACAAAGGTGGCCGTGTCAAAGAGCTCGCGGTCGTAGAGTTCTGCAGCCAGATCAATGCGGCTGAACCAGGGTGAGGCCACCCGGACAAGGTTGACGGGGTTGAACAGCGTGGCGACCAGGGCCCCCTGGATGTTGCGCTCCAAAAACCGGCGGCGGAAATCTTCGAACAGGCGTTCCCGGAACAGGCCGTAATAGGCGGCAGTAAAGGAACCGCCGGAAACCGACGAGATGACGTCCACTTCGTCCAGCAGGCTCTTGTCCCGGCCGGCGACCCGGACGGGGGTGTTCCGGAGCTCCTCCATAATGCCGTAGGCCAGGGCCGCGGCCCGGGTGCCGCCGCCGGAGAAGCTCAGGCAGATGAAGAGGTCGTCGGTATTCCGGTCGCCAGGGGCCAAGTGGTCAAAGCGATAGCCGCCGGTTTGATCGAAATCGGGGTTGGGCCGGTTGACGGGATAGTGGGCGCAGGCGGCGAGGTGGAGAACCACTAGCAGGATACCGATAAGGCGGGAGGCTCGGTGGGCGCGCATCAGACCTCCGTAAAGACGATGGTCAAGGGTTCCAAAGCTGAAGTGTTACGCAGATCGATGTGCTGTACGCGGGGAAGTGCATGGTCGGAAGGGTCCAGGGTGACGTCGTAATGGCCGCCCTCAATTTCCAAAAGGGTATTGGTTCGACCCTGGGGCTGGCCGTTAAGCAGTACCCGCCTTGAGCTGGGAAATGAAACCACCAGGTATTCAAAGGGCATGAGGGGCACCTCCCGGTCTCTATGGGGGGAGGACAAGAGCCCGGCAGAAAAATGTCCGGCCTCGATCTTCACCCCAATACAAGGTTATATGGCCACCGCCTCCTTCACCACCTTCTCCCTGACCCGGGGGCGCAATTCGCCCTCGGGGACGACATAGACCTTGAGGCCCAGGAGCTCCCGCAGGTCCATGGCGAGCAGGCCCACATCCAGCATGGTCCGACCCTCTTCCAGCTCCACCACGAAGTCCACGGCCTTGATTTTCCGGACTACCGCCCGGGCCGCAGTCCCGTAGACCCGGACGTTATGGGCCCCTCGGGCCGCAGCTAGGGAAAGGATGGCGTCGCGTTTATCTTGTAGCAGCATTTTGATATCCATCATCAAGGATTGTCGGTTTCCCGCATGCGGTGGACGGAAAAAATGTTTGCCGAACTCGCCCAAGTCCGCGGACAGCTCCCTCCTGCCGCGCTGACCGTCCCCCGGAGGCCGGCCCCGTCGGGGCAGGTGGTCGGGACCGGTGGAGGCGGACACATTCCTGCTGTGAATGCAGGGTAACAGGTAATTTAATTTAATTTTTAAAAACTATCTCAAATTAGCCAACAAAAATGATGAACTGTCAAGGATAATTTTTTATGGGCGGCGCCCGGGCAATTGCCAGCTCCGGGGGGCTTCTGGTAAGATGACCCCACCCTGGAGGGGGTCAAGGCAATCCTGGCGATCCCGGGGCGTGGGAGGGGTGATCGCTTCTCTGGCCTCCTCCTCGAGAAATCATCCAAGGAGCCGCAGATGACAACGCCGGTGCAGCAGAAGATTCGCGACAAGCAACGGACCCCGCAGCAGATTCTGGATATGGTGAACTCCGGCGACTGGATCGTGCCGGGTTCGGTGGGGGGCGACTCCACCGTGCTGATGAAGGAGCTGGCCGGCCGGATCGGCCCGCAGCTCAAGGACATCGAGTTGTGGCAGTACGCCATGTTCTATCCCCACCCGGAGTTTCAGGAGGCCGACCCCTACCAGGAATACCACTGCATCCACGAGCACTTCTTCTTTCCCTGGAACCGGAAGGCCCGGGACCAACACAATGTGTCCGACTGGAGCCACTGGGGCTGGAGCCTGGGGATGTGGTTCCACCACTACCGCTTCGTGCACTCCGAGCCGGGAAAGCGGGGCATCGACTGGTGGTGGAACGCGGCCAGCCCGCCGGACGAACGGGGGTTCTTCAATTTTGCCTACGGTACCAACAATTGCGAGATCTTCCGGCAGACGGCGAAAAAGGTGGTGCTGGAGGTGCGGGCGGACTATCCCTGGGCCGAAGGGGGGCGGGGGCATACCATCCACATCGACGACATCGACTATTGGGTGGAGGTGGACGTGGAGAGGTTCAAGTGGCCGCAGATCGATGAACGGGCCCTGCAACCCCGGCCCGAAGAGTCGCAGATCGCCCATCATATTATGCAGATCATGCGGGATCGGGACGTGGTGCAACTGGGAATCGGTTCGCTGCCGTCGGCCTGCGTCTCGGCCATGGCGGAGGCGGGTTTCAAAGACCTGGGCATCCACACCGAAATGCTCAACTACGGCCTCATCCATCTCATGGAGTCCGGGCAGGTGACCAACCGCTACAAGAACATCGACCGGGGCAAGAGCGTCTGGTGTTTCGCCTTTCCCTTTGACGTACAGTGGTACTACGACACGGTGCACCGCAACCAGAACCTGGCGGTCTACGACATCGGCTACACCAACAACCTCTACAATCTGGCCCGGTTGGACAACATGATCGCCATCGACAACTGCGTGGCGGTGGACCTCTTGGGACAGCAGTGTTGCGCTTTTTACCAGAAGCGGCCTATCTCCGGCACCGGCGGCTACTTCCAGTTCGTGGCCTTTTGCGCCCAATCCAAGGGGGGTCGGGGGGTGGCGTCCATGACCGCCCGGAGCAAACATGGCACCTCCCGCATCGTGCCCTTTCTGCCCGAGGGGAGCACAGCGGATGTGCCCGCCCAACTGGCGCACTACGTCTGCACCGAATACGGCATGGTCAACCTGCGGGGCCTGAGCGGCTACGAACGGGCCGCGGCCCTGATCTCCATCGCCCACCCGGACGACCGGGAGTGGCTGGAGCGGCAGGCGAAGGCGGCGGGGCTGCTGGCGCCCAAGTTTCCGGTGCCCATGTTGCCGGGGACAGGCAACGCCCGCCGGTATCCCCCCTATGATGAGCGTCGGCAATATAAGCTGCCGTTCCACAGCGATATCTGGGGATTTGACTGGGACCCGTATCAGTCGGGAAAATAAGCTCTTTACTTTTTCACATGAAGGTAATAGAGTCTATTATCATATGGTTCCCCACAATAATCCGGCCATCAGGCCGGAGGAGACCCGAGGATGATACCCCGGCAGGCGGGTAGAATAGGAGAATCCCCGGCGGGCGCAGCGGTCGCCCGCCGGGGATTTCTCGTTTCGGCTTGGCCGGACTGGATTAGACCTGATCCGCACACCCTAAAAGGAGGTAATGTATGGCACGGACGACCTATTTTGTGCGCGCCGGGGACACCCTTTCCCGGATTGCCGCTTTTCACGGCCTCAGCCTGTCGGAGCTGCTGGCCGTCAATCCCCAGATCACCGACCCCGACGATATTGTCCCAGACCAGCAATTGCAGATTCCGGAGGAAGCCGCGGCCCCGGTGTCCCCGCATGCGGTCGAGGCTTTGGGAACGGAACTGCCCTGGTTAGAACTGGCCCAGAGGGAGATGCAAACCGGGGTAAAAGAAATCCGGGGCGGCGAGAACCCCCGCATCATCGAATACCACAGCACGACCACCGGGAAGGCCAAAACTGATGAAGTCGCCTGGTGTTCATCATTTGTCAATTGGTGTATGACTCAGATCGGCATCAAGGGGACCAATTCCGCCTGGGCCCAGGACTGGAAGAACTGGGGGATCAAGCTGGACAGACCGCGCCGCGGTTGCCTGGTCGTCTTTCGGTGGAACGACGGCACGGGACACGTGGGGTTCTTTATGGGCCCCAGCCTTGGCGGCGTCATGGTCCTGGGGGGGAACCAGAGCAATGCCATCACCATTCAGTCCTTTAAGACCGGGAATATCATCGCCTACCGGTGGCCGCCTCAGACTCCCGTCAGCCCTGCCCCGCCTCTTCCTGGGGAGAAGCCCCAGGGACCGGCAGGTCTGTTGAAGGACTACCAGCAGCTTTTCGACGCCTGTCAGATCCGGGCGGACAAACTGAGCGCGGTGGACGCCATTGTCGCTGATATCACCAGCCAGACGAAAAGATACCAGGCCGTGGGAGTGCCCCTGGGCATTCCCTGGTATTTCATCGCCGCCATTCATAGCCTGGAGAGCTCCCTCAACTTCAAAACTCACCTGCACAACGGCGATCCGTTGACCGGCCGGACCGAGCACGTCCCCAAGGGCCGGCCTCCAGGTGAGCCGCCCTTCACCTGGGAGGAGAGCGCCAAGGACGCCATGGTCTACAAGGAATTGAATAGATTCAGATCCTGGACGGTGCCGGAATTGTTATTCCGCCTGGAAGCCTACAACGGCTGGGGCTACCGCAAACACGGGATCAACAGTCCTTATCTGTGGAGCTACTCCAACCATTACTCCCGGGGCAAGTATGTGCGGGACGGCGTCTGGGACCCTGAGGCGGTCTCCAAGCAAGTGGGGGCGGCGGTGCTGCTCAAACGCCTGGCGGAGCGGCAGGTTATCAAACTGCCGGAGGCCGGACCGATCATCGTCCCTCCCCCTCCGGGCGAGCAGCCGCCAGGACCCGGTCCCGAACCCGGGGCCGGTCCTCTCATCCGTTATTCTGATAAGGTGAAGTCCGAAAGCGCCAAGAAACTGCAACGCTTCCTCAATACCTACGTGGATGCCGAACTGGAAGAAGACGGTTACCCCGGCGACGCCACCTCTGACGCCTTTTACCGGGTCACCGGCTACTGGCTGCCGGGGGACCCCCGGGAAGAGGACCCGGTGATCACCTATTCCGTGGAAGAGGCCTCCGACGCGGCCGAAGACCTGCAAAAGTGGCTCAACACCTTCCCCGGCATCGACATCGAAGTGGACGGCTATCCGGGCGAAGAGACCTCTGACGCCTTTAAAAAAGTTACCGGGAATTACCTTTACAATGATCCCCGGGAAGATGAAGAGGAGGTCTGAGGTCCCCCGGCAAATAACTTTGACGCCCGCCTCCCCGGGGACTACCCATACCCAAAACCCCGGGGAGGCTTAACCGTGAAAGCGGCAGACCATGACCGACGATGTCGAACTCCAAAAGCTTCACCTGGAAGAAAAACGGCTGGAGAATGAATATCGCCTCCGGGAGGCTGAGCTCGCCCTACGGCGGGAAGAACTGACAGCATCTAAAGAGAACCCGACAAAAGCCGAAGGAGATAAAAAAGGCATCTCCCCCCTGTATGCCACCCTCCTGGCGGCAGTGGTGGGGCTCATCGGCACCGGTTTGGGGGCGGCCATCCAGGGCTGGTCCAATATCCAGTTGGAACGCCAGAAGTATGAAGCCAATATGCAGCTGGAGAGCAAGAAGTTCGAGTCCGGCCTGATCTCTAAAGCCCTGGAACCCGCAGATGAAAATGAGCGACTCAAGTTCCTGAAGTTTTATATCAAGACCGGGCTGGTCAAGGACAAGACCCTGGCCAAGAGTCTGGAAGCCTTCGAGAAGGACCCCAGCTTGATTCCCCAGGTGGCGGTTCGCGACCCCGGCCAGGTCTCCCGGGAGGCACCCTCGCTGGATGAATATCGCCGCCTCTTTGAGACCTGCACCCTCAACCCCGGCAAACAGGCCGAAGTCAAGGCGATTGTGCAGAAAATTCGGCAGTACCAGTCCCGCTACGAAACAGTGGGCCGGGAACTGCAGATTCCCTGGGAAGTGATCGGCGTGGTGCATTACCAGGAAGGGCTGCTGTCCTTTGAACGCCATATCCACAACGGCGATCCGTTGACCGACAGGACCAAACGCTGGCCCCGGGGACGCCCCACCGCGGGCGAACCGCCCTTCACGTGGGAAGACAGCGCCAGGGATTTTTTCCGATACAAGAACCTTGACCAGGTTGATAATTGGGACATCCCCACCATCCTTTTCCAACTGGAGAAGCTCAACGGCTGGGGCTACCGCAAACGCGGGATCAACAGTCCTTATCTGTGGAGCTACTCCAACCATTACTCCCGGGGCAAGTATGTGCGGGACGGCATCTGGGACCCCGAGGCGGTCTCCATGCAGGTGGGGGCGGCGGTGCTGTTGAAGGAGATCTACGTCCAGACCGGCACTCCGGCGCCAGGGGCAGGCCAGTTGCGGGAATCTCCCCGGCCCGCGCCGCCGGTGCTCCCATCCCCCCGGCGGTCCACACCAAAACCATAAGCGCCGGTACCGTCAGTTTATGGAAGCGGGGGCGGAATTTGCTCCGGCGGGGACGCCGTTAACTGAGACCGTGGTTGATTATTCCAGGGTATGGGCCCCCTGGACATGGGTTTGCAGCCACTGGAGCACCCGGGCGCGCACCTCCGGGGTGTAACGATCGGTCACGGGCACGACCTGGGGTACGAACCTTTTCCCTGTCAGGGCGTCCCACTCCGGATAGAGATAGTAACAGGAGCCGGCCGCCAGATCGAGCTTGACGTCCTCGGTGAGGGACCGCCTGCCCCACGGGCCCATCAGCTCCAGGCGGAGACGCACCTGCCGGACTCCGGGACGGACTTCGCAGACCTCGGTGGGTTTAGTGTCCAGGCACTGGCCCTGATAGACGGACACGTTGTCCAGGGTCACCACCGTAAGCCGATAACAGTCGGAGTCATAATGGGCCTGTTCCGGGGCCCAGGGCAGGCCGGCTTCCAGATTGGCCGGGGGAGAGGCCAGCGCCGCCCGGGCCAGCCCGGGGTTGGTGAGCAGCAGCGCCCGGCTGGCCGGGGCGCTCTTTTCCGGGGTGTCGCGGTGCAGATAGAGCCGTTTGGTGCACAGGGAGGGGCAACCCGCCAGCACGACCAGGGCGGCGCTCAGAAGCAGGAGGGCCCCCGCGGCCAGAACCCGGTTACAGGGTGATTTGTTCATAACTGTTCTGCTCCTTCGTCTGTCGGCGGCAACCCGGTCAGCCCCCCAACTCAGGGATGAGCAGGGCTTGCAAGGTGGCCAGTGGGAGATCAAACTCCGGGAAGCCGTCGGCGTAGGGGGTGTAATCGTAGACCTGAAAGAAGATCACCAACTGATCGTTCGTCAGATAAAAGTCCTGATCGGGGGCGACCTCGGTGAAGGGACGCAACAGAGACAGCTCCTCCCGGGCCTGACGGCGGGCGAACTCCTCCCGGATGAGGCGGCTGATGGTCTGACGCCAAGAGGCCTCCTGGCGGAAGAGGTCGGCTAACCGGTAGACCTCACCGGTGCGCAGGTTGGCGGTAAGACCCATCAGGGCCGGCAAGGGATGAGCGCCCCCGGTGTAGGCCGAGGCGGTGAAGAGAACGCTGAGAATATCCCCCCGACGGCGCTGCACTTCATAGATGACCTCACCCTGGGCGCCGGCATCTCTTTTGTATTGGGCCGCAAAATCCGTCGCTACCCGCTTGAGGCGGGCATTGAGCCGTTGTTGAATCACCTGATCGGGGAGTCCCTGAAGTTGGGGGTATTCCAGGTCGAATTTCTTGATTTTCAGCGTCTGCTTCACCAGCCGGACCTGATCGGTGGCCGCCGCCGGAACCGACAGGAGAATAAGCGACCCGAACAAGGCCAGTCCCAGGACCGCAAGGCGCGACCGATGGCAGCACGTGAGAAAAGAGATCATTCGGGTGTGCATGGAAGTCTCCCGGGTTATCAGGATGGCTTGACGGCCGTCGATTTGCCATTGCATACCATAGAATGGGTCGGATTGCCAGGGGGAGATGAGGGGGCGACCGAAAAATTTCGGCTGCGGGCCGGCCCGGCCTTGAAAGTTCGGAGATAATCTTTAGTATGATAACTATGAAGAGGATATGGCTGCCAAGTCTGATCAGTCTGGTGACTTTCATGGCCTCAGCGGCACCCGCGGCAGCCTGGATGGTGGGGGGCTGGAGCCCGCAGCCGGGATGGATCCCGGGATCACGCCCGCCGGCCCTGGAAGTCTCCGTAGGGGGCGGGTCTGTCCGGGTGGGCGTGCAGACGCCGGTGATCTACCCGCCGGCGGTGATGCCGTATCCGCCCTACGTCTATCCCTACGCGGTGATGCCGGAGCGACAATACGTGACTCCTATCCAGGTCAATCTCCCTGGAGCCGAACAGGAGAAGCTGGCCGCGGAAGAACTCCGGCGGCGGCAGGAAGAGGCCTATCAGGCCGCCCGGGCCGCGAAAATCAAGAAACTGGAATCCAAGACCGGTCGCAAGGTGAAGTCTTGGCAGGTGCTGCACCGATGAGCCCCCCGGCTTGATGGCCACCTCCCCCCGAACGCCAGGATTCCCCGATAATTCTCTTCTTATTCCTTCCCGGTCGCTAAAGTAACGTCACCCCCCTCCAGTTCAAGAAAACCTTCCTGGGCCAACTGACGGATGATTTGGGGCAGACGAGGGTCAGTAAGGCCCTCGGTGCGGGCCAGGGCCGCGAGCGGAACGGTCCTTCGGCTCACCAGCGTCCGCAGGATGAGGCCACGCAGTTGCCGATCTGAACCTTCGAACCGGGACTGGCGGCTGTAATGGGCGCTGTTCCGGTTGGGATTGGGCACTGCGGTTTTGAGCCAGGCGCCGTAATCCATCAGAGCGTAGTACCAACAGCGTGGCTCCCGCCTGTCCAGAGTCTGGGCCACCAGGGGGAGGAGTCGGCGATCGGCTATCCGTCGCTGATCGGGGTAGAAAAAATGCAAAAAGACCCGCCGGATGTTGGTTTCGAGGAAAACCGCAGGCCGGCCGAAGGCGAAAGCGGCCAAAGCCCCGGCGGTGGCTGGACCGATGCCGGGGAGGCTCTGCAGGGCCGTCTCAGATTCGGGGAGGCGGCCACCGTGATTGGTGACCACCTCCCGGGCCAGGCGCAGGAGATGCAGGGCCCGGCGATTATATCCCAGGCCCTGCCAGAGGGCGAGGACCTCGGCCAGGTTGGCCAGGGCCAGCGCGGCGATATCCGGAAAGCGTTCCAGAAACGCCCCGTATTTGGCAGCCACCCGTTCCACCCCGGTTTGCTGCAGCATGACTTCAGAAACCAGGATGGCGTAAGGGTCCCGGGTTTCCCGCCAGGGCAGCCGGCGGCCGTGCTGCCGGAAATGGCGGAGAATCAGGGCGCGGAAGTCCGCTATCTCCGGGGCTGTCAAGGTAGGCGGATTCCCGTGGGAGGACGGCGGCATAGTCTCCTCTGGAGCAGGCAGGGAATGTATAACCGAGGGTAGTCGGCCACGGGAATAGTGCCCGGGGCCAGGGAGGCCCGGGTATCCGGCCCTCCCCCAGCAGCGTCTCAGGGCCCGGAAGAGGACGGCGCGTCGGTCAGTTCCCGGAGCAAACGGCGGGCGGCCGCCTGATCGTCGGCGACGCCCTGGGGCCAGACGGCGTGCCTGGTCGCACTGAGCACCCGCTCCAGTTCGATTTTGGCCTGAGCCCGACGGTCCAGGCGCAAAAGGGTTTCGGCCAAATACAGGTGGTTGGTGGTGTTGTCCGGAGCCAGTCTGACCGAGGTGCTGAGGTGCTGCAGCGACTTGTTGACATCCCCCACCGACAGGGGCCAACCCGGGGCCTCGTAGTAAATGCGGCCCAGGACGCGGTGGGCCCCGGCCTGGTCATAGGCGGCGTCCAAGGCGGTGGCCCGTTCCAGATCCTGGAGAATGCGGGGCAGGAGTTGGAGCGCCCGGGCCTTGCCCACGACGCTGGCCAGTCCGGCCATATGCAAACCCCGCCAGTAATGGCCCTCCACCCGGTTGGCGTAGTGCTGGATGATCTGCTCGGACCACTCTATACCCTTTTCGTACATCCGCCGCGGGACTTCTTTGCCATCGGCCAGATCACCCACAATGAAAGCGGTGCGGGCCAGACGCACGAGCAGAGCCATGGGGGCTTCGGCGGTGGCCAGGAGCTGTTGTTCGTAGAGGCTCAGGGCTTGGCGGGCCTGGGCCTCCCCCCATCGGGGGCCGCTGAGCAAGGCATCGGCCGCGGCCATGTCGGCGGAGGCGGCCGCGGCGGGTCCGACGGCCATCGCCAGCCAGAAATGAATTGCCAAAGCGAGTATAAGGTTCATGGGCTTTCTGACAATATGTACAAAAAAAACGCTGGTGGCAAGTCTGACGGTTCGTTTAGATCTTTGGCCAGGGGTCTCCGGGATGATGCCCTGGAAGAAGATCCTGAAAAGGTCAAATATAATCGGTGCCATGTTCAGAAATTATAACAGAATGTTTAAATTAATTAACATTAATATATATTCAAAATTATATATATATAAAATTTCTTAAAAATCATATTTGGTCCATGTTTTGCTAAATATAGAGTTACAAATTCTCAAAAGAATGGTTATCAATTGATGTCTGCCGGACAACCGGGGACACGAAAGGCAGGTGATGCAACCCAGAGGCTCTGAGGTGGAGAAGGGCATCGCTTAAGAACACGACCACTTCTCCCCGGGCATCATGCCACCCACTTACATTCTTACTTATAGGGAGGTTAAGAAGATGAAAAAAATCTTGTTCATGCTGGGATTGCTGGCCCTGGCGGTGGCCCTGCCCGTGGCCGGGCAGGCAGGTTACGTAGAAACCGTGTATGTTTTTCAGATCGGGGACACTCGGGAAGGCCCTGTCACCCTGAGTTGGAACCACTTCTATGATGGCTCCGCCTTTCCGGAGTTGGGCGCCAGCCTGACTATCATCGCCGAAGGCATTGACACCGGAGAGGATGACCTGGTCTATTTCAACGGCCACTTCCTGGGCCAACTCGTGCAGCAGAGCTTCTACAATGCGAGTTTCGATATCAATCCCGGCCCCGGCGCCCTGGGATTCCCCCTGACGGCACTGACCACCAGCTTCTTCACGCTGGATCCCTCCTGGCTGCTGGTGGGCAACAACCTGGTGGAGATCGTGGTGGACCCCGCCAACTGGATCATGGAAGCGGAAATTTCCACCCTGGCCGTCTGCCAGATCCCCATTCCAGGCGCCTTGTGGCTCCTGGGCAGCAGCCTGGTGGGGCTGGCGGGCCTCCGGAGGAAGAACTGGCTGTAAGCTTACCCAACTGACGACAACAAGCATCATCCGGGGCGGGGCAGAAATCCCTGCCCCTGTTTTTTTCAGGAAAAAAGGTCAGGCGGCGTGGGTCCGGCGACGGCGGGGATGCGTCGGACGGCCGCAGTCAGGGCGATTTGACTAACCCGAGGCTGGCTAGAGCCCCCGGCTGCACGTCGAGAATACGCGGGCCGCGGGCCAGCCGTCTGACGGATGATGGTTGCCGTGAGCCGGCGCCGAAAACCGAAGCTCACGACAAGGTTGTTTCAGGGGCGTTCTGGGGGCATCACGACAACTTCACTTCCGGGGCACGGCATTCCATCTGATCAACATCCGTGCCATCTGCCAGCCGAATTCCGCCAGGGAGCGCCGCCAGGAGGCTTGATAATAGCGTTCCAGGAAGGTAAAGAGATAGGTACAGACTACCAGGACCAGGGCCAGCCCCAGCAGCGCCGCCGGCGTCTGCGCTCCCGTGATCCCGGCGAGAAGTTTGGCCGCTAGAAAGGCCGCCAGCAGGCGCACAAAGAAACGAAAGAGATGTTTCACGGCAGGTTCAGGGGAGGACTCCAGGCATCAGCCGCCCCCCCCATCTCATTCTCTGGATGGACGGAAAAGGGGGCGGTACAGCCGGAATCAGGAAAATTCGGGGCATTTACCGGCCCCAGGCGGAATCCAGCGTTGGACTCCGCCTGCAGCCAACAATGACAAGAGGATTTCCGGGTTTGAGCGTCCGCGGAAAGGGGTGAAATTATTCTTCCTCCTCTTCTTCCTTGGGCAGCAGATGCTCGGGGATGACGGCCATTTTGATGATGAGGGGCTTTAGAAAGCTCCAGCGAATGCCCAGCTCATAAACTTCCTCCAAGTCGCGGATGGCGTCCCAACAGTTGTGACAGGGAGCGATGACCAGCTTGGCGCCGGTGGCGATAATCTGGTCGCGCTTGACCTTCATGCCCATGTTGCGCTGTTGCCGGTAGATACCCAGGCCGTTCATCCCGCCGCCGCCGCCGCAGCAGAAGTTGTACTCCCGGTTCGGATTCATCTCGATGAAATAGCCGGGTTCCACGATATAACTCATGATTTCCCGGGTGACGTCCTTGAGTCCGTCGTTGCGGACGTAGTTGCAGGAGTCCTGCAGGGTGACGGGCTCCTTGATGCGCTTGTCCGGGTCGATCTTGATCTTGCCGGTGCGCAGGGCTTCGGCCAGCCACTGCACGTAATGAATGTACGGCACCGGCGGCCGACCGTCTTCGCGGCCCATCCAATAAGGCCCCTCCACGACCGTGGCCCGGTGGGCGTGGCCACACTCCGTGCCCATGACGCGTTTGGGTTTGAGGCGTTCAATGGCGTCGTAGACGCTCTGCACCTGCAGCCTGCAGCCTTCCCAGTCTCCGGCGAACATCGTCAGGGATGTCTGTTCCCAGCCCACGCTGGGCACCGTCCAGTTTTCCCCGGCGATGTGAAACAGGATGGCGGCCTCGGCGATGTCTTCGGGATAGTGCTTGGGCTCCCGGGCGTTGACGGTGTACAGGATGTCGGCCCCTTCCTTGTCCACCGGAATCTCCAGACCGGGCCACTCATCCTGCTGCTCCTCGGCCATCCATTCGCAGGTCTCGACCCAGTCCTCGGGGGTGACGTCCATTTGGGCGCGGTAGACGCGGTGCATGCCCGAACCGATCTTCAGCTCCCAGGGGACGAAGCCCTGGGAGAAGCACAGGCCCCGCAGATAGCTGAACATGATGCCCATATCTATGCCGTAGGGGCAGAAGCTGCCGCACCGGTTACAGCAGGTGCATTTGCCCCAGGCCACATCCATGCAATAACGGAAGTGCTGATTATCCACCACGCCGTTCTTCTTGACGATCTCGCCCAGAGTGGACAGGATCTTGTAAGACGGCACCTGGGTGGGGTCCCGGCGATTGGCCAGATAGAAAAAGCAGGTATCGGCGCAAAGGCCGCAGTGCGCGCAAATTTCGAGCCACGTGCGCATACGCGACTTGCACGTGGTCTGCAAGGTGTTTTGGAGTTTTTCAATATCGATGTCGAGCTCCTGCATCTCTGCGTAGTACTTCTTGCCGCTCTTGTCGGCGAGCGTCACATCGAGCTGTTCCTTGGTATTGATGGGGTTTTTGTTGCAAAGAATTCCTTCCGGCATTGATTTTCACTCCCTGGGGAATTGCTTGCCGCTTTTGGAGAAAAGCAGCGTATTAATAGCTCCTAATATAATCACTATAAGCTTACCACGCAAATCCCTTGCCCTTGTAAGCGCGTTTGATACCGAAGTCCATCCCCAGCTGCGCCCGGGAGAGGAAGAAGCCCACCACATGGAAGAGCTTGGTGAAGGGGATGGCGATGAGCAACAGCTCGCCGCTCAGAATGTGCGTATAGAGCCAGAATGTATAGTCCCCCGCCTGATGGACTGCCAGGAAGCCGGTGACAAAAGGGGCCACGGTGATCAAAAGCAGAAAGTAATCGTACGCCGTGGTGAGGATGCGCACCTCCGGCAGCCCGATTCGCCGGATGGCGATAAATATCGTGGTGACCATGACGGCGATGGTGAGAATATCGGCCAGAGCCATGGGGATCGTCGGCCAGTTAATACCCCAGCGCTCCTTGAGAATTACGGCATGTCCGTAGAGGAACAGTGGAGTGACGATCAGCCCGATATGAAAAACGAAAAAGACCAGGGTATAGAGGGGCTTGGCCCGCCAGCCATGCGAACCGTAAGGCACCAGCCAGTGGATGATAGAACTGAGGGCTCCCCGGATGCCCAGACCCATGTGGGTCCGGTAGGCCACGCGGTCAATCTTCCAGTCCAGGCCGCGAATATAAAGCACGACCCGGACCGTCAGCCCGACGAAAAAAATCCCGAAGGACAGCCAGAGTAAGGGGCCAGTGATGAATTGGTACATGTTCGACTCCTCCGCATAGCCGCCGGGCGGCCGGCATCGCTATTTGATCATCGTGTCCTCGTCCCGGCCGGTGATGTACAGCCAGAACCCGAGGATGCCCAAAAGCATAACGCCCATCAGGATGTAGGCCGCGCCCTTGGTGTAGACCAGGAAGTCATGCAAGACATAAAACGAGTTATCCATGGGTGGCTTCCTTAATGGCCCCAACTCTGGGGGTGGGGTTTGAGGGGGTGTTCGTGATATTCCGTCTTCTCGTGTTCCTTATACTCGGGATGTTCATAAAAAATGGGCATGTGGGTGGAGATGAAGCGGAAAATCAACAGGCCGATGGTGACCACGAAGACAGAGATGGTGATCTCCATCCAGCTGGGGAAGTAGCGGTCGGCCGCCGGGAGCTGCCAGTTAAAGGCCACCAACGAGACGTTGAAGCGGTTGAGCACGATGCCCAGCACGGTGAGGATGGCGGCCACGCGCACCAGTTTCAGGTTCTGTTCCCGGACGGCCATGGCATACATGAAGGCCGGCAGTGCCACGAAGCCCAGCAACTCGAAAAGGAACCAGGCGCCGTAGCCGGTCAGCAGATAGTGCCAGTTGTCGTCCAGGGCGAGGCCGACGATTTTTATCAAAAAGTAGGCCACCAACACCAGAGAGGCACCCTTGGCGAAACCCAGGGTCACGCCGTCATGTTCCTTCAGGTAGGTCTCGTCCATCTTGTTATGCAGATACTTGTGGGAGAGGGTCCCTTCGAAGATGACCATGGAGAGGCCGGCGGCGATGCTGGAGACAAAGAAAAAGACGGGGATATAAGCCGAGTACCAAAGGGGGTGCAGCTTGGAGGGGGCGATCAGGTACAAGGCCCCGAGGGAGCTTTGGTGCATGGTGGAGAGAATGACCCCGAAGATGGTGAGGGCCAGGGTCATCTTCACGACGATATTGCGTATTTTCTTATAGCCCAGCCATTCCAGGGCTGCCGGGCTCCATTCGATGAACAGCACGTTGAGGTAGAGCATGACGCACAAACCCACTTCGAAGAGCACGGAGGTGGTGCCGGACTGTACGAAGAACGGGTACGGCAGCCGCCAGGGACGCCCCACGTCGTAGAGCAGGGCGAGGACCACCAGGGAGTAGCCCAAAAAGGCGGTGAGGATGGCGGGCCGGACCGCGGAGTGGTAGCGTTTCAGACCGAAGACGTAGCAGGCGGCGGAGGTGGTGTAACCACCGGCGGCCAAGGCGACTCCGCACAACAGGTCAAAGGAGATCCAGATGCCCCAGGGGTTGTTGTCGGAGAGATTGGTTACCGCGCCCAGGCCCTTGGTGAAGCGCAGCAAGGTAACCACCGCTCCCAGGAGAAGGATGATGCCGACCACGACGTTGAAGGGCGTGAGCAGCGATTTCTTGACGGCGGGGTTTTCACTGGACATGTTATTCGCCCTCCTCAGTCTGACCCGGGGCCGGTTCGGCCTGTTCCTTGGCAGCCTCCTCCAGGGCCTTCTTGACCTCCCGCTCGATGGCGGACTTCTTCTCGGCCTCTGCCTTGGCCAGGGCCTGGTCGAGGGTAGCCTTGGCCTTGGTCTGGACCTGGGCTACGGCCGCAGCCACCGCCTCGGCTTGTTCCTCCTGGGCCACTTTATCCTTACGCTTGGAGACGGCGTAAATGCCGGTTAACAGCACCGGCCACAGACCGGCCACCAAGGGCACGGCGGCCAATGCCCCGGAGGTCAGCTCCGGCGCCGGGGTGACGCCCAGATCCTCGCGCAGACCGATGGCCGAAAACGGTACTCCCGAAATATAGAGCCAGTTCGTGCCCCCCATTTCCTGCTCGCCGTAGATATGGTTCAGGTAGCGTCCTGGATAGTTCTTGATGCGACTCCGGGCGATGTTGAGCAGGTCGTCCCGGGTGCCGTAGACCAACGCCTCCACAGGGCAGGCCCCCACGCAGCCCGGAACCCGGAGTTGACCGGAAGTGATCTGCGGATAACACATGGTGCATTTCATGATCCGCGGCGTCAAAGGCTCGTTGTATTCGAAGGTGGGGATTTCGAAGGGGCAGGCAATCATGCAGTAGCGGCAGCCCACGCAGACGGAGGGGTCCCAGGTGACGGCGCCCTGGGCGGTCTTGGTGAAGGCCCGCACGAAACAGGAGGAGGCGCAGGCCGGCTCCAGGCAGTGTTGGCACTGATTCTTCCGGAAGACCGGGCCGACCGCGCCGGGAATGTTATCATAGCGGTTGACGATGGTATAGGTCTGGGCGTCGGTGCGGCGTTTGCCGTCCAGCACGCTTAAATCGTCGAAAGGCCGGGCCGGGGCCGGCAGTCCGTTGACCTTGTTGCAGCCGGCCTCGCATCTCCGGCAGCCGATGCACCGGGTGGCATCGAAGAGCACGCCGCAGCTCCCGGGATAGCCGGTAAAGTGCTTGTTGCCGCCGGCATGGGCGGAGCCGCCCAGCGCCGCGCTTACCCCGGCGGTTCCCAGCAGGCCCAGAAACGTTCTTCGTAACATGAATGAGCTCCTTTACTTACGGTCCAAGGCCAACTTCTGCTTTTCTTTATGGCACTCGGCGCAGGCCGTGGCCACCGGTTTGACCCCCATGTCTTTATGGCAGCGCATGCACTGGTCGTGGTAGGCGGCCAACAGCCCGGGGCGATTGGCTTCCTGGGGGTTGAAGGCCGTCTGGCCATGGGGTTTCGCATGGCAGTTGCCGCACCCCGGCGGGGTTTTCGAGGCCGGGCTGTTGTGATGGCAGCCCTGGCACAGGGTCCCCGGATCCGGGTGGAAGTACTTGGCGAGCTGATTGTCCTGCATGCCTTTGGCCAGATCGGACACATGTTTCCGGTGCGCCATTTCCACCGGTTCGTACTGGTCTGACAGTTGTTTGATAACAACCTTGTCCGGAATGTCGCTGACAGGGTAGGTGCCGGTATTCGGTTTCCGGCTCTTCAGGATGACCTCGGCGATCTCGGCCTTCCGTTCCTTGCTCAAGGGGATGATATCGCGCCGTGTCTCCACGGCCCCGGGCAGCGGCGTATGGCACTGCCGGCAGCTGGCATTGTCACCCGGCCGACCCGTCTCGACCATGCTGTTGTGGCAGCCGGCGCAGTTGGGGGCGGCCTGCTGGGCGGCATGGCAGCCCACGCAACTGTTCGGGCTGGACTTGCGGTGCATGGCTTGTTCAAAAGTGACGAACTTGCCGTCCTTCGCCCCGGACAGCGTGTGGCATTTGCCACAGGCATCCATCGTGGTGTGGTGGCAGGACCGGCAGGAATCGGCGTACTTTTCGTGGGCCTGGTGGTTGAAGGCCACCGGATTCATGACCGCCGGCTTGGCCCCCGGTTCCCTCGCGACACTGGCCTCGTAGGTGAGCAAAACCGCGTCTGGCTGGCCGCGCTGGAGCCGGGGAATCTCCCCTTTGAACCT
>CAYRYV010000008.1:0-78983 GCA_964428565.1 uncultured Desulfobacterales bacterium | reverse complement strand
GGCCCCCCTTTGTCAAAGGGGGGGCGCAAGGAAAAGAATGGTGGCCAAGCACAGCTTGGCAAAATAATAACGTGCCCAAGTACAACTTGGGCACGAGAAAAACAAGGGGAGCCGGGGGGGCAGAGGAGGCCCGGCGGGAGCCGGGCGGGCAAGGGCGTGGCCCAGCGGGGGCTGGGGAGCGGGAACAAAAATCAGGGGGTGTACCGGGGAGAGGTACGGGGGGGGGAGCCGTGAGCGCGGAGCGGCCTCAGGATGGCGCTGCGGGTTGCAGGACCTGGTGGAGGACCTGTCGCAGGTTGGCCAGGGTATAGGGTTTCTGGACGAACCCGGCCAGCCCCTTGCCGGCGAACTGCTGGATGACCTCCTGTTCGTTGTAGCCGCTGGAGAGGATGACCCGGACGTCGCGCTGGATGCGGCGCAACTCCCGGAAGGCCTCCTCGCCGCCCATTTCGGGCATGGTGAGGTCGAGGATGACGCAGGAGATGTCGCCCTGGCGGGCCCGGAAGACCTCCACCCCTTCCCGGCCGTGGGACGCAATGAGGACGGTGAAGCCCAGGCGCTGAAGCATCTGGGCCCCCACCTGGCGGATGGAGGGGTCGTCGTCGACGAGGAGGATGATGCCGCCGGGAGAGGGCGGGGCGCTGGCGGCGACGGTCCGGCACCGGTCCTCGGCGGTCCAGGCGGCGGCGGGCAGGAGCACCTTGAAGGTGGTGCCGCGACCGGGTTCGCTGTAGACCTTGATGGCACCCCGGTGGCCCCGGACGATGCCCAGGACCGCGGCCAGCCCCAGGCCCCGGCCGGTGAACTTGGTGGTGAAGAAGGGGTCGAAAATCTTCTGCCGGGTGGCGGCGTCCATGCCGGCCCCGGTGTCGGCGACTTCCAGGTAGACGTAGCGCCCGTCGGGGAGGCTGTCGTCCAGGTAGCTTTCGGAGAGATAGGCGCGGTCGCAGTCCATGACGCCGGTGGTGACGGAGATAACGCCGCTGGCGTCGCCCAGGGCCTCGGAGGCGTTGGTGATGAGATTCATGACGATCTGGCGCAACTGGGTGGCGTCGGCCTCCACCGGCGGCAGGTCCGGGGCGAAGGAGTAGCGCAAGGAGGCCTTTTTGGAGACCGAGACGGCCAGTATCTGGGTCATTTCCCGGACGATCTCCGAGAAGTCGTAGCGGTTCACCACGAAACGGCCCTTGCCGGAGTAGGCCAGCATCTGCCGGCAGAGGTCGGCGGCCCGATGGGAGGCCCGGGTGATCTCCTCGACGTGGGGGCGGGCGGGGGAGGCCGGCGAGAGGGAGAGCAGGGCCAGGTCGGCGTTGCCCAGGATGGCCATGAGCAGGTTGTTGAAGTCGTGGGCGATGCCGCCGGCGAGGACCCCCAGGCTTTCCAGTTTCTGGACCTCCCGCATCTGGGCCTCCAGTTTGGCCCGCTCCTCCTCGATCTGCTTGCGATGCGTGATGTCGCGGAAGAACACCAGGGCCCCGTCCTGGTCCTGGTATCTCCAGGGTACGGCGGAGACCTCCACGTCGAAGGCGGCGCCGTCCAGCCGGAGATATTGCTGTTCGGAGAGGGGGACGGCTATTTTCTCTTCATTGAGGAGGCGGATGCGCTCGCTCACCTGTTCACGGAAGTCGGGGGCGCACCGGTCCAGCACCGAGGCGCCCAGCAACTGGTCCGGGGTGTCGGCGCCGAACAGGTGGAGGGCGGTTTTGTTCAGGTAGGCGAAGCGGTGAGCCGTTTGGATAAAAATGGCATCGGGGGCGTTTTCCACCAGGAGGCGGAAGCGTTCCTCGCTTTCCCGGAGGGCCTCTTCGGCCCGCTTGCGTTCGGTGATGTTGCGGGCCACCTCGATGCCGCCGATTATCTTGCCGGCATCATCATAAACGGGAACGGCGCGCAGTTCCCAGATCACGCCATCTTTGGAGGGGTGTTCGGCGATTTCCATTTTGCCCGACTGGAAACAGGCGAGGATGGGGCAATCGGGACAGGGTTCGGCGCGGTCATGCCGCACGGGATAACAGTGTTGGCCGACCAGGTCCCGGTTCTGAAACACGACTGAGGCCGTGCCTTCGTTGGTCCAGACGATCTCGAGATCTGGGGACAGCAGGCAGATGACGTCCGGGATGGCGTTGAGGATGCCCTGAAATTCGTGGTACAGGGCGCGATATTTCTTTTCCTCCTGGCGCAGGGCCTCGGCGGCGCGCTGGCGGTCGGTGATATCCAGGTTGACGCTCATGATGCCGGTGATGCGGCCCCGGGCGTCGCGCAGGGGGGCGGTGGAGAGGCTGATATCGATGGGAACGCCGTCCTTGCGGCGGCGGCGGACTTCCACCCCGATGAAGCCTTCCCCCTGGAGGACGCGGTGGCGGAAGGCGTCATGCTCCTGGCGTTTATCATCGGGAACCAGGGGGAGGAAGCGCCCCAGGACCTCGGCGGCGGTCCAGCCGAACATGTGTTCGGCGGCGGGGTTCCACAGGGTCACGCGGCCCTCCGGGTCGAGGGCGATAATGGCGGCGGGGGAGGCCTGGATCAGGGCCTGGAGGGTTTCGTTGGTGCGACGCAACTCCTCCTCCATCCGCCGGCGGTCGCTCATATCGCGGATGGCCTCGATGGCGCCGATGATTTTGCCGTCGCTGTCGTACAGGGGCCGGGCTTTGCCCAAGAGCAGGTGCACCTCGCCTTTCAGGGGGACGTCGGCCTCGGCCAAGAGGATATCGCCGCGCCGGTGGAGAAAGGAGTATTGTTTTTCGATGTCGGGATCGGCGGCCAGGGCCAGATCGATGAGTATGGGCCGGCGCACGCCGTAGAAGGGCAGGGCGTATTCATAATCGCCCCGGCCCAGCATGTCGTCGGCGGGGATGCCGGTCATCTCTTCGAGGGCCCGGTTCCAGCCGATGACCTTGCCGTGGGCGTCGATGGCCAGGGTGGCGTCCGGGAGGAAGTCGAAGAGGTCCGCCAGGCGGCGTTGGGAATCCCGGAGGGCCTGTTCGGCCCGCTTGCGTTCGGTGATATTGCGGGCCACCTCGATGGCCCCCAGCAGTTCGCCGTGGTCGTCGTAGAGGGGGATGGCCCGCAGCTCCCAGAGGTTGCCATGGGAGAAGACCTCGGCGGATTCCAGCCGACCGGAGTGGAAACAGCGCAGCACCGGGCAATCCTCGCAAGGTTCGGAGCGATCGTGGCGCAACCGGTGGCAAGACTGGCCGATGATATGGGAGACGTCCGGTTGGTGGATGTCCAGGGCGGCGGCGTCGTTGCCCCAGACTATCTTCAGATCCGGGGACAACAGGCAGAGGGTGTCGGGGATGGCGTTGAGGAGAGCCTGAAACTGCTGGTAGAGGGTGCGGAAGCGGCTTTCACTCTCCCGGAGGGCCTCTTCGGCGCGCTGGCGGTCGGTGATGAAGCGGGCCTGCTGGACGTTCTGGTAGGCCATGGACGAGAGCTGATGGGCGAACACGAAGAGGGCCTGGGCCACCTGCCGGAACTGCTCCTCCCCCATGACGGGGATGTCGCGGTAAGCCGCCAGAAAGACCTCCGGATCGACTCCCAGGGCGTCGGCATAATCCCGGAGGCCGGCTTCCGTCCAGGTTTCGTCGCGCACCTGGCCGATGAGCCAGTTGGCGAGGTGTTTGCCGCCCACGGTGATGCTGGCCCCGGCGCCCCATAAGCCGGCGCTGAGGCAGCGCTGCACGGTGGGGCCGTCGGGGTTGTGCCGCCCCAGGACGGCGTCGGAGATGGCGCAGCGTTGGCGGCCCAATTCCGTCCGGCGGACCAGCTCGCCGCACAACCGGCAGAAATTGCTGGGCCGGGTGAGGGGAGTGCCGTCCGGGGTGGTGATGAGGGAACTCACCCCGGCGAGTTGGGCGAACAGATCCTGGATGCGCTGGATATCCTCGAGGTTGAAGAGGTCCTCGAAGTTGAGGGCGGCGGCGTCATCCAGGGGCCGGCTGAGGGCCACCAGGCGTTTTTCCAGGGCCGCCTGCATGCGCCGGCGTTCGGTGAGATCGTGGCAGAAGGCCAGAATCTTGTTGCCCACCAGGACGCCGACAACCTCGATGGTGCGGCGGGAGCCGTCCTTGCAGGCGACTTCCACTTCCAGACCGGCGGTCACCCCGCCATCCTGGCGGGCCTGCTCCAGGGCCTGCCGCCAGCGCGCGATGACGCTTTGGCGATAGGCCGGGTCGGGGTAGGCCAGGTGGAACCAGTCATCCAGTTGGGGGACGTCCTCCCGGGTGTAGCCGAAGGTATCGACGAATTTGGGGTTTACGTAGTCGGTGACGTCGTTGTCGATGATGCCGATGGGCAGGGGCGAGAACTCCACCACCTGCCGGAAGCGGGCCTCGCTTTGGCGCAGGGCTTCTTCGGCCTGGTGGCGTTCGGTGATGTTGTAGGCGGTGCCCCGGGTGCCGGCGGGTCGGCCGTCCCGGTCAAACACCGCCTTGGCGTTGAACACCAGGCGTAAGCGACGGCCATCTTTGGCCAGGTGGACGGTCTCATAGCCTTTGACGATGTTGCCCTCCAGGAGCCGGGCGAACTCCTGGAGGTCCCGGGCGGCGTATTCCGGGGGTTGGAAATCGCTGAAGCGTCTGCCCAGCATTTCCTCCAGCCGATACCCGAAGACCTCCTCCCAGGCGGGATTCAGATAGGTGAAGCGGGCCTCGGCGTCGCATTGCCAGACGAGATCCTGGGCGGTTTCCACCAGATCGTGGTAGAGGGCCTGGGATTCCCGCAAGGCGTCCTCCATGGCCCGGCGGGCGGTGACGTCCACGGCGATCCCTCCCAACATGGGGGGAGAGTCTCCCGCCGTAAGGGGGAATTTATACGTATCGAAGGAGCGTTGGACGCCATGGCTGTCGGTGATGATCTCCGGAACAAGCAGGGGGCCGTCGCGCAACACTTGCCGATCATCCGCCATCATGCGCGCGGCCATTTCGGGGGGAAGCAGATCCGCGGTGTTTTTCCCAAGGCAGTCGTGCCAGCCGAAGAGTTCCCGGAGGTAGCGGTTGGCGAACAAGAGCCGGCCGGCTTCATCCTTGATAAAGGCGGCGGCGGGCAGGTGGTCCATGAACACCGAAAAGCGGTGTTCGCTGTCGGCCAGGGCCTGCTCGGCGCGGCGGCGTTCGGTGATGTCGAGGTGAGTGCCCGCCATCCGCAGGGGTCGGCCGGCGGCGTCCCGGGCGAGGACCTTGCCCCGGTCCAGGATCCACACCCAGGACCCGGATTTGTGGCGCAAGCGGTGTTCGGTTTCGTAGAAGGGGGCCCGGCCCTCCAGATGAGCGTCTAATTGTTCCAGCACCGGGGGGAGGTCGTCGGGATGGACGAGGGCCTCCCAGGTGCGGACATGGGGTTCGAGCTCGTCCAGACGATACCCCAGCATCTCCGCCCAGCGTTCGTTGAGGTGCAACTCGTCGGTGTCGATGTGCCAGTCCCAGGTTCCCAGGTCCGCACCCTGGAGCACCAGGGTCAGGCGGTCCCGCTGTTCCCGGGCGGCGGCCTCGACGCGGCGACGTTCGGTGATGTCGGCGGAGACGCCGATGGCGCCGACTATGGCGCCGGACGGGTCTTTAAGGGGCGTCAGGCGGGTTTCGAAGACCGCGCTGTTGACGACGAGATCCAGGGTCAGCTCCTCGCCGGCCAGGGTGCGGCGGATGGCGTTGAGGACGTCGGGATAGTCCCGATAGAGTTCGTAGATCGACTGGCCGACCACCTGGCTGGGCCGCAATTTCAGGGCTTCCAGACCCCGGCCCTCGGAGAGGGTGAAGACGCCGTTATTGTCCACCGACCAGAGGATCACGGAGACCCCGGCCACCACCGTGGCCAGGCGCTGGCGGCTCAGGCGCAGGGCTTCTTCGGCCTGTTGGCGTTCGGTGATGTCGGTATGGGTGCCCAACAGGCGGAGGGGCCGGCCGTCGGCGTCCCATGCCACGATGCTGCCCAGGGACAGGATCCACTTCCAGTCGCCGGATTTGGTGCGCTGCCGGAACTCCACTTTGTATTCCGGCAGCTCGCCGCGGATGTAGGCCCGGTAGACGGCGGCCACGGGCCCGCGGTCGTCGGGATGCAGGCGGTCGAGCCAGCGGGCGTTGGTTTCGACGAAGCCGTCGGGGTCGTAGCCCAGCATGGTGACATATTCGGCGCTGACGACGGCCTCGCCGGTCTGGATGTTGACGTCGTACCAGCCCTGATTGGCGGCCCGGAGGGCCAGGGTGAGCCGCTGCTCGCTGTGGCGCAGGGCCTCTTCGGCCTGGAGGCGCTCGGTGATGTCACGGGCGGTGGCATAGATGAGATCGCCGCGGGGATAAGAGCGCCATTCGATCCAGCGATAGGAGCCGTCGGCACAGCGGTAGCGATTGGTGAAATTCAGTATTTCCCGGCCCTGGGCCAATTCGCTGATAACCTGCAGGGTGGCGGGCAGGTCGTCGGGGTGAACAAGGTCAAGGAATCTTCTGCCCTCCAGCTCGGCCAGGGGGTATCCCAGGGTCCTGGTCCACTCGGGGTTCACGCGGCGAAAATACCCGGCCGTATCGGCGATACACAACAGGCCGAGGCTGTTGGTAAAAAAGTTATCAAGCTCCGCTGTTTTCGTCTCGAGAGCCTCGGCCGACCTTTTGCGGTCGGTGATCTCCAACATGATGCCGTCCCAGAGGATATCACCGTGGGGCTGGCGTTCCGGGCGAGAAATGACGTCGTACCAACGCACCACGCCGTTCACCACGTGCCGCAGTTCTTCCCGGAAGGGCTGCAGGGTGGCGGCGGAGCGCCGGATGGCGTCGTCCCGTCTCTGGCGATCCTCGGGGTGGATGAGTTCAGCCAGCAGGGCGCCGTCTCTCATCAGGTCTTCGGGGGCCACATCGAAGAGCTCCCGGGAGGCGGCGCTGACGTAAGGGAAGGAATAACCGCCGTCGGCGTGCAGGACGTACTGATACACCATGCCGGGGATGTTGGCCTCCAGACGGCGGTACCTGGTTTGGGCCTCCTGGAGGGCCTCCGTAAGCCGTTGGCGTTGGGAAGCGTCGTCGTCTTGGCTACTGTCAGACATCCTGAGATTCTCCTGATGCGGGGAATATGCAGCATGACTGCGGTGGACGTCTAAAAAGAGCTTTCGGTGTCATGCTTACTCTTGCATCGTATATCGGCACGCTGAGCGACTTGGGAAAGAAATTTGCCATCCTGAAGAACTTCGGCCACGGAGCCCATGGCGATTTATCATATCTGCTATATATTAACGGAAACAAAAATTTTTTTAACTTCATTGTAACGAATTCGATACTTTTCACACAACTAGGAATCTTTCCCGATAAGTTTTATTAGCTTCAGGCTGGCCTTCACCCCCTGGAATAGAGGAGGTTTTCCGCCATGACGACCACAGGATCAAGGATTGGAGTGGAATTGCAGGAGGTGCTGGCCGCGGAACGGCCATACATCGAACAGAAGCGGGAGAAATACCATCCGGAGGACAAGGGGGGGCCGTCGTTCGGCATCGCCCTGTCGGGCGGGGGGGTGCGGTCGGCCACGGTCAACCTGGGGGTGCTGAAGGTGCTGAACGCCGGCGGTCTGCTGTCCCGGGCGGATTATATCTCCACGGTGTCCGGCGGGGGGTACATCGGCGGGTTCGTGCACGCCAAACTGCAGCAGGGCGGCGGGTTCGACGCCTTTAAGAAGCTGTTTCCCAAGGAGGAGATCGACGCCCTGCGGGGCTTTGGGTATTACCTGACCCCGGGGACGGGCCTGGAGAAGGTGCGCAGCTACCTGCGGATGACCGGAGCCCTGGTGGCCAGTTTGCTGCTGAACTGGATCTGGGTGATCGCCCTGGGCTTTGTGCTGGTGTTTCTGCCTCCCGGCCTGTATGAGGTGGTGGGGCCGCAGCCCTGGAGCCTGTTGGGGACGCTGTATGTGGGGGCGGCCGGGATTATTCTGTGCTCCTGGTATTTTCTCAAGAAGCCGGAGAAGCCCGGCCCGGGGATCGGGGGGCTGTCGGCGGCGTTCGCCCTGGTGTTCCTGGTCAAGTGGCTGTACGGCCTGGACTGCCTGGAGTGGTGCCGGGTGTTCCTGGTTTATCTGGCGGCCGCGGGATTGGTGCTGGGCTATCATTATTTCGGCCACGGGCTGCGCCACGTCAAGCTGTGGAACTCGGATATCCTCAACGGGCTGGAGGGCCTGCTGGTGGGGGCGGGGGTGCTGGCGGGGGGCTTGTATGCGGCCGGCCCGCCGCTGCCGGAGGCGGGCCGGGCCCTGCTGGTGAGCCTGGGCGTGTTGTTGGTCACGGGGTTTTTCGCCAATCCCAACATCATCACCCTGCACCGGTTTTATCGGGACCGGCTGGCGGGGGCCTACCTGCGGACGGCGGGCACCGGGGACAAGGGGCTGAAGCTGGCGGAGCTGCGGCCGGGGGCCGACGGGGGGTATGCGCCGTATCCGCTGATCAACACCTGCCTGAACCTGTTCAGCCAGTCGGACCCGGATTTCAAGGGCACCAAAGGGAGCGACTACTTTCTGCTGTCGCCGTTGTATTGCGGCTCCAAGCTGACGGGGTACGCGGACACCCGCAGCCCGGGGTACCGGAATATGACCCTGGCCACGGCGGTGGCGGTGTCGGGGGCGGCGGTCAGTCCCCACATGGGCACCCAGAGCAACCGGATACTGGCCTTTCTGATGACCCTGCTCAATCTGCGCACGGGCTACTGGGCGGTGAACCCCCGGAAAGACATCCCCTGGGTGTGCCGCCACATCACCTGGTGGCCCTATTACAATATCCTGGAGCTATTGAGCCGGAAGGGCACCGTTAGCTGGCGGGTGAACCTGGCGGACGGGGGCTTCATCGAGAACCTGGGGGTCTATGAACTGCTGCGGCGCAGATGCCGACTGATCCTGGCGGTGGACGCCACCGCCGATCCCGGCTACACCTTCGGCAGCCTCAACAACCTGGTGATCCGGGCGCGCAACGAGCTGGGGGTGGCCATCACCTTCAGGCAGGACCCGGAGACTTTCATCCGGCCGTTACGGTCCCGGGGTTTTTCCCGGTCCCATTTTGTCATGGCGGACCTCACCGACCTGCCGGGCAAGAAGCCGGAGGACAGGCTGTACGAGACGCCGGGGTTGCTGATCTACCTGAAGTCGTCGTTGCGGCCCCGGAACCGGGTGCGGGAGATCACCGGAGGCCAAGACAGCTACTTCTACAAGACCTACCACGCCGCCTTTCCCCAGGAAAGCACGGGGGACCAGTTTTTCGATCCGGACCAGTGGGAGGCCTACTATGACCTGGGCCGCTTCATGGCGGGGGATCTGCTGGGGGTGAAGCTCAGCGAGGAGGGCGGGGCGGTGGAGGCGGGCGGGTTTGACAGCCTGCAGGCGGTCTGGGAGAGGTTTGCGCCCCTGACGGATGCCGCCGCCCTGGAAGAGCTTCTGAAGGCGTGGGACGCCCGGATGCAGGAGGAGTGAGGAGGACAGGGCCGGGGAGGGGGGCGGCCGGGGGGTACGGCCGGCCGGAAGCGGGAGCCGGCGCCCTTGTGGATGCTCTTGACCGGGGGAACAGAGCGCGGATATAATCTAGACAGTCTGGACAGAAAGGAGGGGACATGGCCGACACCTGGCAGCTTCAGGAAGCCAAGAATAAGTTGAGCAAGGTGGTGGAGCAGGCTATCCGCCAAGGGCCGCAGATCATCACCCGGCACGGGGTGGAAGTGGCTATTGTGCTCTCTTACGACGAATACCGCCGGATGACCGCGGCCCAAGAAAAACTGTCGGTTTTTTTCCAGAAGTCGCCGCTGTCGGGCAGTGAGCTCGACCTGACCAGAGATGCCTCCCCGGTGCGGGAAGATATAACGTTGTGAGGTACTTGCTCGATACCTGCGTCATTTCCGAACTTGTCGCCCAACAACCGGATGCCAAAGTCAGGGAATGGATCGACCAGGTGGACGAAGAGCGTCTGGCGCTCAGCGTCATCACCATCGGGGAGATCAAGCGGGGCATTGCCAAGCTGCCGGCATCCCGCAAGAGACGAGACCTGGAGCGGTGGCTGGAGGAAGAGCTGCTGAAGCGCTTCCAAGGGCGGATTTTAGCCATCGACACGGAGGTCATGCTGATCTGGGGAGAACTGGTGGGCCGTCTGGAACAGAGCGGCCGGAGTTTGCCGGCCATGGATTCACTGGTGGCCGCCAGCGCCCGACGCCACCAGCTCCGCCTGGTGACCCGCAACGAGCGGGATTTTCTGGGGACGGGGGTGGAGGTGGTGAATCCGTGGGGTGGGTGAGACATCGGGAAGATTGCCGGAAATTGGGCTGCACATGGGGATGCACTACGGTGAGTGAGCAAGCGGGCCGGGGAGGAAAAAGCTTGGCAGCCGGAGATTCAGGGACTAAGGGGTAAACATTTCCGGCAAAATAGCCAGGGCGCGCGCCAGGGTGGCGGCGGACAGTTTGCCGAGGCGCCGCACCAGACGCTCCCGAGCGATCGTGCGAATCTGATCGAGAACGAGATGACCGGCGCGTGCCTGGAAGCGGCAGGGCAGGCGAAAAGGATACGGGTGGCCGCCCGTGGTTAGGGGGGCCACAATGAAGGTGCGCAGATGGGCGTTCAGTTCGTCCGGTGACACAATGACGCAGGGTCGGGTCTTTTGCATCTCCTCCCCCTGAGCCGGATCCAAGCCGACCAGGAAAACATCACCCCGCCGGACCGCTCCCGGGGCTACCATTCCCATTCCTGGACGTCAAAGCGAGTGGGCAGCGGTGGATCAAGTAAATGTCAGGGCGGGACCATTTCGAGGTATCGACGGGACAGCGATTATCCGGGCTCCCGCCCGAAGCTTTGAGTTTCACCCCGTAGGACACCCGGGACAGGCGGGGTGTCCTACGGCGCCGGCTCTTGTTCCCGGTCCGCCACCCGCAGTTCCAGGACGATGCGTCCCCAACCGCCGCACTCCAGCCCCACGTCGAAGCAGCCGGCCCGCTTGAACCTGATCTGGTGGGGATCGACCCCGGCATAGAGCATTTCGTTGGCGGCGAACACCATCATCAGGGCGGCGTTCAGGGAATAGCCGCAGACTTTGGGGGGGCAGCGGTCGGTGAGGAGATTGCCGGCGGCGTCGAAATAGAAGCGGTCGCCGACCCGGTGGCGGCTGTTACAGCCGTGGGAGGCGACCACCTCCAGGATGATGAGTTTGTCCCGCAAGGCGGCACTGCGGGCGATGACGTCGGCGTTGCGGGGGTCGGCCTTAAACAGGGTCAGGTCGGCGTCGGTGTAGCCCAAATGTCGTTGGAAGATCCGCCAGCGGCGGTCGTCGAGGTCCATAGCGCGCTCCCGGAATGGCGGCAGGGCCGCCGTTGTTGGTGAAGAGAAGGCACTTCCTGCTCCGGAACTGACTTGTAGCACAAGGGGAGACGGATATCAAGATGTTTCCCGACATTGCCGGTCGGGGGCGGGAGGGGCCTTGCGCAATCGCCCCCCAACCGTTATAATTAAAAAATTCATAAGATAGCTGCCGGGACATGGCCGCGGAGCACGGCCCGCCAGGGGCAGGCCGGCGGGCGCCCCTCATCAGTCCCCCCCGGAATCGGTTTTATCCCTATAAAAGACCAGGAGTGAGAGATTGACGGCCGCGGCGCGGCGCGGCCGGGGAATCAGCGATTTATTATGCACATCAGAGACGACTTACGCAATTTGGCCATAATCGCCCACGTGGACCACGGCAAGACCACCCTGGCGGACGCCATGCTGTGGCAGAGCGGCATCTTCCGGGCCAACGAACAGGTGGCGGAGCGGGTGCTGGACAGCCTGGACCTGGAGCGGGAGAAGGGCATCACCATCATGGCGAAGAATACGGCCATCACCTACCGGGGCGTGAAGATCAACATCGTGGACACGCCGGGCCACGCGGATTTCGGGGGGGAGGTGGAGCGCACCCTGAACATGGTGGACGGCGTCATGCTGCTGGTGGACGCCACCGAAGGGCCGCTGCCCCAGACCCGCTTCGTGCTGGGCAAGGCCCTGGCCCTGGGTTTGCCGCCCATTGTGGTGATCAACAAGATCGACCGGCCGGACCGGCGCGTCAAGGAGGTGCTGGACGAGATTTACGACCTGTTCATCGACCTGGACGCCACCGAGGAACAGTTGGACTTTCCGGTGCTCTACACCAACGCCAAGGCCGGGATCGCCCTCACCGACCCCGAGGGGACGGGCCAGGATTTGGTGCCCCTGTTCGAGACCATCCTGGCGGCCATTCCGGCGCCGGTATCCAACCCGGAGGCGCCTCTACAGTTTTTGGTCACCAGCCTGGAGTACAGCGACTATGTGGGGCTCATCGCGGTGGGCAAGGTGGTGGGCGGCACCCTGCGGGCCGGGCAGGAGGTGGCCCTGCTGAAGAAGGGGCAGCCGGCCGGCAAGGCCCACCTGAGCCAGGTGTATGCCTACGAGGGCCTGAACCGGGTGAACCGGGAGGAGGTGGCGGCGGGGGACATCGCGGCGGTGGCGGGGGTGCCGGAGGCGTTTATCGGCGACACCCTGGCGGACCCGGAGGAGCCGCGACCGCTGCCGGTGATCACCGTGGAGGAGCCCACCATCGCCATGGTCTTTTCGGTGAACAGCTCGCCCCTGGCCGGCCGGGAAGGGAAGCTGTTGACCTCCCGGCACATCAAGGAGCGCCTGGACAAGGAGGTGCTTTACAACGTCAGCATCCGGGTGGAGCAGACGGAGAACCGCGACTCCTTTAGGGTGAGCGCCCGGGGGGAACTGCAACTGGCGGTGCTGGTGGAGATGATGCGGCGGGAAGGCTTCGAGCTGTCGCTGTCGAAACCCCGGGTGATCACCCAGAAGGTGGACGGCGGGGTGGTGGAGCCCCTGGAGCTGGCGGTGGCGGACGTCCCCGAGGAGTACGTGGGGGTGGTTACCGAAAAGCTGGGGGTCCGCCGGGGGCGGCTGACCAACATGATCAACCACGGGTTGGGCCGGGTGCGGCTGGAGTTCGAGATTCCCTCCCGGGGGCTGATCGGCCTGCGGGGGCAGTTTCTCAACGACACCCGGGGCGCGGGGCTGCTCAGTACCCTGCTCATCGGCACCACCCCGTATGGGGGGGAGATCGCCGGGCGGCCCAACGGGGTGCTGGTCTCCGACCGGGCCGGCAAGGCGGTGACCTACGCCATCCACCACCTGCAGCCCCGGGGGACGATCTTCGTGAGCCCCGGGGATCAGGTTTACCGGGGGATGATCGTGGGGGAGAACGCCCGCGCCGAGGATATCTGGGTGAACATCACCAAGGAGAAGAAGCTCACCAACATCCGGGCGGCGGGGAGCGACGAGGCCCTGCGGCTCATTCCGCCCCGGATTCTCACCCTGGAGCAGTCCATGGATTATATCAACGACGACGAACTGGTGGAGGTCACCCCCAAGTCCATCCGGCTGCGCAAGAGCGCCATAGCGTAGGGCCGCGGGGGAGGGCAGGGGACTCGGGTGTGGGGTCTTCCCCGCAATCCCGGCTTCACCCGGGGAAGGATCCGACGTTTACGTGGGCGCGCAGCGAAACATGCTGATTTTTATGGTAATCATGCAAATATCAGCGATATTGTCAGGGCTGAGAACTGATTTCACTCTCCGGTATGATCTCCTGATACGGAGAGAGATAAAATAGCGGAACAAATAATGGTATAAAAGGAAGGTATTATTCCCTACTTGACATTCGATGATTTCCTGTTTATAGTATAATTGTTTAGCATGTCAGAAAGAAATCAGGGCCACGAGTCCTGGACAAAAATCGGCTGGGGATGCTATTACCCGCCGTTTTTTTTTGCCTGACTGCTGTGCGCCCTGCTTTTCAGGCAGGATATTTTCGTTTCACCGGCAGGAGGATTTTAGGAATGAAGGAAACAGGCAAGGTAAAATGGTTTAACGACGCCAAAGGTTTTGGTTTCATCTCCCGGGACAACGGTCCGGATGTTTTTGTGCATCACAGCTCCATTACGGGCGAAGGCTTCCGCTCCCTGACGGAAGACCAGTCCGTGGAGTTTGAGGTGGTCCAGGGTCCGAAGGGGGCCCAGGCTCAAAACGTGGTGAAAATCTAAGCCGAAAGGTATGAGTCGGATAGCGCGCTGACGGTCTTGCCGCCGTCGGCGCGCCGACAAGATGCGCCCCGGGAGGGAATAATTTGGCCCGTAGACGTTATGGCTGGGAAAAACGCGTCAAAGAGATCGCCCGTAAACAGAAGCACGAAGAAAAGTTGAAACGCCGCCAGAACAAAAATGCGACCGCCCCGGTGGAAGAAGAGATGCCGCAGGCGGCCGCAGAGCAGAGTCAAGACCTGGACGAGACGTCAATTACCGGATAAACCTGTGCAGGTCCAGGCCGGCTACGCCTGACAAGGAGACGCGAGATGAGTATGAAGTTGTATGTGGGCAACCTGCCCCACCAGATGACGGAACAGGAGTTGCAGACACTCTTTTCCGAGGCCGGCAATGTATCCTCGGCCAAGATCATCACCGACCGCTATAGCGGCCAGCCCCGGGGCTTCGCCTTCGTGGAGATGGAGACCAAAATCGAGGGGCAGAAGGCGATTTCCATGCTGAATAAGCGGGAGGTGGATGGCCGCACCCTGGCCGTCAACGAAGCCAAACCGCAAAACAAGGGCTTCGGCGGCCGTAACCGCGGCTACCGGTAAAAATCCGGCCGGTCCGGCCCGGAGGGGGGCTTGCCTCCCCCAGGCCCGGTAAGTTCACAGGAGTGCAGAGGCGACCCCAGGGTCGCCTTTTGTATTGGCGTCGGTGGGCCCCGGGGTCATTCCGGGTCGGAGGCGGGAGGAGACCCGCCCGGGGCGCCTCCCAACACCGCGGTGTCGATGTCGGTGATGATCTTGTGGTGGTAGTAGCCGGCCTGGTCTTCGTTGAGCATGACCATGTCGAGCTGGCGGGTGTGGACGCTGAGGTAACCCAAGATGCGCAGGCGGGTGAGCATGTAGTCCATCTCTTCGCCTTCCAGGCGGGCGAAGAGGGAGTCGCCCTTGATGTCCACCTTGAAGTCGTAGCGCTCCATGATGTCGCGGATGAGGCGAGCCCGGGCCAGGCGGCGCTGGTGGTCGGCGGCGCCTCCCTTGAAGGCGAAGCGCATGAAGTTTTCGTGGGCCTGGGGGCCCACCAGGGCCTCCACGGTGGAGAAATGGAAGCCGAAGCGGGAGGTCAGGTTGCAGAAATATTTGGAGATCATGAAGTAGTTCTGGTTGGCGAAGGCCGAGGGCCCGGCGCTTTCCAGGTTGGGATTGGCGGCCGCCTGGCCGATGATGGCCATGAAGCCCTTGGCGTCCACCGGCGGCGGGCCCTCCCAGGCCACCGCGTGAATACCCTCCCAGAGGGCCAGCATGGGGACGCTGGCGATATTGTCCAGATGCACCTCCCGGCCCGGCACCTCCTGTTTGAAGCCGTCCTCCAGATCCAGCACCCACCACTGCATGGGCACGTCCACCACCAGCCGTTTGATGAAATAGCGGGCCAGCTTTTTGGTCTTGTCGTAGTCGAACATTTCGTGGACGCTTTTTTCGTGGGCGTAGCGGGTGATGTCGTGCAGGGTGCGGCAGTTGGCGGCCCGGAAGTCCGGGCTGTCGGGGTCGGTGAGGTTCAGGGGGGTGATGAACTGCAACACGCCTTTCAGGGTCTCGTAGACCGGGGTGCCCACCATGAAGCCGGTGCGGCTGCCGGCCCGGGCCAGCAGGGGTTCCGCCCGATCCTGGTAGACGGTGCGGTGGGTGGCGTCCAGGGTGATGAGGGCGCCCGGGGGGATCTCGCGGGTGGCGGCGCCGGTGTTGAACAGGGCCGGAATGGCGAATTCCCGGGCGACGTTGGCCAGATGGCCGGTGATGCCGCCCCGGTCGGTGATGACGGCCACGGCCCGGGAGAGCAGGGGAGCCCAGCCGGGGTGGGGGAGGGCCGTGACCAGCACCGCGCCGTCCGGGAACTGCAGCAGGTCCACGTTGCTTTTGACATGGAAGGCGGGGCCGCAGGCCACCCCGGGACAGGCGATGTCGCCGCCGGTGAGGATGACGGGATTGTCCACGGGGGGCGCGTCCACCGGGGCCGTGTCGTCGTCCGGGGCCGGGGGGGCGGACTGCTGCAGGGGCCGACTCTGCAGGATGAAGATGCGGCCTTGGGGATCGATGGACCACTCGATGTCCTGGGGGTGCTGGAAGTGCTCCTCCAGGCGCAGGGCCAAGCGGGCCAGCTCCAGGACCTGGGCGTCGCTGAGGGCGGGGGCCCGCCCCTCTTGGTCGATGACCTCCCGCACCACCCCCTCTTCCGGCAGGGAGACGATCCGGGCCTGTTTGTCGGCGATCTCCCGGTGGAGGATCCGCGGGGGGTCCAGGCGGGCGACTTCCCACAGGTCGGGAGTCAGGGAGCCGTCCACCACGCCCATGGCCAGCCCATGCACCGCATTGATGACGACGGCGTCGCTGGCGGCGTCGGTGGGGTTGCAAGAATACATCACTCCCCCGGCCACCGCGTCCACCATGCGCATGCAGCCCACGCACATGGCCACGTCCTCGTCCCGGATACCTTTATGCAGCCGGTAGGTGATGGCGGTGAGGGCGTATTTGCTGGCGATTATCTCTTTGTAAACCGACAGCAGGGAGTCCTTGCTGACGTTAAGCTCCGAGCGGTACTGTCCGGCGAAGGAGGTGTTCAGAGCGTCCTCGCCGGTGGCGCTGGAGCGCAGGGAGACACGCAACCCGGGGCCGACACGGGCCTGCAGGTCGGCGTAGGCGGCCTCGACGGCCTGGGCCAGCTCCGGGGGCACCTCGGAGCCGATGATGAGCATCTGAATTTCCGAGCTGAGGCGGTAGAGGTCGGCCATATCCTCCTGTTCCAGGGAGGTCAGCCGGCGGTTGATCTCGTCGTATAGATTGTTGTGAGCCATGAAGGCCTCGTAGGCGGCGGCGGTGATGGCGAAACCTTCCGGCACGGCCAAGTCGGGGAGACGGCCGGCGATTTCCCCCAGGTTGGCCATCTTGCCCCCCACCCCGGGGGCCATCTCGCGGTTCACGGCCGCCAGGGGCAGCACCAGCTCCCGGAGGGGCGGCTCCCGGCGGGCGGTGAGGAAGGAGTCGATATTTTCCTGGATGCCGGCGAAGATGCCCTCCAGGACGCGATATTTACCGCCTCCCAACTCATTGAGGTATTTGATGAGGGAGAAGACGTTGACGGCGGCGGCGGTGCAGTGGGAACGTATGAAGGTCATGCCGAAGCTGAAGTTTCCGAACAGGGCGGTCTCCAGCTCGGTCATGGCCGTCAGGGCGGCGTTGTTGGCTGCCAGCAGCAGCCGGAAGTTGTGGTATTTGCGCCGGTAATCCTCCCGCAGCTCCTCCAGGGAGGGGGCCGGGGTGCGGGTGAAGAGCTTTTTCAGCCGCGACAGGATGGGGGTCATGGGCGTTCCGCTGAGCGATCAACCGCCGCCGGGACAGCTGCCGGCAGGCCTCAGGACTGCAGCCAGGCCCGATACTTCCGGGGGTAATACTTGGCCAACACTTCCGCCAGGGTCTCTTTCAAGCGCTGAATGTCCTCCATTTTTTCGAGGACAGCAGCGGCCGGGGGACCCTGGCCGGGGTCGAGCTCTTCCGCCCAAAAGGAATGGATGACCACGGGCAGGTGGGGAAATTCCTCATACAGGCGGGTGAACAAATCCTCCTCGGAAAAAAAGGGCAGTTCCAAATCGAGAATCAGGACATCGGGCAAGGAGACGGTGGTGAGCCGGGCGAACAGTTCGTGACCGTCCCGCACCACTTCCACAAGGTAGCCTTCGCCGGTCAATTCCCGGCGGATGAAGTCGCGCACGTGCCGGTTGCGTTCGGCTACCAGAATATGAAAGGGTTGACCCACGGGAGAACCTTTCTCAAGGAGTTCCCCCTAGGATTTAGCAATGTCGGTGCCAACCGCCGGTGGGGCTGTGTGGCATCCATCTAATAAAAATTATTAAGAAATAGTGCTATGGCATCCGGGTCTGTGCCCGGGGGCCGCAAGCGGACTGCAGGATTTTTTTACAGGGTGTAAAGGTCCGGCACGACGCCGGAACCCGTCCACTGTATCATACCTGGCTCTTCACCGAGGTTTCCACCTTAAGACGGTATTTTTCAATCTTGGCCTGCAGGGTGGGGCGGGACAGCCCCAGCAGCCGGGCCGCCTGGGAGCGGTTGCCGCCGGTGAGGTCCAGGGCCTCGCTGATGAGCAGGCTGGAGAAGCGCTCCATCAGGGATTCGAACCGGTCGTCGCCGGCAGGGGACACAAGTTCCTGGCGCACCCATTTCCGGATGAAGTCCAGGGCCTGTTCCTCGGGCAAGGCCCGGAGGGCGGCGTCGGCGCCGATCACCTTGATGACATCCTCCGGCCGGATGGGATAGCCCCGGCTGAAGATCAGCGCTTTTTGCATGGCGTTGGCCAGCTCCCGGACGTTGCCGGGCCAGGTATGGTTCTCCAGGGCCAGGCGGGCTTCGGGGGAGATGCCCGGGTTGACGATATTCATCTCCTGGGAAAACCGGGTCAGGAAGTAGTCGGCCAACAACGGAATATCGCCCGAACGTTCCTGGAGGGTCGGCAGCCACAGCGTCACCACTTTCAGGCGGTAGTAGAGATCTTCCCGGAAGCGGCCCTCGGCCAGGGCTGTCTCCAGGTCCCGGTTGGTGGCGGCGATGATGCGGACGTCCACCGCGATGGGCTCCCGGCCGCCCAAGCGCTCGATGCTCCTTTCCTGCAGCAGGCGGAGGATCTTGGCCTGAATGGTGAAGGGCATATCGCCGATTTCATCCAGAAAGACCGTGCCGCCGTTGGCCTGCTCGATCTTTCCCACCCGCCGGTTTACGGCGCCGGTGAAGGCGCCCTTTTCGTACCCGAAGAGTTCGCTTTCCAGCAGGGTTTCGGGAATGGCCACGCAGTTGATCACCAGGAAGGGTTTGTCGCTGCGCAGGCTGTGCTGGTAAATCGCCCGGGCCACCAGTTCCTTGCCGGTCCCCGACTCCCCCCGGATGAGGACGGTGGCGTCGGTGGAGGCCACCCGGCCGATGGCCTTGTAGACCTCCTGCATGGGCCGGCTCACCCCGATGAGGGCGTCCTGGGGGGCGTCCCCCGGGGTGACGTTCATGACGATGCGGGAGCGCATGAAACGCCCGGCTTCCAGGGCCTGGGCGATGAGATTGAAGATGTCGGGGATTTCGAAGGGCTTGAGCACGTAATCGAAGGCCCCCAGTTTGGTGGCTTCAATGGCCGTCTCAGTGGTGCCGTAGGCCGTCATGATGATCACCGGGAGTTTGGGTTCGATGGCGTGCAGGGCGGCAAAGGTCTCCAGGCCGTTCATCCCGGGCATGCGGACGTCCATGATGACCAGATCCGGCACGGTGCGCTGCACCAGGGCCAAGGCGGCTTCCCCGTTGGCCGCGGTGAGCACGGTATGGCCCTCTTGGGCCAGGAGTTTTTCAAAGCTCTGCCGCAACTGGGGATCGTCGTCAACTATCAGGATGGTAGCCATTTTTCATTTTCCGAAAAGGCAGGTGAATGATAAACGTGGCACCCCGATTTTCGGGGCTCTCCACGGTGATCCAGCCGCCGTGTTCGCCGACGATGCGGGCGGCGATGGCCAGTCCCAAGCCGGTGCCTTCCTCCTTGGTGCTGAAGAAGGGCTGAAAGACCTTCTCCTGGAGGGCGGGGGGGATGCCGGGGCCGGTGTCGCTGATTTTCAGAAGCACCACCCGGCCCAGGGATTCCACGAAGGTCTCCTCCTCACGGACGATGATGGCTCCGCCCCCGACCATGGCTTCGCAGGCGTTCACCAGCAGGTTGACCAGGACCTCTTTCAACTGATCGGGGTCGGCCAGGATTTCCGGCAAGGGCGCCGGGCGCTGCAATTCCACGCTGACGTTGTAGGATTCCAGCCGGGGACTCAGCAACTGCACCGCCTGGTCCACCACCTCGGAGGGGTTCACCGGCTGAATCTTCAGTTTCGGCGGTCGGGAAAATTCCAGAAAGTTGCGGACGATGGTGTCGATATGGCGGATTTCTTCGGAAATGACCTCCAGGTCCTCCTGCTGGGTGGGGGTCAGAGTGAGGGTGCGACGCATGGAGTAGAGGCGCATTTTTACCGAAGTCAGGGGATTGCGGATACTATGGGCCACGCCCGCGGCCAGTTTGCCCACCAGGGCCAGCTTTTCCGTCTGCACCAGATATTCCTGGCTGCGCTCCAGCTCGCTTTGAGCCTGATCTATGTTATCCATCAGGGCGTGGACCCGCTGACTGAGAGCCTGGACCTCGTCGGTGCCCCGGGGCAGGTTCGGATGCGCCGGGCCCCCGGCCAGTTGCCGGATGGGTCCCAGAATCTGTTTAATCAGGATGTAGCCCAGACACAGTCCAAACACCGCCACCGCCGGCAGGGCGACGAGGGCCAGGGTGTTGATGAAATGCGCCTGAGCGCGGCTTTCGATGCGGGCCTCGGCGATCCGGCGTTCATGGACGTATTTGTAACGCTCGCAGAGTTGATAGAGTTCTATAAATTGGCTCCGGATCTCCCGGTGCCGGGCTGCGCCTTGTTGGCGCAGACCGGAGTCATAGAGGTGGATGACTTCCTCCCGGGCGGCCAGATAACGCAGATAAGTTCTCTCGATCTGCGCCAAGAGCTCCGTCATGGGGGCGGTATAGGCCGATTGCTTGGCCTTCTGCAGGGAAACAAAGAAGTTACTTTGAAATTCAGCGAGCTTCTGCAGCCAGGCGGGGTCGCCGTCCAGAAAAAAGTACGTCAGGTAGCCCTTCTGCATGAGCAGGGTGGTTTCCAGTCCTTCCGCCGCCTGGAAGGAGGCCACGTCCTTATCGATGAGGGAGGTGATGAGGTTGTCGATGGCTTCGGTGTGCCAGATGGTGACCAGGCCCCCCGCCAGGGTGGTGAACACCAGAGCGGTGAGCAACAAAAAGATGCGGGCCCGTAAGGTGAGGCGCGACCACATGGTCTGATTCACCGTCCAGGTGGTGGAAGTTTCTGGGAAGATATAGGTTTCACGTCACGTTTTCTCCTTCTGGACGAAGAAGCCGGGGCGCACCTCACTCACTTCAGCCCAGGCGACTCCCACCGCCTCAGAGACCTCGGTGACGGCGACGGCGCCCACGTGCTGACCGGAAGGATCGAAGAGGTCGAGTCGATCCCCCGGTTTGACGCCGTGCTGGCTGCCTAGCCCGAAGTTGAGGTCAAAACCCGATTCCCGACGGGTCACGCGGTAAACCTCGGCCCGGCCCGCCTGGGCCAGGAGGCGGTCAATCTTCCCGGACAACCAGAAGACCGTCAGCCCCATCGCCAGCAGGACCGGCAAGGTCCCGGCCGCCAGCCACCAGGGGGACCAGCCGGTGTAGCGTTGGACCAGCGACAAGGCGTTTTTATTGAGGGCGGCGACATCGGCGTAGACATTGACCCGAAAGACCACGGGCGGCGCTGCGGATTGCGGCTGTCGCAGTTTCACGGTGAGGGTGTACTTCCCGGGAGGGGTTGGGGGCCCCACCGTCAGCCAGCCCCGCCACATGTCGTCGCCGAACCAGTGGCCGGTGAAGATATTTTCCAGGGTCAGGGTGAGGTGGGGAGCGCTGCTCTCATAAGTGAGATCCTGCACCCCGGCCACCTTTTCCGCTAAGGGCCCGAAGATTTCCTGACGGCTTCCCGGCAGGGCGTTTACCACATTGAAGGCCGTCCGGTGCCGGCTGATCACGCCGTCGATAAGGCTGGCCAACAACAGCACGCCGACGATCAGGCCGATTCTTCCGGCGGTGCGGCGATACAGGGTCGCTTGGGCTAAGTCCATAGGTCCCCAGGTGCAAGAAGAGAAGTAACCGGTTGAAGTTGCATTCTTGGCAGAGGCCATATCAGATTACCCGGCCTCAAGTCAAACCTTACAGTAATTTTACCACAAAAAAAGAGAACCGCCTCGGTACTGCGCGCTGCGTCCGAGGCGATTCTCCGGTTTGGATAAAGGCGGGGCCTATTTTTTGAAAATGTCGGTCTTGGTGATGTTCATGAATCGTTGAGCCTTGCCGGCCTGATGATAATAAATGCGCACTTCGTCGCCGGCCTCCCAGGTATCATCAGGCAGCGCGAAGTATTCATCGGGCACGGTGAAGGTTTCCAGGATCCTTTGGCGGGCAGAATAGATCGTGATGGTCTTCTTGTCCCGGTCGATGATGGGGAAGTCCTTGTTCGCCACCAGGGGATTGTCACGGCGCACATTCTCTTTGAGATCGATGACCGTGATCGGGATCGTCTTAAAGTTCTGGGTGGCGGTATCAAAGATGGTAATGGTTTTGTTCTTGGTATCCAGGTTCATGCGCTTGCCGGCCCTGGGCAGGGCCCCGATCTCATGGGGATCGGTGGGCATCTGATAGGTATGGGGCGGCAGGGTGTTGTAATCGGGTTTGCCGGGTTCCGCCCTTTTGTCCTGAATGAGGGTGACAATTCCTTTTTCCCTGTCGAACTTGATGACCCGGCCCTGGTCCACCTCCCCTAGTTCACCGCAGCCCGCCAGCAGGGGGGCGGCCAGGAACAGGGCCAGCACCAGCAGCCAGAAGGATTTTTTGCCCATATGGATTCTCCTTTTCACGGGTGAGAAAGTCGCTTTTCAGGTTGATCAGGCGCTGGCCCGCTTCTTGGCGGCCACTTCCGCCTTGGCCCCTTGGACCATTTTGATTAAAATATACAGAGACATAACTGCCACCAGACCCAGGATCAACACAGTGGCCGATCCATCCAGCAACGATGCCTGGCTGGGGAAACCCTTGGCCAGCAGTTTCAGGACGATGGAGATGGCGCAGCCGATGACCGCCAGGCCGAAGGCGATGCGGATGCCGTAGCCTTTGATGTACTTGGTGGCCACGGTGCCCACCTGGGCCCCGATGGCGGCCCCGACGAGCATGATGATGGCCGCCACCAGCTCGGTGCGGCCTTTATACGTATAGGTGGCGGTGCCGTAGAGGCCGGAGATCATGACCTCGAAGAGGTCGGTGCCCACCGCCACGTGGGTGGGGCAGCCGATGAAGTAGATGAGGGCCGGCATGCGGATCAGACCGCCGCCGATGCCCAGGATGCCGGCCAGCCAGCCGGTGAGGAAGCTGACGATGATGGGCAGCCAGGCGGAACAGGTGATCTGGGCGGTCTTGAAATGCATCATGGGCGGGATCTTGATCTTGTGGAAGGTTTTGTGCCACTCGATACCGGTGGCCAGTTTGTCCACTTCGCCGCCCTTGGCCAGGGCCTCCCGTTCCTTCCGCTTTTTCTTGGCCACGTCGGCAAAGACCATCCAGGCGATGAGGGCCAGGAGAACCAGATAAAGGTAACGGACGATCTTTTCCACCTGGCCGATGCGCTCCAGCCACATGACCATCTGGGCCCCCACCTCGAAGCCCACAACGGTGCCCACCAACATGATGATACCCAACTTATAGTCGACATTGCCGAACTTGCCGTGGCGCATGGTGGAGATCAGGGATTTTCCTGCCATGTGGGCGATGTCGGTGCCGATGGCGAAGGCCATGGGGAAACCCAGGATGTTCAGGCCGGGGGTCACCATCCAGGCGCCGCCCATGCCGAAAAACCCCCCGATGATGCCGACCCCGACACCCAAGATGACCAAACCGGGCCAAAAAATCTTGATTCCGGCAATGGGCATTAAGACGTATAACCAATCCATAAATGAATCCTCCTAAACAAATAAGATGTCGGCGACCGTATTAATGTTCAGCCAGGTCCCGGGATTTGAGGTCGATGCCGATATGGCTCATAACGATGTCGGCTATAACACCGAAGATGAGGCCAATAATGGGAATGAGGACGACGGTGAGCAGGGTGAACCACAAATGGCTCTCATTATAGAGGTCGGCCCACCATTTCATAATTCCCGATAATTTCCGGGTGTCGGCCACGATAACCAGGGCCGCGGCCTTCTCCCCGGCGGCCAGGGCCATCTCCGGCAGGACCGCGCCCAGGAATGCTCCCAGTCCCAAGATTTTTTTCCAAAACTTTTGCATGATGCCTGTCCTCCTGAAATAATAAGAAAATCTGACCCTGCTGCCCCGTCAGCGGACGATGGTGACTTCGCAGGGGGCCTGGGCGGCGACCTTCGAGGCGGTGGAGCCCATCAGCAGGCGTTTGAAGCCGCTGACCCCGGTGGCGCCCAGGATGATCCGGTCGAACTTGCCTTCCTCCGCCTGTTTAATGATGAGGTTGGCCGGCACCAGTCCCACCTCCAGGACGGTGGCCGCGGGGATATTCTTGGCGTCGAACAGGGCCTTGGCCTGGGTTAGGGACTTTTTGGCCTCGTCCCGCAGCTTGTCGGAAATGTTGGGGGGCATTTCTTCCAGATAATCGGGGGCGATGTAGGCCACCGACATGATGGTGACTTCGGCTCCCTGTCGTTCCGCCAGCTCCAGGGCCCGCTCGACGGCGCGCATGGAGTGTTCGGAACCGTCCGTTGCTACCAGAACTTTCATAGATACGACCTCCTCTGTTCACGTTGGCGTGGGCGGTGATGGTCCTTGACCAAAATGGCTTCAGCTCCTTGGGCTGATATGAATACTCAAAACGGACAGGAGCAATGGCCGTGCCAAGCCCGAGGGTGACCTTTATGATTGTAAGAAGTTTAAAAAATTGGATAAAATAGTGGACCGGGTCCGCTCCCGCGCCGGTTCGCGGCGACGGCGCTGCCAACAATTTTTACAGGGTGTAAAGCAGACCAGAGACGGCAGGGCAGGGGAATGGGGCCGGCCCGGCGCCATGCGGACAAGCCCGGGAAAAAGGTGGTATTTCCCCGGGGGGGGATTGGGCGGCGTTATGGTATAATTCTTGATGAACGGAAGGTGTGGGCTTATCCTGTATAACTCTGGGGGAAGGAGACCGCGGTGACCATCCTGGAAAACCTCAAAGAGCTGGGCCGGCTGCTGTTAAAGAAGGACAGGGCGCCGGAGAAGGATATTGCGGCCATCTTTCGCTTTAAATACAGCCTCTTCAAGGAGCTGTTGGCCTCCAATACCGAACTGCTCACCGTGATCACCGACATCGAGGAGAAACTGGAGGGTCACCAGGTGTTCGGCATGTCCTATATCCGCTCCCAGTCCTCCCGGGCGGTCTTTCACGCCTTCCGCATGGCCAAAAGCCTCAATGTGCTCTCCGGCGGCCGCTACCCCAACCTCTACAGCGCCCTGGAAAAGATCAACCGCACGATCCGGGAGCAGGTCGAACAGCGCAAGGACATTTCCGCCCCGGCCCTGGTGCTGTCTCTTGACGGCATTACCAAGGAGCAGGCCGACTGGGTGGGCGGCAAGAGCTCCAACCTGGGGGAGGTGCGAAACCGGGTGGGGCTCCCCGTTCCCGAGGGCTTCGCCATCACCACCGGCGGCTATCGCGCCTTTTTGGAGCACAACGAGCTGGTGGACGAAATCAACAAGCGCAAGATGCTCATCGACGTCACCGATCCCGAGTCCATTGAGACGGTGAGCCGGGAGATCCAGGAGCTGATCCTGGCGGCCCCGGTGCCGCCGGAGTTGCAAGAGGCCATCATGACGTCCTATCACCGCCTGGACGAAGTCCTGAGCGATACGGCCGCGCCCCACGTCTTTCCCCGGGTGTCGCTGCGCAGCAGCGCCATCGGCGAGGACAGCGAGCTCTCCTATGCCGGACAGTATCTCTCCCTGCTGAACCTCCCCCCGGAGAGGCTGTTGGACTCCTACCGCCGGATCATCGCCAGCCTCTATGACGCCAAGGCTATTTCGTATCGTTTGAACAAGGGCATCCGGGATGAGGATATCGCCATGAGCGTCGCCTGTCTGGAGATGGTGGACGCCCTGGCCGCCGGGGTGGTCTATTCCCGGCATCCCTTCAACGTCATGGATGACACGGTGCAGATCAGCGCGGTCTGGGGCCTGGGCCCCTATGCGGTGGACGGCACCATCACCCCGGACACTTACCGGGTGGCCAAGGATCAGGACCGCACCATCCAGGAGATGCAGGTGGCCGTCAAGCCGGTGCAGCTCACCTGCAGCCGGGAGGGCGGCCTGCAGGAGGAACCGGTGCCTCCGGAGCAGCAGGCGCAGCCCTGTCTCAGCCCGGAGCAGATCAAGCTGCTGGCCGGCTATGCCGTCGAATTGGAAGAGCATTACCAGGGGCCCCAGGATATCGAGTGGGCCCTGAACCGCCAGGGCCGGCTCCTGATCCTCCAGAGCCGGCCCCTCAACCTGGAATGTCCGGCGGAACAGACGGACCGCTGCATCCCCCAAGTCCCGGGCTACGCCGTGCTCCTGGAGGCCGGCACGGTGGCCTATCCCGGCGTGGGCTGCGGCCCGGCCTTCGTGGTGCAGGCGGACGAGGACCTGCTCAGGTTCCCGGACGGGGCCGTGCTGGTGGCCCGGCACTCCTCGCCCCGCTACGTTCTGGTGATGCCCCGGGCGGCGGCCATCATCACCGACTTCGGCAATGTCAGCGGCCACATGGCGGCCCTGGTGCGGGAATTCCGGGTGCCCACCATCCTCAACACCCAGACGGCCACCACCGCCGTCACCTCCGGGCAGGAACTCACGGTGGACGCCTACACCTCCCGGGTTTACGCCGGCCGCGTCCCGGAACTTTTTGCGCTGACGCACGCCCGGCAGCCCCATATGCAGGACACCCCGGTCTATCGGGCTCTGCGCCAGGTGGCCGACGCCATCGTCCCCCTGAACCTGGTGGACCCCAAGGCGCCCGATTTTACGCCGGAACATTGCCGGACCCTGCATGACATCAGCCGTTACGTCCACGAAATGTCCTATGCCGAAATGTTCCAGATCAGCGACATCGTTTCCGCCCACCGGGGCGGCGCGGTCAAGCTGCAGGCACGCATCCCTCTGGACCTCTACCTCATCGACCTGGGCGACGGGCTGGCGCCGGAGGCCCGGGACCAGGCCCGGGTGATGCCGGAGCAGGTCGTCTCCGTCCCCTTTATCGCCCTGTTAAAGGGAATGCTGCGGGAGGAGCTCTCCACCCTGGAGCCCAAGCCGGTGAACCTGGGAGGGCTGTTCACCGTCATGCGGGAGCAGATGTTGTGCGCCCCCGGGGCCGGCGAGCGCTTCGGCGACCGCAGCTATGCCATCATTTCGGCTCAGTATCTCAATTTCAGTTCCCGGGTGGGCTACCACTACAGCATCCTGGACGCCTATTGCGGCGACACCCCCAGCAAGAACTACATCACCTTCTCCTTCAAAGGGGGCGCGGCCGACGACGTCCGGCGCAACCGCCGGGTGCGGGCCATCGCCCGCATCCTCACCGCTCTGGATTTCTCCGTGGATGTCAAGGGGGACAAGGTGGACGCCCGGGTGCAGAAGTATACCCGGGACGTGCTGGAAAGCAAGCTGGATCAGTTGGGGCGGCTGTTGCAGTTCACCCGCCAGATGGACATGCTCATGGTTTGTGAAGCCTCGGTGGAAGAGGTGGCCCGGCAGTTTCTCTTGGGCAACTATAAGCTGGATCCCGCGGTCTTCACCCAGGCGCCCACCGAGCCGGACCAAGCCGATCCGCCCGCTTCCTCTTAGTTGAGGCTTCTTATGCGAGGCGGCGTGAGGGAGTGACCAGGGATCGTTGGCCCCTGGTCACTCCCTCAAACTCCCTCCCCCCACCCCCTTACGGGCAAGAAAAGCGGCAGGCAGATCATGGCATAACGCTCCGATCTGCCTGATAGTCTTCCGGCGATGGGGAAAGGGGTTGCGGGGGGCTGAAGTGTCCCCTTCCTCTCCCTTTATCATGTGCCCGTGCCTCTTTCTTTTTTCTTATGTCCTTATGGCTGGGCCGGGCCGATGAGGCGCATGATGTCGTTGTAAAACACGAAAAACATGAGCAGCAGGATGAACATCAGCCCGATGGACTGGGCGATCTCCCGGTGTTTCAGGGGCACCGGCTTGCCCCGCACCGCCTCGATGAGGAAAAACAGCAGGTGGCCGCCGTCCAGCATGGGCACCGGCAAGAGGTTCAACAGGGCCAGGTTGACGCTGAGCACCGCCATGAAGTGCACCAGGTAGGAGACCCCCATCTCCGCCTGTTTGCCTGCGGCCTTGGCGATCATGATGGGCCCCCCCAGGGAATCCAGGGGGACCTGGCGGGTGATCATCTTGGCCACGCTCAGGGCGGTCAGTTCCACGATGCGGCCCGTGTAGGTGAAGCCGTGGACGATGGCCGCCGGGGTGCTGACCTCGTCAATGGCATAGGTGCTGGCGGCGGAGACCCCGATGAGGCGGGCGCTGACCTTTTCCCCGAACAAATTGGTCGTTTCCATGGTCCGGGGGACCAAGTCGACGTGGAACTTCTCCTGGCCCCGCTGGATCTCCAGGTCCAGGGAGGGGGCCGTGCTGTGGCGGATCCGCTGGGAGATTTCCTCCCAACGGCTCACGGGCTGGCCGTTGATAGTGAGGATGACGTCGCCGGCCTGCAGACCGGCTTCGGCCGCGGGGGAATCGGGATGCACCCCGCCGATCTCGGAGGTGAAGTAGGGAATGCCGGTGAAGGTGAAGACCAGGGAGAGGGCCACCACCGCGAAGACCAGATTGAACAGGGGCCCCGCCGCCACCACGAGGAAACGCTGGTACAGGGGGCGGTGGCTGTAGGACTTGGGCAGAAGTTCCGGTAAAATCTCCTCATTGGGATTCTCGCCCACCATCTTGACGTAGCCCCCCAAGGGGATTATGGAAATCCGGTAGTCGGTCTCGCCGATCTTCTTGGACACCAGTTTGGGGGGAAACCCTAACGAAAAGGCCTCCACCCCGATGCCGAACCACTTGGCCAGCAGAAAATGGCCCAGCTCGTGGACGAATATCAAAACGCCGATCACCACTATCGTGGCAATAACGGTTTCCATGGTGATGTCTACTCCTGTAAATGTGTGATGATCTCTGCGGCCTGGCGCCGAGCCTCCCGGTCTGCGGCCAGTACCTGCTCAATGGAGGCCAGGGGTTGCACGCGGTGGGCCTCCATGGTCCGGGCGATGACCCGGGTGATGCCGGGAAACGGTATCCGGCCGTCCAGGAAGGCGGCCACCGCCACTTCGTTGGCGGCGTTGAGGACCGCTGGCATTGTGCCCCCGCTACGGAGGGCCTCATAGGCCAGTCCCAGGCAAGGGAAACGGTCCCTGTCCGGACGTTCGAAACTCAACTGCCCCACTGCGATGAGATCCAGGGACGGCAAATCCAACGGCACCCGCCGGGGGTAGGCCAAGGCGTAGGCGATGGGCACCCGCATATCCGGGATGCCCAGTTGGGCGATGACCGACCCGTCGATGTACTCCACCAGCGAATGGATGATGCTCTGAGGATGAATATAGACCTCGATGGCCTCCGGCGGCACCTGAAACAGCACGCAGGCCTCGATCACCTCCAGCCCCTTATTCATCAGGGTGGCGGAATCTATGCTGATTTTGGGGCCCATGGACCAGTTGGGGTGATTCAGGGCCGCCTGGGGGGTGACCGCGGCCAGTTCTGCGGCGCTGCGGTTCCGGAAGGGCCCCCCCGAGGCCGTCAGCCAGAGGCGGCGGACGTCTTCGGGCCGGTGCCCCTGCATGGACTGGAAGATGGCGCTGTGCTCCGAATCCACCGGAATAATGTGGGAGCCGTGGGCCGCGGCGGCGGCCGTCACCAGGGGCCCGGCCACCACCAGGGTCTCTTTGTTGGCCAGGGCCACGTTGGTGCCCCGCTTAATCGCCGCCATGGTGGGGGCCAACCCCACCGAGCCCACCATGGCGGACACCAGCAGGTCGACTCCCGGGGCGGTAGCCACCGCCCCGGCCCCTTCCAGTCCCACCAGGACATCCGGCGCGGGTTCCCCCCCGCCTAGAGCGGCGCGCAGCTGGGCCGCGGCCGTCGAGTCCTGGACGGCGACGCACCGGGGCCGGAACTGGTTGATCTGCTGCGCCAGCAGGGAGACGTTGCGGCCCGCCGCCAGCCCCACAATCTCGAACTCGCCGGGATGACGGGAGACCACGTCCAGGACGCTCCGCCCGATGGAGCCGGTGGAGCCCAATACCGCTAATCGCTTCACAGCGTTACCTCGATGCCGAATCGCAGGAAATTTCCAACTGATAACCTGTTAAACCCGGGACCTGCCCCCCCGGCGCCGGCGGAGGCGTCCCGGCAGGCGACCGGAGGTGATGGCCGGTCTCAAAGAAAGAACTGCACAAAGTAGTAGACCCAGGCCCCGCTGAACAGCAGGCTGTCCAGACGGTCCAACAGACCGCCGTGGCCGGGGAGCAGTTGGCCGGAGTCCTTCACTTGGGCCCGGCGTTTCAACATGGATTCAAAGAGATCCCCGAAATGGCCGATGCAGGACAGGGAAACGGTCAGAGAGAAGATAGTGACCAGCTTCAGGTGGGGAAACAGCCAGGCGCCCAGCCAGGTTCCCACAATCGTGCTGAGCAGCAGCCCTCCCGCCGTCCCTTCGATGGTCTTTCCCGGGCTGACCGCCGGGTAGAGCTTGCGTTTGCCCAACGTCCGGCCCGCATAGAAGGCCCCGGTGTCCCCGGCGAAGATCACGGCCAGCAGCCACAGCAGCCAGTACTGCCCGTGGGGCAGGGACCGCAACCAGATGAAATGGCCCAACAGGAAAGGCACGTAAATAAGGCCGAAGATGCTCTGGGGGAGTTCCGTCAACAAACCGGGGCGTTCCTCGAAGTGCAGCAGGTAGAAGACGCACAAGGCGAAAACGGCGATGATCAGCAGGAAGGCGGGCCACAGGGAGACGGCTGCTCCGAAGCTCAAGATCAGCACCGCCCCCAAACCCAACCCTAACAGGCGTTGGTTGCGGTTGCCGGTGAGGCCCATCATCTCGAGGAATTCCCCGTGCGCCAGGACGCTGATAATCAGGATCAAGACCGCGAACAGCCAGGGGGCGCCCTTCAGCAGGATCAGCAGCAGCAGGGGGATGGCGATGAGACTGGTGAGCCAGCGTTGCAGATGCATCAGAGTTTTCGTCCTTGCCACACGCTCAAGGGGCCGTCGTCAGGCCTGTTCGGGGGCCGCCGTCCGCCGGGAGAGCCACAGGAGCACCAGCCCGCTCGCCGCCGCCAGTCCCAAGGCCACCACCTGGGTCACCGGCATGCCGGCCAACACGACCGGCCCCCGCTCGTCGCCCCGGAAAAACTCCACGAAAAAGCGCGCCAGGCCGGCCAGCATCAAATACAGGAATAACAACTGGCCGTCAAAACGTTTGCGTTGCCGCCACCCGAAGATGATCCCGAAGACCACCAGCGCCAGCGCGGCCTCGTAGAGCTGCGTGGGGTGCAGCGCCACCCCCGTGGGGGCCAGGCTCTCCGGGTGCTCAAAGGTGACGGCCCAGGGCAGGTCGCACTTCTGGCCGTAGCAGCAGCCCGCCATGAAGCAGCCCAGCCGCCCCAAAAACTGCCCGAAGGGGGCGCCCACTGCCAGGAAGTCGAAGTTCTGCAAGATGGGCAAACCCTTGAGCCGCAGATACACCAAGGCCGTGAGCAGACCAGCCACCAGACCCCCCTGAAAGGCCAGGCCGCCCTTCCACAACAGGAAGATGTCCAGGGGGTGCGCCAGAAAATACGGCAGCTCCAGCAGCACGTGGAACAGCCGGGAGCCGATGATGGCCGCCAGGACAATGTAAAAGCACAAATCGTAGATCTGTTCCGGCGGCGCCCCCTCCCGCCGGGCCTCGCGGCCGGCGATGACGATGGCGCTGAGAAAGGCCAGGGCCAGAAAGAAACCGTAGGTAAAGATCGATAACGGTCCGATTTTAAACAGAGTCGGGAACATTCGCCTCTTCCTCGCTCCGCCAGATGGCCAGGACCAGGAGGCCGGCCCCCACGCACACCAGGCTATCGGCCACATTAAAGGCCGGCCAGTGAAAGCGACCGACGTAAAAGTCCAGAAAATCGATGACTTCACCCAACCGCAGCCGGTCAATGAGGTTACCCAGCGCCCCCGCCAGTACCAGGCTGTAGCCCACGGCCGTCAGACGGTCATCATCGGGCAGCCGCCGGAACAGATACCCCAGCACCACCAGGATGGCCAGCGTGACCGCAATCAACAAGAGCCTCACCGCCGTGGCCGGCCAGGTGGACAGCAGGCTGAAGGCCGCTCCCCGGTTGGTGACGTGGACCAGATTGAAGAACCCCTGGATCACGGGCGTGACCGAATGCAAGGGATAACTCTGGCTGACCCAGATTTTGGTCGCCTGGTCCAGACCCACCCCCACCGCCAGAATAACCGCCAGCCAGCGATATTTCACCGGAAAGTGCATGGCGTTCCCTTTGCTCCGTTTACGTTGCCGCCAGGATACCCCGGCAGCGCGGGCACAGGGCGGGGTGATCCGCGGCCTGGCCCACGCCCGGGGAATAATTCCAACACCGGGCGCACTTGCCGCCTGCGGCCGGGCGCACCTCCACGCTCAGGCCGGGGACCTCCTGGGAGGGCCGGCTCGTCGCCGGACCCGGCTGCACCTCCAGCTGGCTGACCATGGTCAGGGTGAGCAGCTCCGGCGTTTGGGCCGCCAGCCGGGGGTAAAGCTCCTGGTCCGCCCCCACGATGACCCGGGCCGCCAGGGAGTTGCCGATCATCTTGGCGCGGCGGGCCTCCTCCAACGCCCGGTTGATTTCCGAGCGCACCGTCAACAGAAAGTCCCATTTGGCCACCAGCTCTTCATCCGGGAAGCCGGCCGGCACCTCGGGAAAGCCCGCCAGCATGACGCTGGCCGGCCGGTCGCCGCCGGGCAGGAGTCCCCAGATCTCCTCCGCGGTGAAGGACAGAATGGGAGCCATGAGCAAGGTCAGGCTGGTCACCAGATCATACAAAGTGCTCTGGGCGCTGCGCCGGGCCGGGTCCGCCGGCCGGCTGACGTAAAGGCGGTCCTTGAGGATGTCCAGGTACAAGGCCGACAGTTCCACCGCGCAGAACTGGTGCAGACTCTGGTAGGCCTGGTGAAATTCGAAGCGTTCGTAGGCCTCCCGCACCCGCCGGTTGAGCCGGGCCAGCCAGGAAAGCGCCAGACGGTCCAGATCTTCCCGCGCTCCCGGGGCTACATAGTCCGCGGCCGGGTCGAAATCGTAGAGGTTCCCCAACAAGAACCGCGCCGTGTTGCGGATGCGCCGGTAGGCCTCGGTCAACTGCTTCAGGATCTGCGCCGACAGGCGCACTTCGTCCCGGTAGTCCTCCGCCGCCACCCACAGCCGCAGGATTTCGGCCCCGTAGCGTTTGATGACGTCCTGGGGGGTGATGACGTTCCCCAGGGACTTGGACATCTTGCGGCCCTCGCCGTCCACCACGAAGCCGTGGGTGAGCACCCCCCGGTAGGGGGCGGTGCCCCGGGTGGCCACCGCGGCTAACAGCGAACTGTGGAACCAGCCCCGGTGCTGGTCGGAGCCTTCCAGGTAAAGGTCCGCGGGGAACCGGAGTTCCGGGCGGCTCTCCAGCACCCCGGCGAAGCTCACCCCGGAGTCGAACCACACGTCCAGGATGTCTTTCTCCTTGGCGAAGTCCGCGCCCCGGCAGTCCGGGCAGGTCGTGCCCGCCGGCAAGAGCTCCGCCGCGCTGCGGGCGAACCAGACGTCGGCTCCTTCCCGGTCCACCAGATCGATGACGTGATCCAGGATCTCCGGGGTCAGCAGCACCCGCCCGCAGCCGCGGCAGTGGAAGGCGATGATGGGCACCCCCCAGGCCCGCTGCCGGGAGATGCACCAGTCCGGGCGCTTTTCCACCATGCCGTAGATGCGTTCCCGCCCCCAGCGGGGAATCCACTGCACCCCGTTGATGGCCTCCAGGGCCTTATGCCGCAGGTCGTTGGCCGCCAGCGAGATAAACCACTGCTCCGTGGCCCGGAAGATGATGGGCTGCTTGCAGCGCCAGCAGTGGGGGTAGCTGTGGCTGATCTCTTCGCCCCCCAGCAGCCGGCCCTTATCCTTTAACAGGGCGATGATGCCGGCATTGGCGTCCCACACCCGCAGGCCGGCGAAGCCCTCGATCTCCGGGAGGAACCTACCGTTGTCGTCCACCGGGGAATAGGTCTCCAGGCCGTAGCGCCGGCCGCTTTCGAAGTCCTCCTGGCCGTGGCCCGGGGCGATGTGCACCAGCCCCGTGCCCGTCTCCAGGGTGACGTAGTCCGCCAAAATTACCTGGGAGGTGCGGTCGATCCAGGGGTGCGCCGCCTTTTTCCCCTCCAGGACCGCGGCCGGCAACACCGCGACTTCCCGGCCCGTCAGGCCCAGGGCGAACAGCGCCCGGGAGGCCAACTCCCGGGCCATGATCAAGAGCTCCCCCGCTACCTCCAGGGCCGCGTACTCGAAGGCCGGATTCACTGCGATGGCCAGGTTGGCGGGGAGGGTCCAGGGCGTGGTGGTCCAGATTACCAGCGACGCGGGTTTACCCGCCAGCTCCGGGAACTCCGGCCCCAGATCGTCGATCAACGCAAACTTTACATAGATGGACGGGCTGGTGTGGTCCTCGTACTCCACCTCGGCCTCCGCCAGGGCGGTGTGGCAGGTGGCGCACCAATGCACCGGCTTCTTGCTGCGGTAGACCCCCCCGTCCAGGGCGATCTTCCCGTACTGCCGCATGATCTGGGCCACATACCCGGGGTCCATGGTGAGGTAGGGCCGCTGCCAGTCCCCCAGCACCCCCAGCCGGATGAAATCCTGGCGCTGGATATCCACGTACTTCAGGGCGTACTCCCGGCAGCGCTGCCGCACCTCCAACTGGCTCAGCGCCAGCTTCTTTTTCTTGAGCTCCTTGTCCACCTGGTGCTCGATGGGCAGCCCGTGGCAGTCCCAGCCGGGCACGTAGGGGCAGTCGCAGCCGCTCATCTGGCGGCTTTTGACGATGATGTCCTTCAGAATCTTGTTGAGGGCGTGCCCCAGGTGGATGTTGCCGTTGGCGTAGGGCGGACCGTCGTGCAGAATATAGCGGGGCCGGCCCCGGCCCGCGGCCCGCAGGAGACCGTAGAGGTCCATCTCCTGCCAGCGCGCCAGCATCTCCGGCTCCCGGCGCACCAGATCGGCCTTCATGGGAAAGCTGGTCTGGGGGAGGTTCAAGGTCGTCTTATAATCCTGGCTCATCTCCGGCTCTCCTGATGCATTTGAAATTATAAGACTATCCCCCGGGCGTGAAAAGGTCAAGTTTTTTGCCTATTCCCGGGTGGGAGGAGGGAGTCTGAGGGTGGGGGCCGGGCTCTATAACAGCCGCGCGCCCAGCTCGGCGATGCCGGAGCGCTCCCCCTTCACCAGGGTGATGTGGCCGGAGATGTCCTCCTCCTTGATGCGTTCCACCAGGTAGCTCAGGCCGTTGGAGGCCGCGTCCAGGTAGGGGTTGTCGATCTGCCCGGGGTCGCCGGTGAAGACGATCTTGCTGCCCCGGCCCACCCGGGTGAGGATGGTCTTCACCACGTGGGGGCTGAGGTTCTGGGATTCGTCCACGATGATGAACTGCCGGGGGATGCTGCGCCCCCGGATGTAGGTGAGGGCCTCCAGCTCGATCTTGCCGGTGTTGAAGAGGTAATCCACCGCGCCGTTGGCGTGCAGGTGCTCGTTGCACAGAAATTCCAGGTTGTCGTAGATGGGCTGCATCCAGGGGCGGATCTTCTCTTCCTTGTCCCCGGGGAGGAAGCCGATGTCGTTGCCCAGGGGCACGATGGGCCGGGTGATGAGGATGCGGCTGTAGCGGCTGTTATCCTCGAAGACCTTCTCCAGCCCCGCGGCCAGGGCCAGCAGGGTCTTGCCCGTGCCCGCCCGGCCCACCAGGGTGACCAGCTTGATGTCGTCGTCCAAGAGCAGGTCCAGGGCGAACTTCTGCTCCTTGTTGAGGCTCTTGATGCCGTAGACCGTCTTGCCGTCGTGGGTGAGCTTGCTGATCTTGCCGTGAGCGAATTTCCCCAGAGCCGATTGCGAGGGGTTCTCCCGGGCCTTGAGCAGGCAGAACTGGTGCGGCATCAGGCCGTTGGCGGGGTAGGGCAGGGCCCCCTCCTGGTAGAAGCGGGTCAACTGCGCCTCCGGCACGAACACCTCCGCCACCCCGGTGTACAGGGTATGGAAATCCACCTTGTCGGTGGTGAAGTCCTCCGCCGGCACCCCCAACACATCGGCCTTGATGCGCAGGTTCAAATCCTTGGTGACCAGGATCACCGGGCAGGTCAGGGTGCTTTTCAGGTTGTAGGCCAACGCCAGGATGCGGTTGTCCATGCTGGCCAGATCGATGGGCGGGGGGCTCTCCCCCACTAGGGTGTTGTTCAGTTCGATGCGCAGGCTGCCCCCGGCGGGCAGGTCCACCCCCTCCGCCAGCCGCCCGGTGAAGCGCAGCTCGTCCAGCCGCCGGGAGACCTCCCGGGCGTTGCGGCCCAACTCGTCGCTACGGCGCTTCTGCCGGTCCAGCTCCTCGATGACCGTGAACGGCAGGACAATATCGTTGTCTTCGAAGGAAAACAGGGCGTCCGGATCGTGGAGCAGCACATTGGTGTCCAAAATATAGGTTTTTTTCACCGCCAGGGTTCCTTGGGGTCGAAAGATACCGCGGCCCGAACGGTCGGACCGCCAGCTTGCAGGAAAAGGAAAGGGTCATGGATATTCATGGAAGGTTTATCTGCCTGCCGATACTTTATCGTGTTTCCGCCCTCCGGTTCAATGAAAATATGACGAGTTTTTCGTGAGCGCCGGCCCGACCGGGGGCGGGCCGTTCCCCGGGCCGAAGCGATTCTCAAATTGACACTCGACCTCCCCTGCCGCGGGCAAGTTTTCTCAAAACGGGTGCGCCGACCTCCGCGAGCGATGAGCCGGTTAACCCCAATATGCCGCCATCGTGCCGTAATAAAAAGAGAAATTTCACATAGAGCGCCGGGGGTAACCATGGCAAGGCCCTTGCAGCTTTGGAGGCCAGGTAACACAGGCTCATTCCATCCCGAAAACAGGAGGAAGCAGCAATGAAAAAATGGCAGATAATACCTCTGGCCGGTTTCCTGGTGGGCAGCATTGCCCTGATGAGTCAACCCGCCCGTCCCGAGTACACCGGCTGGAATTTCGATCAACGCCAGGAGCGCCAGCAGGATCGCATTGACCGGGGCGTCGCCACCGGGGCATTGACTCCCCGGGAGGCGGGCAAGCTGGAAAGGGAACAGTGGCGCATTCAGGCCGCCGAAAACCGCATGCGGGCCGACGGCCGCTTCGACCCCCGGGAGCGGGCCCGCCTGGACCGGATGTTGGACAAGTCCTCACGGAATATCTATCGCCAAAGCCATGACCGGCAGACCGCCTTTTCCCGTAACGGACATCAGAATAATCACCGCTTCCAGGACCAACGGCGGCATCAGCAGGGGCGTCAGTGGCAGGGCCCCCGGTTCGGCAACCAGCATCAGCGGGAAGTCCGGCACTGGGGAGGGAACCAGGGCCGCATGCAACACAGCTCCTACCGCACGGCAAACTGGGGGGGCCGCGACCACTTCCGGGGACGCCGTTAAGGTATGCCCGGCCGGTGCTTCCGAAAACTTTCCCCAGGTTGGCTGACCCTGGCGTGTTACCCCTAAATTTTGCTTAACATACTGATCACTTTATCATTCCCTCTCCCCCCTCCCGGGGGGCGAGGGTTTCCATATGGGGGCGACGAGGATCTCCCGCCGCCCGCAAACCTCAATCCCTGTTCCGTTGCCGGGAGCATACCCCGCGCGAACAACCTGAGAAAGGCAGATGCGATGATCAAGAAAGTGAGTCTGATGGTGAGCGCCGCCGGGCTGGCGGCTCTCATGCTGACTGGGCCGGGCTGGTCGCAGACCCCGGCTCCGCCGGCCCCGTCCGCGGCTCCGGCTCCCGCCGCGACTCCGGCGCCGCCGCCCGCCGGCAAGGCGGCCCGGCAGGTCAAACCCGCGGCCCTGGAAACCCTGACGGGCAAGGTGGTGGCCGTTAACCGCTCCACTCCCAAGAAGGCCGGCCGCCCCGCCCGGGTAACGCTGGACCTGCAGACAGACCAGAAGACCGTCACGGTCCATCTGGGCCCCGCCTCCTATATCGACCAGCAACCCCTGAAGCTGGCCGTCGGCGACCAGATCGAGGTCAAGGGCGGCGCGGTCACCAAGGGTCGTAAGGCCGGCTTTATTGCCCATGAGGTCAAAAAGGGCGATCAGGTCATGAAGCTCCGGGACGATGCCACCGGCCGGCCCTTATGGGCCGAAGGCAAGCCCAAGCGCCGCGGCCAGTAATCCCCGAAATCCCGGTAATCGCCATGGATTGCATTCCCGGGGCCGGGGCCGGCGGGGGGAGCACGCCGCCCCCCGCCGGCTTCCCGGCGTTTGTCCCTGGAAATCTATTTTTTTCTAAGCTGTGTATGTGTCGGCCGTAACTTCTTTAAATTCCTCTCTCCTTCATAACCCCTCGTCCTTCCCCCTGTATCTTTCGTCCTGCACCTTTCCCCCCGGTACCATATAACCCTGCCCGTAGAGGCGCCATTTTCCCCATGACCGGCGACAAACTCGCAGCTCCCGGTCCACGGCCCCCGACTCACGGCCGGGGGCCGACCGGAATGACCTGATAACGGGCGTTGCGGTACACCGGGGTCGGGAGGCTGTTATCGGGAGGCGCAGCCGTCAGCACCACGAAGTCTACGCCCCGCGCCCGGCCCAGGTGGTAAAGCTCAGCCGGACGGCCCGCCGCCGCCGACAGTTCCTCGTGGTGCTGCAGCCAGTGGGCGAAGCCCCGGCCGGAGGCGAAAGTCACCCCCCGGTCCTTGTAGCAGCCGGTAATGGCCCGGCGGGCGACCAGCCGGAAGGTGAGCGAGTCGAAGAGGAACAAGGCGTCGGGGGCGGTGTGCTCCCGAGCCCAGGCGGCCACCTCCTCCAGTGCGGTGAGGGCCGGGTCGGGACGGGGGACAATGAGAGTCCGGTAATTCCAGCGCACCGTCATGAACAGGGCGAGCCCCAGCATAAGGACGCCGGCCGCCTTTTTCGGCTGCCAGGCGGGCTTGAGGTCCCGCAGGGCGAGCCCGGCGTCCCCCACCAGGGCGAACAGGAGCAGCGGGGCGAAGCGCACCGCCCGGGCCTGGTTCAAATCGGGCTGCCATTGTAAGAACTGGGCGGCGATGGTGAGGACGAACATGCCGAGGACCCCCACCGTATAGATGGCGAAAATCAGGAAGAAGGCCGGAAGCATTTCCCGGGTGCGGGTCGGGGGGGCCGGGAGCAGCACGGCGGCAAAGGTCAGAAAGACCAGATAGAAGTTCATTTCCCGGTCGAAATAGAGCATGTAGGCCAGCCCCAGGACTGCGGTGAGGCGGATCAGGCGGCCCTCCCACGCCAGCGGCCGCGCCAGCGCCAGGGCCATCAGGACGGCCACCGCGGCGGTGAGTCCGTAGATGACCCCGTCCGGCAATCCCAGCAGATTGGACGGCGGATAAAAGAAGTGACGGAAGTGGTCCTGCACCAGGGCGTAAAACCGCTCGTACCCCCAGGCACTGTAATCGACATAGACGCCTTGCCCCAGATAGGCAGACAGCGTGGGCAGGACTCCGGGCAGAGAGGCCAGGGCGGCCAGCGCCGCCACGCCCCAGGCCCTCAGGGCCCCGCGTTCCAACAGGATATGGGTCAGTGCCATCACCTGCACCAACAGAAAACCCGACGCCGGATGGATATTGGCCAGCACCCCGGTGGCCGCTCCCAGGGCGATGAAGCGCCCGGGCCGGTCCCGCCAGGCCAGAAAGCCCGTGAGCAGCCACGGCAGGAAGGCGGTGAAGACAGTTCGGGGGTACATGTAGCGGAAGGGGCCGATGCCGTAGGTTTCTTCGGCCAGTTTGACGAACACCGGGAGGGAGGCGAAGAGGGCCAAAACCGCAGCGAGGGGGCGCACCCCCAATAACCGCCGGAAGAACAGGTAAGCGCCCACCTGAAAACCAAAGTTCAGGGGAAAGATCAAGATTCGGAGCCCCCAGGTCAGGTCCCCGGAGAGTTGGTAGGTCCAGGCCAGGTAATGGCGGGCCAGGGGGGTGTAGAAAGAGAAGCGCTCCGCGGTGCTGAAGACGCCGTCCCGGCTGAAGAGGTCGGGATGGACCTGTTTGAGGACCATCAGCAGGATGTTCTGAGTATCCCCGGAAAGCGCAACCTCGGTTTGCCCCCAACTCAGCCAGGTCCACAGACCCGACAGTGCGGCGAAGCCCAACAGGGCGACTACGTCCCCCCGCCGGTTGGTGCCGGAGCCTCCCAACTCAGTCTCTCCTCAAAACCACGTAATGGGCGTTTTCGTAGACCACCGGGAATCCGGGCGGGATCTCGCAGGCCGACCGGGGCACCACAAAGTAGCGGGCGTCCCAGCGCCGAGCCAGTTCCGGGATGATCAGGGGGTCGCGGCCGCCCTTGGGGAGTTCCCGCTGGCGCTCGTACCAGGCCACCAGCCCCTGGGGGGCGAAGAACCACAGGCCGCCGTCTTTGGCACAGCCGGTGAGGGCGCGGCCGGCCAGCAGTCGGAAGGCCAGCGAGTCGAAGAGGAAGACGTCGTCCGGATCGGTGTGCTCCCGGGCCCAGCGGGCCATCTCCACCAGCGACTGCCGGGCCGGGTCGGGCCGCCAATGGATATGGGAACGGTAGGTCAGGCGGAGCTGGGCCCCCACGGCCACCACCAGCAACACCAGGACCAGGGCCTTGGCCCACCGGCGGCGCCTGGTACGGAACACGACGGTGGCGGCGTAGCCCACGCCGAGGAACATCAGGAAAGGGGCAAAGCGGGCCGCCCGGGTTTGGTTAATGGCCAACCCAGGGAAGACCTGCCACAGACCCCCGCTCTGCAGGATGACGGCCCCGCCCAGGGCCACCGCAAAGGTGGCGATGGTCAGGACGGCGGTCAGCTCGAAGTCGGGGTCGGCGGGCAGCTCAGCGGCGAACAAGAGCCACACCGCCAGGAGAAAGAACAGATAGAAGCGGGCCTCGGGATAGAGGAGATATCCCAGCGCCAGCAGCATGGCTCCCCACAGGGCGGCGGGCCGGACCGCCGGCCCCCGGGTCAGGGCGGCCGCTCCGGCCAGCAGGACCACGGCGGTGAACAGATGGACGCTCCAAGTCGGCCAGGACGCCAGATTCAGGGGCGGGTAGAGGTTGTGGGCGAAGCGGAACCGGAGGATGTCGGCCCACAGCTCCGGGTCCATCTGGGTCAAGACGGCGGGACCGTGCCCCACGTAGGTCCACAGGCAGGGGGCGGCCCCTGCCAGGGCGGCCAGGCCCCCCAGCAGGACAGCCTTCCAGGTGGACCCGGCCCCCGGGCGGGTCAGGACGAGCCCCAGGAGCAGCACCTCGACCAGAAGCAAGCCGGAAACCGGGTGCAGATTGGCGGCCGCCCCGGTGGCGAACAGGACCAAGGCCAGCCGGCCGGGGTGATCCCTGTAGCGGTAGTACCCCCACAGCAGCCAGGGGAACGCCGCGGTGAAGAGGGTGCGGGGGAGCATCTGGGTCAGGGGCCCCACCCCGGACATTTCGGCCCCGGCGGGGACCGCGAAGGGCAGGGCGGCGGCCAGGGCGAGCCCCGCGGCCAGGACCCGGGGGGCAAACAGACGCCGGCAGCAGAGATAGGCCCCCGTCAGAAAGAGCAGGTTGACGGGGAATACCAGCAGCCGGTAGCCTGCCGCTGGGTCGCCAGTGAGCGCCGCCATCCGGGCGAGATAGTGCCGGAACAGGGGCGTGTAAAAGGCGTAGTGGGCCGGCTGGCTGAATAGGGGGTCGTGGCGGTAGAGATCGGGGTTAAGGTCTTTGGCGACCATGAGTAGGATATTCTGCTGGTCGCTGTTGAGCCGCTCCACTCCCGGGGTCCACCCGAGCCCGGCCCAGGCGCCCGCCACCACCAGAAAAACCGCAAAAACTGCGGCTTCCGGCAGGAGGCGGCGTCCTGGAGAACTCTGGGCAGGCATGGAGAGCGATGAAAGGCGGTGGCAGCCCGGCGGGGTCCCCGTTATGGTGGGAAAGCCGGGCCGCGCCGGGATGTTAAAACAAGGTATAAATGAACGGGGCGATGGCCGAGCCGCCGGCAAAGACGATGATCACGCCGAAGAGCAGCAGCACAATGATCATGGGCAGTAGCCACCATTTTTTCCGTTCTTTGAGAAAGAGCCACAGATCGCCGAAGATAGACAAGGTATACCCCCTGAATTAATGTGCCGGATGATTAAATTCCGGGTAAGGCACCCGGTTAAAAACCCCCGGTTGACCGAGGAGAAATTGTGGAGGAACGGTTCCAGGAGACCGGCGGTCCCCCGCTCTCCCCTCAAATTATCACTAGTCGAGGCCGTATTCCTCCCGCCAGTCGCCCTGTTCCTCCCAGGTGGGCTGGTCCTCCTTGGCGAACAGGTAATCGCCCATGACCAGGTAATCCATTTCGGTGCGTTGGAAACAGATATAGGCGTCCTGGGGCGTACAGACGATGGGTTCGCCCCGGACATTGAAACTGGTGTTGATGATCACCCCGTAACCGGTCTTTTCCCGGAAGGTCTCGATGAGCTGCCAGTAGCGGGGGTTGGTGTCCCGGTGCACGGTCTGCAGGCGGGCGCTGTAGTCGATGTGGGTGATGGCCGGAATGTCGGAGCGCAGAAAATAGAGCTGGTCCCGCCAGGGCCGGGAGAAGTAATCCGCGGGCACAGGGCTGCGCCGGGCCTCATTGACCCCGGCGATGAGGAGCATGTAGGGTGAGGGCTGGGCCAGATCGAAGTAGTCCCCCGCCGTCTCGCTGAGCACCGAGGGTGCAAAGGGCCGGAAGCCCTCACGGAATTTGATCTTCAGGTTGAGTTTCTTCTGCATTTCGGGGTTGCGGGCGTCCGCCAGAATGCTGCGGTTCCCCAGGGCCCGGGGGCCCCACTCCATGCGGCCCTGGAACCATCCCACCACCTTGCCGTCGGCGATGAGATCCGCCACCCGGCGGGCAAGTTCAGCGAAATCCGCGAACCGGGTGTAGGGGGCCTGGAACCGGCGGGCGGTCTGCTCGATTTCCAGGTGGGAGAACTCGGGTCCCAGGTAAGAGCCCTGCATCTTGTCGGGGCGTCGGTCCACCGTGCGGGGCTGGTCGAAATAGAGGTGGTGGGCGGTGTAGGCCGCGCCCAGGGCTCCCCCGGCGTCGCCGGCGGCAGGCTGAATCCACAGGTCGTCGAAGAGGCCGCTCTTGATGAGCTTGCCGTTGGCCACGCAATTCAGGGCGACGCCCCCGGCCATACACAGGTTGCCGGAGCCGGTGAGTTTCCTGGCCTCCCGGGCCATGTTGAAGACGATGTCCTCGGTGACCTGCTGGATGGCCAGGGCCAGGTCGCAGTGTTCGGGCAGCAGTTCAGCTTCGGGGGTCCGGGGGGGAAAGCCGAACAGGCGCTCCCACTTGTCCTCGTAAATCATGCGCAGGCCGGTGGCATAATGGAAGTAGTCCTGATTGAGCCACACGGAGCCGTCCTCGTGCACCTGCACCAGATGCTCCCGGATCAGCTCGATGCAGCGGGCCACCCGGGGCGAGTTGGGATCGCCGTAAGGGGCCAGGCCCATCAACTTGTATTCCCCGGAGTTGACCTTGAACCCCAGAAAATAGGTGAAGGCGGAGTAGAGCAGGCCTACGGAATGGGGAAAGCGCAGTTCCCGCAGGATGGTGATCTGGTTGCCCCGGCCGTGGCAGATGGACGCCGTGGCCCATTCGCCCACCCCGTCGATGGTGAGGATGGCGGACTCCTCAAAAGGCGACGGAAAGAAGGCGCTGGCCGCGTGGGACAAATGGTGTTCCGGGAACAGGAGATTCACTGCTTTGGGGGAAATGGGTTCGAGCTTGCCCAATTCCTCCAGGAGCAGGTTCTTCAGAAAGAGCTTTTCCTTGATCCAGACCGGGATGGCGGCCAGAAAGGACTTCAACCCCCGGGGGGCGAAGGCGTAGTAGGTCTCCAGAAGCCGCTCGAACTTGAGGAAGGGCTTGTCATAGAAGACCACCGCCTTCAGGTCGGGTAGCGAGACCCCACCCTGGGCCAGGCAAAAGGCCACGGCCCGGGAGGGAAAGCCGGGGTCGTGTTTCTTCCGGGTGAAGCGCTCTTCCTGGGCCGCGGCGACGATTTCGCCGTCCTTCAGGAGAGCGGCCCCGGAGTCATGATAGTAAGCGGAGATTCCCAAGATATGCATAGATCAGAAATTCGCCTTGTGCGTTGGCGGCCCGGCGGGGGCCGTCGTTACCAGATCTTCTCCAGATCGGTCTTGGTGTAGTCATGGTCCCGAACCGTCCAGTAGGAATCCGGGTTTTTGGGCTTCAGTCGGAGCGTGTCGCCGTGGAAGAGGCGGTAGAGCCAGGCCAGGGGGGTGAGAAACATGTAAAAGATCAGGGTCAAGATGACCTTGGAGTTGAACGTTCCCAGGGCCCGGGCGAAGGTCAGCCAGCCCCGGCTGAGCCATGCGGCCAGGGGCTTGATGAACAGTCCGACGATCAGCAGCCCGAGAGCCACATAAAGCAAAAAATGCACATTGAAAATGAGGCCGCCGGCCAGGGCCGCCAAGGCCAGAACGCTCAGAGTTTCCAGGGACTGGGCAGCGGGGGTTTGGGACTTGGCCATACAGTTTCCTGTGTTCCGCAAAAATCAGGCCGGCGTCGCCTGCAGGCCGCAGGGCAGGGGAAAGGAGGCGTTGAGGAGGCGGACGACGGTGAAGTCGGGAAAATAGTCGATGACGTTAAGACCGGCATAAGACTGGTCCAGGTGAAAGATATTGCCCAGCGGCATCCCCAGGGCCTGGCAGAGAATGACGCGGTTGATGCCGGCGTGGGCCACGATTAAAAATTGTTCACCCTGATGACGGGTTACCAGTTCCTGCAGGGCCGGCAAGGCCCGCGCCTGGACGTCGGCCAGGGATTCGCCCTGGGGAATGCGGTAGCCGGTGAGGTCCTGGAGGCGCTGATTCAGTTCCTCGGGATACTTGGCGGCGATCTCCGCGAAGCTCAGGCCTTCCCAGTGACCGAAATCCAGCTCCCGGAAGGCGGCTACGGCGCTCACGGACGTCTGCCGGCCCCGGGCGATGATCTCCGCCCCTCGCCGGGCCCGGGTTAAGGGTGAGGCGTAAATGGCGCTCAACTCCACCGCGGTCAGATGCTCCGCCAGGACCTCGAACTGCCGTACGCCGGTGGGGCTGAGGTCCACGTCGTTGGCCCCGTGGTATTTGTCGGTATGGCCGTCGGCCACCTGGCCGTGACGCACCAAAAACAGGCGCGTGGCCGCCAGCCGGCCGTGCTGCGCCAGAGCCTTGAGCTGCAACTACTCCTCCTGCAGGTTGATATTGTTGGGGACGATAACGACGCCATCCTCGCTGATGGGGAACCGGCGGGCGTCGGCTTCACGGTCGAAGCCGATGGTAAAGCCGGGGGGAATGCGCACCCCCTCTTCGACAATGGCCCGCCGGATCTTGGCCCGGGGGCCGACGTGGACGTCGTCCCACAAGATGGCGTCGGTGACTTCGGCATAATAGTCGACGCGCACATTGGGGGACAGCACCGAGCGACGCACCGTGGCCCCGCTGATGATGCAACCGTTGGAGATGAGGGAATCCTCCACCGCGGCCGGGCTGATGTATCCCGGATCGCCCCCGAAAATGGTCTTGGCCGGCGGGCACTGGCGCTGGTAGGTGCGGATGGGCCAATCGGGATCGTAGAGATTGAAGATGGGGTCGATGGTGATGAGATCCATGTTGGCTTCGAAGTAGGCGTCGATACGGCCGATATCCCGCCAATAGCGGACTTCCTTTTTGTTTTCGTCCCGGAAGCTGTAAGCGAAGACCCGGCAATGACGGTCCACCATGGACGGGATGATATTCTTGCCGAAGTCATGGGAACTGTCGGATTGGCGGGCGTCGCGAATGACCTCCTGGACCAGGATTTCGGTGTTGAAGATATAAATGCCCATGGATGCCAGGGCATGGTCGGGATCACCGGGAATGCCCGGGGGGTCCTTGGGTTTTTCCAGGAAGTTCCTGATGGCGTGGTCGGCGTCGACATGCAGAATGCCGAAGGCGGTGCCCTCAGCCCGGGGCACCTCCACGCACCCCACGGTGAGATCAGCCTGCTTGGCGGTGTGATAGTCGAGCATGTCCAGGTAGTTCATCTTGTACACATGGTCCCCGGAGAGGATCAGGACCCACTCCGGCCGCTCGTCCTGGAGAATCTTGATATTCTGGTAGATCGAGTCGGCGGTGCCGCGGTACCAGCGGTTGACCAGCACCTGCTGGGGAGGCACGTTGTAGATGTACTCCCCCATTTCCGGATGGACGACGTCCCAGGCCAAGCGCAGGTGATGGTCCAAAGACAGGCCGCCGTATTGCGTCAGGACGTACAACCGGCGGATGCCCGAGTTGATACAGTTGGACAGGGTAAAGTCGATGATCCGGTAGGTGCCGCCGAAAGTGACGGCGGGTTTGGCCTTGTCCCGCGTGAGGGGATACAGACGTTCCCCCCGCCCCCCCGCCATGATGAGCGTGGACATGCGTCTGAGTCGGTCAACGGTCTGATTGCGCATATAACTTCCTCGGCCTGCGAGGCCACCGGATCGGTGCCGCGCTCCGCCTTTGCCGAAACAGACAGTCAGAGCTTTCGTCGGCCGTCCGGGGCGCGCCCGGTGAAACCGGGGCGGAAGACTGCTTTAAATCAATTCTTTGATCTTGTCTTTCAGTTCGGTCAGATCGGCGGATTTGACAATATAGGCGTTGGCCGCCCAGGCCATGAAATCCTGCTGGTACTGGGTATAGGCCGTGTTCAAAATAACCGGCAGTTTTTCCTTCATCCCCAGGATGCGGGGCAGGGCCTCCACGCCCGTCATGCCCGGCATCCGGATATCCAGAATAACCAGGTCCAGAGGCTCTTTCTCGACGATCTTCAGGGCATCCGGGGCGTTGTCGGCGGTCAGGACATGATATCCTTCCTCCGTCAGCTCTTCCTCAATGAGACGGCGGATAGGCTCTTCATCGTCAACGACCAGAATCGTCTTCATTTCGCCTCCGCACTAGCTTGTTCGCACTTATTATAATCCCCCCGGGGAGGGAAGACAATCTCTTGAACAAAAAAAACATAATCCCGTTCAAGCCTTATGGCGCTTGCCAACGGTCCCCGAAAAACAGGGGAAGCTCCAGGGCGCACACCGGCCCCACGCGGATCTCCCAGCCGGTGACCGCGGTCAGCTCTGCGGCCAGAGGAGCGCAGAGCCCGGGAATGACCAGGCGGTGGTGGCCGACCTTGTCCGCCAGCCGGGTTTCTGCCAGGCCGGCGCGCAGCTTCGTCGGGGTGAAGGCCTCGTAAACCACGGCCATATCCACGGTGTGGCCCAGGCAGTCGATGAGCAGCAGATAGAAGGGGCTGGCGGTGGTGGCGAGCACCGCGGTCATGACCGCCTGGGTAAGTTCGCTGTTGGCGCTTACCAGGACCGGGGCGTCGGCCTCGGGGTCGTTGATCTCAACCAGCCCCGGAGCCACCGGCTGCGGCATCATCAGGGTTTCCACCGGCGGCAGCCAGTCGGCCGCGGTCAGGGCCAGGTTCAGGGCGTAGCGTTTCTGCGGGGACAGCCCCGGGCACTCGGCCAGGTTTATGGTGCCGTTCTGCAACTGGACGAGGAAATCCTCGCAACCGGAGGCCCCCGCGCTCCGGCATTCTTCCGGGCTGAGATAGGGCAACCACTGGATGCGGGTGAGATAGAGATCGGCAACGAGCACGCCAAGTCCTCCTGTCTGAGGCCGCCGGTTAAGTTTTCTTTGCCGTTACCTTAACAAAAAGCCGGGTAATGGTCAATCGCAGGCGGAGGAATGCATTTGACAAATACGTTGACAGCCGGGAAGCTATTATGGAAGATAACCGATGATTCCCGGAGTCGGGAAGCAATCGAAGGGTAGGAAATGATCAGTATGGCTACTGCACCCCACGGCCGCCCCGGGCACGGCGGCGATCTTACCGGAGCCCGGCGTACCTATGGCCTGACGGAAATAGTGGACTTCAGCGCCAATATCAATCCCCTGGGGCTGTCCCCGGCGGTGGTGCGGGAGTTGATGGCCCGTATTCCCGATATCGTCCATTATCCCGACCCTTACGCCCAGGACGTGCAGCAGACCCTGGCCCGGTTCCTGGGGGTGGAACCCGCCACCCTCCTCCTGGGGAACGGCTCCATCGAGCTGATCTATCTGCTTCCCCGGATTCTGGGCATCACCGCGGCGGCGGTGCCTACCCCGGGATTCAGCGAATATCGCTACGGCGTCTCCCTGGTGGGTGCGGTATGCACCGACATCCCTTTGCGTCCCCCCCATTACGCCTGGGATCTCAACGACATTCTGCCCCTGCTGCCCCGGGTGGACATGATGTTTCTCTGTAACCCCAACAACCCTACCGGCAGCCTGCTGACCCCGGCGGATATCCATCATTTGCTCGACGCCCTGCCTTCCCAGCCCGGCTTTCTGGTCATGGACGAGGCCTTCATGGATTTCGTCAGCGCCCGGGAGGAACTCAGCCTGGTGCACCACGCCACCCGGGACCCCCGGATGTTGGTGCTGGGCTCGCTCACCAAGTTCTTTGCCCTGCCGGGCCTGCGCCTGGGATATCTGGTGGGAGAACCCGGCTTGATCGGCAAACTCGCAACTCATCTGCCCCCCTGGAACATCAATTGCCTGGCCCAGGCCGCGGCCCGGGCGGCCCTCCTGGACGAAGAATTCATCCGCCAGTCCCGGCAGTACGTGGAACGCGCCCGCCTCGGTTTTTATCAGGCCCTGGAGGAGATTCCCGGCTTGCAGCCGTTGGCGCCCACCGCCAACTTCATCTTCTGCCGCCTGACCCGAGAGGGCCTAACCGCTCCGGAGCTGACGGCCCGGTTGGCCCGACGCGGGTTTTTAATCCGGGATTGTTCCAATTACCGAGGCTTGGACGACTGCTGTTTCCGGCTGGCGGTGCGCCGGGAAGAAGAGAATGCCAGGTTGGTGGAGACCCTGCGGGAGGCTCTGAATGCCGGGTCTTGAGCTTCTCCTGGCCTATGTGCTCGACCTGGCTGTCGGGGACCCGCCCTCCTGGCCTCACCCCGTCCGGGGTCTGGGGAAACTCATCACCGCCCTGGAGGAACCCTTGCGTCGGACCTGCGGCGACGCCCGCACCGCTGGGATCGCCCTGGCGGGGATCACGGCGGCCGGGGCCGGGGCCGGGGCCGCCGGAGTCCTCCTCCTGGCCGCCGGACTACATCCCCTGGTAGGGGCCGCGGCTGGCGTGGCGCTGCTCTATCTGGCGCTGTCGGTGCGTGACCTGGCCCGTCACGCCGAGGCGGTGCACCAACGCTTGGCCGCCGGAGATCTCGCCGCCGCCCGGCAGGCCCTTGCCCTCATAGTGGGGCGGGACACCACAGCCCTGTCGGAGGCGGAGATTATCCGGGCCACGGTGGAGACGGTGGCGGAAAATACCGTCGATGGGGTGATTTCCCCCCTGTTCTACGGGGCCCTGGGGGGGCCGGTGCTGGCCTGGATATACAAGGCGGCCAGCACCCTGGACTCCATGGTGGGCTATAAAACTCCCCGCTACCGGGAGTTCGGCTGGGCCGGGGCCCGCCTGGACGATCTGTTGAACTGGCTCCCGGCTCGTCTCGGCGGCCTCTGGTTCACTGTGGGAGCCCGGCTGGCGGGCCTGGATGCCCGGGGGTGCTGGCGGATATGCCGCCGCGACGGCCGCAAACACCCCAGCCCCAACGCCGGCTTTGCCGAGGCGGCTATGAGCGGCGCCTTGGGGTTGCGTCTGGGAGGACCCAGCCGCTATGGCGGGCGTCTAGTGGCTAAACCTTTCCTGGGAGACGGCGGCCGGGAGCCGGAACCGGCCGACATCGGCCGGGCGGTGCACCTGCTCCACGCCACGGGGATCGTCACCGTCATCAGCCTGGCGGGTTTGTCCGCCCTGGGCTGGCTGATGGTGAATCGCTGACCCGCTCCCCGGCATCTTCTCCGCCCGGAACCCGCCCGTGCCGGGATAAGGGTGTTGACTTGCCCGTGGCCATCCCATACAATAGGAGGCGCTTGAAAGGGGAAGATGAGCGTTCCTGGCAAACCCTTGCCAGTTAAACCCCTGATCAGCATTCTGGTGGGGGATAAATCCCTGGCCCCGCTGGCGGTGGCGGAGGTGAGCCGTTTCCTGGGGCCCCCGGATCTGATCAGTTCCTGGTTGCCATTCACACATACGGACTATTATAGTGCGGAAATGGGTCCCGGGTTGGCCCGCCGGGTGGTGGCCTTTTTGCATCTGGCGGACCCGGGGGACCTACCCGTGTGGAAAGACTGCTGTCTGGCTGTGGAGAAGCGGTTTTCCCTGGGGGGCCGCAGACTGGTGAACCTCGATCCCGGCTATCTGGCTCGGGAACGCTTGGTGTTGGCCACGGGCAAGAATTATGCCCACCGCCTCTACTTGGGGAAGGGGATCTACGGAGAGGTGACCCTGCAATTCCAGGAAAAGAAATTTACGCCCCTCCCCTGGACCTATCCCGATTATGCTGGCGAGCCGCTTCTCGGCCTGCTCACCCGGATTCGTCAAAAGTATCTATGGCAGTTGCGGGCCTTCAGGGAACAAACATGAGGCGGCTGATGCCCGGGAGGGCGCTGGCGGGTACTGGTGGAAATATGATATGCAGCATGACCGGTTTCGGCCGGGGCGAACAAGAAGGCGGCGGCTACCGGGTACAGGCGGAAATCCGCACCCTGAATCACCGTTTCCTGGACCTGCATGTCCGCCTGCCCCGGCTGGTGACGCCGCTGGAGGACCGCCTGCGCAAACTGGTGGCCTCCCGACTGGCCCGGGGACGGGTGGAACTGAACCTGGTCGTCGAACCGGCGGGGGAGAGCGCCAAGGGTCTGGTCCTGGATCTGGCCCTACTCCCGGAGGTGTTGGCCGCCCTGGAGGAACTCCGGCGGCTCGGCAACATCACCGCGCCGGTTTCGCTGGATCACCTCCTGCGCTTTCCGGAGCTGCTGACCATTAAAGACAAGCTGGAGGTGGATCCGGAAACCCTCTGGGAGCCGCTGGCCGGCGCCGTCACCCAGGCCCTGGAGGCGGTGCACCTCATGCGCCGGCAGGAGGGCGAGAATTTAAAAACTGAATTGACCCAGCGCCTCGAACTCATCCAGACCCTGCTCCGTGATATCGGCCATTGGGCGCAAGAGGTCCCCCGGTGCTATCGGGAGAAACTCGCCGATCGGTTGCAGGATTTGCTGCCCGAACCCGGCATGCTGGACGATGCCCGGTTGCTCCAGGAGGTGGCCTGCCTGGCGGATCGGGCCGACATTACCGAGGAACTCACCCGGCTGGCCAGTCACGTAGAACAGATCGGCCTCAGCCTGGAGGCCGCCGGGCCGGTGGGCCGGAAGCTGGATTTTCTGGTGCAGGAGATGCATCGGGAAATCAATACGGTGGGCTCCAAGGCGGCCGACCTCAAGATCTCCCAGGCGGTCATCGACGTCAAAACGGAATTGGAGAGGCTCCGAGAGCAGATCCAGAACATTGAATGAAGCTGGAAGCGGCCGGGCAGATTTGGCTTTGCCACCAGGGGCGGGCTGAGGTTCCCCCGCCGGAGTAAGGAGATGGACAGAAAATGGCGTTACGAGACTCTCCTTTGATAAATATCGGTTTTGGCAACACCGTGGTGGCCGGGCGCATCGTGGCGGTGGTCACCCCCGGATCGGCCCCCATGAAACGTCTGCGGGAGGAGGCCAAAAACGGCCAGCGTCTCGTGGATGCCACCCATGGCCGCAAGACCCGCGCCATCATTATCATGGACAGCAACCACGTCATCCTCTCCGCGGTGCAACCGGAAACCCTGTCACAGCGCTTTTCCGGCGACAGCGGGAGCTTGCGGGCGGCGAAGGACGACTGAGTGGCGGGACAGATATTTGTGGTCTCCGGTTGCTCCGGGGCCGGCAAGACTTCTCTTTTAAAAGAGCTTTTGAACCAGAACCGGGGATTGCGGTTCTCGGTGTCCTATACCACCCGAAGTCCGCGGCCGGGAGAAATCCCCGGACAGGATTATGTCTTCGTGGACGTCGATGAATTCCTGCGCTTGCGTGACCAGGGGCTACTGGTGGAGTGGGTGGAGCAGTTCGGCCACTATTACGGGACCTCCCGGCCATGGGTTGACGAGGCCCTGGCCCAGGGTTGGGATCTGGTCTTCGATGTGGAGATTCACGGGGCGAAGCAGCTCAAACATCACTTCCCCGAGGGCGTCTTTATCTTTATCCTCCCGCCCTCCCTGGCGGAGCTGGACCGGCGCCTCCGGAGCCGGGGCGACGTCCCCGAAGCGGAGTTGATCCAGCGCCTGGAGCGCGTCGTGGGCGAAGTTAAACAGGTCCATTGGTACGATTTCCTGGTGGTCAACGATGACTTCAGCCAGGCCCTCGGTCATCTGCAAAGCATCCTCGTGGCGGCGCGCTGTCGTACCCCGGCGGTCTGGCCTCGGCTCCGGCGGCATTTTGAAGTCTGAATCCTGACGAGCCTTATCAGTCGCCGTCAATCGGCTATTTTCTTTCATTCCCAGTGTTCGCAAGGCATCCCTCGTTTTTCCCCGCCGCAAAGTACTGCGCCGCTATGATGCGGTCAGCCTGACTAAAAGACATAATTGTCCTTTGACTGCACCTTGGTATCAAGCCCCCTCCCTGGCTCTTCCCTCCGGCGTGCATTTTCGCTCTCTTTCCCGGCCGATCTGTCTGACGGGGCGCAGTTCGAGAGAAAGACTTCTCTTCCTGCCGGAAGTCTGCTAACATAAGGATAGACCTGCTGAATTTTCTGCCCGTCCCGGAGGTCTGTCATGCCGCCCGAAGCCGAACAGCCTTTCCGCTCCATAAATCCGGAGGCAAGCGTTTCCCTACCATCTGGAGTCTCCGCCGCCCCGGTGGCTGAACTGCTCCTGTTCAACGAGATTGCTATTATTACTGCCCAGGCGCCCAGCGTCCAAGCCGTTATCGACCGGCTGCTGGAACTGATCCTGGATTTCCTCAGAATTCCCGCCGGCATCTTCCTATTGTGGGACAGCGACAGCGGCCACCTGACCCATGCCGCCTCCCAGGGCTTTCCCCAGGGCTATCTGGAAAAAATTCAAACCGGGAATCTGGAAAAGGTCATCGGACCGTACCTGATGGCCGCCTCCGAACCCTTGATCAGTCACAGACCCGCCTCCGACCCCCGGTTGGTGAACTCCTCCTTTTCCGAATTCATCCGGCAGGAAACGCAATTCCAGGCAGTGGTGAGCATTCCTTTGAGATACCCCGAGAAACTGGTCGGGTTTCTCAATCTGGCGGCGCCCTCGGCGCTTCCCTTCCCACAGCATCGTCGTGCCTTCTTCGGTATCCTGGGCAACCAGGTGGGCCTGGCCATCGACAATGCCCGCCTCTCCCACGAACTGCGGCGTTCGGAGCGCCGTTACCGGAGAATCTTCGAAGGCTCCCGCAATATGATCCTGGTCATCCATCCGGAGGGCCGACTGCGGGATATCAATCCGGCCGGGGTGGAACTGCTGGGCTTTGCCTCCAAGGAGCAGGCCCGGGAGGTTTTCAATCTGGCCGATCTGTTCTATTCCTCCCGGGAATGGAAACGCTTTCAGCGCCAGATGGAAGTGGATGATTATATTCATGATCAGGAATTGACCCTGAGCAAACACTCGGGCGGGCGTCTCCAGGTGCTGTTAAGCTGCATCGCCCGTCGGGATCACGGGGGGCAGGTGCTCGGGTATGATCTCATCATCAAAGACATCACGGAACGCAAACGCTTCGAGCAGGAGATCCTGAAGGAGAAGAAAACCACCGAAGGCATCCTGGAAGGCATGCCCATTCCCACCTTCGTGATCAACAGACACCAGAAGATCACCTATTGGAACCGAGCCTGCGAAGAGCTCACCGGCTACCGCCGGGAAGAGATGGTGGGCAGCCGGCGGCAGTGGCTCCCTTTTTATCCCCAGGAACGCCCGGGTATGGCCAACCTGGTATTGGAACAAAACGTCAAGGGCCTCAAAGAGTTCTATGGCGTGAGAAACCTCAAAAAATCACCGAATTTTCCCGGAGCCTACGAGGCCTACGAGCATTTTGACAATATCCGGGGGGAGGAACGGTACCTCTACTTTACGGCTTCGCCCATCTACGGGGAACAGGGGCAGATCACCGGCGCGGTGCAGGCCATTCTGGATATGACCGAGCGGGAGAAGCTGGCGTGTCAACTCCGGGAATCGGAGGAAAAATACCGCCGTCTGGTGGAAAACTCCCTGGACGGCATCGCCGTGCATAACCAGGAAAAGATCTTGTACGCCAACAAGGCCTGCCTGGAGATGTTCGGCTATTCCCATTTGCGGGAACTGGCCGGGGTGGACTTCCTGAAACTGGTGGATCAGTCGTATCATCAGGCCGTGCTCCGGCAGTTGCCGGAAATTCGCCTACGGCCTCAACGGTTGCGCATCTTTGAATTAAAAGGGATAAAAAAGGACGGCACGGACTTCGATATCGAGGTGACCACTTTTCCCACCACCTATGACGGCCAGCCCGTGCTGCAATCCCACCTGCGCGATATCACGGAGAAGAAACGCCTGGAAGAGCAGCTGATCCGCTCCGAGAAAATGGCGGCTTTGGGTCAATTGTCGGCCGGCGTCGCCCATGAGATCAACAATCCCTTGGGGGGGATCCTGGTTTATAGCTATCTGATGCTGGAAGAAATGGCCACGGATCATCCCGAACGGAACACCGTGGAAAAGATCGTCCGGGAGGCGACCCGTTGCAAGGAGATCATCAAGGGACTCCTGGATTTTTCCCGACAACTGCCGGCCCGGATGACCCCCACCGATGTCAATGAACTGCTGGCCGACGTCCTCAAATTAGTGGAAAATCACCTCATTTTTCAAAATGTTAAGATCGTGAAACAATTCACCGCGGCTCTGCCCCTGATTTTGGGCGACCGCGGCAAGCTGGAGCAGGTCTTCATCAATCTGTTTATGAACGCCGCCGAAGCCATGGAAGGGCAGGGCGTCTTCACCGTGCAGACCCAGAGGGTCCGGGAACGCTATATAGAAATTCGGGTCAGCGATACCGGACCCGGAATTCCCGCGGGATGTCTGACGCGGTTGTTCGACCCGTTCTTTTCCACCAAGGAGGTGGGTCGGGGGGTGGGGCTCGGCTTGTCCATCAGTTACGGCATCATCCGGAACCACCGGGGGCGTATTTATGTGGACACCACGATGACGGAGGGCACCACCTTCGTTATCGAGCTGCCGGTGCACAAATCCCTGGAAGAGCCTGCCGCCCCGTCCCGGACTCGGCAGCTCTGATCCCGGCAGCGGGTTTTGCTGGGGAAACTCGCCAGCCATCGCCGGGGAGTGATAGAGGGGGAGCGGCGGCTGCCGAAGACCCTCACCCCGGATTGCCGGGACCATTTCCAGACCGGGGTATTATGGCCTCCCGGGGAGAAAAAAAGATTGACTTCCCGCAGGCGGTGTGATAATTAGCCTTTTGTGAGTTTTTGCACTATCAGCTCGCTCGATGCCGACACGCCGCCTCAGGAGACCAGGACACGTGAAAGAAGAGACCAAAAAGCTCCTGAAAGAGATTTTTAGCGGCGGCTACCAGGCCAGCGCCATCGGCATGGCCATGGTGTTGGCCATCGCCATCGGTGCCGGGTTGGGCTATTGGTTGGCGCAACAATTCGATAATATGCTCTTTTTCTATTTGGGATTGATTGTCGGAATCATCGCTGGATTCCGCAATCTCTATGTCATGGGCAAACGGACCAAACAGTGAGATGACAGCCACCACCCTCACCACCCGCAATGTCAAGATTTCCAACTGGATCATCCTGGGCGTGTTAACGGCAGTGGGGTGGTTGGTGCTGGGCCGGGTCTTCGCCTTGGGGGTCTTGGTGGGAGGAGTGCTGGCGGCTTTGAATTTTCACGCCATGGCCTATCTCCTGACCTCCACGCTGGCGAAACACCCCCTGGAGGGGGATGTGAAAGCCGCGGGGCGTCTGGCCTTTTTCTTTGTAATGATGAAGTATTTGCTCCGCTTTACGGTTTTGGGGTTGGTTATTTTTATCCTGGTGAAGAACGGCTGGGTGAATGTTTTTGGTTTGTTGGTGGGTTTATCCACGGTAGTTATCAATTTGGTTGTGATTCTTTGCATAGAGCTGCATAAGATTTATTCTAAGGAGGCGCTGGCTGTCGATGGAACATCCAATTCTGTTTCTTGACCTGTTGGTGGGAGCCTTCGGTCTACACATTCCTCCCCAAGTCACCTACACGTGGTTTGTCATGGCCGTCCTCGTGGGGCTGGGCTATGTGGCGGCGAAGCCCCGAGCCCTCGTGCCGGCGGGGGGACAGAACTTTTTCGAGACCCTCATCGGTGGTCTGGAAGAGTTCATGGTGGACCTTACCGGCGAGGAAGGCCGGGAGTTTTATCCTCTGGTAGGGTCCTTCTTCATTTTCATCCTGACCTGCAATCTCATCGGTCTGATTCCGGGCTTTTTCCCTCCCACCGCCAATATTAACACGACCTTGGGTTTGGCCCTGTGTTCATTCGTATTTACCCACTATTTGGGGATCAAGTATCACGGCTTTAAATATGTCAAACATTTCCTGGGACCCATTCCGGCGCTGATGCCCCTGTTCCTGATCATCGAGATCATCAGCCATCTCGCTCGGGTGCTCTCCCTGACCTTACGTCTTTTCGGCAACATCATGGGTGAAGAACTGGTGCTGGCCATCCTCCTGATGCTGGCCGGTCAGTTCTTTGCTCCCCTGCCGATGATGTTCCTGGCGATATTCACCAGCGCCATGCAGGCCTTTATCTTCACCCTGCTCTCCATCATGTACTTCGCCGGATCTATGGAAGAGGCGCACTAACATTCGGAAGAAGGCCAATCTTCATATACAATCTCTCAAGGAGGTATGGTTCATGGTACGGAAAAATGTAGTGGTCACCACCCTGACGATGGCCCTGGTCTTGGGGCTGGCTTCCCTGGCGATGGCGGCGGAAGCTGCCGGCGGCGCCTCCGCGGGCCTCGGCACCTTTTTCTCTTATGCGGTGATGGCAGCCGGTTTCGGCATCGGCATTGCTGCCTTCGGCACTGGCATCGGCCAGGGCATCGCCATTAAGAGCGCCGTGGAAGGCATCGCCCGGAACCCCGAGGCCGGCGGTAAGATCACGGTGACCATGCTGATCGGTCTGGCGCTGATCGAATCTCTGTGTATTTATGCTTTGGTCGTCGCCCTGATCATTCTCTACGCTTACCCGATGACCAAGCCCATCGCTGCGGCCTTGGGTTTCAAGATCTAAATTAGTCTGGGAAAAAAGAGGGGCCGATCGGCCCCTCTTTTTTTGACGGTTATTGTGCAATCAATCACATTATTGCTCCCATACCATTAACCAATTATTGAAAATACAATGAAATTTTCGAAAATACCAGCAGCCACGATTACACGATTATCCCTTTATTCTCGTTCTCTGGAAGAATTGATGGCCCAGGACGTGAATATAATCGCTTCGGATAAACTGGCCCAGAAATGCGGGGTCAATCCCGCCCAGGTGCGCAAGGATCTCGCCTATTTCGGTGAGTTCGGGGTCCGGGGGGTGGGTTACTTTGTTAAAGAACTGCTCTTCGAGATCAAAAAGATTCTGGGCCTAAACCGGCGCTGGAAGATGGTTTTGGTGGGTGTGGGAAACCTGGGCTTGGCCCTCATGGCCCATGAAAATTTCACCAAACAGGGCTATGAATTCGTGGCCGCTTTCGATACCGATGCCGCCAAGGTCGGACGCCGGTTGCCCAACGGCCTTATCATCAATGGTATCGATGACATCGGTGGCGTGGTCGCGGAACGGGGCATTGAAATCGGAGTCATCGCCACGCCCGCTGATCAGGCCCAAATCACCGCCCGTCGTTTGATTGACGCCGGGATCAAAGCCATTCTCAACTTCGCTCCCCTCCAAATCCAGGTCCCCGAGGGCTATATCGTGGAAAATGTTGATTTCACGGTAAAGCTGGACAACCTGGCCTATCACCTCACCATGGAGGCGGTCTGAGAAAACAACGGCCGTAGAAATTCTCCGGTGTATGATCCGGGCTGCCGGGCTACCTCCTCCGGAGGCCCGCACGCCACCAGGCGGCCGCCGGCCTCGCCCCCTTCCGGACCCAGATCGACAATATGATCTGCGGTCTTGATCACTTCCAGATTGTGTTCAATGACTACCACGGTATTGCCGGCATCCACCAGGTAGTGGAGGACGGTGAGAAGCTTCTCGATATCGGCGAAATGCAGCCCGGTGGTGGGTTCGTCCAGGATGTAGAGCGTGCGCCCCGTGGCTCGGCGGCTGAGTTCCTTGGAGAGTTTGACGCGCTGCGCCTCCCCTCCTGACAGGGTGGTGGCCGGCTGACCCAACTGGATGTACCCCAACCCCACTTTGGCCAGGGTCAAAAGCTTGTCCCGCACGCCGGGCACGTTTTCGAAAAACTCCAGGGCTTGGTCCACCGCCATCTGCAGGATCTCAGCGATATTTTTCCCTTTGTAGCGTATGTCCAGGGTGCTGGGATTGAACCTCTGCCCCTGGCAGACCTCGCACCTGACGTAAACGTCGGGTAGAAAGTGCATGGCGATCTTGATGATGCCGTCGCCTTCGCAGGCTTCGCACCGCCCCCCCCGGACGTTGAAGCTGAAGCGGCCGGGTTTGTAACCCCGGGCCCGGGCCTCGGGGACCCGGGAAAAGAGCTCCCGGATCTGGGTGAACAGACCGGTATAGGTGGCCGGGTTCGAACGCGGGGTACGGCCGATGGGGCTCTGGTCGATGTCGATGACCTTGTCGATATGATCCAGGCCCCGCATCAAGGTATAAGGTTCCGGACGGGTGCGGCTGCGGTAGAGCTTCTGACACAGGGCCCGGTACAGGGTGTCCATGACCAGGGTACTCTTGCCGGAGCCCGAGACCCCGGTGACGCACGTGAACACGCCCAGCGGCAGGGATACGGTGAGGTTCTTCAGGTTGTGTCCCCGGGCCCCCTCCAGGGTCAGGTAATCCCGGGGTTGGCGCCGACCGACGGGAATGGGAATGGCCCGCGCCCCGGATAAGTATTGCCCGGTCAGAGAGTTCTCCGCTGCCGCCAACTCTTCGGGGGAGCCGTTGAAGACTACGGCGCCGCCCTGTTTGCCGGCCCCGGGGCCCATATCCACCACATGATCGGCGCTCAGGATGGTATCCGCGTCGTGCTCCACCACGATCACGGTGTTGCCCAGATCCCGGAGGGCCTTCAAAGTGTGCAGCAGACGCAGGTTATCCCGTTGGTGCAGGCCGATGCTGGGCTCATCCAGGATATAGAGCACCCCCATGAGCTTGGAGCCGATCTGGGTGGCCAGCCGGATGCGCTGCCCTTCCCCCCCGGAGAGGCTGGCGGTGGAACGGTTCAGGTTGAGGTAATCCAGACCTACATCCAGCAAAAATCCCAGGCGTTCCCCGATTTCCTTCAAAATACGCCGGCCGATGAGCATCTGCTGGGGGCTGAGGGCCAGCCCGGCAAACCAAGAGTGGGACTGACCCACCGTGAAGGCGGTGACCTCCCGGATATTGAGGCCGGCCACCCGCACCGCCAGGGCCTCCTTGCGCAACCGCCCGCCCTGGCAGGCCGGGCAGGGTTGCACCGTCATGAATCGTTCGATATCCTCCCGGGCCAGGGAGGACTCGGTTTCCTCATAGCGCCGGCGCAGGTTGGGAATGACGCCTTCAAAAACTCGTCTTTGGGGATAGCGGCGGCCGTCCCGCTCTACCAGGAAAGTGATCTCCTCCGTTCCCGATCCGTACAACAGAGCCTGTTGCACTTGCGGCGGCAGGTCTTTGAACGGCGTCCGGATGGAGAAGTCGTAATGATTCTCCAGGGCTTCCAGCATCTGTTGGAAATAGAAGGAGTGCCGGTGAGCCCAAGGGGCGATGGCTCCCTCCCGGACGCAGAGCTCCGGGTCGGGGACCACCAACTCTGGATCCAGCACCGGCTTGGTCCCCAACCCGCTGCACACCGGACAGGCCCCCTGAGGGCTGTTGAAGGAAAACAACTGCGGCGTTAGCTCCGGGTAACTCAGGCCGCAGGCGTCGCAGGCGAACCGCTCGCTGAACAGCAGTTCTTCGCCCCCTGCCACGTCCACCTTGACCACCCCCTCCGACAGGCCCACCGCCAGTTCCAGGGAGTCGGTGAGGCGGGGTTCCAGCCCGTCCTTGATAACCAGCCGGTCCACCAGCACCTCGATGGTGTGCCGCCGGTTTTTGTCCGGGGCCAGCGGCTCATCCAGATCCACCAGGACGCCGTCCAGGCGTATCCGGGAATAACCGTCTTGCCGCAGTTTGGTCAGAAGCTTCTGATGCTCGCCCTTCTTGTCCACCAACACCGGCGCCAGGATGGTAATGCGGCTTCCCGGGGAGAGTTGCATGACGCCTTCCACCATCTGGGGCACGCTCTGGGAGGCGATGGAACGCCCGCATTGGTAACAGTAGGGGGTTCCCAGACGGGCGAAGAGCAGCCGCAGATAATCATAGATCTCCGTTACGGTGGCCACCGTGGAGCGGGGGTTCTGGGAGGCCTTGCGCTGTTCGATGGCGATGGCCGGCGACAGCCCCTCGATGAAATCCACGTCTGGTTTATCCATCAACTCCAGAAACTGCCGGGCGTAGGAGGACAGCGACTCCACGTAGCGCCGCTGGCCCTCTGCATAGATGGTGTCGAAGGCCAGGGTGGATTTTCCGGAGCCGCTGACCCCGGTGATGACGATGAGTCGGTTGCGGGGCAGTTCCAGATCGATGTTTTGCAGATTATGTTGGCGCGCGCCTTTAACGCGGATGTATTCGAGGGCCATTGTTTTTAAGTAAACATCCCTGATTGCCATGTAAAGGGTAAGGACGGCAGAGGTGGGAAAGGGCCCGGCAGTCTATGTCCCGCTCCTCATCCTCACGACTCCAACAGCAACAAGGTCGGATCTTCCAGGATGGTAATGAGACGACGCAGGAATCTGGCTGCGGCGCCGCCGTCCACCACCCGGTGATCGAAGCTCAGGGAAAGGGGCAGGATGTGACGAAGCTGGATCTGGCCGTCAATAAAACGGGGCAGTTCCTGGCGGCGGCCGATGCCCAGAATGGCCACCTCGGGGTAGTTGAGCACCGGGGTGCCCCACAATCCGCCCACCGAGCCGTAATTGGTCAGGGTGAAGGTGCCGCCCTGCAGATCGGCGAGATCAATACTGCGGTCCCGGGCCTTGGCCGCCAGGGTTTGAATTTCCTGGGCCAGCTCCAGTATCTTTTTGTCGGGGGCGTTTTTTATCACCGGCACCATCAGACCTTCTGGGGTATCGGTGGCGATGCCGATGTTGTGATACTTCTTCAGAATGATCTCGCCCGCCTCTTCATCCAGGGTGGCGTTCAGATAGGGATGGTCCTTGAGGCCCACCACTACCGCCCGGATGATAAAGGGCAGCAGCGTCAGCTGCACGCCCCGTTTCTGGGCTTCCGTTTTCTGGTGGAGCTTGATGGCGTAGAGGTCGGAAATGTCGGCCTCATCCATGGCCGTCACACAGACACTGGCGTCTTGAGCCCGCTTGACGTTCCGGGCGATGGTCCGCCGCAGGCCCTTGAACGGCACGTGCTCGATATACCCGTAAAAGTCATACTTACGAACTTTTTTGGGGCCCGGCGCCTCCGGCGGGGCAGGTGCTTCGGTCGGCGGCGGGGGCGCCGCGGTGGCCGCGGCTGCCGCCTGCCGCACGTCGGCTTCGAGAATACGCCCTTCCGGGCCGCTGCCGGTTACCGCGGTTAGCTCCACTCCCAGGTCCCGGGCCAGTTTGCGCACCACCGGGGTGGCCAGCACCGCCCGGGGAGGGGCGGGTTCCACCTCAGGTGGGGCCTCTTCCAGCACCCCCACCACCCCGACGCCCACCTGGGGGGCGGGGGAGGCCGCCGACTCGTCTCCGGGCAGGTCCAGAATGATAAAGACTTCCCCCACCTTGATGGTCGCGCCCGGGCCGAACAGAAGTTTCCGGACCGTGCCCTCTCGGGGAGCCGGAATCTCCACCACCGCCTTGTCGGTTTCGACCCGGGCCAGCGGTTGCCCTTCCCGTACTGCATCGCCCTCTTGGACGAGCCAGGCCAGCAGTTCCCCTTCGGTCAGCCCCTCGCCCACGTCCGGCAGTTTGAATTCCAGCGGCATAGATCACCTCCAGAGGGCATGGTAAGATTGTGGGGAGAAGCGTGCCTCGGGGGGCGAGGGCAGACTTTTAAACCCCCTGACTCCCGATATTGACCAAAAACCTGGGGGTCAGGGCATACCGGACCCGGTTGGCTTTCTGTTCATTGTGGCGCAAAATGTCATGCTGCAACAGCATGGATAAATACGTCCAGGCCGTCTTTTTATTCAACGAGAAGTGAAACTCGAAGTCCAGGAGGCGAAACCAGTTGCCCCGGGTATCGATGAGGAAGCGCAGCAGGCCTTCGGCCGACAGCTTGCGGTTGGCCTGTTGCGGCAGGGGCACTTCCGCCAGTGCTTGGCGTAATTTGTCGCCCAGCACCGGCTCCGGCAAAGGGCGCAGTTGGGGTTCCTCCGGAAAATACTCGTCGTCGGTTTCCGCGGGAATCACAGACAGCCATTCCCCCCGCAGCCGGTCGAAATAATGCGTGATTTCCGTGTCGATGAGGTGCATCAGGCGGAAAAACTGACTCAAGGTGATCTGACCGGCCAGGCGTTGCACCAGGAAATTTTTCACTTCCCGTCTGACAAAATTGCTGCGTTCCTGGGAGTTCACAGGAAGGCGTTCGGCCTCCAGGATGACCTGGAAAAAGAGACCCGCCACCAGGGTCGTGTCCAGGCCCCGGTCAGGACTGCGTTTGACTTGGATGTCAGGGGGGAGGTCCCCGCTTATGGGTTTCCCCAGGTCCAGGGAGGTGGATTTGGCGAATCCCTCAGGATACAAATCTTCCTTGACGAGATATTGCCGGGGCAGGGCCGCCCACGTGGCGAAGATCTCCGGGAAGGTCGCCGCCTGATCGGGCACGAGCAGTTCGATGGTGGCGCCACTCAGTTTGCGGGTGATTTCTAGACGGGCTTCATCAGCGAGCAAGTCGTCCTCATGAATCATAGACATATCGAAAGGCTGCAGTATGCTAAGGAAAAATATTCATCAAGTGGTGCACCTGTGCTCATGTCCGCAAAGGCTCCTCCGAGAAGCGCCCTCCGCACGGAGCGATAATCGTACTATAATTTATATCCGAAAAATAGTTCCGCGGCAACAGGCAAAAGCTCCGCCGCTGTCTATAACTAGACGAGACCTTTGTAAAATGGCCTTAGGGGGGTAGGGGGCCGCGCCCCCTGGCCCCCTCCCGCAAGATGATTCCGGCAGGGGTTTGGGGAGGCAGGACAGGTCAATATCGGGGGGGCGCGGCAGAACGCGCCGGCAGGCCGCCGCCGGGAGCTTATGTCGATGTGTCGTTGGCGAGGGCCTCTGTCAACGCCCGACTGAGCTCCACAATCTTATAAGGTTTGGCCAGTGCGCTGCGAAAACCGTATTTCTGGTATTCGGCCATCACCGGATCATCGCAATACCCGCTGGAGACGATGGCCCGGGCGGCAGGATCGGTCTGCCGGAGCTTGGCCATGGTTTCTTTGCCTCCCATGCCCCCCGCGACCGTGAGGTCGAAAATCACCGCGGCGTAGGCCCGGCCTTCTTTCCGGGCTTTGTCGTACATTCCCAGAGCTTCCGCGCCATGGGCGGCGGTATCGACTTCGTAACCCAGCTTGTGGAGCATGCGGCTGACGATATCCCGGATAATCGCTTCATCATCCATTAACAGGATGCGGCTCTGCCCGCCCATCGCCCGGTCGTCGGCCTTCTCCGGCGCCTGGGGGATATGCTGGAGGGCGGGAAGATATACCTGGAAGCAGGTGCCAGCCCTGGCTTGGGTGGTGACGGAAATAAAGCCGCCATGGTGCTTCACGATGGCGTGCACCATAGCCAATCCCAGACCCTGGCGCATATCCTTGGTCGTAAAGTAGGGATCGAAGATCTGGGCGAGGTGTTGGGCCGGTATGCCGGGGCCTTGATCGGCTACGGCAATCCTGACATAGTCACCCGGCGGCACAATGGCATCCTCCCCTCCCGCTTGAGTGATATTGGCGCCTTCCAGACGGATGCGGCCGCCAAAATCCGTGGCCTGATCGGCGTTGATGATGAGGTTGGTGATGGCCTGCTTGATTTGCGTGGGGTCGGCTTCTACCGGCCATAGATCCGGAGACACCCAAAATTCCACCTGCGACGTGCAGCGCGGCTGCAGATCATCCCTGATTTCCCGCAACAGGACATCCAGGGATAGGCGTTTTTTCAGAGGCCGTCCCCCCTTGGCAAAGGCCAGGAGTTCCTGAGTGAGATCATGGGCGCGCAGGCAGGCTTTTTCCGCCTCTTCCAGCCTTTCCCGACTGAAAGGCTTCAGGTCGGCATCCAGGCCCGCCAGGGTGATGTTCCCCAGGATTGCCGTGAGAATGTTATTGAAATCATGGGCGATGCCAGCGGCCAGGCGTCCCAGGGATTCGAGTTTGCAGAGGCGCAACTGCTCCATTTCCCGTTTTTCCCGTTGGGTAATGTCCCGAAAGATCGCCCGCACCAAGGTCTCGCCGGCAAAACGCATGAGGTTGAGTTCCAGGTCTACCGGCAAGGTAGTGCCGTCCCGGCGTTGCAGCCAGTGAGTCGTCAGGGTGACAGCTCCCTCCTGAATAACTTTCCGGAAATCAGCCAGATATTCCGGTGACAGTTCCGGCGGAAAAAACTGGCCGAGATCAGGGGGAAGCGCCTCCTTAGAGGCAACGCCCAGCATTTCCCTCATTTGCTCGTTGGCTTCCAGGATTCTGCCGGATATATCCATAAAAAGGATGCCCTCAAAGGGATTGTTCAGACAGGCATGGCACTTCGCCTCAAAGATCGTGAGGGCCTCTTCGGTATGACGCTGGGGGGTAATGTCCCAGAAAAAGACCGCAGTGCCGTTCCCAGAACCGTTGTGGTCCTGCCGACGCCGCAAGGTGACCGACAGATGGCGGTAGTCACCGTCAACCTCCACGGTCTTTTCAAACGAGGCGGCGGGAGCGTCACTGCGGGAAAAGTCCTCCAGTTCGGGGGCCAACCAGGATAACGCCGGGGGAACCGGCGTCTGTCGCGAGGTTGACCGGGGTTTCCGGAGAGCGGGAATCTGATAAGGAGTTTGGGGTTCGGTCAGGTGCAACGGGGGCGCCTGGGGGGCGCTGCCGCCGACGAAAGGAGCGGCCGCAGGATTGTAATACTCCGCCTGGTAATCGCCCGACAACAGGATGAGGCCGGAGGGCGCGCCCTCAAACAGAGATAACATGTCGTCAAGGTGTATGGTCATTGTACTGACCGCAATAGATACCTGACGCCATACCTATCCTTGCGATTAATCAAGAGAATATTAAATGTGCGCTTGGTTGGTAACAATGTCTTTAAGTTTATTATTACCGATATCCGGTTTTTTCAATCAGGGAAAAGCTGATTTTTTTAACCATTGCTTATAGACGGCGCTGGAGCGCAGGCCGGAGGAGAGGCTGCCATCAATTTTCCAGGGTTGTCAAACCTGCCCGGATGGCATATTTGGTCAATTCCGCCACACTATGTAGATGCAATTTTTGCATGATCTTGCGGCGGTGCGTTTCCACCGTTTTGACGCTGATAAACAACAGGTTGGCGATCTGACTGGTCGCTTTGCCGTCGGCTAGCAACCTGAGGACTTCCCTCTCCCGGGGGCTGAGACCCGCTGTGGTAGCGTTGACCAGGGGGGGAGGCTGGGACATTCCCGGGGTTATAAACGTTTGGCCTCCGGCCACTGTCCGGACGGCCCGGGCCAGTTCTGCGAAAGGGACATCCTTCAAGAGAAAGCCGTGCACTCCCCAGGAAGCAATCATATCCATCAACGGCCGCTCCACCCGAGAGGCGATGACGATGAGCCTAGCTGCGGGCTGCATCTTGCGAATGTCTTCCCATAAGGCCCGGTCGTCCATGTCGGGGAGGGGAGTATCCAAGATAACCACCTGGGGCGAGATCTCTCGGAGGGCCAGGAGAGCTTCCCGGCCGCTCTGGGCCTTCCCCACGAGGTCCATGTCCGTTGCGCCCTGGACCAGGGCGGCCAGGCCCTCATGGCTCATGGTCTGGGGACCTATGAGAAAGACTTTGATTCTCATGGACAACAGCAGGCTTGGTTGAAGTTATAATCTCCAAATTTCTCGGGTGTGATGGACTACCCATTTTACGGTGGAAAAAATGCAAATAATGTACCATGTTTCAATCGAAAAAAAGACATTACCTGAAGTGCTGAAGAAATCCTGCATACATGGGAATTACCAGCCATTTGCCTAAATATTTTGGAAATTTGAGCGTTCCAAAATCGTAACGCGTATGTTAATTATTTTGATACCCATGGTATTATCATATTTCACAATAACACACGCAGGGTCGTTCCATTTCCGGCGTAAGCGTCCGTTTTTACCATACTTATCGTCAACCATGCAGATTTCTTAAATTTTCACTGTGGAACGCTCCCGGCAGGAACGCTCCCGGGCCACTGCCGACGCCGGGGAACCCCCAGCCTGCCGGAGCGGCCCGGCTTCCTGCAGGAGAATAGCGAGTGAGCATGCGTCAGATTTTTTCACCCCGGTCCGTCGTCCTCATCGGCGTCTCCCGCCAGACGGGCGTGGGGGCCTACAACGGCCTGGAAATGATGCTGCGCTACGGTTACCGCGGCAGGATCTTTGTGGTGCATCCCCAGGCCGCGGACATCCTGGGCTATACGCCTTACCGGCGGGTCCAGGACCTGCCCGAAACCCCGGAGTTGGCGGTCATCGCCGTGGGCCGCGACCGCGTCCCGGCGGTGGTGGCCGATTGCCTGGACGTCGGTATTCCCTGGCTCATCATCATCACCCAGGGCTTCGCCGATGCCGATGCCGAAGGCCGGCAGTTGCAGGACCGCCTTGTCGCCCGGGCTCGTCAGCAGGGCGCCCGCCTCGTGGGCCCCAACACCATGGGGACCTTAAACGTCTATGACCGCTTCACCACCGCCTTTGTGGACGTGTCCCGGGAGCACCTCCCGACCCCGGTGTCCCTCATCGCCCAGAGCGGCGCCCCCCAGGTGGGGGCCGAATCCTTCACCGGCCCCTTGGGGCAGGCCATCGACATCGGCAACGCCGCCGACGTAGGCTTCGTGGACGCCCTCCGCTATTTCGAGGCGGACCCCCGTACCCGGGTGATCGCCATCCACATGGAGGGGTTGAACCGGGGCCGGGACTTCCTGGAAGCGGCCTCCCGCATCAACCGCACCAAGCCCGTCATCGTCTTCAAGACCGGCAGCAGCGAGGCTGGTGCCCGGGCGGCCCTGTCCCACACCGGCTCGCTGGTGGGGCAGGATGAGGTCTTCGCCGCCGCGCTGCAGCGAGCCGGCATCACCCGGGTGCACGGCGCCCAGGAGATGGCCGACACCGTGCAGGCCTTCCGCAAACTGCCGCCCCTCACCGGCCCCCGTATCGGGGTCGTCACCGCCAGCGGGGCTCTGGGCATCATGACCGCCGACGCCCTCAGCCGAGAGGGTCTGCTGTTGGGAGAACTGCCCACCGTCCTCCGGGAGACCCTGGAACCCCAGGGCCCTTACTGGCACAAACTGCACAATCCCGTGGACCTGTGGCCCATCGGCATGCTCACCGGCGACTTCCTGGCCGGGGCCCGCCTGGCCCTCACCGGGCTGCTGGCCGACTCCGGGATCGACGGCGCCATCGCCATTCTGCCCTGCCTGGCGTCGGAGCTCCACCGCAACATCGTGCCCACCCCGGAGTTCATCCGGGCGCTGGAGCTGGAGCGCCTCGACAAACCCCTGGCCCTGGCCCTGTACGGCGACTACCGGGAGGAGCTGAGCCGCCAACTGGACCAGATCCCCGGGGTGGCCTGCCTGGCGTCGGTGGAGGCCGCGGCCCGGGCCCTCCGGCATCTGTACGACTACCACCAGGCCTGCAACGGGCCCCGGGAGGTGTGGGCCGCCCAAGAGCCGGGGGAGCCGGCCCCCGCCCCGTCGCTGCCCTCCGCCCCGGGGGTCCTCCTGGGGCAGGAGGCTCTGGACTATCTGGCGAGCCGCGGCCTGCCGGTCCTCAGCTGCCACCTGACCCGGAGCCCCGACGAGGCCGTGGCCGCGGCCGAGGCCCTGGGCTACCCGGTGGCCCTCAAGGCGGTATCCCCCCAATGGGTCCACAAGTCCGATCGGGGCGGGGTCCTGCTGCGGCTGGACACCCCGGAGACCGTGGGCCAGGGGTTCCGGCAGCTGGAGCAGGCGGTGGCCCGGGCCAACCCCCCCGCCCGCCTGGAGGGCGTCCTGGTGCAACCCATGCTCACCGGCAAGGAGGTCCTCCTGGGCCTCAAGCAGGACCCCACCTTCGGGCCGGTGGTGGTCTGTGGCCAGGGCGGGGTTTATGCCGAAGTTTACCAGGACGTCGCCCAAACCCTGGCCCCGGTGACCCCGGCCCAGGCCCGCCAGCTCCTGGCGCGTCTCACCATGTGGCCCCTGCTGACGGGCTACCGGGGGGAGCCGGCGGTGCATCTGGAGGCCCTGGCCCAAGTCCTGGCGGACCTGTCCCAGTTGGCCCGGGCCGCGCCCGCCATCCGGGAACTGGACATCAACCCCCTCACCGCTACGCCGGAGGGGTGCTGGGCGGTGGACGCCCGCATCGTGCTGGCGCCCTGAGACGCCTCCGCCGGACTCGGCAACGCTCTCGGGGCCGGCGGGGAGGTAAGACAGGACCGCAACTGGGAACGCCGCGTGAGACAATATGTTGACAGGGGGGCATCATGAGCAAATACATGCAGATCACGGTGACCGTGCGCCCGTATTATCCCCGGGGGATACAGAGCGTCTACCCCAAACTGGCGCGCCATCTGGGAACCCAGAACCCCGCCCTGGTGGAGAGCCAGCCCTCCCCCTATGACCTGGCGGGTCAATGGGACCAGCTCCTCTACGCCTGCGACGGCACCGAACTGGGAGAGGCCCTGCGGCGGCACCGGCAGCCGGTGAACAGGCTCCGGGCGGCCATCGAGGCGGATATTGCCGACCGGAAGCTAGCCTCGGCCGACCGGCGGCTCTATGAATTGGAGGATATCTTCGACGACCTGGAAGCCGAACTGAGGTAGGGCCAGGTGAGGGCACGAAAGATAGGGAGGGCAACCGAGAGCTTTTCCGTGTAGCCGACGGCCTCGCGACCCCGGAAATGTGCGTCTGGAACAGGACTCCCCCCCGTCACTGGGTCGACGCGCCCAAAAAAAGAGCAGGGCCGCTGACCCTGCTCTTCCGCACTTCTCTCGGGAGTTCGAAGGCTGAACTAAGACCTTGATCTCCGGCTGATCCCGATGAGCGCCAGGATCCCGGAGCCCAGCAACCACACCGCGCCGGGTACAGGAATGGGTACAATAGAGCAGTACCCGGTTAAAGAGGCGATATCGCCGAAACCGGTGAGGGTGAAGGACACCGTCTCGCCGAAAATGGCCGCCCCCACCACCGGACCGGGTCCCGCCATGGTGAACGGGCCGGCCGGGCCGTAAGGATAGATCGCCCCCGCCGAGCCGGCGGGGTTCACCACCGCATTGCCGACGCTCCACATGAATCCCGGCGGATTGATGGTATTATCCTGGAGGAACCCGGAAGCATTGGTGGGATTGATCGCCACGCCGTTGCCCGTGAAATCAGTCATACCCCCCACCACTGAGGCGCTGACGAGCGTGGGCAGACCTGGCATGACTACAGGCACAAATACCGCAAACCCGAAGTTTACCGGCACCGCCGCCAGGTTGGTGGCCGTCAGCCCCCAGGCAATGACCGGGTCGCTTTTAATCGACATATTCAACTGCAGAAAACCCAGGTCGGAAGCAAACTGCACCGCCGGCAGCAGCCAGCCGAAATCCGTTTCTATCAAAGGCTCCCGGACGGACCCGTCCCCGATAAATAATTCCACATAGGGGCCGAGGTTGTTGTTTTCGCTGATCGAGCTGGCCACACCGGGCAGAGTCAGGCCCCCGATCAGGAACAGGGTTAAGATAAGTACCGCAAATTTTTTCATAGGCTTCTCCTTCAGGGGTGTTACTGCCGCTCTGTCAGGAATATTTTTTACTAATAGGGTGCTGCAGAAAACGTTTCAAAAAGTTGACGCTCTCCGTTGCCCGCCTGCCCGTATTAGTGTGCATTACTATGCAGCAAATCGCGGGCCATAGATATGGTTAAAAAAACAACGAGATATCAATTGATTATAGGAACGAAGGAAGGAAGTTTTTAAAAATATGTTCATTTTTCTTAACTTCATGTTTTATTGACTGAACAACCGCCGCCCGGACCCCCGCGCCTGCCGCCACCTGACCCTCACGATTTGATCCCCCATGCCTTGAAAAAGGTGTAGCAGAATACCCCGTCCGGCTCCGCGGTGCGGTACAGGTCGGCGATCCCCCGGTCGAAGGCCGCCGCCTCCACCAGACCCGCCTCCAGGGCGGCCGGCCGCACTCCCTCGATCATGGCGGTGAAGGTCTTTTTGGTGAAGCCCTCCACCAGCTCCGGTTTGCTGCCGTCGACGTAGACCATCCGCGGCGACACCCGCGGCGCCGCGAACCCCGCCGCCCCCAGCAGGGGGTACAAGGCTCGGCCGATCATCGCCTCCCCCCCGGCCCGCCGTTGCAGCTCCACCTGGCAGTGGATCGCCCGCCGCGCCGCCTCGCTATCCGGATAGAAATACGCCGACCCGTGATCCCCTTCGATGACGGTGATGCTTCCCCCCGCCTTCAGCACCTCTTTCAGGGCCTCCAGCGCCGCCACCGGCCGGGGCAGGTGCTCCAGTACGAAACAGATGAACACGTGGTCGAAAGACCCCGGGGGGAAGGGCAGCCGCCGGATGTCCGCCTGTCCGAACTGAACGTTGGTCAGCCCCGCCGCCGCCGTTCGCTTCCGGGCCGCCGCCACCGACGCCGCCGAGATGTCCACCGCGGTGATCCGGGCCCCGGGGCTGTTCCGGGCCAGGGTCAGGGTCTGGGCCCCCACCCCGCAGCCGGCCTCCAGAACCAGGCTCCCCGAGGGGTAAGAGGTGTCGGCGTGCAGCAGCTCCTCCAGAGTGAAGGCCTGGTCCTGCAGGCGGATAGTCTCCCTCCGGCTGTAGCCGTGCACGTAGCGACTGTCCCTGGCCGTCCCGGGGGCCTTCTCCCTCAAGGCTTGATCTCCCCCTCGAGGACCTTGACCGCCCCCGACTCCAACAGGTACTTCACCCCCATCAGCCGCAGGGAGCCGCTCGCTACCGCCTCGCGAATGATGGGGCTCAGGGCCAACAGCTGGCGGGCCACCTGGCCCACGTGCAGGTCGGTGACCGTTTCCACAAAGTCGGCCTCCGGCGTCTGCTGCTGACGGGCCTGGGCGATGGCCGGGTGGATCTTGGCCAGCAGTTCCCCGATATTGCCGGCGGCGTCGCCCTCGTGTTCCAGCGCCGCTTTCACCGCCCCGCACTGCTCGTGCCCCAGCACCACCAACAGCGGCGTTCCCAGGTGCGCCACGGCGTACTCGATGCTGGCGATGGTCGTGGCCTCCACCACCTGTCCGGCGGTGCGCACCACGAAGATCTCGCCCAGGTTCTTGTCGAACAGCACCTCTGGGGCCACCCGGGAGTCCGAACATCCCAGCACCACCGCGAAGGGCTGCTGTCCCCTGGTCAGCTTTTCCCGGCGCAGATCGAACGCCCGGGGGGCGCGTTCCCCCTTGACGAAACGTTGGTTCCCAGCCACCAGATTTTCCCATGCCACTTTGGCGGCCGCCGCCTTGGCCTTTACCATCTCGTGAGTCCCCCTTTGCCGGGATTTCTCCGGAGGTCCGGCAGACCCCCGCCGATCAACGGATCAGCTATCATCTATACCACGGTTTTTTCCGCCGCGCCACCTTTCCTCGCCGCGGCCCCCGGATCTGAGCCGACGTCCTGATTTTCCTTGCGCCGTCGGTCGCCTCGTTTTACAATATTTTATAATAATTGTAATTTTCAATATCTGGGTCCCAGGGGAAATGATGCGCCGTCTTCCCTTTTTAACCTCCAAATTCGCCATGGCCTTTATGCTGGGGATCATTCTGATCCCCTTGGGCGCCAGCCTCTATCTGGGCTATAAGTCCGCCGGGCAGATGCGCCAGATCGTCACCGAAGACTTCAACCAGCAGCAACTGGAGCTCGCCGAACACACCGCCCGCCTGCTCGTCCAGAACGTCGATTTCATCAAGCGGGAGCTGGGCGTCCTCAATCTCTCCGCCTCCATCCAGTATCTCGAACAGGGCATCTGGGCCACCCGGATGCGCATCACCCTGTCCAGCGTCCGGGAGGAGGGCGTCGTCGAGATCCGGCGGATCAATGCCGACGGCTCCCGGGTCTCCCTGGTGGACGAACGCGGACTGGAGCACGTCCTCACCGGCAATTTTCGGGAAAGCGACTTTCTCCAGTGGGCCCAGCAACCGGAGCATAAGGGGCGCATCTACATTCAGCCCGTCCGCACCGACATCCCCAACTACATCGGCCGCCTCATCATGGTCATGGCCATCCCCACTTACGATGAAACCGTGGATGAAACCCATCCTAAACCCTCGGGGCAGTGGTCCGGCGTGTTGGCCTTCTATATCGACGCCCACAAGCTGGCCTCCAAATTCGCCCAGGACATCAGGAGCGGCAAAACCGGCTACGCCTGGATCATGAACGAGGAAGGGACCTTCCTTTATCATCCCGAACAGGATTTCATCGGCAAAAACGCCTTCACCGTGCGCAAGCAGCGCTCCCCCGCCATTTCCTTCGACGACATCAACGCCATCCAGCGGGAGAAGATGCTGGCCGGCCAGGAGGGCTGGGGGACCTATATCTCCGGCTGGCACCGGGGACTCACCGAGAAATCCGGGGAAATTAACAAACTCATGGCCTACGCCCCGGCGCGCTTCGCCAATGACACCGTGGTCCCTGCCGGCACCCCCGCCCCCTTCTGGTCCATCGCCGTGGTGGCCCCCGCCAGCGAAGTCCAGGATGTCATCCATTCCCTCTATCGCCGCCAGTTCCTCATCCAGGTGATCATCGGCTTCATGGTTCTGGTGGGCGCCACCTTCATGCTCAATTACCGCTACGAACGCCAGTTCACCGTCGTCCTGGAAGATGAAGTGGAGCGCAAGAAAAAGGAGCTGCAGCTCTCCGAGGAGCGCTACAAGGCCCTGGTGGAAAACGCCGCCGACCTCATTTATACCGTGGACCTCGACGGCCACATCCAGTCCATCAACAACTTCGCCGCCCGGGCCTTTGCCCGCACCCGCTCCGCCGGTTCCCTGCTGCGCCACTTCAAGAGTATCGATGAGGTCGTCCCCTCCGACTACATCGGCCTCACCTTCTATGACGTCATGGCCCGCAAGTCCGCCGATTTCCATATGGAATGGCTCCAGGACATCAAACAGACCGGGCGCATCCGCAGCAAACGCCACCCCGTGGTCATCGGCGACCAGGAACGCTGGTTCTCTACCAGCATCGTGGGCCTCAAGGACGACCAGGGGGACATCTTCGCCTTTGAAATCATCTCCCGGGACGTCACCGGCCGCAAGGCCATGGAAGACCGCCTCATCAACATGGAGAAGCTCGCCTCCATCGGCACCCTGGCCGCCGGCGTAGCTCACGAGATCAACAACCCCATCGCCGTCATCCTGGGGTTCAACGAACTGCTCCTGGAAAAGACCGCCAACAATACCGAGATTCATGAAACCCTCCAAATCATCGAGGAGGAGGGCCTCAAGTGCAAAAAGATCGTGGAAAACCTCCTGACCTTCGCCCGGACCCCGGAAAAGACCCAAACCGCCACCCCGGACCTCAGCCATATGCTGGAAAAAACCCTGGCCATCGCCAAGAACACCCTTTTGACCAGCAAGATCCTCCTGGAGGCCGACATCGCCCCTGATCTGCCCGCCGTCCAGGGCGATCCCATGGAACTCCAGCAGGTCTTCATCAACCTCATCAACAACGCCCGGGACGCCATGCCCGCCGGCGGCCGCCTCACCGTCAAGGCCACCCTGGCCGCCGATGGCCGCCGGGTCGCCATCGACTTCATCGACAACGGCGTCGGCATTCCCCGGGAAGTTCAGCCCAAAATCTTCGACCCCTTCTTCACCACCAAAAAAGTCGGCCAGGGCACCGGCCTGGGCCTGTCCATGTGTTACGGCATCATCCATAAATTCGGCGGCAACATCACCTTTTCCAGTTTTCCCGAAAACGAATATCCCGAAAAACACGGGACCACCTTCACCGTCTTGCTGCCCGTCATTTCTCCGGGCGCCCTCCCGGCGGATAGCAACGCTCCCGCCGAGGAGATGCCGCCAGCGGCCCTCGGGCTGTGACCCCGGCCAACCTTCAAACAGTCTCGCAGGAGGAGACCATGTCGGAAAAGATCTTGATCGTGGACGATGAACCCAACATGCTGCGCCTGCTGAAAGCCATCATCACCGGCAAAACGCCGTACGACGTCACCACCACCAACAATCCCCTGGAGGTCACCAAACTCCTCCAGGAGGACGTCTTCGATCTGGTCGTCACCGACCTCAAGATGCCCCTCCTCGACGGTATGGATCTCATCGACGTGGTCAAGAAATTCGACCCCGCCCTGCCCATCATCATGATCACCGCCTACGGCACCATCGAAACCGCCGAAGAGGCCATCCGCAAGGGCGCTTACGACTACATCACCAAACCCTTCCGCCAGGAGGCCATTCTCATCACCCTGAAGCGGGCTCTGGAGTGGCGTCGCCTGCAGAAGGAGATCTCGACTCTGAAGCAGCCGTCGGCCTGAGCCGCCCCTGGCGCCTCACCGCCGCCGGCCAGCCCCGACGCCGCCATGTGGAAGTTCCTCAAGAGTTTCCTGAAGGAAGAAGAAGATGAGCAGGGTAAGCTGCAGGAGAAGTTCGGCCACTTCCGCGCCCTGTTGGACCACAACAACCAGGCCCTGGCCCTCATGGCCGACATGGAGGAAAAGCTCTCCGGCGACTTCCTCTTTGACTCCGGCTACCTGCAGTCCTCGGTGGCCGACATCGGCGACTGCGTCACCCGCCTGGTGGACGAACTCAACCGCCTCACCCTCGACCGTTACCGGGACCTGACCTCCGTCACCCGCGGGATCATCGCCTGCACCCATCAGACCCTCACCGCCGTCCCCGAAATCCCCGTCACGCCCTTCATTCTGCCGCTGGCCAACCTAGACCGCGCCAGCGCTGCCGCCGTGGGTTCCAAGATGGCCAACCTCGGCGACCTGCGCCGCCACCTGGGGCTGGCCGTCCCCGCGGGTTTCGCGATCACCGCCTTCGCCTACAAGCGTTTCCTGGAGGGCTCCGGCCTGGCCGGGGAGCTGGCGGCCCTCCTGGCCACCGCCGACATCCGTGATCTGGAGGGCCTGGCCGCCATCAGCACCGACCTTCGGGAGCGGGTGCGTCGCGCCGAACTCCCCCCCGACCTGAAGGCCGCCCTCGACGAGCAGGCCCGGCAATTCGCCGGTCGCCGCCTGGCGGTGCGCTCCAGCGCCGTGGGCGAGGACACCGAGTTCTCCTTTGCCGGGCAGTTCGCCACCCTCCTCAACGTCGATCCCGCCCACCTGGCCGAACACTACAAGGCCGTGGTGGCCAGCAAATTCACCAGCCGGGCCATCTTCTACTGGAAATACCAGGATTTTTCCGTGGACGAGCTCCCCATGGCCGTGGGCTGCCTCGATATGGTCCCCGCCCGGGCTTCCGGCGTCATGTTCTCCCTGGACCCTCACGCCCCCCACCAGGACACCGTTGTCATCACTGCGGTCTGGGGTCTGGGCAAGTTCGCCGTCGACGGCGTCGTCTCCCCTGATTATTACGAGGTTTCCCGCGGCGAGGGGCATCCCATTCTCACCCGGCGGCCGGCGGTCAAACCCCGGGCCCTGGCCTGCAGCCCCGAGGGCGGCGTGGTGGAAATCGACCTTCCCCCGGACCGGGCCGCGGCCCCCTGCCTGGCCGACGCCCAGGTGCAGGCCCTGGCGGCCGTCGCCCTGCGCCTGGAAAAGCACTTCGGCGCCCCCCAGGACATCGAATGGGCCGTCGATCCCCAGGGGGATATCACTATTTTACAATCCCGGCCGTTGCGCCTCGCCGCCCCCCGGCGTCCCGCACGGCCCCGGCCCGCCTCCCTGGAGGGCGTCCCCGCCCTGTTGAATTTCGGCCTGCGGGCCGTGGGCGGCGCCGCGGCCGGTCCCGTCTTTATCCTGCGCCGGGAAGAGGACGTTCCCGCCATCCCCCCCGGCGTGGTGGTGGTCACCCGCCAGCCCACCTCCCGCCTGGTCCTGGTCATGGACCGCATCGCCGCCATCCTCAGCGAAGTGGGCAGCCCCACCGACCACATGACCATCCTGGCCCGGGAGTTCCGCGTCCCCACCCTGGTGGAGGTGGGCGGCGCCACCCAGACCCTGTCGCCCGGGCAGATGGTCACCGTTGACGCGGACAACGCCAAGGTCTACCCCGGCATCATCCCGGAGTTGCTGGAACGGGAGCGCCGCAGCCCTGCTGAGGAATCCTGGCGCGCCGACCCCGTTTTCCTCAAGCTCCGCCAGGTCCTGCGCCATATCACTCCCCTGAACCTCCTGGACCCCCACAGCCCGGAGTTCGCCCCGGCCAACTGCCGCACCCTGCACGACGTCACCCGTTTCTCCCACGAAAAGGCCATGGACGCCATGTTCAACCTCGACGTCAACGAGGCCGTCCGCTCCAAAGGCGCCGCCCGCCTGCACACCGAGCTGCCCATCAACCTCTATATCCTCGACCTGGGGGGCGGTCTCAAGCCCGATCGCGGCGAGAAGCTCACCCTGGACGGCATCGCCAGCCGCCCGCTGCTGGCCCTGCTCCGGGGTTTCCACGACCCCCGCCTGCGCTGGGGCGGCCAGATGGCCGTGGACCTCAAGGGCTTCATGTCCGTGTTCGCCAACACCCTCTACGACGTCAACAAGGCCGACCGCGAGCTGGGCGGCAAATCCTTCGCCATCATCTCCGACACCTACCTCAACTTCAACTCCCGCCTGGGCTACCATTTCGGCGCCCTGGACGCCTACGTCTCTGAAGAGCGCAACGACAACTACATCAGCTTTCAGTTCAAGGGCGGCGCCGCCAATACCGAACGCCGGGAGCGCCGCGCCCGCCTGCTCAGCTCCCTGCTGGAGGACATGGGCTTCAAGGCCCAGGCCGTCGGCGACATGGTGCGCGCCCGCGTCGTCAAGCTTTCCTTCCTGGAGTCCGAAACCACCCTGGAAATGGTGGGCCATCTGCTGGCCTTCTCCCGCCAGCTCGACCTCGCCCTGGCCTCCGACAGCCTCATGAAGCGCGTCCGCCAGGCCTTTCAGGAGGAGGATTACCAGCTCAGCTTCCTGCGGCCGTCCGAACCCGCCCCCTGAGTGGCCCCCGGACGCGGAGGGCCCCGGGGGCGCCCGGGGCCGACGGCAAGGGGTATTCTTGGCGGCGGCGCGCCCCGCGGCTTACTGGGTGCCGATGAAGAACGGCCGGAAGTGGGATTCGTCCTGGGCCAGGGCCTCCTCTATCCCGGCCAGGAGGCGGTCCTGGTCTGCGGGCAGGCGGCCGCTCAGGTTGATGTAATTGGTGTAGTGGTCGCTGACCACCCGGGTGGGGCAGGTGAGGGCCTGCAGCAGGGTCCTGGTCTCCCGCAGGACGCCGTGGGGGGTGAGCATCCGGAAGCTCCCCGACAGCATCTCCTGGAGCAGGGGGGTGTTGATCTTGGGCACGAAGGTCCGCAGGCGCACGAAGTCCGGGGCGATGGCGTTGAGGGCGGCCGCCGTCAGGCGGGCGTGGCTGTCGCTGCGCTCCTGCCCGCCCAGCCCCAGGATGACATACTCGCTCAGCTCGATCCCGGCCTGGCGGACCAGCTGCCCTGCGGCCACCTGGACGACGGCGTCGCTGCCTTTCTGCACCCGGGCCAGGATGGCGTCGTCGCCGCTCTCCAGACCCACGTGCAGCCGACTCAGCCCCGCGGCGGCCAGGGCCGCCAGGCCCGCCGCGCCCTTGGCGCGGATGTACTGGGCTGAGCCGTACACGGTGATGCGACTGAGGCGGGGGAAGAGGGCCCGGCTGTAGCGGCAGACCTCGGCCAAGGCCGCGGTGGGCATGGCGATGGTGTTGCCGGCGGGCAGAAACAGGGTGCGGACGGCGTCGCCGTACACCCTCCGGGCCTCGTCCAGATCGGCCTTGATGTCCGCCGTGGGCCTTACCCGGAAGCGCACCCCGTCCTTGTAGACCATGCAGAAGGTGCAGCGGTTGTGGGGGCAGCCCACCGTGGCCTGGATCAGCAGGCTGTCGGCTTCGCTGGGCGGCCGGTAGATGGGACCTTCGTAGCGCATTGCCGGCGGTCTGAGGCGCCCGCCTTCAGGCGCCGATGGTTCTCAGCGATACACCCGGCTGGCGGGGCGGTCGTCCAGGGTGGGGTCCAGGCCGTAGAGGGACTGCTTCAGCCGCCGCTGCCGTTCCTGCTGCTGCAGCCATTGCTCCATGACGGGCACCCCGGACTTGCTGACCCCGGGATACTCCTCCTTTTCCCGCGCCTGACCAGGCTGTTGGGGTTGACCGGGCTGGCCCGGCTGCCCGGGTTGCGGCGGCTGCGCCGCGGGCTGCTCCGGCTGGCCGGGGTTGTATCCCTGGCTGTGCGCCCCGGCCGGCAGGCCGAAAGCGCAGGCCGCCGCCAGGGCCACCCCCACGATTATCTGTAACACGCTCATAGGATTCCTCCGCGGCTGGGGGCCGCCCGGCCCCGGGCCACTGTCCCCAAAAAGACTTTTCCTCGTCCAGGGTTACCCTTAGGTATGACCTGGATAATAATATCGTCTTTACCGTCCCCGATGTCAAGCGACCGGCGGTCAGGAAGACCGGGGGCGGGGAGGGGGCGGCCGCCGGCGACATTCCGGATAAATTCCGCTATTCAGCGGGATGGGGAAAAAATTTTT
>CAYRYV010000007.1:0-80006 GCA_964428565.1 uncultured Desulfobacterales bacterium | reverse complement strand
GGCGGGTCAGTCGGGCTGGCGATGGCGGGAGGCGCGGCGCTTTCCCGCCCTACGGGCTAACTACTTTCTTCAGTATTCTTGCGTATATATTTTAAAAATTCATGTTTATAGCAAAGTAAACCTTCAGAATTTATTTCTTGACCGATTGCCTTTACAACAATACTGATTGTCAAAAAATATACATTTTCAGCATCACTTGAAATATCTCTGTAGTCGCGTGACCAAAAGTGTAAGTAATTATTTCGTTTATTTTTTATTAAAATCATGTCTTTTTTTAAATTATCATCAATAATTCCATAGGCATGAAGAATATTTATACGCCTTTCTTGACCTAATTTTTCAAAATCTTTTCCAAATAATAATCTTTCGTCGTTTGTTGTAATTTTATTATTATTGATTCTCAAGTCAGAGATATCGAAAAGCATTATCGCGACCATTTCAGCGATGGTACCGCAAAGAGAAATTGTCCCCAGATAATTTCCCAAGATATAGGATGATTTTGCATGGCGAAGTGGCCAGACTATTTTCTGTAAGAAATTATTATCCAATGGAGCAGCAAACAATCTATGAGGTTCGTTACTAATCTTTTTATATCTTTTTTTAATGCTTTCAATATCACATGCAACTCCTGGTGTACAAATAAATTTCAATATTGTATCATTATTTAATTCATTCTTTGTAATAGAGGCCCAAGGTTCATCAATTTCTAATATTTGCAGAGGGTTAATCCATCCAGATAGCATACAGTTTTTATTCATTGAAGAACCCTTAATATCATTTGAATTAAAGCAAACATTCTATGAAATAACCAATCAATATGATAATCCTCTCTGATTGGGATTTGGCTAGTTTCACTATGCCTGATGTGGAATCTATTGCCAATATCTGTTAATTGTCGCCCTTCATCATCTATTAATTGTCGAAAATTAACTTCAGCTGATGCCCTTTCAATTATAGTTTGGATAGATGCTTTCTTATTCTTCCCTGGTTCCAACGTCTTAATGCGTTCCCAAGCATCCCATAATTTTTCAAGAGATTCCCGGCAAATTGAAGGATCAGGGTCAAGAAATTTTAGACAGGCGGTTTCGAGCATAAAATCAAGTGTAGAATCTCCAGTTTTAAACATACAAGATTTAAATTCTTTAAAGAGAACGGGAGATATTAAACGCTTTATTTGACCTGATTCATTAAGCTCAAATGCCAGAGAGTTCCGAGAAAATATCCTATTTATTCTCTGACGAAATTCAAATTGACCATCGTGGCGATTAAAACTTAGATGATGATGATTAAAGAAGGAATGAAAAGACCCTTGATTTGGTTTCGCTATGTGACTATGGCAAAATTCAATTAAATCTAATATCGCAAGAGTCCGAGGAACTTCATAATTGGTGAATGGCCAAGTAATTTCCGGAATTTCTCCTTGAAGAGCCAATGAAAACAAATGGTCGTCAGTACCAATGACAGCATTACCATCAGGACATTCTTCCGGAAAATCAATGCCAAATGAGCCGTCTCTTATACATCCAATTATAATTGCACAAATCCCTCCCCATGCCGGAGATGTGATCTCTTCTTCAATGCGGGGCTTAGGCCCCAGCTCTCTTTCGCTAAAATAATTATCTTCCATGACTTAGTAATGATTGCACAGATAATAATCAGAAGAGACCCCCCCTACCCCAGATTAACTGCACTCAACCTGCCAGGTACCCACAAAAGTTGGTGAAGGTTCATCGAGGGTGGCGGTCTGAAGATAGGCCTTGACGGCTTCCTCGATATTGCTCAACAGGGCAGGCAAATCCGGGGCATGGGTGTAACAGCCCGGTAGCTCCACAACTTCGGCCACCAGCCAGGAACTCTCCGGGTCTTTCTCAATCACCACGGTATACGAGTTTTTCATTGCTCTTTGCTTCATGGTCAAACCACTCAAGAAATCGAAGTCGGGACAATGCCGGATAATCAAACTTTCCGGTAGGCCTTGCCCCGGGGTTGGATGCTGACAATGAAAATTACCCGACTATCTTCCCGGGCCTCGTAAATTATCCGCCAATCGCCCACCCGGGAATAGCGCTGGCCGGCCGTCCCCATGATCAGCGGATTGGAGAGGCGGGGGGACACAGGGTCTGCCGCCAGTTCTTCGATTCTGGCCTGTAATCTCGTGAGGGTGGCGCGGTCAAGGGTCTTGAGGGCCTTGGCGGCGCGGCGGGATAGTTCGACGGCATAGCTCACAGATTGTTTTCCCGCTTAAAGTCCTCCCAGGAGACGGTGTCGCCCCGGCGGATTTCCTCGACGCCGGCCTGGATATCGGCCAGGTCTGCCGGGGAAAAGTATTCGGATGAGGCCATCTCCTGATGGAAGAGGATGTCCACCAGGCGTACCAATAACTCCCCATTCGGTCCCCGGACCACCGTTTTCACTTTGTCCAGCAAGGCCTCAATTTCAGGGGCGGTGGTATCGGAGGGAGGGCTTTTACCAGAGGTCAATGTCATGTGTACCTCCGTAGTGGCAATGATAGGACATCTTTTGATTAACTATAAAATATGCCAATGTTTTTATCAACCTGTGGAGTAACCCTGCCTCCACCCCTATCTTTCCCCGGGTGGGGAGGGGGTGCGGGGGAGGGCAGGGAGCGAGTTCCCGGGCCCTTCCCCGCTGCATCTCTTAACTGCATTTGGAGAAGCCGCAGCCGTGGCAGACGACGCAGCCGCCTTCGTGTTCGACGGCGCCGCCGCAGTCGGGGCAGGAGCCCATGGTGACGCCGTCGTCGGTGGCGTGGCTGAGGTCCATGTCGGCCACTCCGGCCAGGACCTTGGCGATGGCGTCGGGGCAGGAGAGGACCTGGCTGCCGTTGGACCAGTGGGGGCTGGGGCAGCGGATGCCGTTGATCTGTTTGATGATGGATTCCACCTTGACGCCGGCGCGCAGGGCCAGGGAGATGAGGCGGCCGGTGGATTCGATCTGGCTGGAGGCGCAGCCGCCGGTCTTGCCCATTTGGGCGAAGACCTCGCAGAAGCCCAGGTCGTCCTGGTTGACGGTGACGTAGAGTTTGCCGCAGCCGGTGTTGATGAGTTCGGTGACGCCGGTGGTGCGGGTGGGGCGGGGGCGGGGGGCGATGGTGCGCTCTTCCTTGGACTTGGCCTGGTCGCCGAAGCTGAGGACCTGTTGGTCGCGGCTTTTGTCGCGGTAGATGGTGATGCCCTTGAGGCCCATGTGGTAGGCCAGGAGGTAGACGGCGCGGACGTCGTCTTCGGTGGCGGCGGTGGGGAAGTTGACGGTTTTGGAGACGGCGTTGTCGGTGTGTTTCTGGAAGGCGGCCTGGATGCGGACGTGCCACTGGGGGGTGATGTCGTGGGAGGTGACGAAGAGGCGGCGGACGTCCTTGGGGATTTCCTTGATGTCGCGCAGGGAGCCGGTTTGGGCGATGCGCTGCATGAGTTCGGGGGAGTAGAAGCCGCGGCGGCGGGCGACCTCCTCGAAGTAGGGGTGGACCTCGACGAGTTCGGCGCCGTCGAGGACGCGGCGGGTGAAGCTGAGGGCGAAGAGGGGCTCGATGCCGGAGGAGGCTCCGGAGATGATGCTGATGGTGCCGGTGGGGGCGATGGTGGTGGTGGTGGCGTTGCGCATGTGGGAGCGGCCCTCTTTGTCATAGCGGCTGCCGGGGAAGTTGGGGAAGTTGCCCCGGCGGGCGCCGAGTTCGGCGCTGGCGGCCTTGGATTCGCCCTGGATGAAGGCCATGACCTCCTCGGCGAGGGCCACGGCGGCCTCGGAGTTGTAAGGGACGCCCAGTTTGAGGAGCATGTCGGCGAAGCCCATGACGCCCAGGCCGATCTTGCGGTTGGCGTAGGTGGCCTCCTTGATCTGGGTGAGGGGGAAGCGGTTGGCGTCGATGACGTTGTCGAGGAAGTGGACGCAGCTCCAGACTATTTCCTGGAGCCTGTTGTAGTTGAGGGCGCCGTCGTCGGCGACGGCGGCGAGGTTGAGGGAGCCCAGGTTGCAGGACTCGTAGGGGAGGAGGGGCTGTTCGCCGCAGGGGTTGGTGGCTTCGATGAGGCCGACGTGGGAGATGGGGTTGGTGCGATTGATGGAGTCGATGAAGATGACGCCGGGCTCGCCGGTGGCCCAGGCGCTCTTGACGATGAGGTCGAAGAGGCCCCGGGCGGCGACCTTCCTGACGGCCTGGCCGGTGCGGGGGTTGACCAGGGGGAAGTCGGAGCCGTTTTCGACGGCCTCCATGAAGCTGTCGGTGAGGGCCACGGAGATGTTGAAGTTGTTGAGGCGGTCGAGTTTGTTCTTGCAGGTGATGAACTTTTCGATGTCGGGGTGGTCGATGCGGAGGATGCCCATGTTGGCGCCCCGGCGGGTGCCGCCCTGTTTGATGGTTTCGGTGGCGACGTCGAAGATGTTCATGAAGGAGATGGGGCCGGAGGCGACGCCCTTGGTGGACAGGACGCGGTCCTGGGCGGGGCGCAGGCGGGAGAAGGAAAAGCCGGTGCCGCCGCCGGACTTGTGGATGAAGGCGGTGAACTTGATGGCGTCGAAGATGGAGGAGATGTCGTCGTCGACGGGGAGCACGAAGCAGGCGGAGAGCTGGCCCAGCTCCCGGCCGGCGTTCATCAGGGTGGGGGAGTTGGGCATGAAGGCCATGGTGGTCATGAGGTCGTAGAATTTGCGGGCGGTGGTATCGATGTCGGCGCCGGGGTCGTAGCGGCGGTCGATGTCGGCGATGGTCTTGGCCACCCGCCAGAACATGTCGTGGGGGGTTTCGCAGACATTGCCCTCGTCGTCTTTTTTGAGGTAACGCTTTTCCAGCACCACCATGGCGTTGGGGGTGAGGGGCAGATCACCGCCGAAATCCCTGGCAACCAAGCTTGCTTCCATCGCGGCCTCCTAGGTGGGGATTGATTATATTAAAGAAAGTTTATGGTCTTGTTAGTCAGAGGGGAATATCTACTATATATAGTAGATATATGCAGTATAGAATACCATATAGGAGAAGTCAAGCAAAATTTTGCAGGGGTGAGAGGCCAGAAAATCCGGCAGGTTACGGGAGAAAAAAATGACGGCGGAGTTTTTTTCAAGAAAAAAAATGATACAATTTCATTTGACCCGGTGGGATACTTTTCCTCCCCTGCCCACACTTCCGCGATCAGACATGTAACCCGGTGAAGAACCGGGGTTGCCGCTCCTCTGAGGTTCTGCGCGAGTTACCGCGACACCGACCGGGAAGAATACGTCGCGCCCGGGGCGCCCGCCTTGGCGGCGTCTTGCGGGTAGAGTCGAGGAGCCTGCCATGACCAATATCGAGCCCCCCCCGACTTCCGGGGAACCGGAGGTCCTGTATCAGGACACCCAGGAAATCGGCGCCCTGACGGCCCGGGAGGCCCTGCCCCGGGTATTGTCGACCCTGGACAAGGTGAAGAGCGAGCTGGAGAAGCGCCGGCGCATCGGGGAGGCCTGGCGGGAGATGGCGGCGCAGTACATGGCCATCATCGACGCCTTCGACGGGCTGATCTACATCTGCTCCCAGGACTACGAAGTGGAGTTCATGAACCAGAAGTTCATCGACCGCGCCGGCCACTACCCCCTGGGGCAGAAGTGCTACCAGGCGTTGCACGGCCTGGAGGAGATCTGCCCCTGGTGCGTGAACGAACGGGTGTTCCGGGGAGAGAAGGTGACCTGGGAGTTGCAAAGCCCCAAGGACCGGCGTTGGTACCACATTGTCAATACCCCCCTGCGTTACAGCAACGGCACTCTGCACAAGATGTCCCTGATCCGGGATATCACGGTCAAGAAGGAGACGGAGGAACGGCTGCGGCGCACCACCCGGGCTTTGAAGATTGTGGGGGCCGGGGGGCGGGTGCTGCTCCGGGCCCGGGAGGAGGGGGAGCTGGTGCGGGAGATCTGCCGGATTATCGTGGAGGCGGGGGGTTACCGGCTGGCGTGGGTGGGCCGGGCCGAGCGGGATGCGGCGAAATCCGTGCGGCCATTGGGAAGCGCCGGGTTCGAGGCGGGCTACCTGGAGAACATCAAGATTTCCTGGGCGGACACGGAAGCGGGCCGGGGGCCCACGGGCACCGCCATCCGCACCGGCCGGCCCTGCATTTGCCGCAACATCCTCACCGACCCGCAGTTCGCCCCCTGGCGGGAGGAGGCCCGGCGGCGGGGCTACGCCTCCTCCATGGCGCTGCCGCTCAAGGAGGACGACCGGACCTGGGGAACACTGAACATTTACGCCGCCGAACCCGACGCCTTTGATACAGCCGAGGTGGAACTGCTTAACCAACTGGCCGAGGATCTGGCCTACGGCATGGCCAACCTGCGGCTCCGTAAGGAACGGGAGGGGGCCTGAGGTGCATGGCCGGCGGCAAGCGGTGAACGGAGGGACCGGTGGGTTATGGGGGGGCGGCAAGCCCCCTTTTTTGTGTGCCGAGCAGGCATCGCAGCTCGGGGGTGTAAGTCCTCTACCCAACCTGATGGCGGTGAAGGGTCAGCGAAGCGCAAGGGCGTCGTCGTGAGGCGGGGTCTGAAGGAAGCGTGGAGCAAAGCCGTGACCTGACGGACAGAAACCGGATAAGAGGCAGATGTGGCCGGACGAGCGGGCAAATGATCGCGGAGTCCATATCCATCAAGGGCCAGGGCTGTAAATTCGGCAGGTGTGCGGTGAAGGCGGCGGTGCTTACCTCGGGAGGCCTGGGCCGTGTCCGGGATTCGGGACTGAGGGGGCGTGAGGCCCTCTGACCGCGGCCCAGGAGTCAGCAGAGGCCATAGCAGGGCGACAGCCTGAAGGGCCGCACGGTATGGTGTGACAGGGAAAGCCCGCGAGGGCCTACCCATGTCAATTTCAGCCGGGCCCGCCTCAGTCCTCCAGGAGTTTGACAATATCGCGCAGTCGCGCGTGAATCTGGCGAAACAGCTCCAGCAGAGCGATATAGACCCCCCAGGCGTGGGGTTGGCCGAAGCTGGTGGTCATGCGGCTTTCATGGTCGGATTCGGCCTGGAAGCAGCCCGCAGAGAGCGTTTCGCATTCCTGCGCGAGATATTTTTTCAAAAACGGGTCATTCGTTTTGAAGATGTCCACCAGGGTGCGCAACATGCCGGTCTGGCGGCTGAAGAGTTCGTTGAGGTGAATGAGGTCGTTGTCGGGGAAGATTTGGTTTTCGGCGATCTTCTTGCGGATGGGCCCGGCCATGTCCCGGGTGTGGGCGGCGATGAACAGCAAGTGGGCCAGGAGGTCTTTCAGGCGCAGGAGCTGGGGATTTTGGTCGTTGCCAGGTTGTTCCAGCAACTCCTCCACGTCTTCGATGGCCATTTCCAGATCGACGATGACCAGGTCGGCCAACCGAGCCAGCTCCTCCAACTCCGCAAGGCTATGGCGGTTGAGGGCGTGGCGGGCGGCCCCCGCCATCAGGCGCAGATTGTCGAGGACGGGGCAGAGAGCGTTGAGCTGGGCGCGCAGGCCTTGGTCTTTGTGTGCGGACATGGAAAACCTCCTGGAGACCTAAATTACCGACAAAGGCCCGGGGGTGCCTGGACAGACCGGGATTCCACCATTATAATGAAAAACTGATTTTGTCCCAACGATTAAGTGAGGCCGGCCGGCGACGGCAGCGATGCCTCAGGGAAGGTTAATAACATAAGGATTCAGTCCCCGACGACTGAAGGGAGGATGACGCCATGGAGTTGAAGGGCAGCCGGACGGAAAAGAACCTGCTCACCGCCTTTGCGGGGGAGTCGCAGGCCCGCAACCGCTATACCTATTATGCCGGGGTGGCCCGCAAGGCCGGGTATGAATTGATCGCCGCCATTTTTCAGGAGACGGCGGACAACGAGAAGGAGCACGCCAAGGTTTTTCTGAAGCACCTGGGGGATGGGGAGGCGGAGATACAAGCGGCTTACCCCTATCACCTGGGAGACACCCTGAGCAACCTGGAGGCGGCGGCGGCGGGCGAGAACTACGAATGGACCACCATGTACCAGGACTTCGCCAAGATTGCGGATGAGGAGGGCTTTCCGAAGATCGCCATGTCTTTCCGGGAGATCGCCAAGGTGGAGAAATTTCACGAGGCCCGTTACCGGGCCCTGGCCGAACACGTGAAAAACGAGACCTTCTATAAACGGCCGGAGATGATCACCTGGCACTGCCGCAACTGCGGCTATACGGTCAAGGGCCATCATCCGCCGGACCCCTGTCCGGCCTGCCGGCATCCCAAGGCATTTTACGAGCCCCTCCCGGAGAACTATCTGTAGCCGGGATCGAGGGGAGCTGGATCCGCCTCGGATTCTTGGGTTCCCCTTTCCCAGCCAGATGCCCTTACCAACCCGGGGAAGGGGTGACACGGGGGAACACAACGGCAGGTGAGGGCACCCGTAGTCGCAGGACAGGGCTTGTTTTGAAAAGGGGACGGGAGTCATCAGCGGGCGCGGAGTGCGGATATTTCCGGGAGACGTCGGGATGGGCGGAAACGAATGAAGATTTAGGGAAGGCATAACGGAAAACTCACAATGGCAGGTGAAATAAACAAAAAAGCAATATGTTGTGAGGAGGCAGGTTATGCGCGCAGCCTATTACGCGGCGGAGGCGGCCCGGATGCTGGGGATGCCGGCGGAAATGGGAAGTTTGTTCAAAGACTTCGAATACGACCCCGATATGCAGCAATGGTGCTTTGAAGGCTATTACATCCGGGGGCACAAGTCCTCCCAGAGCGCGGCCCACTGGGTGGAGAGGATCTGCGCCTGGCTGCAGCGGCACTATCCTCGGGGGCCGGAGGAGCCTGTGGAGGCTTAACGCCGGGGTAAGAGGCGAAACGGCGGGGCCCTCGGACGCGGGGTGAATAGCCTGGCGCCGGCAGGGCAGGGTCGGGAATTCCGGAGAAGCAGCTGCGGGAAAGAAAGCGGCTTCTCCGTTTTTTTCCCCCGCCCCAGACGGACGGCTGGCGGGAAAAACCTCAGCCGGGTGGTAATTCATTTTGCACAAAGGGGTTATGGGGGTAATATAACACCTATGTGAAAAAACCGACCATGAAAGGGGTCCAGCCGGGAAGGGCAAGCATACGCCATGAGGGAGGAACTGATCCAGACCCTGGATGATCTGTTCCGGGAAAACCGTTGGGCGGCATTGAAGGAGTATTTGCAATCCGTCCACCCGGAGGACCTGGCGGCGGTCATGTCGGATATCGAGCCGGATGAACGGGCGCTGTTGTTCCGGCTGTTGGAGAAGACCCGGGCGGTGGAGGTGTTCGAGGTTCTGCCTTTCGATGAGCAGGAAGACCTGCTGGGCATCCTGAAGACGGCCCAAATCCGGGAGCTCATCGAACACATGTCGCCGGATGACCGGGCTGAGTTGTTCGATGAGCTGCCCGCCAAGGTGGCCAAAAAGCTGCTGGGCTTGTTGACGCCGGAGGAGCGGGCCTCCACAGCCCTCATCCTGGGGTATGCCGATAACACCGCCGGCCGCTTGATGACCACCGAATATATCGATCTCAAGGAACAAGTCACCGTGGCCGACGCCTTGAAGAGGATTCGGCGGGTGGGGGTTGACAAAGAGACGATTTATTACTGTTTCGTCATCGACACGGAGCGGCATCTGCGGGGCATCGTCACCCTACGGCAGCTGGTGCTGGCCGACCCGGATATTTTAGTGGCCGACCTGATGGAGACCAATGTCGTCTCGGCCACCACGGATGAGGATCAGGAAGAGGCGGCCCACAAAATCCAGAAGTACGACCTGCTGGCCCTGCCGGTGGTGGACCGGGAGGAGCGGCTGGTGGGCATCGTGACCCACGACGACATCCTGGACGTCGTCCAGGAAGAGGCCACCGAGGACATCTACCGCCTGGGCGCAGTGGAGATGCCGGAGCACAGCTACTTCCGGTCGCGCATGTTGGTGATCGCCACCCACCGGGTGGGCTGGCTGCTGGTGCTGCTGCTCACCAACACCTTCACCGGCAACATCATCATCCACAACTCCGGGCTGTTGGAGTCGGTCATCGCGCTGGCGGCCTTCGTGCCCCTGCTCATCGGCAGCGGCGGCAACATCGGCTCCCAGACCTCCACGGTGTTCGTGCGGGGGCTGGCCCTGAAGGAAGTGACCTACGGCAACGCCCTGAAGCTGCTCTTGCGGGAAATCGGGATCGGGCTGATGCTGGGGGCCTTTTTGGGGGCGCTGGTGGTGGTGTGGTCCTACTGGCTGCAAGGCAACTGGGCGGTGTCGTTGACGGTGGGGGCCTCCATGGTGCTCATCTCCACCATGGCGGCGTTTTTCGGGGGGGTATGGCCCCTGGTGTTCAAGCGCCTGGGACTGGACCCGGCCATGGTGTCGGCCCCCTTCATCAGCACTATGGTGGACGTGCTGGGAGCGCTCACCTACTTCCAAGTAGCCCGCTTCATCCTGCCCCGGTTGCCGGGCTGGCTTCACTAAGGGGCCAACCCGCCCAGCAGTGGCTCCATGGAGGAATTTCTGATAAAGTAAAAGAGTTTTTTTCCACGTCTTGTTTTTCAGAGGGCAGATGATTATTGATAATAATAATTCCTGAAGAACCAGTGAAAACGAAGGAGGGGGCGAGCGTCCGCTACCCGGCATCTCGACAGCAGATCCCCCAAAAAAGAAAAAATAAAGGAGAACTACATGTCTTTGACCCGGTTATCGAAACTTCGCAGCTGGCTGGCGCTGGCTCTGATTGTCGGCCTGCTGGGGGGGGCGGCTCCCCTGCTGGCCGCCGACAAGGCCGCCCCGGACTTCACCCTGCCGGACACCGCGGGCAAGAATTACTCCCTGAGCCAGTACAAGGGTAAGGTGGTGGTTTTAAACTTCTTCACCATCTGGTGCCAGCCCTGCCGCGAAGAGATGCCCGATCTGTCCGCCATCAACCAGGAGCTGGGTAGCCAGGGCGTCCAGGTGCTGGGCATCTGCCTCAATGCCGATCCCAATCAACTGCGTTTCTTCGTCAAGCAGATGAACCTGTCGTACCCCATACTGGCAGGGACGGACAAGACGAGCAAGGATTATGGGGAAATCATCGCCGTCCCCACCACCTTCTTCATCAGCAAGGATGGCAAGATCACCAAGAAGATCGAAGGATCGCGGACCAAGGCCGATTTTCTGTCGATGATCAAACCCTTGATGTAGTTTTCGGCAGCAGGACACGCCGGCAGGCAGAAGCAGCGCCAGGGCGGTGGTCAGGAAAGGGGGACGGGCGTCAGGCCATACCCCTTCCGGCTACCGCCCTTGGTGTTTTTGGGGTCGGGCATAGCGGCCAGGGTGCCCGGAGGGTCGCGGCGCTTCGCCAAGGAGGGCACCGATGAGCCAGGAGCTGTTGTGGTGGGGGCCCATGTGGTACTTTCCCCTGCTCATGCCAGGGCTTATGCTAATCATGGCCTTCTTCGCCATCTATGTCCTTTTTGGCCGGGGGCGGCAGTTTCCCTGGGAAGAGGGCCGGGAGAGGCCCCTGGACATTCTCAAGAAGCGTTATGCCCAGGGGGAGATCAGCAAGGAGGAGTTCGCGGAGATGAAGAGGGATATCATGGCCTGAGAGGAAAACGGCGGAACCGCTATGACTGCAGAAAGCAAGACGGGCCGGGTGGTGGACGAACCGGCGCTGCGGGATCGGGAGCACATCTTCGGGGATCGTCAGGAGGCCGGGAGCCGGCTGGCGGGGATGCTTTCGGCCTATCGGGACTCCGGGGCCCTGGTGCTGGCCATCCCCGCGGGCGGGGTGCCGGTGGGGGCCCGAATCGCCCGGGATTTGCACCTGGAGATGGATCTTATCATCGTACGCAAGGTGCAGATCCCCTGGAACCCCGAGGCGGGTTTCGGAGCGATGGGGCCGGACGGCGCGTCAGTTTTTGACGACCGCCTGCTGGCCTACTTAAACCTGAGCGAGGCCCAGGTGCAGGAACAGGTGGAGAAGACCCGGAGGCTGTTGGCGCACCGGGAGGCCCGGTTCCGGGGAGGGCGGCCGTATCCGGAGATGCAGGGGCGCACGGTCATCGCCGTGGATGACGGGCTGGCCTCGGGTTCCACCATGCTGGCGGCCCTGGACTTTATCGCCCGGCGGCGGCCGGCAAAGATGGTAGTGGCGGTGCCCACGGCGCTGCGGCAGACCATCGAGCGTCTGCGGCCCCGGGTGGACGAACTGTTCTGCCTGAACGTCCGGAGCCGGACGCCCTTTGCGGTTGCCGCCGCCTATCGGAATTGGTATGATCTCAATGACCAGGAGGTGCTGGACATTTTGACGAAAGCGCAGGACGCGACCCAATGACGGAATTTGCACCGACCACAGCCCCGGAGCGAATCGCCCCGGACAAGATCGCCTTCGACATCGACGGGGTGGTGGCGGACATTATGACCACCTTCATCGAGCTGGCCCGGGAGCACTACGATCTGCATCACCTGCGCTACGAAGACATGGTGGAATTCGACCTGGCCAAGTGCTTCGCCATCGAGGAGCGCATCATCTGGGAAATCCTGGACCACTTGCTGGTCCGCCCCCATGAACTGCCCATCGCACCGCTGCCGGAGGCGGTGGATGTGCTGACGCGGCTGGCCCGGGAGGGCCCCCTACTCTTCGTCACCGCCCGGGACCGGGGCAGGCCTATCCGGCAATGGCTGACGCAGAACCTGACGTCGGTTCCGGAGGCGTCCCTGCGGGTGATCGCCACTGGGGACCCGGACGGCAAACTGGATTACCTCCTGGCCCACGGGATCGAGTATTTTGTCGAGGACCGGCTGGAGACCTGCTTTCAATTGGCCCGCCACGGCATCACGCCCATCGTCTATGACCAGCCCTGGAACCGGCGGCGGCATCCCTTTCCCGTGGTTTCCGGCTGGCCGGACATTTCCCGGTTGCTGTTTGACGAGTAGGAAATGGCTCCGCTCATTGAAATGAAGGCTCACGGCTACGTGGTCATCCATGGCCACTTCTATCAGCCGCCCCGGGAAAACCCCTGGATCGAAGAGATCGAACTGGAGGAGAGCGCGCAGCCCTTTCCCAACTGGAACGCCCGCATCACCCACGAATGCTACACCCCCAACGCCAGCGCCCGGATCAACGACGATCAGGTGCGTATTCTCGATATCGTAAATAATTACAGTTATATAAGTTTTAACTTCGGGCCCACTCTGCTTCGCTGGCTGGAGCTCTACGCCCCATTGACCTACGGCCGCATCCTGGAGGCGGACCGGGAGAGCGCCGCCCGCTTGGGATTCGGCAACGCCATCGCCCAAGCCTACAATCACGTGATCCTGCCGCTGGCCACCGCCCGGGACCGGGAGACAGAGATTATCTGGGGGCTGCGGGATTTTGCTCACCGGTTCGGGCGGCCGGCGGAGGCCATGTGGTTGCCGGAGACCGCGGTGGACTACCCCACCCTGGCGGCGTTGGCGGCCCACGGGATGAAATACGTGATCCTGGCCCCCCACCAGGCCCGGCGGCTGCGGCCCCTGGCCGGCGGCCCCTGGCAGGAGGCGGGCCCGGGCACCTTGGACCTCACCCAACCCTACCGCATCTTCGTGCAGGACGAGAAGGGAGGCAAACAGCCCCACCGGTATATCGACGTTTTCTTTTACGACGGCGACGTGGCGGCGGAATTGAGCTTCGGAGATTTGCTGAGCGAAAGCCGACGGCTGGTGGATCGCCTGACCAGCGATTTCTCCCCGGCCAAGGCCCGGCCGCAGATCATGCACGTGGCCACGGACGGGGAAACCTTCGGGCACCACAAGAAGTTCGGGGAACTGGCCCTGGCCTATGCCCTTACCACCCTGTTTCCCCAACGGGGCATGACGGTGACCAACTACCGGGCTTTTCTGGAGATGTATCCGCCCACCTGGGAGGCGGAACTGGCGATTGGACCCCATGGCGAGGGCACTTCCTGGAGCTGCGCCCACGGCCTGGGACGCTGGCAGCGGGACTGCGGCTGCCACACCGGCGGCCAGGCGGGCTGGAATCAGGCCTGGCGGGCGCCCCTGCGGAAGGCCTTCGATTACCTCAACGACCGGCTGGCGGAGATTTTCGTCACCGAAGGCAGCCGCTACCTGCGGGACCCGTGGGCGGCCCGCAACGATTTCATCGACGTGATTCTAGATCGGAGCCCGGAACGGGTGGCGGAGTTTTTCGGGCGGCACGCCGCCGGGGAGCTGGACCAGGCGGACAGGGTCAAGGCGTTGACGCTGTTGGAGATGCAGCGGCACGCTCTGTTGATGTATACCAGTTGCGGCTGGTTTTTCAACGATCTGTCGGGGCTGGAGACCCTGCAGGTGATCAAATACGCGGCCCGGGCCCTGCAGTTGGGGCAAAAATTCAGATCTCAGGACCTGCAGAATCCCTTTTTGGAGATCCTGGGGAAGGCGCACAGCAACCTGAAGGACCAAGGCACGGGGCGGGACATCTATCTCAACCGGGTACTGCCCACGGTGGTGACCTTTCCCAAGCTGGTGAACCAGTTTAGCATCTGTCTGCTGCAGCATCGGGACCGTCAGTGCCCCTGCCGGATCTATCACTACGCCCCGGAACTGTTGGAATACCGGGAGGAGCACCAGGGGGGTCTGCAACTGGCGATGGGGCGGGTGCGGCTGACGTCGGGGGTCACCTGGGAACAGCGCACGCTGGGTTTCGCCACCCTGTGCCTGGGTAGTTACCTGTATCGCACCCAGGTGAAGAAAGGCATGGACGCCGAGGACTTCTCCGGGTTGCAACAGGCGCTCCTCAAGGCCCTGGCGGAGGCCCCGGAGGACATCGCCAATCGGATGGCCCAGATCTTCGGCGAGCATTTTTATACGGTGCGGGATATGTTCCGGCAGGAGAAGCGGGAGATCTTCCAGCACCTGCTGGAGCAGACCCAGGAAGCGGCTCGCCAGGGGATGACGCGGTTGTATGACGAGTCCCGGTCGTTGCTGGTGATTATGGCCCAGGAGGGCCTGGGTCTGCCTCCCCTGGCCCGGTTGGCGGCGGAAGTGACCCTGAGTCAGGGCATCATCGACTACCTGCAGGATTGGCAGAAAGACCTGCGGGGCTGGCGGCGACAGGAAGAGCTGCAACGGTTGGCCAGGGAGGCAGGGGATCTGGGGATACGCCTGCGCAGCACCACCGCCACCCGGCTAATGGAGGCCATGCTTCTGGAACTGGTGGACTGGCTGCAGGAGGACTTCAACCTGGAAAATGCCGGCCGCCTGAAGGACTTCCTGAGTTTAAGCCAACGGCTGCCCCTGGATTTCGACCGGATGGAGGCCCAGAACCGTTTTTTCAGCCTCATGGAAGAGCGCTTCCCGAAGTTGGGGGCGCAGAGTCGGCGGGGCCGGGGGGAAGCCCAGGCTCTGGCCGAAGTGCTGGTGCGGGGCGCCAGCCTGCTGGGGTTCAACCCCGGAAAGTATGTGCAGCAGTTGAAGTGAGCGTCCCGGGATCAGGCACGCAAGAGCACACGAAAACAGGGGGGTGGCCAGGATCGGCTACCCCCCCTGTGGCTTGCGGGTGAGAGGAGCAGAGGCTTACCGCCCGGAAAAGGCCAGGGCCGCGGTGGGGCAGGCGGCGACGCACAGGCTGCACTTGAGGCAATCGCCCCGGGCGGCCGGGGCGAGACCGGGCTCCCGGGTGGCGGGGGCCAGCTGCATGGGGCAGGTGCGGGCGCAGAGGTTGCAGTGCAGGCATTTGTCCTCGGCCAGGGCCAGGGGCCGCCGGTTTTTGCCCACCCAGCTGGACATGGTGCCGATGGGGCAAATATAACACCAGGTGCGCTGCTGCCAGACGAGTCCCAGGGCCACCCCCACCGCGGTGGTGACACTCAGGAGGATGACGAAGAAGCCGCCGATGGCCCAGGGGTCGGGCCACAGACGGACGAGTTGCACGGTCAGGACCGTCATCAGCAGGGCCATGACGGCCACCCGCAGGGGGGTGCGGCGGAAGGCCGCGGGGATGGGCCGCCCGGGACTGAGCCGCTGCAACAGGGCGTCGGCGAAGGAGCCCCGGGGGCAGAGCCAGTCGCACCAGGTCCGCCCCCGGAAGGCGGCCAGACCGATGCCCAGGAGCATGCACACCGGGATAAAGTAGCCCACCAGGGGATAAAACCAGCCGGCCGCCAGGAAGAGGACGAAAAACGCCCCCAGGGCCACCTGCTTGACCAGGCGGGCCCGGTGGGCGTCGGCTGCCCGGCGGCGGCGGACCGGGGGCTCCCCGCTGATGACCTGCAGAGGAGTGCGATGGGACTCCGGTTGGCTGGAACGGTTGGGTTGACAGCTGTTAGACGACATGGCGGCGTTTCCTTGTATTGATGTTTTGATATTTATTAGTTAAGATACCATGAAACTAATGAACAAAAAAAAATTCCTTACCGGTCCTCCTGCACCTCGGGGACCTGGCGCAGCAACTGGTGTGACCATTGCTGCCGCTGCTGGAGGGCCTCCAGCAGCACCTGGCGCATGATTTTGCAGGCCTCGGTGATGTGGGGCGTGGCCAGGCGATAATAGATAGTGGTGCCTTCCCGGCGGGAGGCCAGGATGCCCTTTTGTCGCATCACGCCCAGGTGTTGGGAGAGGTTGGCCTTGGCTAGCCCCAGGGCCTGGACCATAGCCCCCACCGAGAGTTCGCCTCCCTTGAGCAGGTTCAGAATCTGCAGGCGCTTGGGATTGGCCAGGGTCTGGCAGATGTCAGCCTGCATTTCCCACAGGCGGGCGTCTTCCGGGGTCGCGGTTATTTTATTGTTTCGCATCATTGAAACTATAATAACCTGCCCCGGCGTCGTTGTCAAGGAGGAAAATTTCAAAAATTCGAGAGGCCGGGGGCCGCGGCCGGGTCAGCGGCGTTGTTCGTAGGGATTGTAGTAGGGATAGGTGTACCAGTGCCGAAAGGCAGGGTCCCCGTCATAAAAGGCTGACGGCAAGGACGGGTAGCCGTCGTTATAGCCTGGAGAGGAGGCGCCGGTGCCGACGGGTCCGGAGGCGCACCCGGTAAACAGGAGGAAGGCCAGGCTCAAGCCGGCCACAAGCCGTATGATCATTTCTGTCTCCGCTGGTGGAAACTTCGTTTTGCATTTCGGGGACGGATCGCTCCCCTATTCGGAGATAAAATAAGAATTGCCGGGCAGGGTGTCAATTCCGCCCAGCGGGCAGCGGCAGGAGGGCGCATACGGCTGACAATCCCATTGCCTTTTGCGCGTCCTCGGTTTACTATATTTAAGATTTTCTCCATTGCACCCCCCAAGGAGCGGCACATGCCCTTAACCCCGGAGACCGTTATGCAGGTCGCCCGACTGGCGCGGCTGGAGCTGTCCGACGAGGAGATCATCCTGTTCACCCGGCAGCTCAACGATATTTTGCAGTACGTGGAAAAATTGCAGGAACTGGATACCACCGGGGTCGAGCCGATGGCTCATGTGCTGGAACTCACCAACATCATGCGCCCCGACGCGGTGCGGCCCAGCCTGCCGCCGGAGGCGGCCCTGGAGAACGCCCCCCGGCAGGAGAGGCAGTCCTTCCTGGTGCCCCGGGTCATCTGAGGGCAGGAACGTAAGGGAGGAGCCCCTCATGTCCATACCCCTGCATGCCTTCACCGTCGGCCAGTTGGCCGATTTGCTGCAGCGCCGCCGGGTGTCGGCGGCGGAGGTCACCCGGGCCTATCTGGAACGCATCGACCGGCTGGACGGCCAGTTTCACGCCTACCTGACGGTGGATCGGGAGGTGGCCGAGGCTCAGGCCCAGGCCGCCGACATGCGTCTGGCGGCGGGGGGCGCGCCTGCGCTCACCGGAGTGCCGCTGGCCATCAAGGACGTCATCTGCACCCAGGGGCTGCGCACCACCTGTGGCTCCCGCATGCTGGAAAACTTCACGCCGCCCTACGACGCCACGGTGATCCGCAAGCTTTACAACGCCGGGGCGGTCATCCTGGGGAAGGTGAACATGGATGAATTCGCCATGGGTTCCTCCACGGAAAACTCGGCCTTCGGAGTGACGCGCAACCCCTGGAATCCGGAGTACATCCCCGGCGGCTCCAGCGGCGGTTCGGCGGTGGCGGTGGCCGCGGACCTGTGCGCCGCCTCTTTGGGATCGGACACGGGCGGCTCCATCCGGCAACCCGCCTCCCATTGCGGCGTGGTGGGCCTGAAGCCTACCTACGGGCGGGTTTCCCGCTACGGGCTGGTGGCCTTTGCCAGTTCCCTGGACCAGATCGGCCCGGTCACCAAAGACGTGACCGACAGCGCCCTGTTGCTCCAGGCTATTGCTGGCCACGACTCCCAGGACTCCACCGCGGCCCCCACCCCGGTCCCCGATTATGCGGCGGCCTTGCAGCCGGAGGTGCGGGGTATGAAAATCGGGGTTCCCCGGGAATACGTTGTCGGCGGGCTCGATCCGGAGGTGGAGCAGGCCGTGCAGGGGGCCCTGAAGACCCTGGCGGGGCTGGGGGCCGAACTGGTGGAGGTGAGCCTGCCGCATACGGAGTATGCCGTGGCCGCCTATTATCTCATCGCCACGGCGGAGGCGTCCTCCAATCTGGCCCGCTACGACGGCGTCAAATACGGCTTCCGGGCGGGAGCCGACAATCTCCTGGAGATGTATTTCCAGACCCGGGCGCAGGGCTTCGGGCCGGAGGTCCGCCGGCGCATCATGCTGGGTACCTACGCCCTGTCAGCGGGATATTACGACGCCTACTACCGGAAGGCCTCGCAGGTGCGCACCTTGATCCGCCGGGACTTCGAGGCGGCCTTCAGCCGCTGCCAGGTGCTGGCCACTCCCGTGGCTCCCACCACCGCCTTCCGGCTGGGAGACAAGGTCGCGGACCCCCTGACCATGTACCTATCCGATATCTATACGATCTCCGCCAACCTGGCGGGCATTCCGGGACTGTCGATACCCTGCGGGTTCAGTTCCGCCCAACTGCCCATCGGCCTACAGCTGCTGGCCCGCCACTTCGACGAGGCCACCCTCCTGCACGTGGGCTACGCCTTTGAACGCCACACCGATTTTCATCGGCGTAAACCGCCGTTGGCAGGATAATATGCTCGCCGATGCGGGGGCCGGTTCGCAACGGTTGCCGACCGACTGCCCCCGGTACACCATTTCCATGACAACCCAGGCGATGACCGACTACTATGCCTCCTAAAGAATATCCGGTGCTCCTGTTCTCTCTGGCCGTGGCTGTGATGGCTTGGGGGGTGGAATATGGGTTGGACCTGGCGGGCGTCACCCGTCTGGCGCCGCCGCTGGTGAATTTCCTGGTGCTTTTGGTGGGTTGCGGCCTGGTCGGGCTGCTGGCCCAACGCGCCCTGGCCCGTCTTCACACCGTGGCCGACCGCCACCGGCAGATCTTCGACAATTTGAGCGACAGCATCTATGTCCACCCGCCGGTGAGCGGGGATCGTCCGGGCCGCTTCATCGACGTCAACTCGGCGGCCTGCAGCCGGTTGGGTTACAGCCGGGAGGAGCTTCTGGGACTGAGCCCCGGGGAGATCGCGGCCCTGGAGAAACTGCAGACCCTGCCCCGCGTTCGGGAAGAGTTGCGGCAGACCGGCCACGTGCTGTTCGAGTCGGTGCACCGGTCCCGGGACGGCAGCCAGTTTCCGGTGGAGATCAACGCCCATCTGGTGGCGCTGCGGGGCGAACCCACGGTGCTGTCCATCGCCCGGGACATCAGCGGGCGCAAGGCGGCGGAGGAAGCCCTGGCTGCGGAGAAGGAGCGGCTGGCGGTGACCCTGGCCTCCATTGGCGACGGCGTCATCACCACCGACACCGGGGGCCGGATCGTGTCTCTCAACCGGGTGGCTGAAAGCCTCACCGGCTGGAGCGAAACGGCAGCGCAAGGCCATCTTCTGGGAGAGGTCTTCGTCATCGTGGCCCAACAGACGGGCAGGCCGGCCGAGGATCCGGTGGAACGGGTGCTGGCTACCGGGGAGATCGTGGGGTTGGCCAACGACACCATCCTCATCGCCCGGGACGGCGCCCGCCGGGTCATCGCCGACAGTGCCGCTCCCATCAAGAACAGCCAGGGGGAACTCGTCGGGGTGGTCCTGGTCTTCCGGGATGTCACCGACAAACGGCGGCTTGCCGAGGAGTTGCAGCGGGCGGGAAAACTGGAATCCATCGGGGCCCTGGCCGGGGGTATCGCCCATGACTACAACAACCTGCTTACCGGCATTTTGGGCAACATCAACCTGGCCCACGGAATCCTGGAGCCTGGCAGCGAGGCCGCCCGTTACCTCCAGGAAGCGGAGCACATCTGTCTGCGGGCCCGTTCCCTGAACAAGCAGTTCCTGACCTTTGCCAAAGGGGGGGCGCCCGTCAAGCAGGCGGCGCGGGTGGGGGAGCTACTCCGGGAGGCGGTGAGCTTCAGCCTGCATGGGTCCAATGTGGCGGCCGACTTCGAGTTGCCGGCGGACCTGTGGCCTTGCGAGCTGGATGCCGCCCAGTTTCACACCGTGATTCAGAATCTGATCCTTAACGCCCGGGAGGCCATGCCCCTGGGCGGCAGTCTGCAGGTCAAGGCGGCGAACCAGGCCCTGCCGGTAGCCACCGCCCTCCCCCTGCCACCCGGGAAATACGTGGTTATTTCCCTCACCGACTCCGGGGCCGGCATCCCCCGGGAGGACCGGACGAAGATTTTCGATCCCTATTTCACCACCAAGGAGGAGGGACACGGTCTGGGGCTGGCCATCGCCTATTCCATCGTGAAAAATCACGGGGGGCTCATCACGGTGGACTCCGAGGTGGGACGGGGATCCACCTTTTCCCTGTATCTCCCCGCCACCGAGGCCCCGGCGGCCCCGGTCCGGAAGCCGCAACCGGAAGACTCGGCGGTCGGCGGCACCATTCTCATCATGGACGATGAACCCACGGTGCGGGCGGTAGCCGGCAAGATCCTTACCCGGCTGGGTTATGAGGTGGAGTTCGCCCAGGACGGCGCCGAAGCCATCGCCCTCTACCAGAGCGCCCAGGAGCAGGGGCGCAAATTTTCGGCGGTCATCATGGATCTGACCATCCCCGGGGGGATGGGGGGACTGGAGGCTGTGGCCCGCCTGCGGGAGATTGACCGGGAAGTCAAGGCCATTGTCTCCAGCGGGTACTCCGATGACCCGGTGATGGCCGACTATCGCAAATACGGCTTTCAAGGCATGATCCCCAAGCCCTACCGCATCGAGGACATCCATCAGGAACTGCACCGGGTCCTGGATGAACCGGCGTAATAAACGGCACGGCTGCTCGTGTCCGAGCTCCGGATGGCCCCAGACGAACTTCTTTATCACATGGACCTGCCATGTCCATCAGAATGCTGGCCCAGGAACTCTATCGCCTGGAACGCCGGGTGGATGAACTGAAAAAAGCCCTGGCCGCTCTGGGTTCCATGGCCTCCCCGGAGCGACTCCGGCTGGAGGGGGAGCTGTTCCAGGCCAAAAGAGACCGGGACCACCTGCGCGCCGTACTGGCGGCGAAGAAGGAACCGCCCCCCTGGGTTTCCTGAGGGCTTGGGGGAAAGACCGCCCTCCCCCGAAGCACCCTCCCAACATCCCTTAAGGGGTTGGGGAGAGGGGGTAGGGGGCTTGCGCCCTCGGGCCCCCATTTTTATGACCTGAGTAATAAGCCGGCAAACAGCCGCACAACCTCTCAAGGAGCAAGGCATGACGGCAGCTTCCGGTGACCCCGACGCCCACCGGGATCAAGGCGACAGTCTCTCCCGGCTCCAGGACCTGGTGCTGGAATTTCGGGAGGCCCGGGACTGGCGACGCTTTCATACCCCCAAAAACCTGGCCGCAGCGCTGGCCATCGAGGCTGCTGAACTGCAGGAACTCTTCCTCTGGCGCACCGACGCCGAAATCCGTCAGGACCTGGGAGATCCCGCCTTCCTGGGCCGCGTCCGGGAGGAACTGGCCGACATCCTCATCTTCCTGTTATATCTGGCCGAGGCCGGCGGGGTGGACCTGGCCGCCGCCCTCCGGGACAAAGTAGAAAAGAACGCCGGCAAATACCCCATTCAGAAAAGCTACGGCAGTCATAAGAAATACACGGAACTGTAAAAGCGGTTTCCTTCAGGGAAGCATCGCCTCCTATCTTCGCAGACGCAGTTGCCCTTCCCGGCAGGTTCATCCTGGGGACGGCGGCCCGGCGGGAGCTTTAGGGAGGCTGTCCGGAGGCGGTTCCGGGGGCAGAGGCTTTAAACCAGATGGACATCCTGGTTCAGAGGGGGCGCAGTTATGCAGGGCAACGACTTTGCAGCGTTTGGGGGACATAGCCGGTTCCGGTTAGAGCAGTGGTTGTTCTCCCACGGTCTGGCGGAGGGCGCCTGGTCGCAACTGACCGTCATCGTCATCACCTTGGCCTTGGCGGGATTGATCTATCTTCTCCTGTTCCGCCCCTGGGTTGAAGGCCGTCTGCAGCAGCGCCGGGAAGCCCCGGAGGGCCGCGGCACCTTTCTCCTCTTTGTGAGCAAACGTCTCTTTCTACCGGCCTTGACCCTCTTTTGCCTGTGGATTGTCGCCAGACTCTCCGGTCATTACGGCTCGCCCCACAAATGGTATGATGTCGCCAATGTCCTGCTGCTGGCATGGGTCGGCACCCGCCTGGTCATGGCGCTCATCCTGTTGCAGGTGAAAAAGACGATCAGTAGACTCGCCGTAGTTTTCAGCGCCCTGTTTATCTGGATCATCGCCGCCCTGGAAGTTGGCCAACTGTTGGAACCGCTGCTGGTCCTGCTGGACAAGATCGACGTATCCATCGGCAGCATCCGGATCTCCTTGCTTCACCTCATCAAGGGCGGCTTGCTTTTGGGTGTGTTTTTACTATTGAGCCGAGCGGTGGGGGCGGCTTTCTCCGCCTGGATACATTCCAAGTCGGACATCAGCCCGTCGGGGCGGGTGCTGACGGAAAAGTTGTTCAGGGTAGCCTTCTTTTCTTTGGCGGTGGTGGTTATTTTGGGGGGGTTGGGGATTGACCTGACCTCTCTGGCCTGGTTCAGCGGCGCCGTCGGGTTGGGCATCGGTTTCGGTCTGCAAAAGGTCATTTCCAATCTGGCCAGCGGCTTCATCATCCTGGCCGATAAATCCATCAAGCCCGGCGACGTGATTCAGGTGGGTCAGACCTACGGCTGGATCAATCATCTCGGCAGCCGCTATGTCTCGGTGATCACCCGGGATGGGGTCGAGTATCTCATCCCCAATGAAGAGTTGATCTCCGGGAAGGTGATCAACTGGTCCTATAGCAATAATCTGGTGCGGATCAGGGTGCCAGTGGCCATCTCCTACGAAGCGAAGGTGGAACTGGCCATGAAATTGATGGAGGAGGCCGCCCTGAAGGTTCCCCGCGTTTTGTCCCTCCCCGCCCCCGTCACCCGTTTATTGGCTTTTGGCGATAGCGCTTTGAACATGGAGGTGCGGGTGTGGATTGCCGATCCGGCACAAGGGATCGGGAACGTCAAGAGCGACGTCTTGCTGCACATCTGGCAGCAGTTTCAGGAGCACGGCATTGAGGTGCCCTATCCCCAACGCGTGCTGCACCACAAGAACCCGCCGGGCGGCCAGGGATTTCCGGGGCCGGACGGCGGGAGCGGTTAAACCCCGGCGGGCCGTCCGCTGATCAGGCGGCGACAATGAAGGGGCGGCCGGTGGGCCCCCGGGTTTCACAGAAATGAAAATTCTTGGGGATAGGGTCGCTTCCCTGCCCGACGAATACCACGTCAATGCGGTGGTGACTTTGGAATCGAGGCATAACCATGATAAATCAAATAATATCTAAACCATAAGCAATGGCGGGGTTGCAGCGGCGTCTCCCGGGCGGTCAGGTCCCTGTCTTATAATTTCAATAAAGTAACAAAAAATAACATAAGTGTAACATTGGTCACAATGCTTCCTTCTGCTGGGTATTCCCGATAATTCGGTAAGTAACTTAAAATACATCATATTACAGCATTTCCCTTCCCCTCCTCCTCTCCTGGCACTCCCCTTGCAATCTTTCTCAGGCAAAAATCAACTATTCTTTTTCTCGGTGAAATTTCGAAACTGCCTTTCCCTCCGGGAGAGGTACCGGGTGAGGGGAAATCAGATCACCCCCTCCCCCCAAAAGGAGAAGTGTCATGAGAAAGATTGCCATCTACGGTAAAGGCGGTATCGGCAAGTCCACCACCACCCAGAACACCGTGGCCGGGCTGGCCGAAATGGGCCGCAAGGTCATGGTGGTGGGCTGCGACCCCAAAGCGGACTCCACCCGCCTGTTGTTGGGCGGCCTGGCCCAAAAGAGCGTCCTGGACACCCTCAGGGAAGAAGGCGAAGACGTGGACCTGGAGGACATCCGCCGCAGCGGCTTCTCCGGCACGGTGTGCGTGGAATCCGGCGGCCCGGAGCCCGGGGTGGGCTGCGCCGGCCGGGGGATCATCACCTCCATCAACCTGCTGGAGCAGCTGGGGGCCTATGCCGACAGCGAAAAACTGGATTACGCTTTCTATGACGTCCTGGGGGACGTGGTCTGCGGCGGTTTCGCCATGCCCATCCGGGAAGGCAAGGCCAAAGAAATCTACATCGTGGTCTCCGGCGAGATGATGGCCATGTATGCGGCCAACAACATCTGCAAAGGTATCGTTAAGTTCGCCGAAGCCGGCGGCGTGCGCCTGGGCGGACTCATCTGCAACAGCCGCAAGGTGGACAATGAAAAGGAGATGATCGAGGCCCTGGCTGCCAAGCTGGGTACCCAGATGATCCATTTCATTCCCCGGGACAACATGGTGCAGCGGGCCGAAATCAACCGCAAAACGGTCATCGAATTCGATCCGACCCATTCCCAGGCCGATGAGTACCGGACCCTGGCCAGGAAGATTGAGGCGAACGAAGTGCACGTCATTCCCAAGCCCATGACCACCGATGATCTGGAAAAGCTGCTCATCGACTACGGGCTGGCGGGTTGAGAGATCAGGAGGAGCGGCGATGAATCTTCTCTGCGCAGTGCTGATACACCTGTGGGTGGCCGGCTGGATGATCGCCATGGCGAGAGCCTATATGAAATCCCGGCTGGCGGCTATGCCCCTCACCGTTCGGGAATTCCCGGACCCCGGCGTCAGCAGCCGATAACAAAACACAATTCCAGGAGACAGAACCATGATCATGATCAGATCAGTCGTGCGGCCGGAAAAGGTGGACGCCGTCCTGGCCGCCTTGATGGAAGCGGGGTTCCCCGCGGTCACCAAGATGAGCGTGGTGGGCCGCGGCAAGCAGCGGGGCATCAAGATCGGAGAGATCACCTACGACGAAATCCCCAAAGAATTGTTGCTCACGGTGGTGAAGGATGCGGATAAGGATTTTGTCGTCAAGACCGTCCTCAAGGCGGCCCGCACCGGCGACAAAGGCGCCTACGGCGACGGCAAGATCTTCATTTCCCCGGTGGAGGAGGTCTATACCATCAGCTCCGGCATCAAGGAGAACGCCGCCGGCGAGATCGAAGAGGTCAAGATATGAAAGAGATCATGGCCATCGTGCGCATCAACATGATGAACAAGACCAAGAAGGCCCTGGCCGAGGCCGGCATCTCCTCCATCACCGCCCGGGACGCCCTGGGACGGGGGAAGGGTCTGGTGGATATGACCCTCCTGGAAGGGGCGGAAAAAGGCTATGAGGAGGCCGTGGCCCAACTGGGCCAGAGTCAGCGCCTGATTCCCAAGCGCATCTTTTATGTCGTGGTGCCCGACCGGCTGGTGCCCAAGACCGTGAAAACCATTATCCAGGTGAATCGCACCGGCAAATCGGGGGACGGCAAGATCTTCGTCATGCCGGTGCTGGATTCGGTCCGGGTGCGTACCGGGGAGTCCGGCGACGCGGTCCTGGATGAGATTTAAGCCGGACCGGCGGCACTCCATTACCACAGGGAGACAGGAACATGACTCCACTACCCGAGACGGATATCAGCAAAATCGTTCTGGACCTCGACGCCGAAGCGGTGAAGAAGGAGCTGTTGAGCAAATATCCCACCAAGGTGGCCCGCAAGCGGGCCAAGCAGATCGTCGTCAACCAGGTGGAGGCGGACGGCTGCGTCCCCGAGATCCACTCCAACGTGCGCACCGTGCCCGGCATCATCACCCAGCGGGGTTGCACCTACGCCGGCTGCAAGGGCGTGGTGCTGGGCCCCACCCGGGACATCGTCAACATCACCCACGGACCCATCGGCTGCGGCTTCTATTCCTGGCTCACCCGCCGGAACCAGACCAGGCCCCACGGCCCCGAGGACCACAACTTTATGACCTACTGCTTTTCCACGGACATGCAGGACGAGCAGATTATCTTCGGGGGCGAAAAAAAGCTGCGGCAGGCCATTCAGGAGGCCTACGACCTCTTTAAGCCCAAGGCCATCAGCATCTTCGCCACCTGTCCGGTGGGCCTCATCGGCGACGACATCCACGCCGTCGCCCGGGAGATGAAGGACAAGCTGGGGGTCAACGTCTTCGCCTTCAGTTGCGAGGGCTACAAGGGCGTGAGCCAGTCCGCCGGCCACCACATCGCCAACAACGGCATCTTCACCCACGTGGTGGGGCTGGACGACACGGTGCAGGAGGGCCGGTTCAAGATCAACCTGCTGGGGGAATACAACATCGGCGGCGACGCCTTCGAGATCGAGCGCCTCTTCGAGGAGTGCGGCCTCACTCTGATCTCCACCTTCAGCGGCAACTCGAGCTACGATTATTTCGCCAACTCCCACACCGCCGACCTGAACCTCATCATGTGCCACCGCTCCATCAACTATGTGGCCGAAATGATGGAAACCAAGTTCGGCATCCCCTGGATCAAGATCAACTTTATCGGGGCCGCGGCCACGGCCAAGAGCCTGCGCAAGATCGCCACGTACTTCGAAGATCCCGAACTCAGCAACCGGGTCGAGGCCCTCATCGCCCGGGAGTTGCCAAAGGTGGAAAAGGTGCGGGAGGAAGTCAGGGCCCGGTGTCAGGGAAAGCGCGCCATGCTCTTCGTGGGGGGCTCCCGGGCGCATCACTACCAGGAGCTTTTCCATGAAATCGGCATGACCACCGTTGCCGCGGGCTACGAGTTCGCCCACCGGGATGATTACGAGGGCCGGCGGGTTCTGCCTAACATCAAGGTCGATGCCGACAGTCGCAACATCGAAGAGCTGCACGTGGAGCCGGACCCGGCGCGCTATACTCCCCGGTTGAGCCCCGAACAGCTGGCCCGCTTGGAGCAGGTGGGCGTCACCTTCAAAGAATATCAGGGCATGATGGCCGAAATGCCCGACGGCACCCTGGTCATCGACGATATCAGCCAGTTTGAAACCGAGAAGCTTATCGACATCTACCGGCCGGACATCATCTGCGCCGGCATCAAGGAAAAGTACGCCATTCAGAAGAGCGGCGTGCCCATGAAACAGCTGCACAGTTATGATTCCGGCGGCCCCTATGCCGGCTTTAGCGGCGCCATCAACTTCTACCGGGAAATCGACCGCATGGTGAACAGCAAGGTCTGGAAATACCTGAAGGCGCCCTGGCAGGAGCATCCCGAGTTGGCCGCCACTTATGTGTGGGAGTAACGCATTGCCCGGACCGTGCGGCCCGGGGGCGTCAACCGGCCACACCTGCGGGAGAAATCGAGGATAACGTCATGTTACTGAGACATACACCCAAGGACATTACCGAACGTTCGGCCCTGATGATCAATCCGGCCAAGACCTGTCAGCCCATCGGGGCCATGTACGCCGCCCTGGGCATTCACGGCTGTCTGCCCCACAGCCACGGCTCCCAGGGATGCTGCGCTTACCACCGCAGCACCCTGACCCGGCACTACAAGGAGCCGGTGATGGCGGGGACCAGTTCCTTCACCGAAGGCGCCTCGGTCTTCGGCGGGCAGGCCAACCTGCTGCAGGCCATCAACAATATCTTCACCATCTACGAGCCGGAGGTCATCGCCGTTCATACCACCTGCCTGTCGGAGACCATTGGGGACGACATTCCCCAGATCGTCGCCAAGGCCCGGGACGAAGGCAAGATTCCGCCGGGCAGATACGTCATCCATGCCAACACCCCCAGCTACGTGGGCTCCCATGTCACCGGCTTCGCCAACATGGTCAAGGGCATGGTGGACTACTTCGCCCAACCCGGAGACCACAAGGAAAAAAATATAAACCTCATTCCCGGCTACGTGGAGCCGGCCGACATGGAAGAGATCAAGCGGATTGCGGGAGAACTGGGGGTGCCCACCATCATGTTTCCCGACACCGCCAATGTCCTCAACACCCCCCAGACCGGCAGGTTCGCCATGTATCCCGCCGGAGGCGTCACCGTGGCGGATTTGATCCGCACCGGGACCAGCATGGGGACGGTGGCTTTGGGCCGCCTGGCCTCCGGGCCGGCCGCCCGGGCCCTGGACACCAAGTGCAAGGTGCCCTGCGAAATCCTGGATCTCCCCATCGGTCTGCGGGCCACCGACACCTTCATCGACACGTTGCGGCAGATCGCCGGGGTGACCGTGCCCGACTCCCTCACCATCGAACGCGGCCGGCTTCTGGACGTCATCACCGATATGCACCAGTATTTCTTCGGCCGCAAGGTGGCTTTGGCCGGCGATCCGGACCAGTTGATCAGCCTGACCCAGTTCTTGGTGGACATCGACATGTGGCCCGTCCACATCGTCACCGGCACGCCGGGGAAGAAATTCGAGTCCCGCATCCAGGAGATTACCAAGGATTCTCCTTATCCGGTCAACGTCAGGGCCGCCGGCGACATGTTCCTGCTGCATCAGTGGATCAAGAACGATCCCGTGGACCTGCTCGTCGGCAACACCTACCTGAAGTACATCGCCCGGGATGAGGATATCCCCCTGGTGCGCTTCGGGTTCCCCATCCTGGACCGCATCGGTCACAGCTACTTCCCCACCGTAGGCTACAAGGGCGGCCTGCGGCTGTTGGAAAAGATCCTCGACGCCCTCCTGGACCGCCAGGACCGGGACGCCCCCGAAGAGTCCTTTGAACTGGTGATGTAGGGGCGGTCGGAACTCGCCCCCCAGAAAGGAAAATATCATGGAAAAACCGCAGCACCACATCTTCGTCTGTATGAGTTTTCGGGGCCTGGAGCCCAAAGGCAAGTGCATCCGCAAGAACGCCCCGGAACTGCTGGGCTACCTGGAATCGGAGTTGGCCGACCGGGGGCTGGATAACGTCATGGTCTCCACCACCGGCTGCCTCAAACTCTGCGATCAAGGCCCGGTGATGGTGATCTACCCTGCCGGGCACTGGTACGCTGGCGTGGACGGCGAAGGGGCCGTCGACGCCATCCTGGACGCCCTGGAAAACGGCGGCCCGGCCCCGGATTATTTGATGAGTTGAGTTGATTTTTGGGGAAGGGCAGGGAGTTGTGCTCCCTGGCCCTACCCCCCACAGCATCCACAAGGACACGGCCATGAGCGAAGCCATCTTTACTGAACGCGCCCGTCAGATCCACCGCAAGGGAGAGGCCCCCTTCGTCCTGGAGTGCGACAAGGACAGTCTGGCCGGGGCCGTCAGCCAGCGGGCCTGCGTCTTCTGCGGCTCCCGGGTGGTGCTCTACCCCATCGCTGACGCCCTGCACCTGGTGCACGGCCCTATCGGCTGCGCCGCCTATACCTGGGACATCCGCGGGGCCCTGTCCTCCGGGCCGGAGCTGCATCGCCTGAGCTTTTCCACCGACCTGCAGGAGACCGACGTGATCTTCGGCGGCGAAGAGAAACTTTATCGGGCGCTCACGGAACTCATCGACCGCCACCGCCCCGCCGCTGCCTTTGTCTACTCCACCTGCATCGTGGGGATCATCGGTGACGACCTGGAGGCAGTCTGCAAACGGGTGGAACAGGAAAAGGGGCTGCCGGTGATACCGGTGCAGTCCGAAGGCTTCAAGGGCAACAAGCGGGCCGGGTACAACGCCGCCTGCCAGGCCATGTTCCGGCTGGTGGGGTCTGGGGACACTACCGGCATCTCCCCCCACAGCGTCAATATCCTGGGGGACTTCAACCTGGCCGGCGAAATCTGGATCATCCGGGACTATTTCCAAAAGATGGGCATCGAAGTGGTGGCCAACATCACCGGTGACGGCCGGGTGGGCGACATCGCCCGGGCCCACGGCGCCGCCCTCAACGTCGTCCAATGCTCCGGGGCCACCATGGACCTGGCCACCATGATGCAGGAAAAATACGGCACCCCGGTTATCCGGGTCTCCTACTTCGGGGTGGAGGACATGGCGGAATCCCTCTACGCCGTGGCTCGCTTCTTCGGCGATCCCGAAATGCTGGCTCGCACCCGGGAACTGGTCCGGGAGGAACTGGCAGTCCTCTATCCGCAACTGGAGCAGTTCCGTCAGGTTCTCCGGGGGAAAAAGGCCGCTATCTATGTGGGCGGAGCCTTCAAGGCCTTTTCCCTCATCAAGGCCTTTCGCCTGTTGGACATGGACACCGTCCTGGTGGGTTCCCAAACCGGGACCGCCGAAGACTACCGTGAACTGGAGGAGATTTGTGATGCCGGCACAATCATCGTGGACGACTCCAACCCCCTGGAGCTTTCCACCTTTTTGCAGGAAAAGGACGTGGACATTTTTGTCGGCGGAGTCAAGGAACGCCCCATTGCCTATAAACTGGGGGTGGGTTTCTGCGATCATAACCATGAGCGCAAGGAAGCCCTGGAAGGCTTTGTCGGCATGCTCAACTTTGCCAGGGAAGTGTACAACACCGTCATGAGCCCCGTCTGGCGTTTCGTTCCCCGACGCCAGAGACAGGGGGGAGAGGTTCGGGGTTCTGCCCGCCCGGCCCCTTCCCCCGCTTTTTCCCCGCCTCCGTGCCGGGAAGAGGCGACTCTGGTGGGGGGGAGCGGAATCTTATAAGCGTGATTCGGGTCAGCGTCAGGGCGGGTCCACAACCCGCCCCCGCCCCCCCACAACTGAAAATTCGACGCCCGTAAACGGTGAACGCCATGAAAACCGCCAAAGCGCCCTATACCTCCACCACCAACGCCTGCAAGCTCTGCCGGCCCCTGGGTGCCGCCCTGGCCTTCCGGGGCATCGAAGGCGCCGTGCCCTTCTTGCACGGCTCCCAGGGCTGCGCCACCTACATGCGGCGCTACGTCATCAGCCACTTCCGGGAGCCCATGGACATCGCCTCCTCCTCCCTGGGGGAGAAGCACGCCATCTACGGCGGCGGCCCCAACTTGAAGCAGGGCCTGCGCAATGTCCTGGGCAAATACCATCCCCGCCTCATCGGCGTAGCCACCACCTGCCTCACCGAAACCATCGGCGACGACGTCCCCGGGATTGTCCGGGAGTTCCGCCAGGAAAACGCCGCCGGGGAGTTGCCGGCCATCGTCACCGTGGCCACTCCCAGCTACGGCGGCACTCACATGGAGGGCTTCCACGCCGCCGTCCGGGCCGTGGTGGAGCAACTCGCCGAGCAGGTCCCGCCCCACCGGGGCGTGGGCCTGCTGCCGGGATTCGTCTCGCCCGCGGATATCCGTTATCTCAGGGAAATCCTGGCAGACTTCGATCTTGTCGGGACCATCCTCCCCGATATCTCCGATACCCTGGACGGCCCCGCCTTGGAAGATTATGAGAAGATTCCCTGGGGCGGCACGCCCCTGGAGGCCATCCGGACCCTGGGCGGCGCCCGGGCCGCCCTGGAATGCGGCCGTACCCTGGATGCCCTGCCCACCGCCGGGAAGCTCCTGGCCGAGCGCTTCGGGGTGCCCTTGCACTCTCTGGGCCTGCCAGTCGGCCTGCGGGAGTCCGATGCCCTCTTCGCCGCCCTGGAAGAGGTCTCGGGGCGTCCCGTTCCCGAGTGTCACGCCCGGGAGCGGGGCCGCCTGCTGGACGCCATGGTGGACGGCCACAAGTACGTCTTCGGCAAAAAGGCCGTCATCTACGGCGAAGAGGACCTAGCCGTCGGCCTCGCCAGCTTTCTGGCGGAGATCGGGGTGCGCCCGGTCCTGGTGGCCTCCGGCGGCAAGAGCGGTAGACTGGCTGAGGCGGTTGCGGCGCTCACGGCGGACATCCTTCCCGAGCCGCCCCGGGTCCTCGATGGCGTGGATTTCTACGAAATAGCCGAGGCCGCCGAGGTCCTCCAGCCCGATATTCTCCTGGGCCACAGCAAGGGCTATCACCTGGCCCGGCGTTGGGGGGTGCCCCTCCTCCGGGTAGGCTTTCCCATCCATGACCGCTTCGGCGGCCCCCGGGTCCTCCACGTGGGTTATCGCGGCGCCCAGCAGCTCCTGGACCGCCTCGTCAACGCCCTCCTGGAGGTCAAACAGGAAGCTTCTCCGGTGGGTTACGGTTACCTGTAAGGCAGTTCATAGCTCGTAGATCGTAGAAGAGAGCTTCTGATATCTATTAACTGTGCATACGAACTACGAACTTCTTCTAAGGAACAAGGCCATGTTGGACATCTCGCGGCATCCCTGCTTCAATGCCGACGTCAAGGGCGACTGCGGCCGGGTTCACCTGCCGGTGGCCCCCAGATGCAATATCCTGTGCAACTATTGCAACCGCAAGTACGACTGTGTCAACGAATCCCGCCCCGGGGTCACCTCCGCGGTCCTCAACCCCATTCAGGCTGTGGATTATCTCCGCCAGGTGTTGGCCCAGGAGCCCCGCATCACCGTGGCCGGCATCGCCGGTCCCGGCGACCCCTTCGCCAATCCCGTGGAGACCCTGGACACCCTGCGCCGCGTCCGGGCGCACTTCCCCGATCTGCTGCTGTGCCTGGCCACCAACGGCCTGGGCCTGCCGGGGTACCTGGACGAAGTGGCCGAAATCGGCATCTCTCACGTCTCCCTCACGGTTAACGCCGTGGACCCCGAGATCGGCACCCTCATCTATAGCTGGGTGCGGGACGGCAAGGTCATCTACCGGGGCGTCAAGGCCGCCGAGCTCCTGCTCTCCCGGCAGCTCGCCGCCATCGCCGGCCTCAAGGCCCGGGGGGTGGTGGTCAAGGTCAACACCATCGTCATCCCCGGCGTCAACGACATCCATGTTCCGGCGGTCGCCCGGCGGATGGCAGAGTTAGGCGTCGACCTGCTGAATTGCATGCCCATGTATCCCAACGCCGACACCCCTTTTGCCGCCATCCCGGAGCCCGCCTCCGCATGGATGACCCTTATCCAGGGCGAGGCCGAGCGTTTCCTGCCCCAAATGCGCCACTGCACCCGTTGCCGGGCCGACGCCGTGGGCCTCTTGGGCGAGGACCGGTCCACGGAGTTCGGCTCCTGCCTGTCCGCCTGCTCCCGCGCTGTTCCGGCGGCCGAGAGCCGCCCGTATGTGGCCGTGGCCACCCTGGAGGGCATGCTGGTCAACCAGCACTTGGGCGAGGCCGCTCGCTTCCAGATCTGGGGGGCCGGCAGCGACGGCTTCACCCTCGTCGAGGAACGCCCTGCCCCGGCCCCCGGGACCGGCGGCCAGCGCTGGTTCGATCTGGCCCGAGTCCTGCACGACTGCCGGGCGGTGCTGGTCAGCGCTCTGGGTGACACCCCCCGGGCCATTCTCACGGAAAGCGGCGTCACCCCCGTGGAGATGTCCGGCTTCATCGAACGGGGGCTGGCCGCCGTCTTCCAGGGCGGCGATCTGGCTACCCTCAAGGGGCGGACCGGCGGCCTGACCCGGGCCTGCTGCACCGGCCGCCGGGACGGCGCCGGTCCCGGCGGCGGCTGCGGCTGAACAGAGCGCCTCCGGCCCCTTTGATGACCGGGGGGGGTAAAATAGCTGTCGCTTAATATGTTTTCTTTGACATATTGAATCGGACTATTTATGCTGGGGTATTCTTGCGGAAAACCACTCATAGAACGCGCGGAGGTTGTCTGATGCGTCAAAAAGCACTTCTGGTCATCTGCGCCCTGGCAATTTTTTCTTTAGGAATCTTGGCGGTCGCCGGGAGCGCCTCCCCGGCCGCGGGCCAAGACCTCACCGTCTCCGCCGCCATCAGCCTGAAAAACGCCTTCCAGGAGATCACCCCGCTCTTTGGGCAGGCCCACCCCGGCGTCCAGGTCCGCTTCAACTTCGGGGCCTCCGGGGCCTTGGCCCAGCAGATCAAGGGGGGCGCCCCGGTGGACGTCTTCGCCTCCGCCGCCCCCAAGGACATGGACGAATTAGCTGCCGCCGGCCGCTACGCCCACGAGGCCCTGGCCTTCTTCCAGATGCTGGAGCCCGTCAGAGATAAGCTGGTCCTGGCCGAAAACGTCCGCCAGGTCCTGGATTACGTCGCCCGCGGTGAAGTCGAGGCCGGCGTCGTCTACCACACCGACGCCCTCACCCGCCCCCGGGAGGTCAAAGTGGTGGCCACAGCCCCCCAGGAGAGCCATAAGCCCGTCCTCTACCCCGCCGCGGTCCTGAAGCAGAGCAACAACGACGTCGCCGCCCGGGAGTTCGTCGCCGCCCTGACCCTGCCGCAGACCCGGGAGATCTTCCGGAAGTTCGGCTTCCGCGAGCCTCCCGCCCGCTGACCGGAGGTCTTACCGGTGGATAGCTCGCTGCTCTTTTCCCTCCGGCTCTCTCTCCAGGTGCCCTGATCGCCGCCCTGCTGCTGGATGAGCCCTCCTCCGCCCTGGACAATCCCCTGCGCCGCCAGATGCGTCGGTTTTTCTTGGCGGTCCGCCGGGAGTTCGACTTGCCCGTGGTCTTGGTCACTCACGATCTTTGGGAGGCCTACAGCCTGGCCGACACCCTCGTCATCTACCACCAGGGCCGCGTTGTGCAAAGCGGCCCCCCCGACGAGGTCGTCCAGCATCCCGCCTCCCCCGTGGTGGCCGATCTCGTCAACTTTCAGGAGTTCTGGGCTGGCCCCGGTTTGCTTATCCGGAGCCGACTTGCCGGCGATGCTGGGCTGCCGGTCGCCGGCGGCCTGGCTGCATCCCGGCCCCTCAGGGCGACAAAGGTGCTTCCATAAGGTTTCTGCGAAAGTCAATGTGAGGCAGAACGCAGGGGTCGTTGTCCCTTGTCCCTTCCCGCCGCCAAGCCCATTGACACTGCCCTTGTCGTGATTTTTGCCCCGTTTCCCATATTCCCAAACACCTCCCCACACCCCTTGCACTAAATCGCGACTATACATAAATTAGGACAAATCAAATAAAAGGAGTCTTTCATGTCCGACACGACTGCACCGCCGACCTTTGCCGACCTCCAGGGTAACCCGGAGGCCACTCTTATCGCCCGCTTGTATCGCGAATTCAGGCTGGCCGCCGACAACTGCCCCAACTGCCAGGGCGCCCGGGAATATGAGTTCACCTCTCGCGGCCGGGACAACATCGTCCCCTGCGTCCGCTGCGAGCCCCTGTACAAACTCTTTGAGCCCCTGGAGTGCGCCCTGGAGATCATCAAGGGCGATTCTCCCTATTAACCTGCGGTAGGCGGCGCGCGTGTGAGGTCATCTCCCCCCCGCCGACCTCCGTCGCCACATTCCCCGGGAATGGGAATAGAGTGATAAAATGCCCGGTCCTTGGTCTCCCCGGCTGTTTGCCGACCTGTTCTTTGTCCTGCAGATCACGCTGGCTCTGATCTCCGGGGGGAGCCAGTTTGTCCGCCTGCTTACCACCTCCCAGGGAGTTAATGTCACCTGGCTGGCCAGCTGGCTGGCTTTTCTGGCGATCAATCTGGATCTGACCTATCGGGCGCACCGTAGCCGCCCCAGTCGTATCACTCTCCAGACCGTCCTGACTTACGCCGTCTGGACCACCGTCATCGCCGCCGACCTGGTTGTGTTGCTGTGGCGGGGAACGGAGATCTGGGACCACAAAGACACCGTCACCACCCTGATGGTGGGCCTGGGACTGGCGGCCACCGGCCTGTGGGTCCGCCTCCGGGGGCTGTCTCTCACCGACCCGATGGTCAATGCCTGGTGCGGGGTGTGTTTCATCGGGCTGCCGCAGCTCACTCTAGCGTATAAAATCTTCACCGTGGGCGGCGCCGGCCTGGCCGGCGCCATGCTCCTGGCCGGCCACGTCGGCATCCTTACCCGGCTGGGCCAGCTCTGGTTCGCCATCCGGGAGGCGGGCTGGGACCGCCACCGCCAGGGGGCCGCCCTGGGAGAGCTGGCCAACGAATTCACCTGGCTCCTCGTCACCCTGGCCTGGCTGCGGTCCTGACCGTCCTCACGCCGATAAGTTCCCACCGCCGCAAAAATAACACGCTTTTTCCCGACCCTGGCAAAAGAGACCTCGCTTGCCTTGCTCCGGCGAATCCCCTCGACTCTTTCTGATTGTTGCCGTTGCCAGCGCCTTGTCTAAAACATTATGTAAGAACGGATTGTTATATTATTGTCCAACAGGATGAGGGCCGATTCCCGCCTCCTGTTGGCCGCCTTTCGGGGTTGGTATCAATGTTGCTATTAATAACAGTTACCAGCGATGACTAAGTTGCCTCAGCGCTTGAGAGGGGGAAGGAGGGGGTATGACGACGGTTTTGTTTTTCAGCGACCTGTATTGTAATCATACGGTGGGATTCAATTACTACAGCCATGGGATCCTGGTCAATCTCCTGGCCGTGCCGCGGTTGCCCTGGCGCTATTATGCCTGGTTGTTTGACCAAATCGGCTTTAAACGGCTGTAATCATCCTTCTGGCTCTTACCTGGCCTGATTCAACTCCCCTGCCTTGATCCCCGGGGATTATATGAAGAGCCCACTGATTGTTCCGGAGAGGGAGGGGAGGCAGCCTCTCCCTCCGCCCCGTCAGGCCCCGTCGCCCAGGCTTCGGGCAAGTTCCGGAAAGAGCCTCCCGCTCCCCCCTTCATCTTGGGGAGATGCCGCTCTTGAACAATTTATATATAATTTTCAGTAAATATCCTGCTGCTGATACTCACGTCTTGAAATAGGGGGCAAAGGTTTTTACCTGAAGAGTGGAGCCTTCCGGCTCTCTACCCCTGATCCCGAGGTGACGCCATGAGCTGCAAGCAAACCGGCGCGACCGCTCCCACCATCGATGAGGTGGAGAAAATCGCCGCCTGGGCCGATCCCCTCTTCCGTAACCTTCTCATTACCCAATGCTATCATGAGCTGTCCGCGGCATTGGCGACGCGCCTGGGGCCGTCCGCCAACTGGTGTACCTTCGCCACCTGGGCCTCCAAACAGGCCGGTCAGACGATCCGGGGGGAGGATCTGGAGCGCAGCCTGGCGGCCGTTCTGCAGACCCCGGCGGTCATCCAGCCGCTTCGGGAAGTGGTGGCCGCCGTGAAACGGCTGGGCGCCCGGAGTGAACCGGGGCGGATTGAGGCCCTGGCGTGGGAGATGGTTAATCCCGCCGCGGCTCTGCAACGGGCTGCGGCGGCTGTGGGTGAGGGGAATAGGAAGGTCTTTGCGGAGATCGGTCAGGAATTCGCCCGCTTTCTGGCGACGCGGGGCCTTGATGCGGACGGGGATGCTAATGCCATCGACCGTTTCTGTGCAGCCCTCCAGCCCGGGGATCCGCCCCACGGCCAGCGCTACCTGCAAACGGCCTTCCGGCATTATTATCAGGCGTTCTTCACCACCGATATCCGGGAGCGGGCCCAACTCATCTTCCTGGCCAATCTCGATATCGGCTTTCACGAGCAGACCCGCCTCCAGCCCGAGATTGCCGCTTCTTTGGACGCTGGTCTACCCGACCCTCGGGAGGTGGTGACGCGTCTGCTGAACCTCGTCTTTCCAGACTCTGGCTGGCTGAGCCTGGGCCGGTGGGTCCTCCCGCGGCTGCGCGGGGGCCTGACGCCCCTGACGGCCGCCCTTGATAGCCTGCTGCAAAACACCCGGCAGCAGATCCGTCAGGTCATCACCGAGCATCTCATGACCATCGGCTTGCCCCACGGCGTCCGGCTGCGCCTGGGCCGGGACCTGGACCGCCCGTTTCCGGCGGCCCTCCAGCAGATCACCCTCCCCGAGTTGCAGGTCCGTTTGGCGGCGCTGGACCCCACCCCGGACAGCCCCCGGGACAGCGGGGCCGTCGATTGGGCCGCTCTCCCCGACCGGCTCCATTTCATCATCGATATGTTTCGCAGTTATCAGGAGTCCCCGGAGCTTTTCGAGCCGCCCTTCACCCCGGAGCAGCTGGCGGACCTTCGGGCCGGTCGTCTGCCCGCCGGCGATCTGTAAACTAAACGCGCCACCGCCGGCCGGGATGGATCGCCCTCCGGAGGTAGGGGCGACTGGTGCGGTTACGGTTGCAGCACGACGGTGGTGCCCACCGGCACGGCGCGCCAGAGTTCATCCATCTGCGCGTTGCTCACCGCGATGCATCCCCGGGTCCAGTTGAGCAGACTGTGCAGCCGTCCCACCCAGGCCCACCGCCGCGGCAGGCCGTGGATCATGATGTCCCCTCCCGGTGGGAAGCCGCCCTCCCGGGCGCGTCTCCGATCATCGGCATTGGGGTAGGAAATGTGTAACGCCCGGTAGTAACTGCTCTGCGGCAGCTGTCCGGTGACGACGTAGACGCCCTCCGGCGTCCGGCCGTCCCCCTGGCGCACCTTTTTTCCCGCCGCCCGCCCCAGGGCGACGGGATAGGACTTCAGCAGTTGGCCTTTTTTCCAGAGGGTGAGACCGCGGGCGGATTTGTTCACCACCACCTTATCGGCGACCACTCCCGGCGGCAAGGGGTGATCGGCGACCCGCAGCCCGGCCAGCCCCAGGGCGGCGGCCCCTGCCAACAGCAAGCCCACCAGCAGCCGGCCTTTCATGATGATGATTCGCCTCCCGTCTTTGCTGGTAATTTCAGGTGACTGTGCTATAGTGAAAATATCCTCGTGTTGATTAATCATTCCAACAGGGAGCGCCGGCCCGTCTCCGGGGGCGGCGCCCGGAGGGGACGACGACATGCAAGCCGCCGGGGTCCTGGAGGTGGCCGCCATCCAGATGGCGAGTACTCCTCATCCGCCCGACAATATTGCCCGGGCCGAGAGTCTGATTCGGGCGGCTGCCGGCCGCGGCGCCCGTTTGGTCGCTCTGCCCGAGCACTTCTCCTGCTATGGACCCCCGGCGGCCATCCAGCAACACGCCCAATCCCTGGACGGGCCTCTGCTCACGATGTTCGCCGCCGTCGCCCGGGAGTTGGCGATCTACCTCCTGTTGGGCTCTTTTCCCGAAAAGACCGCCGCCGGGGATAAGATCTACAACACCAGCGTCCTGTTGGACCCCCGGGGGGACTTGCTGGCCGCGTACCGCAAGATCCACCTGTTTGACGTGGAACTGCCGGGCCGCCTCACCCACCAGGAGTCCCGGTACGTGCTGCCGGGTGAAACCCCCGTCGCGGTGCCCCTCCCTGAGGTCGGCCTTACCCTGGGTGTGGCCATCTGCTACGACCTGCGGTTTCCGGAACTCTTTCGCTCCCTGGTGGACCGGGGAACTCAGGTGATAGTCCTGCCGTCGGCCTTTGCCCGGGAGACGGGACGGGACCATTGGGAAGTCCTGGTGCGGGCCCGGGCCGTTGAAAATCAGATTTACGTCATCGCTCCTAACCAATACGGCGAACACAGCCCCGGACTTGTCACCTATGGTCGCTCCCTGATCGTCGATCCCTGGGGGCTGGTCCTGGCCCAGGCCGGGGACGGGGAAGGGACGATCACCACTGAACTTCGTTTGGAAGAGATCGACCGCCGCCGGCGGGAACTCCCTTGTCTGAGCCATCGGCGGCTGGCCGTGCGGGATCAGATTTAGACGCGCCGCAGCCAGGGAGGGCTGGCGCCCTCCCTGGCTGCGCATGATAATCAGACCTAATGGTGTGCCGGATCGGCTTAACGGCCGCCGCCGGCCTTGGCGATCTTTTCCTTCAGGGACTGGCAGTCCCGGCACAGGGTGGTCTGGGGCATGATGGCCAGTCGCCGGGGCTCGATGGTTTTGCCGCAGTGTTCACAGGTGCCGTAGTTGCCGTTTTCCAGGCGCTCCAGGGCCTCCTCGATGGCCAGCAGCTCCTGGCGCTTGGGTTCGATCAGGGAAAACTGGGTTTCCTCCAGCAGATTGACCTGGGCCTGGTCTTCTTCATCCCTGGCCGTGGCCAGCAAATCCTGATAGCCTTCCTTTAATCCGGATTTCAGGTGCCCCCGCACTTCCTGCCACAGCTTTCGTTTGCGCTCCAGCAGCATGTCCCGCAATGCCGCCTGCTTTTCGGCATCCATGACGGTCATCTATCTCCCTCCTGAGAACTGACGGAGCAGGGTTTGGTAACTCCCCCCCCTATTCCAGAAAATCCTCCAACGCCGCCCGGCGAGTTGGATGTTTCAATCGTTTTAACGCCTTTTTCTCAATCTGGCGGATACGTTCCCGGGACACCTTGAATTCGCGGCCGATTTCCTCCAGGGTGTGCTCCACCTCGGCGCCGATACCGAAGCGCATCTTCATGATCTTTTCTTCCCGGGTTGTCAGGGTGCTCAAAATGGCATCGGTCTTCTCCGCCAGTTCCGAGCTGATGATATGGTCGTACGGAGACACGGCCTGTTCGTTGCGGATAAAATCGCCCAACCGGTCGCCCTCGTCCCCCACCGGCGTCTCCAGCGAGATGGGCTCGTCGGAAAGGTTGGTGACCACCAGAATCTTGTCCTCCGGAACCCCGGAGCGTTCGGAAATCTCCTTCAGGAGCGGCTCCCGCCCCAACTCCTTCAATAGGTCGTAAAAGGCGCGGTAACAGCGGTTGCGAATTTCCTGCAGGTGTACCGGAATCCGAATGGTCCGGGTCTTGTCATAAATGGCCCGGGTGATGGTCTGCCGAATCCACCAGGAGGCGAACGTGCTCAGGCGATAGCCGGTGGTGTAGTCGTAGCGGGTCACTGCCTTCATCAGGCCCAGGTTGCCCTCCTGGATCAAATCCGAAAAACTTAAACCCCGATGGAGGTATTTCTTGGCGATGCTCACCACCAGCCGCAGATTAGCCTTGATCATTTCGTCCCGGGCCCTGATGACCTCCCTTTCCTTGCCCCTGATCTTTTTGGATAGCTGCCGGATTTCCTCGGCCCCGGGTTTGTGCTTCAAAATCTTGTTGATAGTCTGGTTGATGAAGCGGAAGAGCTTTTCCTTGGCCTGGGCGGTCTTTTCCTCCGTCTGGAACCACTCCTGGACCTTCTGCTGCAGATACCGGATATCTTCCAGGTCACTGTTGACCGTCGTCACCATCTTCAGAATGTTGTCCTGGCCGTTCTTGATGGTCTTGCCTAAATCTTTCTCCTCCTCCGGAGTCAGAACGGAATAGCGGAGCATCTCCCGGAAATAGGCCGCGACAATGCCTTCCTGCTCCACCACATCTTCGGCATCCAGAGATTCTTCAATCTCTCCCTCCAGGTCGCCCTCGGGAACTTCGGCCCCGGAGAATCCCATTTCTTCAAGGCTGTCGACGACTTCGATCTCCTCCTCCTGGAGCGTGTCAAAGACTTCCTTTATCTCCGTAGGATCAATTATATCGGCCGGCAGGATTTCATTGAGGTGGTCGTAAGTGAGATAACCACCTTTTTCCTTGCCTAAATGCACAAGTTTGATGATATAATCTCTTTCCATAAGAGATTCTTTAAACCTCCAAAAAATTCTTGCCAAAAATTTTAGAATTTTTTAATACTACCATATTTGATCGAAAGTTACAAGTTTTCTCTCATCCCCCGATTTTTTTCTTCACCGCCACCCCCGGGCTGCCATTATGCCACGGAATCCGGGAAGTTGCCTGTCGGCGATGAGGTCGCCATATACTTCAGGTGGGGGCGGCTCCCCCGTACCGGAATTTACCTGCACCTTTTGATGTTAACATAAGACTCCCGGGAAATGTTGTCAACTTGTTGATTTCTTAAAAAAGTTAAATATTTCTGCCGTTGGCTGCCAACTGCCTCAGGGAAGTTTTGCTGCCGGTGCGCTACGGAACCGAATTTTATGGCCCACAAATTCATCCGCGACCTGCAAGAGGGCGACGAGATTCAGCAATTCTTCGTCGTGCGCCAACTGGAGACCCGGCGCACCAAAAACGGCGACCCCTATTGGGACCTGGTCCTGGGTGACCAGAGCGGCACCCTCAGAAGCAAGGTCTGGGCCGATACCCTGAGCCGCTGCACCGATCCGGTTCGGCCCGGCGACTACGTCGGAGTCAAGGGCCGGGTGGGCTCCTTTAATAATGATCTCCAACTCACCGTCAGCTTCATCATGGGACTGGAACGTCTGCAGGAACTCAAAAAGGAACCTCCCGACTTCGACCCCGCCCTCCTCCATCCCTGCACTACCTACGACCGGGATCTCATGTGGCGGGAGCTGCTGGCCCTCGTGGCTCAGCACCTCTCCCCACCCCTGCAGCATCTGGTGTTGCGCCTGCTGCATCGGCACGCCGAGGCCCTGCAGTCCGCCACCGCCGCCCGCCGAAACCACCACGCCTACCTGGGAGGGCTCCTGGAGCATACCTGGTTCGTCGCCCGTCTGGCGTTGGCGGCCTGTACCGTCTACCGGGAGATCAATGGCGATCTGGTCTTGGCGGGGGCTATCCTTCATGATATCGGCAAGATCCGGGAAATCATTAATCCCGTGGCCCCGGATTACTCCGTGGTCGGGCAACTGGTGGGCCATGTCGTCCTGGGCTGGGAGATGGTGCGCCAGGAAGCCGAGGCCATGGGCTTTCCCGATCCCCAACTCCTGCTGCAACTGGAACACATCCTCCTCGCCCACCACGGCTACCAGGAATTCGGCTCCCCCGTGCTCCCCAAAACCCGGGAGGCTTTGCTGGTCTACTATCTGGACGACCTGGACGCCAAAATGAACATGATGGCCGGGCACCTGGCCGCCGACAGCTCCGAGCGCCAGTTCACCGGCTACCACCGCCTCCTCCAGCGGGAGCTCTATAAGGCCACCGAAGAATTTCCCTCCGCTCCGGCCGCAGACCCGGGGGACGATTAAATTTCCCGACTGCCGCATTATTCCATTGACTTCCCGATAACCTGCCATTATTTTAGGTTTATCCGGCACTGAACTCCTGCTTGCCAACCGGTATCACCGTTGCCGCCCGAGACAGTGACCGCCCGGATTATTAGGGACTTCGGTAAACCTACGCTTCAGTTTCCACTGCTAACCACCAGAAGGAGGGGAACATGTTTAAGAAAATCTTGGTTCCGTTGGATGGTTCAGAGCTGGCAGCCAAAATCTTACCGCAGGTGGAAGAACTGGCCAAGATGTGCCAGGCTCAGGTAACCGTGATCATGGTAAACGAAGCCGGGGTCAAACAACTGGCCGGCGCCCCCAGTCCCGAGATTTTCGCCCAGGCCGCGGCCCACGAAAAAAAGGTCGCCCAGCAGTACCTCGACAAGACCGTGAGCGATCTCCAGGCCAAGGGAGTGGACGCCGCCGGGGTCTACGCCGAAGGCATGGCGGCCCGGGAAATCATCGCCTGTGCCGAAAAACAGGGCATGGATCTCATCGCCCTGGCTACCCATGGCAAGGGGGAAGTCGCCTGGGTCATGGGCTCCACCGCCGAGAAAATTGTCAGCCACGCCACCGTCCCGGTTTTGCTCCTGCGGGTCATCGAATTCAAACCGCCTTTGCTCAAAGAGGAATTTTTCCTGGGCGCTTAAAGCCTCAGACTCCCCTTTTCGCCTTTTGTTAAGAAAAAAAAACAGGCCAGCTCCGGTACATTGCCGGGCTGGCCTGAAACGTTTCTCCACCGGGGACCGGGACGTTACCGGCTCATGGTCAGGGGCCGCACAAAGGTGGCGATGAGCAGGTAGCCGTTGGCCAGCGCCACGGTGATGATCATCGGCCACCAGCACGCCTTCATGTACTGCAGGAAGGAGATGTGGTAGCCGGCCTTCTCCGCCAGGCCCACGGTGACCACGTTGGCCGATGCCCCGATCATGGTGCCGTTGCCGCCCAGGCAGGCCCCCAGGGCCAGGCTCCACCACAGGATGCCGTTCTCGGCCCCGGGAATGGTGGTGTTCAGGAAGGCCACGATGGGCAGCATCGTCGCCGTGAAGGGGATGTTATCGATGCAGGCCGAGGCGATGGCGCTCACCCACAGAATCATGATGGTGGCTATGGTGAGATTCCCCGCCGACACGTCCCGCACCCATTCGGCGATCACCTGGATCAGTCCGGTCTCCTCCGCCCCCGCGATGACCATAAACAGGGCCACGAAAAACATCAGGGTGGGCCATTCGACTTCATGCTCCAGCATCTCCACGATGTCCACCCGGGAGATGGCCAGCAGCAGCGCCGCTCCCGTCAGCGCCGCAATGGACGGCTCCATGTGCAACACTCCGTGGATGATGAACAGAAAGATGGTAAAGCCCAGCACCCCCAACGCCAGGGCCGCCAACTTGCCGTTGGTGATGCGGTACTCCTCCTTGAGATAGGCGATGGTGCGTTCCACGTCCTTGACGTCGGCCTTCAGGTAGGATTTTTTATACCAGTAAACATAATAAACCAGGGTCACGGCCAGACAGATGATGCAGATAATCCCCAAATTGGCCACAAAATCCAGGAAGCTCAGTTTGGCGTAGGACCCGATGATGATATTGGGCGGGTCGCCGATGAGGGTGGCGGTACCTCCCACGTTACTGGCGAACACCTCGGGAATGAGCAGGGCGATGGGATTGACCTTCAGGGTGATGGCGATCTCAATGGTCACCGGGATCATCAGCAGCATGGTGGTGACGTTGTCCAGGAAGGCCGACGCCACCGCGGTGACCACCATCAGGATGGCCGACAGCGCAAAAACGTTCCCCCGGGCCAGGGCATAGGACTGGTAGGCCAGCCACTGGAACAGGCCGGTCTTTTTCAGCACTCCCACGATGATCATCATGCCCATGAGCAGGAAGATAACGTTCAGGTCGATGGCCCGCATGGCGTCCTCAAAGCTCAAAATGAAGTAATTCTTGTCGAAGGTCCCGGCGGTGTAGCTGATGAACAGCACCGCCGCCGCCCCCAGCAGGGCCGCCAGCGTGCGGTGCATGATCTCCGCCGCAATGACGATGTAGACCAACAGCAGCACCCCCGCCGCAATCCAGAAGGCCGGGGTGATCTGGCGCGCCAGCTTCAGGGTGTGCTGGGCGGTAAACAGCCGGTTGTTGTTGGCATCCTGTCCCGCGTCCAAGACTTGCATGGCCTCTGATTCGGTAGCCTGCCAGGAGGGCTTCACCGCCCGGATCTGCACCCGGGCGTCGGGCAGGGTGCCCGCCGGCAGCCGGTAACGCCCCACGAAGCCCCCGGCGCCGCCGGTGGCCACGCCTTCAACCTTCCCCAGGGACTCCACCGTCTGGCCGTTAACCCTCACTTCGATCTCCACTTCCTTGACGCCCTTCCCTTGCGCGTCCTCAATGATGCCCGCCACCGTCAGATAATCTCCCGCCTCCGGCGCCGCGGCCAGGACTTCCCGGGGGCCAAAGCTGAACATGATCAGGGCTGTGGTCAGGACCGTGAGAATCATATTACGCTGCGTGTGCATGACAAACCTCCTTGACCGTCGTGATAACAGAATTTTTGCACTCCCAATCTAAACTCAAACACCAAAAATCTTTTTAATCTGTTGTTAATAAAAGAAAACATAATATTCCATGCTGATGCCCTCAAAAAAAGACAAAGGCCTGCCAGGGTGTCAGTCTCCGCCTGGCAGGCCTTAAAACGGGCCTGATTCTGAACTAACTTACTTTACCTTACGGTAATCCTCTTCCGGGTAATCAAATTACCGGCTCATACTCAGTGGCCGCACGAAGTTCACCATCAACAGATAGCCGTTGGCTAGCACGATGGTGATGATCATCGGCCACCAGCAGGCCTTCATATAGGATATGAAGGAGATGTGGTACCCGGCCTTCTCTGCCAGACCCACCGTGACTACGTTGGCGCTGGCCCCGATCATGGTGCCGTTGCCGCCCAGGCAGGCCCCCAGGGCCAGGCTCCACCACAGGATGCCGCTCTCCGCTCCGGGGATGCTGGTGTTCAAAAAGGCCACGATGGGGAGCATGGTGGCGGTAAAAGGAATGTTGTCGATAAAGGCCGACGCGATGGCGCTCACCCAGAGGATCATGATGGTGGCCACGGTGAGGTTGCCTGCCGACATATCCCGTACCCATTCGGCGATGACCTGGATCAACCCTGTCTCCTCCGCCCCCGCAATGACCATGAACAGGGCGATGAAGAAGACCAGCGTCGGCCACTCCACTTCGTGCTCCAGCATCTCCACAATGTCCACCCGGGAGATGGCCAGCAGGATCATGGCCCCGATCAGGGCGGCAATGGACGGCTCCATGTGGAGCACCCCGTGGATCACGAACAAAAAGATGGTGAAGCCCAGAATGGCCAGGCCCATGACCGTCAGCTTGACGTTGGTAATGCGGTATTCTTCCTTCAGATATGCGATGGTGCGGCCCACATCCTTCACATCGGCCTTCAGGTAGTCCTTCTTGTGCCAGTAGACGTAGTAGACTACCGTCACCGCCAGGGCGATGGCGCAGATAATGGTCAGGTTGACCACGAAGTCGGCGAAGGTGAGGTTGGCGTAGGAGCCGATGATGATGTTGGGGGGGTCGCCGATGAGGGTGGCGGTGCCCCCGACATTACTGGCGAAGACCTCGGGGATCAGAAAGGCCATGGGGTTGACCTTCAGGGTGACGGCGATCTCGATGGTCACCGGGATCATCAGGAGCATGGTGGTGACGTTATCCAGGAAGGCCGAACACACCGCCGTGACCACCATGAGGATGGAGGCCAGGACGAAGACGTTGCCCTTGGCCAGGGCGTAGGACTTGTAGGCCAGCCACTGGAACATCCCCGTCTTCTTCAGCACCCCGACGATGATCATCATGCCCATGAGCAAAAAGATGACGTTCATGTCGATGGCGGCGATGGCGTCTTCGAAGGAGAGGATGAAGTAGCTCTTGTCAAAGGTGCCGGCGGTGTAGGTGATGAACAGGACCAGGGCGGCGCCCAGCAGGGCCGCCAGGGTGCGGTGCATCCATTCCGCCGCAATGACCACGTAGACCAGCAGGAGGATGATGGCGGCGATCCAGAAGCCCGGGGTGATGGTGCGCGTCATGGGGAAGTTGGCCTGGGCCTGGAACAGCCTGTTGCCGTCGGCGTCCGCTCCCACCTCCACCACCTGCACGGCGGTTGGGGCCAGGGGCACCCAGGAGGGCTTGAAGCCCTTAACCTCCACCTTGGCCGCCGGCAGGGTCCCCGCCGGCAAGATGAATTCGCCCAGGAAGCTCCCGGACTTGCCGGTGACAATGTCGTCGTTCTTGACCGTTTTGACATGGTGGCCGTTGACCAGGATCTCCACGTCCACCTCTTTCACGCCCTTGTCTTGCGGGTTTTTCATGATGCCCGCGACGCTGAGGCGGTCCCCCGACGGGGTCCCGGCCGCCAGGGCGACGTGAGCGGCCGGAAGCCCCGCCAGGACCACAAGGGAAAGAATAAGTACGGGAATTTTTATATGTTTCAGCATCTGCGTGTTTCCTCGGTAGAATTTATTGTGGGTGGGCGGTTTCCCACCCTGAGTCTATTTTGTGTAGGGGCGGAGTGGAAACCCGCCCCCTACGGATGATATGGGTTACTTTGTCAACACCGGCATCCCCATCAGCGGCCAGATGACATAGACGAACGCCGCCAGCACTGCCATCAGGATAAAGCTGGGAATCCAGCCGTAGAGGAAGAACTCCCCGGTGGTGAACTGCTTGGATTCATAGGCGATGGCGTTGGGGGCCGCCCCGATGAGCAGGTTGAAGGGCATCCCGGCGGTCACCAGGGAGGAGAACAGAATCACGTGGGGCGCCACGCTCAGATACGGCGCGATCACCAGCGACACCGGCAGCGAAATGGCGATGGCCGCCACGTTCATGATGAAGTTGGTCATCAGCAGCACGAAGAAGGCGATCCCCAACACGAAGACCAGCCAGGGGGCGTTGATGAACATGGACAGCCAGTGGATGGCGATCCACTCGGCCGCCTTGGTGCTCCACAGGCAGAAGCCGATGGACATGGCGCCGCCGAAGAGCAGGATGATGTTCCAGGGGATGGCCTCCAGGTCCTCCACCGTGAGCACCCGGAAGAGGAAGAAGGCCACCGTGCCGATGAGCATAATGCCGGTGCGGTCCACCTTGGCCAGGGCCGGCAGGAAGGATTTCAGCCCGAATACCACGACGATGACCGCCACCACGACGATGACGAACTTCTCCGGGCCCGTCATGGGGCCCAGCTCCCGGGACAGCTCCGTGGCCTTCTCCCGCAGGCCGGGGATGCGCTCCTTTTCCGGCTTGAAGATCATGATGATGATTGCCCAGATGACGAAGACCATCAGGAGCCCGATGGGCAACATGTACCAGGAGAGCTCGAAGAAGCCCACGTCCTGGCCGGTGAACTGCTTGAACATCCCCACCGCGGCCACGCCCCGGGCCGCCCCCAGGTAGGTGATAATGGAGCCGGCCCCGGCGGCCCAGGCCATGCCGATGAACAGCCCCTTGCCGAACTTGGTGGGCTGGTCCGAGTCGCTGTACAGGGCGTTGATGGCCATGAGCAGGGGGAAGGTGGCCGCCGCCACCGCCGTGTGGGCCATGAGCAGGGTCATGGCCGCCACCACCAGGAAGGTCCCCAAGAGGATCATGTTGGTGCGTTCGCCCACGATGTTGAGCATCTTGTAGGCCATGCGCTTGGTCAGGCCGGTGCTGGAAAAGGCCAGGCCGATCACCACCGAGCCGAAGATGAACCACACCGACGGGTCCAGAAAGTCGCTCAGCGCCTCTTTGGCCGGGCGAATGAGAAAGATGGTTTGAAACAGGCCGATGGCGATGGCCGTGGCCCCGATGGGCATCACTTCGAAGACCCACCAGATGCCGGCCATGAGGAACAGGCCCACCGCCATCTTGCCTTCCCAACTGAGCGAAAAAACCTTGCCGGCCGGGTCCTTGGCGTCCGGCAGGCCGGGGAGAAAGTAGAATAAGGCGAATATTCCTAAGCCCAACAGAATGAAAAAGATGCGCTTGTAGTCGATGACCTTCTTGGGAGGCGCCAGGACGATGGTCTCCGGCATCTCCGGCAGGCCGGCGCTCATGGGAACTTTCTTGGTTTCCTCTGCCATGTTGATAGCTCCTTAACGTCTGCGGTCCGGAATCCGGAAGAGATTAGTCGCCCAGGACCACTGCCGAGATCTCCTGGAACAGGTCGCTCATGCGCACCATGCCGACGACCTTCTTGTCGGTGAGCACCGGCATCATGCCGACGTTCTCGCTGATCATCAGGAAGAGGGCCTTGGTGATGGGGTCGTCGCCGTTGACGGTGACCTTGATGGGGCTCATGACTTCGCTTACCGCTTTCTGGGATTCTTCCTTCATGCCCGGGCCGAACATGTCACCCATAAGCACGGCTAGGTTGGGGTCGGCCTTGATGATGCCGGAGTCTTTGGCGAACTTGGGCTCCAGGCCCCGGATGATGTCCCGCAGGGTCAGCATGCCCATGAGCTGGTACTTTTCGTCGAAGACCAACACGGCCCGGGGCTCGAAGCTGCCTTCGAACTTGATGGCCGCTTCCCGCACGATGGCCATGGCCTGGCGCAGCGTAAACCAGTAGGGGATGTGAGGGTAATCCTCCAGGGGGATCATCAGATCCTTGACTTTTTTGTTGTACGGCATGGGGTCCTCCTTCTCTGAGGGATAGGGTTTGCCAAGCACAGGGGGTTTTTCTCCGCCTTCCCGGCGGGGGAAGACTGACGGGGGAGCGTCCAGGGCGATGCCGGGGCTGACATAGATCCCGCCCCCGCGCAGGACGCGCACCGCTTCCAACAGTTCCTCGTGGGCGCAGTCCTTGAGCAGATACCCCGCCACCCCGGCCTCCAGGGCCTGCTTCACGAAGCGCTTGTCCGCATATATGGCCAGGGCCATCACCTTGACCCCGGAAACCTGCGCCAGCAATTGCCGGGTGCTTTCCAGACCCAGGAAATCTGGCAGTTCGATATCCATGATGACCAGCTGGGGAGACAGCTTTTGCGCCAGCCGCAGGGTGCCGGGACCGTCCGCCGCCTCTCCCACCACCGTGAGATCGGCCTGGCCGGCCAACAACGCCCGCAAACTCTGCCGGATGGTGGGGGTGGGATCAGCCAACAGGATGGTGAAACTCATGTCATGTCCTTCCCTGCTCGGGTTCTGCCGGGCCGCCGGAGACGCCGCCCCGGGTTCCGGGGGCCGCCGGCGGCGTAGCTTTACCATAAACCGGAGGCCGGGCGGCGACTATTAGGGATTCCCTAGTTTTGTGATTCGAAATCCCTAGTTTGGGGCGCCCTCAGTCCGGCGGGTCCCGGGGCAGGGGAGGGGGGCCGACCGCCACTTTCCCCTTGCTCCGGCCGCGCCCTCTGTGGTATGCAGGAAGCAGTCGGGCGCCCCCGTGGAACGGTCATCCCCTGATGCGAGGCTCAGCACCATGGATCTCCTCACCCAACTCGCCGCCATCCCCCTCTTTGGCGGCCTGCCCCCCGGACAGCTCCGGGAACTCGCCCTCATCCTGGTGGCTCAGACCATCCCCAAAGGCCACACCATCTTTCTGGAAGGCGACGAAGGCGCCGGTTTCTACGTGGTGGCCGCCGGGCGGGTCAAGATCTTCAAACTCTCCCGGGACGGCAAGGAGCAGATCCTCCATGTCTTCGGCCCCTACGAGCCTTTCGGCGAAGTGCCGGTCTTTGCCGGACAGCGCTTTCCCGCCAACGCCGAGGCCCTGGATGACTCCCGCCTCTTCTTCTTTCCCCGGGCCGGCCTCCTGGAACTGATCCAACGCCATCCCGCCCTGGCCCTCAACATGCTGGCCGTCCTCTCCCGCCGTCTGCGCCAGTTCACCGTGTTGGTGGAAGACCTCTCCCTCAAGGAGGTCCCCGCCCGGCTGGCGGCCTATTTCCTGGTCCTCAGCGAGCGTGCGGACGGGGCCGACACCGTCGCACTGGATCTCACCAAGGGCCAGCTCGCCGCCCTGCTGGGCACCATCCCCGAAACCCTCTCCCGCGTGCTGACCCGCCTGGGGAAAAACGGTTTCATCGCTGCCGACGGTACCCGCATCACCCTCCTGGACCGCAAAGGCCTGCAGGATCTGGCCATCGGCGCCCAAAAGCTGGCGTAAATCCCCCCTTGGACCCGGCCCCCGGGCCATCCGGGCCGGGAGGAACCTCTGCCCCCGCAGGCTCTTTCGGCTACGGCCGGGGGGCGCAAAAAAAAAATGAAAAAATTAATGCAATGTCAGACTTCTTCCGATATCCTATGGTAGGGGGGCGTCTTGCTGCTGACTTCGACCTCTACTCTGCCTGCCTGCATCCCCGTGGAATTTCTCAGCCCCCCTTTTCCTCACCGCTCCGCACGATAATACCCCCAACCTCCCGGCGTCGCCCGTATGTCTCCGCCCGGTAATCGTCGCGTCGGCATACCAGGTCGCCGTCGATCAGCTGTTTTTTGTCATTCCGGGCGCCTGCGAAGCATTTCTTTTGAGGATGGCAAACGGCGGGCGGCTCGGGGTATTATGTCCTGAGCCGCCCGCCGTTTATAACGGTTCTCGAAAGTGTCTTCCGTATGTTCCCTTCTCCCCTCCGGGGCCCACGTTTCGGACGGGCAAGCACGTGATGTGGTTGAATATGTGTGTTTTTAGATAGTTATGTAGTCGCCAAAGAGTTGGCGTCTGCCTACGCGTTTGTAATGGTTGGAGTACTGCTTAAGACCGGTTTAGGCATTGATAGCTCAAGAGAATTTAGCGTGCAGAGGAGATTTTCAGAAGGACGCCGCACCCATCGACAATACTACACTACCGCGGCAAGTAAAATAGACCCTTAAATCTGACCACCAATCCGGAACGCAGGTATAAAGTTTGGCGGGAAAACTTTCGATAAGGTCATTGATTGAAAAAATTGCCTGGAGGTGGATCGGAAGATGAAGTTGACTCTACAACGGAAAATCATTGTCCTGGGTGTGGGAGCCACTATCATCCCTATAATCATCCTGACCGCCCTCATGGTGGGCAATAACCTGCGCCTCGGCGCTCAGGTGGGCCGGCAGCTGCATGCGGAAACCCGGGAAATGCTGGAGGGCATGGCTCGCCAAATCTACGATCTGTGCAAAGTCCAAAATGATGCGGCCCGCCATATCATGGTGGCCAACCTGAAGATCGCCGAAGATGTCCTCGCCCGCCAGGGCGGCCTGCACCTCCTGCCCGAAAAGGTCACCTGGCAGGCCGTCAACCAGTTCACCCAGGCGGCCGCCACCCTGGAACTTCCCCGCGTGGCCGCCGGCCAGGACTGGCTGGGACAGACCACGGATCGCCAGGCCCCGGTCAAGGTGGTGGATGAAGTTGCCCGCCTAGTGGGGGGCACCTGTACGATCTTTCAACGCTTCAACTCCGCCGGGGATATGCTGCGGGTGGCCACCAACGTGCTGAAGCAGGATCAGACCAGAGCCATCGGCACCTTCATTCCCGTCCGCAATCCCGACGGCCAGGACAATCCCGTGCTCAAAGACGTCCTGGCCGGTAAACCCTTCATCGGCCGCGCCTTTGTGGTGGACAGCTGGTACATCACCGCCTATCAGCCGGTGAAGGATGTCACCGGGCAGGTCATCGGCATGTTATATGTGGGCATCAAGCAAATGGAGATTCCGGGCGCGCCAAGCCTCCGGGAGGCCATCCAGGGTACCAAAGTGGGAACCAGGGGCTACGCCTACGTGTTGGGAGCCTCGGGACCAGATCGGGGCAAGTATATCATTTCCCAGGACGGCAAACGGGACGGGGAAAGCCTCTGGGAAAGCAAGGACTCCCAGGGGAAACTGTTCATCCAGGAGCTCATTACGGAGAGCACCCGCAAAGGGCCCCGGGAAACCGGCTTTTTTGAATACCTCTGGCAAAACCCCGGAGACGCCCAGCCCAGCCCCCGGCTGGCGGCGGTCGCCTATTTCCGGCCCTGGGACTGGGTCATCGGCATCAATGCCGATAAGGCCGAAATGGAAAAGGCCGGCCAGGAGGTGAATGCCGCCTTTAAAAGCCTGCTCCGGCAATCGCTGCTGGCCGGTCTGGTCCTGCTCATCCTCACGGGCGTGGGCGCGGTCTTTTTCGCCCGGAGCTTCTCCCGCCCCATTCATCGCGCCATTTCCGGCCTGAAGACCATCGGCGGCCACGTTAACCAATCGTCGCAACAGGTTTCCGGCACCAGCCAGCAGTTGGCCGCCATGGCCTCGCAAAATGCCGCCACTCTGGCAGAGACCACCTCCTCTCTGGAGGAAATGGCCGCCATGACCCGGCAGAACGCCGAAAACGCTCGGGAGGCAGACCGCCAGATGAACAACGCCGGCCAGGTGGTGGCTCAGGCCGAACAACAGATGCAGGAATTGGCCGGCGCCATGGGGGAAATCTCCCAGGCCAGCAGCGAAACCGCCAAGATCATCAAGACCATCGACGAAATCGCCTTTCAAACCAATCTCTTGGCCCTGAACGCGGCGGTGGAGGCGGCCCGGGCCGGCGAGGCCGGGGCCGGATTTGCGGTGGTGGCCGACGAAGTGCGCAATCTGGCCCTGCGGGCCGCAGAGGCCGCCAAAAATACCGCCGACCTCATCGAGGAAACCGTGGGGCGGGTTACCAAAGGGGGCCAACTGGCCCACCACACCCAGGACGGGTTTTCCCAGGTATCCGCATATGCCCAGCGGGTGCAGCAATTGATCGGGGAAATCGCCGGAGCCAGCGCTCAACAGGCCCAGGGGGTGGAGCAGATCAGCTTGGCCATGGCGGAAATGGACAAGGTCGTCCAGCAAAACGCCTTGTCGGCGGAGTCCGGGGCCGGCGAAGCCGGGGAGCTGTTGCATCAGGCCCGGAAGATGGGCGACTTCATCACGGAGCTGACCTTCTTGGTGGCGGGTAGCCGGAACCACGACGCTCCGGCGGAGCCTCAGGGGCAAAGCCCGGCGGCTGCGGCCGCCCGGCTGCCGGCCCCGGCGACCCCGCCCACCGCCCCCCGGCTGCTGCGGTAGCAGCCAGAGGCGGGCCTCTTTGTCAAGAAAGCCCGGGGCGCTGGAACAAACTCATGGACGGCATCAACCTGGTGAGAGAAATCAGGACGGCATCCCGGTGACGTGGGATTGACCGCCAGCCCCTTGACGGCAATAATAATCTCTGGGAATGTATCAGGCGATAGTTTCTTAAGGTCTCTCTCCGCTGACGACTATCTTTCGCCGGTATGCCTCGCCGAAAAAAATGTCGATGGACAACGGCGCGCCGTGGGGTTCGGACCTGGAATACCCTTACCCGCCGTTGACCGCGTGCCTCCTGCGCCTGGGGATTCGAGTCGGCCACAGCCGCCCGTATCATCCGCTTTCACTGCCCAAGAGTGTTACCCGGTCTAAACAGCGGGGAGAGGGGCAGGCTGAGGACTGCCTGAGCGGATACTCCCGGGAATTGCCCTCATCTGTCGTGGGAATTTCCCGACCAGGAGACGATTATTTTTCCAGGGACTGGAAGGGAGGGGCGAAGTATGTTGCTTGGGATGCCCGGGCTGCTTCTGGTGTCGCTTCTGCCGGGGCCTCCCAAATGTATTCCTTGGTCATCAGGCTGACGAAGTCCTGGGCCATCTGCGGATCGAACTGGGTGCCGGAACAATGAGCAATTTCATCCAGGGCGTCTTGGGTATTCCACCGGAGGCGGTAGGGGCGGTTCGAGGTCAGGGCGTCGAAGGTGTCGGCCAGCGCCAGGATCCGGGAAAGCAAGGGAATATTTTCCCCCGCTAAGCCGTAGGGATACCCCAGGCCGTCCCAACGCTCGTGGTGATACAGGATTATGGTGCGCTCCGCCGGCAACAGCCCCAGGGGGGTGACGATTCTTTCCCCGATCAACGGATGCGTCCTGATGATCTCCCTTTCCTGGGGATTTAACTTGCCGGCCTTGAGCAGAATGGCGTCCGGAATCCCTATCTTGCCGATGTCATGCAAGGCGCCGGCAAAGCGCAGACAATCAATGTCCGCCTGGGGCAGGCCCAGCTTCCCCGCAAACCACACCGAAAGCTGGGTCACCCGCTCCGAATGCTGACTGCTGTAGGGGTCCCGCGCCTCCAGGGTGTTGACCAGAGCCCGCAGGGTGTCATACAGGTTTGAGGTCATGCTTTCGTAGAGGGCCAAATTTTCCACGGTCAGGGCGGACCGCTCTGCCAGCAGTTTCAGGAGCCCCACATCTTCGTCGTCAAACCCCTTGCCGTTATGAGACATGATATTCAACACGCCGAACAGTTCCCCCCGGATGAACACCGGCAGGGATATCCCCAGGCGAACCTCGCTATCCTCTTGCTGTTCTGCCAGCCGTTCTGACACCTTGCCCCGGGTGAAAACGGGCGTCTGATTCTGCACGGCCTGGTAGGCGGCATCCCAAACAATCTGGTGCGTGTCGTTGTTGCAGGAATCCACCACCAGTTTTAATCTGTCCTCCTCCTTGTCTAACAGCATGAAGGAGGCGTATTCGGCCTGGGTCAGGTCCTGGGCGATCTTCAAAATGAGCGGATAAAAATCATCGGTCTGCTTGATGTCTACCAAATCCTGGTGTAAAGATTGCAAAAGCCGCTGCTCGCGCACCCTTTTATCCAATTGCTGGTTGAGATTTTCCAGAATCTTCTTCTCCTGCGCCTGGCGGAAAAGCGCCAGGTTCTCCTCCCGCAGGACCTTTTCCTTCTTCAGCTTCTCCAGGGTGATGCGCAGCTCGTTCAGACTGAAGGGCTTCGGCAGAAACTCCGAAGCCCCATGCCGCAACGCCTCCAGAACCGCCTCATAGGAGGGCTGCCCGGTGATCATGACCACCAGGAGGTCGCGATACGTTTCGTGCACCTCCTTCAACAAGTCCAGCCCGTTCATGGAGGGCAGGTTGATATCCACGAACGCAAAGTCAATGGGCTGTTGGCGCAAAATGTCCCGGGCGGCCAGGCCGTCGGCGGCCTCACGGCAGGCATACCCCTCCCCCATGGCCTCGATCAGCATAATCAGGGTGGCCCGCACCACCGGGTCGTCTTCAACGACCAATATCTGAAGATTGTTCATAAAAATTAATTCAGAATGACAGGAGAATGGTGGCGAATGTTATCAAAAAACCACAGTCACAAGATGTATCGGCCAATCTCGGAAGGTCCTTAAATCTGATGGAACCGGGCGCCCCCGCCGGGGTTCTGCGCTGAGGTTATTACTCCAGGAAATCAGTAATGTAGGGATTGGAAGTTTTTTCTTCCCCCAGCGTCGAATGAGGGCTGTCGCCATAATCGTGCCCGGGCCAGATGATGGTTTCCTCCGGCAACGGCAGGATCTTCTCCTGGATGGACCCGATCAGGGCCTCCAGGGAGCCTCCCGGCAAGTCGGTGCGCCCTGCCGCCCCTACAAATAATGTGTCGCCGGTGAACAGGTGCCCCGGCGTGTAAAGGCAGATGGAACCCGGAGTATGCCCGGGGGTGTGGATGACGGTGAATTCAAAGGTTCCCACTTGCAGGGATTCCCCGTCTTCTACGGTCCCGTCGATCCCGGTTAAAGGGGGAAAGCCCTCCTCGATGGCGGCCTGCTGCTGCGCCGGAGTGCTGAAAAAATCCCGGTCGAGGCGATGGATGAGGGTCCGGGCGCCGGTTTTCCGGGACCAGTAATCGTTTCCGGCGGTGTGATCCGCATGCCCGTGGGTATTGACGATCCAGCGGATTCTCAGGTTGAGGTTGCCGATCAACTCGCCCACGACTGCCGACGGCGCAGCCGGATCAATCAGCATTCCCTCTCGCGTCCGGTCGCAGCCCACCACATAACAGATCACCTGCAACGGTCCCACCTCCACCGCCTGGATAATCAGCGACATATTTTACCCCTCCTTTCCCTTTTCATTATCCGTTCCAGATGGTATTTTACCCAAAAACGCCCTCGGTAAATTTTTCCTTTAATTTCAGCGATGTCAAGACATAAGGATTACTTCTCGTTTTCTTAATGATATAATGAATATAACAAACAACCGCTCACCCCGGCCCTTCCCTCCGGAACCGACGGGAAGGGGGGCGCCGGGACAAATAACATTGAGAACAAGATCATTCTGGTAAACGCATGTATCATGGCGATGCTCTAGAACATATTCCGCCGCCCCGCGTGGTCCCCCGCCCCGAACACACCGTCTCCCGGGCCGATATCGACGTCGAGGTCTTGAAAGTCCTGTATCGGTTGAATCACCAGGGCTACCAGGCCTTTTTGGTGGGGGGCGGCGTCCGCGACCTCCTCCTGGCACGGAAACCCAAGGATTTCGATATCGCCACGGACGCTCACCCGGGGGAGGTTCGTCGCCTCTTCCGCAACAGCCGGATCATCGGCAAACGTTTTCGTCTGGTCCAGGTCTTTTTCCGCGGTGGCAAAATCGTCGAAGTGTCAACTTTCCGACGGCGTTCCGAATTCGAGGACGACAACGATATCCTGCAGCCCAACAACACCTTCGGCACCCCGGCGGAAGACGCCCTGCGCCGGGACTTGACCATCAATGCCTTATTCTATAATATCGCCGACTTTTCGGTGATCGATTATGTCGGCGGCCTGGAAGATCTCCACCAGGGCGTAATTCGCGTCGTCGGGCCCCCCGCGGTGCGCTTCCGCCGCGACCCCGTCCGCATGCTCAGGGTCATCCGCCATGCCGCCCGCACCCGTTTTACCATCGAACCGGAGGCCTGGCAGACCATCCGCCAGCATCACGACCTGTTGCGCCTCTGCGCTCCCTCCCGCATCCGGGACGAATTGCTGAAGGATCTGAAAGGCGGTGCCGCGGCGGTGTTCTTCCCCCTAATGCTGGACTGCGGGTTGTTGGAGACCATTTTCCCCTTGGTGACCCCTCTGCTTTCTCAACCGGCCGCGGTCAGCCGCACCCGACAGCGACTCGCCGACCTGTTCGGCCGGGTAGATGAATTCACCCAGGCGAACCAGCGATTGAGCGAGGCCTTCCTGTGGTCCGTATTGTTGACTTCCTGTTTGGAAACCGGAATGGTCCCCGACCAGCCCCCGGCAACTCCGCCTGACTGGGGGATGTTGGAGATCTTGGGCAGTCTCGAACTTCCCCGGCGGCGCCTGGACGAAATCAAGTTGTTGCTGGCCACCGCCGCCGCTTTGGCCGCCTACGAAGGCAAAAATCGTCGCCCGCCGATGAAGCTGCGCCGCCGGAGCTGCTTCCCAGAGGCCGCCTTGCTCTACGCCCTCAGGAATAACCTGCCGGGTCAGTTTATTCTCGAAGATGACTCGGCCACGCAGGTCGGGACCGAGGACAGCCACCCTAAAAAGCGTCGGCGGCGCCGGCGGCGGGTGCCCCGCCCCAAGGCTGGGACGTGAGCCGCCAACTCTTTTCTCGGCAGCGACACGAGAGCAGTCCCCCCGGCAGCCAGGATTGCTGGAAAACCAGACAGACTTTCCCGCTGCACGTCCCGCAACAATTATGCCCGGATGGTCGCAATCCCCCAAATTCCATGAAACATATTGACTCCGGGGGAGAATTTTGCTTTGATGATGTTGATCTCCACCCGGCTTCAGCCGGGCACACGGTATTGGTAAACGGGGAGGGATGCCTCTTTTCCCCGGTGAATTAAGCGGACTCCGGGGCCGGCCGCCGATCGGCGGCCGGCCCGTCCTCACCTCACGTCCCTGGTTAGCACAAAGGAGATACGACATGCCATTCTGCCCGCAGTGCGGCGCTGCCGTCACCCCCGAGCAAAACTTTTGCACTGAATGCGATGCCGCCTTGAAACCCGCCAAAGGATCGGAGTCGCGCCCGGAGAGAGAGATAGTAGCCTCCCCCGAGCCGGCCGGCCTTGCTCCCCGCTCCCCCGGCTCCCAGAAGTGGATCATCTTGGGGGGCGGCATCATCCTGCTGGTCATCTTGGTCACAGTCTTTGCGCAATGGACCCGCAAATCCGATAGCCCTCCTGCCGCGACCTCTGCCGGCGCTCCGTCGGCCCAGCCGACCTCGCCACCTTCTTCCCCGGCGACGGCCCCCAAGGATCTGGAGAAAACCCCGGCCCGCGAACTGGCGAGCCCCGCCCAGCCCTCGGCGCCGGCCGCCCCCCAAGCGGCGAGTTTGCAGGCGCAGTTGGAAAAAGTCATTGAAAATCTTCGTGAAGCGAACCTCAAGAAAGACCTCGTGCTTTACATGAGTTGCTTCTCCTATGTCTACCCCCAGTTGGACAAAAAACGCCAGGAAGCCCTGAAGACCTGGAAGGATTACGATTTCAAGCGCATGGTCTTCACCCTGGGCAAGGTCACCGATATGGGCCCCGAGGATGCCATGGCCGAAGTCAGCTGGAACATGTCCATTCAAAACCGCGCCAGCCAGGATGTGGACGCCAGCACCATCAGTTACCGCGTCTGGTTCGCCAAGGAACTGGGCCAGTGGAAGATCAAAAGACTGGAAGAAATGTCCCCGGAGTAAGAGACCCGCAGAAAGTCAAACACTAACCCCGGGACCCAACCTCGCCGCCCCGGGCGGCTGCAGACCGGGCAAGGGTGCCGACGGCCCTGCCCCTTCCCCGTCGCCGCCCCCCATAGCACTTTTTCAAGCCATAGCCGTTCTGAAAAGTTCTTTCTTATATTGTGTGGGGGGAGGCCAGGGAGTAAAATTCCCTGTCCTCCCCCGCTCAGTAGCAACGCGTAATCATTTCCGATCAGGGAGGTGGCTGCCGAAGGGCGCGCTCCGGATGATGGCCTGACATGGCAGCCGCGGCCTCGGAGCCGCAAGGAGGGCCGGGCCCCTTGCGGGGCATAGTTTCTAATTGCAACCCGGTTGTTTTTTTTCTATGATGCCATTATGAACCAGGGGATGGATATCAAACAATGGCTGACATCTTTCGGGAGGCGACCGACAGCAGCCCGGCTGCTGGTGCTGGCAAGCCTACACCAGGAAGGCGGCGCCCTCAATGCCCCGCAGATTCTTGCCTGGGTGAGACGAACCCGAAAAGTCAACAAAGTAACAGTTTATCGCATTTTGGAAGATTTTGTGGGCCTGGGAATTTTGCGCCGCCTGGTTCTGGAGGGCCGGGCTACGTATTACGAACTGGCCTCGGAGCAGCACCCCGCCCATCCCCATTTCCAATGCCGGAGCTGCGGGATGGTGCAATGTCTGGAACCGGTGAATCTGGCCCGTATTTGGCCGGAATTGCGGGGCCCCCTGGGCAATCGGGCGGAAAAGATCGAGATTCTGGTGGAAGGCACCTGTCGCCGGTGCCGGGGGCTGGGGTAGATATTCTCTGTTGCCCATCCTCCGGGAGGGCAACGCCACTGATGGGAAGGAGACGGCGTTTTGGCCAGAAAGCTGAATGTAAGTCGGCTGAGCATACTCTTACCGCTTTCTCTTCTGTTGGTCGTGGGGGTGGGGTTGCCGTCGGCGGCTGCGGACAAAATTTCAGTGGCGGCCAGCATAATCCCCCTGGGGGATTTCTGCCGGCAAATCGGCGGCGATCGGGTGCAGGTGCAGGTTATTATTCCCGCCGGGGCCAGTCCTCATACCTTTGAGCCGTCCCCCTCTACCCTGGTCGCAGTGAACCGGGCCCGGGTTTTCACTTACATCGGCGCAGCTCTGGAACCGTGGGCGGCTCGCTGGCTCTCGGCCTCACCCCGGGACGACCGGGCCGTGGTGGAGGCGGTGGCCGGAGTGACGCTCATACAGGACGCCGCCCCTCTTACCGAAAAGGAACACCACTCCGGTGAGCAAGGGCATCACCAGCATGCCGAAGGGAACCCGCATGTCTGGCTTGACCCCCTCATCGCCCAGGATATCTGCCGCCGGATCACCGCCGCCCTCATCAAGGTCGATCCGGCGCACAGACAGATCTATGAGACCAACCTCAACGTTTATCTGCAGCAATTGGAGGATTTGCACCAGGAATATAGCCGAACAACCGCGGCCTTCCGCATCCGGGAGTTCGTGAGCTTTCACCCGGCCTACAGTTATCTGGCCCGCCGTTACGGGCTGCGAGAAGCAGGGATTGTGGAATCCTCCCCCGGCAAGGAGCCGACCCCCAAACAACTGGCTGGCATAGTGGCGGCCATCCGGCGGCACGGTATCCGGGTGATCTTTGCGGAACCTCAGTTTGACGCCCGCATGGCCGCAGTCATCGCCCGGGAGGCCGGGGTGAAGGTCCTGATGTTGGACCCTTTGGGCGGCAGGGCGCCTTACGGCGCGGATTATTTGCAACTGATGCGGCATAATCTGGGTATACTGGCCGAAGCGATGCAATAGGCGCCCGACGAGGGGGCCCCTAACAGACCCGGAAATATCACGACGGCTGAGAGCTCATGGAGAAAAGCGCGGTCCGCCTGGACCACCTGACAGTACAATTCAACGGCCAGACCACCCTGGAAGACATCAGCCTGGAGATCGCCCCCGGCAGTTACGTGGGAGTGTTGGGACCCAACGGAGCGGGAAAGAGCACCCTGCTCAAGGTCATTTTGGGGCTGGTGAGCCCTGCGGCCGGGGAGGTGCTGGTCTTCGGCTTGCCTCCCCGGCTGCTGCGGCGGCAGGGGCAGGTCATGGGATATCTGCCCCAGAAGCCCCTGAACAATCCCCACTTTCCCATTGCCGTGCGGGAGGTGGTGCTCATGGGACGCTACGGCCAGTTGGGGCTGCTGAAACGGCCCCGACGCGCAGACCGGGAACTGGCCTCCCATTACCTCGACCTGATGGGCAGTGCCCATTTGCAGGAGCGCACCATCAGCGAACTGTCGGGCGGTGAGCAGCAGCGGGTCTTCATCGCCCGGGCCCTGGTGGGCAGACCCCGGTTGCTGATCCTGGATGAACCGACGATCTCTCTGGACGCCTGCGCTCAGGATGAGATGTATGAATTGATCAATCGCCTGCGGCGCGAACTCGGTCTGACCGTGATCATGGTCTCCCATGACATCGGCGCGGTTTCCCGCCACGTGGACGACATCATCTGTTTAAACCGCCGGGTCTACGTCCACCAACCCCCCCCCATCGGCCGGCTCGGCTTGGAGGCGACTTTCGGCTGCAGCGTGGAATATTTGTTTCACGGAGAGATTCCCCACCGGGTGGTGAGGCTGCACGATGATTGACATGCTGTCGTTCGGGTTCTTTCAGCGGGCCCTGGTGGGTGGCGTCATTGTCAGCCTGATATGCGGAGTGCTTTCGGTTTTCATCATCCTGCGCCGGATGGCCTTCATCGGGGTCGGCATCTCGCATTCAGCCTTCGGAGGCGTTGCCCTGGGTTTTTGGTTGGGAGTGGACCCGTTTTTGACCGGCGTCAGTTTCTCGTCGCTGGTGGCCCTGTTGATTGAATGGGCCCGGAGCAAGGGCCGGGTTGAGGAAGACACCGCCATCGGCATCTTCTTTGCGGCCTCCATGGGCCTGGGAGTCATCTTTTTGCATGCCTCCCGCACCTATAATGTGGATGTCTTTAGTATTTTGTTCGGCAATATCCTGGCCATCAGCCCCGGTCAGCTGGGACAGATCGTCCTGGTAGCCGCGCTAGTGGCGGCGGTGGTCGTGGCATTCCTCAAGGAATTGATCTTCCTAAGTTTTGACGAAGAGATGGCCTGGGTGTGTGGCGTCCCGGTGACGGTGTTGCGTTGTCTGTTTTTAGTGATGCTGGCGCTGGTGATCATCGTTTCGATTTATCTGGTGGGGATCATCCTGGTGTCGGCGTTGATCGTCACCCCCGCGGCCATCGCCCGTTACTTCTGCCGGCAAATCCGCCCCATGCTCCTGGTGTCCGCCGCGGTAGCCGGGGGCTGCACAGTGGTGGGCCTGTGGTTGTCGTATGCCGTGGATATGCCATCGGGAGCTTGTATCGTGCTGCTTTTATCGGCGATCTTCTGCGGGACGGCACTCTGGCACCGGTGGAGAAACGACGGCTCTCAGCGGCCTTAGGCGAACCCCGCTGCGGCTGGCGGCTTCATGTCGCCTTGATAAGGGTAGCCGGTTACACCGGCGAGAAGAGTATCAGCAGGCCGCGCTCTCGAAATTCGAGCGTAAGGTGTCAAGAATTCTAAACATGGAATGCAGTTGGAATGAACATCACAACAAACTGTTTTTGTTAAACTTAACAGATAACGTGTTCTAATGTTTTATAATGTGAACGCTTACAATCAATTGTAACTTACTTTATAAGAACTTTAATTTTTCTTAATTATTATCAAATTTATCAATATGTGTTTGTCATTCGGATTAATGAGATTTATTATTGCTATGATATGCTAACTTGACAATCTTATCATCTTGATTTATGCAATGATTCCTCCAAGGTCAACATTAATCTCGATGTTTGTATAAGCGAGTCAATTGAGTCACCGGGCTGGCCAGTAACAATCTTATCAAATATTGTTTTATACATTACATTATAAGTCAGTGATTTGAGAATTCTCGATCTCCTGATAATTCTTTGCTCATTTTCTGCAGTATAATAAGATAAATCCCTAATCCTGACGGTGGCATCCTTCGACCTAATCTCAACGTTTTCGCGATAGCCGAGTCTCATGCTCCCATGAAGGGTGATCACCATATTGAAGGTGGCCTTATTCTCCAATTCCGCCCAGCAGATAATATCACCATTGTTCATTTCCCGGGAATAACATGATTTGAAGGGAGTATAATGATTCAATAACAGAAAATGGTCCAGCCAATGACAACCGTTAGATATGATTTGGCTTCTTGAATTTGGCCATTTATACCAATGCAGGGGCCCCGTTCTGATCATATTAACGATACAATAATAGGACAACGGCTCACCTGCATGCAGCCCCAGATCTCTTCTGATAAAATCAGTGAATAATAAATATCGTCTCGTATAGCCCACAAAGATTCTTTTGCGGCTTTCCTCCAGGGCAACCGCTAGCTCCCGCAATTGTTCCCAAGTCGTCACCGGGGGTTTTTCTATGATGACGTCGCAACCGCTTTTCAGCGCTGAGACGGCGATGGCTGCATGCGTATGATGATACCCCGAGATACAGGCGACATCGTAGCTTTCACCCTGACGGAGAATGGGGGCGGTATCCACGGGAAAGTCAACTTTAGTGCCCGGTCCTATTTGTGTGGGGTCAATTTCATGTATTTTCGCGATCTTTATTGATTCTGGCATGTTAGGAATTATAATGGTTTTGGCGTAGTGACCATACCCAAAGATAACCGCCCGCCGCCTGCCATCGGCCGCAGCAACGCTCCGCTCCCAGGACTCCATCACGGGAGTGGGGCGCACAGGTAATTGGTGCCAAGGAGGCCGGGAGCCTTGTGAGAAGAGTTCCTGAAGCTTACCAAAAGCCGCATCGAGTCGGCCCTGATCCAAGTCAATGCCCGAAAAAGAAGACCACCCGGCAAGATGGGCAATATCAAGAAAATCCACAAAATTACTGGCGTCAAAGTAACTTATTGAATTGCCATCAAGATTCAACTGATGCGGCATACGGGTTAAGGGTCGGCATAAAATGGGCGGGAGGACCAGCCGTTGGAGACACCGGGGGTGACAGGGGGCAAAAAAGAGAACTCTTTGCCCCACAGGGAGTAGTGCATCGGGATCGGCCTCGCAAATTGTACCGATGCCGACCGCGAGAAATTTCTCGTTGCGCAGTCTTTCTTTGACCCGGGATTTAACCTTACGCAAAACTGCCTTTATTCCTACTTCACGAATATAATACAGGGTCCTCATCAGACTATGTCGATCGGGATAAATCCCCTTGAGACGCATCAGGGGGGCGTATAGCTCGACGGCTATACGGTATTGCCCCGGCTCCCGATGATAATCCAAGAACTGATTACTCCAGGTTTTTTGCCTCAATACATACATAATAATATCCTGAAACTACCGGGCGGTAAGGGCTGTTTATATTAACCAGGCATTACTATAAAAAAACCGCAAATTCCGATGAACCGCGACAATGGTTTAGCAAATTACCCAGTGACCGTCAAGCAAATTACGAACTATAGACCACTAAATTGGTAGGCATTTAGACAACCGGGTAACCAAAAAGTCAGCGCCAGACTTATAATGAGGAAAAATAACCGGTGGCCGCGATCTTGTCATCGCGTGCCAACGGCAACCATTAAAAATCTAAATCTATAATTTATTACTTTTGTTACAATAACAGGTAGATATATTCCTGTTATAAACATAGTTATGTCGGTAAGATAGATTCCTAAACCGAGCTTATGATACATTACGATCCGACATGCTGTAATAAAAAACCAAGACAGTAAATATATTTGATAGTAATATCCGTTTATTGCATCGAAAGCATGACAATTATATCTTACATAAAGATATCCTAAAGAGACGCTCAATATAATACCTGAAAAAGCCTTGACCAGTGCCTCATACTTATTCGGGGCAGGGAACATATATGTTATGATTACAGTTGCCAAAAATAACAAAAATGCGGCAATATTATTATCAATAATAGCTCTTATTTTGCCTTCTATAGTATAAAATAAAGAACCACACCAAAAATAAATTATATTTAAGAAAACATTTGATATCCCCAGTATATTATTCCCCATTGTATCTATGGGATTAAATAAATACATCAATAAAAAAACCGGACCTAAAAAAATAGCATAATATTTTTTGTGGGGAGGGATGATCTTATACAAGATAATTGATATAATATATATTATGAATATCGTAGGAAGAAACCAAAAATATGTAATAGGGCTTTTATATACATATATCAATGCCGTAAGGTAATCTGTAATGCTTAAGCTTAACTTTGTAATAGCATATTCTGAGAAAAACACCTTGGGGGCAAAGGCGATTGAATTAAGCAAAATATAAGGAAATATTATCCTTTTTGTCTTATTAATTAAAAACTTTCTAACATTTACATGACGGGCGTCGGGATTAGTGTAGATAAAAAGATATCCGGAAATGAAGAAAAACAGAGCCATATAAAAACCGCACAACCAACGGCCGATGCAATACAATACGGGGGGAATGGGTTCGATATAAGTGCTGTGGGCGTAAACGACTAATATCACACCGAAGCATTGCATGAAAGCAATGTGCCCTAATATCGGCTTGCGGGTCATGGTTACATCTTTCTTTCCCGGTGAAGATTCACGCATAACTCCCGGCAATAAACCACTTGAAAAGAGAGCCTCAAGTAATTGGCGGAACTGTTACAATTTGCTTTTTCACCTGGCCTGAACCGGGCCAAGCCTTGGTTTGCAGATAATCGCGCTGCCGGGCCCTGACTCCGATGCTCCTAAAAACGAGAGGCATTCTTATATGAGAGCAACATTCATCAGAGTTCAATGCAATTACAGTGCCATACCCTTTGGGGGCCATTCCAAACAGCAAGGCGCTTTTCCTCCGGCCCTGGGAAGCTCGAAACTTTATGCCCGCGACACAAATAGGTATTTACTTTTTTCAGGCTTTCGGGCGGGGAAGTGATCCCCGGGGGAAACCGCTTAATCTGAAAAATTTCCGGTTGCAACACCGCATCGGGGCAAGCCCCCTTCCCCCGGATGTCCTCGGCGCCAGAGCTTCCTGGGCGCCGGTCCTCCCCGGTTCCGCCGCCGAGCCCTCACAGGGAAGATAGACTGTCCCCGACCCACCGGGCGCCCCCGCTCCCTTGATTTTCTCTCCACCTGACATAACTTTGAAAGACAGGTAGCCGGAGCAACTGTGTTCCTCCGGATCAGATCGCCTCAGCGGGCTCTGCAAAAACCTGTTGTCGTCGACCTCCCGGGCTCCGCAGAACAGCCAACTTATGGCCAAGAAAGGTTGCTCGCTGGCACCCGGACAGACCAAAAAGCATCGCCCGGAGTCTTTCAGCAAGCCCAAGGGAGCCCTCTCATTATGGGAATGAAATTGTTATTGGCGGTGATCATCGCCTGGAGGTTGATGGTCCCGACAGTTCCGGCAGCACAAGCAGAAGCGCCGGAAAAAACTTTGTGGAGTAAGAAAATGGAAAGCAATGCCAAGAGTTATCAGACGGCCACCCTGGCGGGGGGGTGCTTCTGGTGTGTGGAATCTGACTTTGAAAAACTGCCGGGGGTAGTGGAGGTGATTTCAGGCTACGCCGGCGGCGCCGGCAAAAACCCCTCCTACGAGGACTACGCCGCCAAGGGACACGTGGAGGTGGTACAGATCTTATATGATCCGGCCCGCATTTCCTATCAAGAGCTTTTGGATCATTTCTGGCGCCATGTCGATCCCACCGACCCGGCAGGCCAGTTCGTCGACCGCGGGAAACAGTACCGGTCGGTCATCTTTTACCACGACGAGGAACAGAAACGGCTGGCGGAGGAGTCCAAACGGCAACTGGCAAGCTCAGGAACGTTCGACAAGCCCATCGTCACCGACATACTCCCGGCCTCCGACTTTTACCCGGCGGAGGACTATCATCAGGATTATTACCAAACCCATACCTTGAGGTACAAGTATTACCGGTGGAATTCGGGGCGGGATCAATTCCTGGAAAAGGTCTGGGGCGGAAAATCCAGCCGCGGGGGAACGCCGGCGGTGGCGTCGGCGGCGGCCACCGCCGGGAGGAAATATAGCAAGCCCAGTGACGAGATCCTGAAGAAAAAACTGACGCCGCAACAGTACGCGGTGACTCAACGGGAAGGCACGGAGCCGGCCTTTCAGAATGAATACTGGGACAACAAGCAAGAAGGCATTTACGTGGACATCGTCTCCGGGGAGCCCTTGTTCAGCTCCCTGGACAAATACGACTCGGGGACGGGCTGGCCCAGCTTCACCAAGCCCCTGGAACCCGGCAACATTGCAACCCGGGAGGACCGCAAGCTGTTTGCCGTGCGCACCGAAGTGCGGAGCAAACACGGGGATTCGCACCTGGGGCACGTCTTCGACGACGGCCCCCCGCCCACCGGCAAGCGCTTTTGCATGAACTCTGCAGCCCTGCGTTTCATCCCCAAGGAGGATCTGGTGAAGGAAGGCTACGGCGAATATCTGCAGCTGTTTCAAGGCCGGCAACCATGACCGTTTCCCGGGAGCCTGAATCGAAAATCGTCAATTTTTTAGATAGCTGACTATTAACCGTGGAGACGGGAAATGTTCACTCTGGAGGAATTTCGCGGGGGACAGGTGAGCGTGCCTGCCATGGATGCCGAGGCGGTGCCGGAGTGCTGCTTTTCCTGCCCCTGCTTGGCCTATAAGGAGTTTTCCGTGGGCGACGGTCTGTATTACTACTATTGCGGATATTCCTGGCGGGACGAAACCGACCGTCGCCACCCCGCCTGCCTGCCTCTCAGGTCCTGCTAACCCTCCTTGCCTCCCCTCTTCGCCTTTACCGCAGCCCGCGGCAGCTGCCCCCCGGACTCGGAAGATCATTAAAAACTTCAATGCCGTCGCGACCTGGGGAAGATATTGACCGGCAGCCCCTCTTTCCTGTGGTATATTGTTATGCACTAAACAGTTTCCGGCGGCATTGATGCGCGATGGAGGTCTCCCCCTCCTGCGAGAAACGGCACGGAAGGGCGTTATGATGGAGGCGGTACTGCAGGAGCGGCTGGATTTGTGCTCCCGGCTGGCGACAAGGCTGGCCCAGGCCCGGTCGGCCCTGGTGACGGCGGCGGGTGAGGACATCGGCACACCCTGCGCCACCGCCGGTATGGAAGTGGACCTGGCGGTGGCGCACCTGCGCACCATGCACCTGGAGGTCTCCCAGGTCGCCGGGAAGCCCCCCTACGGGACGGTGGCGGCCATTTTCCCCTATGACGCGGCCCCGGTGATGCTGGCCCGGGTGGGGGGAGCGGCCATCCTGGGCGGCAACCGTTTTCGGTTCAGCTGCTCCTCCCAGACGCCCGCCACGGCGGCGGTGCTGCGGCAGGTGACGGCTCCCTTCCACGTCCTGGAGATGGCTACCGAGACGGACAACCGGGCCTTCGGGGGGCAATGTGTCGCCGACCCGGAGGTGCGGGTGTTGTTCATCTCCGGGGGGGCCGAGGTGGGGGAAGTCTACGCCCGCCAGGTTCACTGCTTCGATAAGCTGTTTTTCGCCGGCCCCAGCGGTCTGCCGCCGGCCATCCTGCTGGCGGATGCGGCGCTACCTGCCGCAGTGCGGTTCGTGGTGCAGCGGGCCTTCCTCAACGGTGGGCAGTACTGCACCACCATCAAGCGGCTGTACGTTCATCAGCAGCGGCTGGCAGAGGTCCGTAGGCTTATCCGGGAGGAGATGCGGCGCATCCGGGTGGGGACGCCCGAGGATCCCCAAACCTGGATCGGCCCCCTGAAAGTGGGGCGGACCCGGGAACTGCTCACCAGGGCGCTGGCAGCCCTCCGGGACTTTCGCTTCCTGACCCCCTACCGGCGGGAAGGCATATGGCAGGGGCCGTTTGTGGTGGAAACCCCGGAGCCACCGGATGTGGAGCTGTTCGGACCATTTCTGGCATTGGTGCCCGCGGCCACCGACGCGGCGGCGGTAGCGGCGGTCTTGCAGAGTCGCTATCCCTTTCTGGCCGCTTGGTTTGGCACCCTGCCGCCAGGGGCCCGGCAGGATTTGAGCACAACCTTCGGGATGGTCTATGACAATCCGGATTTCTTATTCACCCCGCTGCGACTGCCATTCGGCGGCAAAGGCGCCAGCGGCTGGATCCTGGAGAATCGTCAGGGGATCAGAAGACGACGGGAGGGAGCCTTTCAGTACAGCGCAGAGTTGGTGCGGAGCTGAACAACACAGGGGGGCGCACTATGCGGGGGAAGGAGGCCCGCAGCCCCCTCCCCGGCTCGAAGTCTTATTTCATGGTGATGTTGAAGCCGTCCAGACCGGCGTTGAGCTGCACGCCCTGCTGCGCCGCCCGCAAGGCGATGACCACACCCCTGTTGTTGCGCATGATCAGCCCGGAGGCGCCCTGTGCAAGGGAAAGCCCGGCGCTGACCGCGGCATAATTACCTGCAAAGTCAGCAGGATTCTCCATATTGTAGACTTCGCCCACGGCGTTGACCTTGGAGATGCCCACCGCGGCTACACTGAGGCCCTTGATGGAGAATTTGTATTCCTTGCCCTTGAATTTGAGGGTGCCGTCGCCCCAGCTCAACCCCACCCCTGCGGCCAGGGAAGTAGTCTCCAGGGTGATGGTACCGATGGGATAAACCGGCTCCTGGGCGACCAGAGGTGCCACGCTCAACATCACCACCAAACCCATCACCAGACCCGCAACCGCTAGCTTCTTGTGCTTCATGTCTCCTCTCCTTTCCCTGTGAGAAAATACAATACCAAAAAACAATAATACCTTGCCGGGCGATCTGCAAGTCCCGGCAGGTGGCCGCACTTGCTTTTTACAAAGATATATATCGGCAGGAAACAGCTTTTGGTTTAGCCTGGAGAGAAAAAATTCGCGCTCGGCCCTAGCACTCGGCAAACAGTCAGGAAAAAGAACAAGAAAGACCGCCGGACCACAAACAACCCTGGCGAATTCGTCTATATAAGTAATTTCACCCGAATCTGAGGGGCACGGGCTGAGAGCGCCATGCGCACAAAATCTACGGCAGACGACGGACAGCGACCAGCAGGCGGGAAACCCCGCTGAGGGGCAGAACGTAGGGGTGCCGGGCCGGGAGTCCCAGACCCAGGAGGGTGGCCCGTTGGCAGCCGTTACTCCACTCCTGGGGCGGCAGGTTGGGGCCCTTAAGGGCCAGGATCCAGCCACCGGGGTAAGTAAGCGGGGCGGCCAGATCAAAGAAATGGCCCAAGGGCAGGGTGGCCCGGGTAATTACCCCGGCGGCCCGGGGACCCCAGGCGCGACTGAGCCGGGGCGTGAGAAAGGCCGGGATTACCTCCACGCCGTCGAGACCCAGGAGAAGGGTCAGGTAACGCAGGAAGTTGATCTTTTTACCGTTGGCCTCCACCAGGGTCAGGTTGAGGTGGGGAAAGGCCAGCTTCAGGGGGAGGCCGGGAAAGCCGGCGCCGCAACCCAGGTCCAGGAGGCTGGGCAGCCGTTTAACCCAAGGGGCCACGGCCAGGGAATCCAGAAAGTGTTTGTGGACGATCTCACTGGCAGTCTGCGTCCCGGTGAGGTTGACTTTCCGGTTCCAGGTGGTGAGTTCGGTCAGGTAGGTGTGAAATCGGGCGCGGATGACAGGGGGCCAGGCAATGCCCAACTCGTCGGCGCCGCGGGCCAGCAGATCTTCAGGCACGGAGGTCATTTTCCCAGACAAAATTGCGAGAAAATGCGATCCAGGACCTCTTCACCGATTTCCTGACCTAAAATTTCCCCCAATTCCCGGGCCGCGTCGGCGAGATCCAGGGCCGGAAGTTCCCACGGGAGACCCGCGGACACGGAGTTGCGGGCCTGTTCCAGACGCTCTCCGGCGGCGTGCAGGTGCCGGGCGTGACGGGCCTGGGTGACGAGTTGGCCGGAGGGGGGCAAGCCGTTCTGAAGTATGAGATCATGACACGTCGATTCCAGTTCGGGAAGCCCCTCCCCCGTAAGGGCGGACAGGCGAACCACCGGTCCGGTCCAACCGGGGAAGGCGTCGGCCGGCAGAACCCCGGGGAGATCAATTTTATTGATCACCAGGATGGCAGGACGGGCTGCCGGCGCGGCAAGTCGGGCGGCATCCTCGGGATGCGCCGGGGCGCTGCTGTCCACCAGATAGAGGACCAGGTCAGCGGCGGCCAGCTCCTCCTGGGTGCGCCGCACACCGAGTTCCTCCACCATGTCACCGGGGGGGCGCAGTCCGGCGGTGTCCACCAGACAGACCGGCAGACCCGCCAGACAAATGCTTTCGGTGATGACGTCCCGGGTGGTGCCCGGAATATCGGTGACGATGGCCCGTTCCTGCCGGAGAAGCCGATTGAGGAGGCTGGACTTGCCGACATTGGGGCGTCCGGCCAGGACCAGCCGGACGCCCTCCCGCAGCAGGCGTCCCTGGGCGTAGGTGGCGGCGAAGCGACGGACCTCTCCCGCCAGGGCCTCTAGGGAGTCCCGGAGGTCATCCGGCCGCAACTCGGGGGTCTGTTCAGGGAAGTCCAGGGCGGCCTCCACCCGCGCCAGCATATCCAGGACCGAGCCGCGCAGACGCTGGATCTCCTGCCCCAGAACACCCCCCAGATGGGTTGCCGCCACGCGCCGGGAAGCGTCGGTGCGGGCCTGGACGAGCTCAAGGACGGCCTCGGCCTGGGTGAGATCGATGCGCCCGGAAAGGAAGGCTCTCAGGGTGAATTCCCCGGGGGCGGCCAGCCGGGCGCCCTGGCTCAGAACCAATCCCAGCAGGCGGTGTAGGACCGCGTAGCCCGAATGGCAATTGATTTCCACCACGTCTTCCCGAGTATAGCTATGGGGCGCGCGCATCAGGGCCAGGAGCACTTCGTCCACCAACTCCCCGGTATCCGGATCGACGATGGCGCCCAGCATAAGGCGATGAGAAGGCCAGGGGGGGGGTGCGGGACGACGGGGATGGAACAGGCGGGCGGCTATGGCGACGGCCCGGGGGCCGCTCAGACGGACAATGCCAATGCCCCCCGTCCCCACGGGGGTGGCCAGGGCGGCGATGGTGTCCATCGCAGAATAATCGGAATCAGCGGCAGGGCAACAAATTATCGGGCACCCTCACCCCAACGCCCGGTGGCGAAAAAGTTAACGGGGACAACCGTAGCCATCAGGAAGCCGGGGGTTCGGTCTCCGGCTCTTCGGCCTTCTTCTTCACGGGATGAATGATGATCTTTTTATAAAGTCCTTCCCCCCGGCTTTTGGTTTTCAGCTCCCGGTCGGTCTGCAGAGCCAGGTGGACAATGCGGCGGTCATGGGCGTTCATGGGAGTCAGGGATACGGGCTTGCCCAGACGCTTGGCCTTGTCGCCGTAGCGCAGGGCCATCTCCACCAGGGCTTGTTTATGCCGCTCCCGATAGGACTCGATATCGATAACCACCCGGGGTTTCTTGCGGGACTTTTTGGCCAGGATTTTACTGACCAGGTATTGGAGGGCCTCCAGGGTTTGACCCTGCTTGCCGATGAGAAGTCCGGCATCTTCTCCTTCAATGGTAAGCTTAAGCTGATCGCCTTCCTGGAGAGCGCTGATCTTGCAGTCCTCATGCATATGTTCCAGAATGCCGCTTAAAACCTCCTGGGCCAGGGGCGCCAGGTCCACTTCCTCTGCTTCTTCTTCTTTGAGAGCAGCACGGATTTTGGCCTTCTTGCCGCCCAACAGACCGAAGAGCCCCGAAGATCCTAAGGTGACAATTTCGATTTCCAGCCTATCTTGCGTGCTCTTAAAATGGGTGCAGGCGTTGGCGATGGCTTCTTCGGGATCCCTTCCCTCAAATTCCAAAAAATTCATCACAACCTCCCCTACTTACCAAGATACTTGTTGGTATAGTACTGTTGGATGATGGAGAGCACGTTGTTGAGCATCCAGTAGAGTACCAGGCCGGAAGCGAAGTTGAGAAACATGAAGGTGAAGATGATGGGCATGAAAAGCATCAACTTGGCCTGGGTCGGATCCCCTGGGGAGGGCGTCATTTTTTGCTGGATGAACATAGTGGCACCCATGATGATAGGGGTGATGAGTAAGGGGTCTTTGGCGGACAGATCGGCCAGCCAGACGATGTTGGTGAACGGCAGGGTGGAGATGAAGGGCGCGTGCCGGAGCTCGATGGCGTAGGCCAGGAGGTTGTAGAGGGCGATAAACACGGGCAACTGCAGCAGCATGGGCAGGCAACCTCCCGCCGGATTGACCTTATAGGTGCGGTAGAGGGCCATGAGCTCCTTGTTCAGGGCCTCCCGGTCATCCTTATACTTCTCCCGCAGCTTGGCAACTTTGGGCTGGAGCTTCTGCATGTCCTGCATGGACTTGTAGCTCTTGTGGTTGGGATAAATGAACACAATGCGCAGGAGCACCGTCAGAATGATGATGGCGATGCCGTAGTTGTGAACATAGCCGTTGAAAAACTTGAGGACGTAGAAGAACGGCATGGCCAGAAAATGGAACCACCCGAAATCCACCGCGCCCTCCAGTCCCAGATCCAGCTTTTTCAGGATATCGATGTCCAGGGGGCCGAAATAGAGGGCGTAGGGAAAGGAAATCTCGTGGCCGGGGGCGAGGTTCTCCACCGGCGTCTTCAGGGTGAGGACCATGGGACCCTTGGGGGTTTCCTGGACCGTGAGAAAGCTTTTGGCTTCGGCCAGGGGGACCACGGCCTGCATGAAATACCCCAATTCCAAAGAAGCCCAATCCACTGCGCCGGTGAAGGTTTTCAGTTCCTTGAGGCTGCCGGGGGAGATATCTTCCCGTTTTTTGTTAATGGACCCCACAAAGCCGCGAACTCCACCCTTTTCCGGCAGATTGGCGTAATCGGCGCTCAGAGTCACCGCCAGATTTCCCGGGGCCGCTTCGGCGCCCTCCCGCCGGACGGTGACCTGCAGGTCAATCCGGTAGCTGTCGGCAGCAAAAGTGAGGGTCTTTACCAGGGTGATGCCGTCGGCCCCCTGGTGGGTGAAGGTCAGGACGCCCCGGCCACCTTCGCTCAGGCTGAGCGCAGGCGCACTGGCCGTAAACAGGGCCAACGGCGGCGCGGCGGCCGCGCCGGTCCCGGGTTCCCAGTAAACGCCCACGGGAAAGTACGCCGGGGCGGTCCCCATCACCAACTCCTGGGGATCGGTGGGTGTCGTGGAAATCTGTTGGTAACGGTCGATATCCAGACTGAACCACAACAATCCCAAGGACGTTACTCGCGTGAAGGGGAGGCGTTCCCAGTACTTTTTCAACTCGAAGCTCTTTATCCGCGCCCCCTCCTCTGTGAACACCGCGCGATAGAGGGGCGTGTCCACCGTCACCTCCCGGGCCGGGTGGGAGCCGGGAGCCGCCGCCGGGGACGGCGCCGGCCGGGGGACGGCGGCGGGCGCCGCCGTGGGAGACGGAGCCGGAGCCGGAGCCCCGGCCGTGGTTTTCTCGGCCGGCGGGCCCGCGTCCGGAGGGGGCACCGGGGCCATTCTCTGCTGGAAGTAGCCGAAAACAAGGAAGATGAGCAGACTCAAGACCAGTGCGATAACCGCCCGCTTTTCCATAGAGGTCTCCTGAATGAATTAGGCGCCGTAAGCAAGGGTCAGGGCACCGGGTCATACCCCCCGGGATGAAAGGGGTGACAGCGGGCCAGCCGTTTACCCGCCAGCCACAGGCCGCGCCACATCCCATATCGGGCGAGCGCCTGATAAGCATATTCGGAACAACTGGGATAGAACCGGCAGGCTCGGGGCAAAAAGGGAGAAACGAAGCGCTGATAACCTAAAATAACAAAGAGAATCAATCTCTTAGACATTGGTCTCAGCCGGACGCGGGCACGCCAGGCGCGGAGTCAATTCCGCCGTCACTTCTGCAAAGGTCAAGTACGGGGAGCCCTTCTTGGCGACAATGACGATATCTTCGGGGGGCATAACCCCTTGGTGCAGCCGGAAAAATTCCCGCAACAATCGTTTTACCCGGTTTCTTTTGACCGCCCTGCCGATGCGTTTGGTCACCACCACTCCCAACCGTGGCCGCCGAAGCTCGTTGGGCACCCGCGAAATGATAAAATGGGACGTATGGTAGTTTTTGCCGTGCAGTTTGACCCGGTGAAATTCGGATTTTCTTAAGAGCCGGTCAATCTTGCGAAATCGAGCTACGCCCCGCAACGTATGTGTGCCACAACTGGTGATGGTCAAGCGGTGGTTGTATGGTAACCGGTCCGGGATTAGCCGGAAACGGTCAGGCGCTTCCTGCCCTTTGCCCGCCGCCGCTTGAGAACCTGGCGACCGGCGCGGGTGCTCATGCGGCTTAAAAAGCCATGGGTCCTGACTCTCCTGAGATTGTGAGGCTGATAGGTGCGTTTCATATCGGACTTTCCATGTACTCATAAAGTAAATGATTAATTTTTATTTATAAATCATTATTTGAGGCATTTGTCAAGTTGGCGCCGAAAAAACCGCGGGGCGCCGCAGTTAATTGCCTCTTTTTGCAGTTAATTTTATTATTGAATTTTTTGCTGTTCCTGGCAAAATAAAATGATATACAACCGAAGTCGGCACCGCTACTCTCCCGCCTGCCGATACTGATAGCTTCCATAAGGAGTTCGGGTATGTTCTTGGATCCTGTCTTGGGGTGGTTTTCCAATGACTTGGCGATTGACTTGGGCACTGCCAACACCCTCGTTTATGTGAAAGGCAAGGGCATCGTGCTCTCGGAGCCCTCAGTGGTGGCAGTTAGGAAAAACGCCCGTGATCGCAACAGGGTCCTGGCGGTGGGCAAAGAGGCCAAGATGATGTTGGGGCGCACTCCCGGAAACATCCTGGCCATCCGGCCCATGAAGGACGGGGTGATCGCCGACTTCGAAGTCACCGAGTCCATGCTCCGGTATTTTATTCAAAAGGTCCACAACCGGCGGACCCTGGTGCGCCCCCGGATCATTATCTGCGTTCCCTCAGGGATTACCCCGGTGGAAAAGCGCGCCGTGCGCGAATCCGCGGAGTCAGCCGGGGCCCGGGAGGTGTATCTCATCGAAGAGCCCATGGCGGCGGCCATCGGCGCCGGGCTGCCCATCACCGAACCCACGTGTAACATGGTGGTGGATATCGGCGGCGGCACCACCGAAGTGGCGGTCATTTCCCTGGCCGGCATCGTCTATTGTAAGAGCGTGCGGGTGGGCGGCGATAAAATGGACGAATCCATCCTGCAATATATCAAGCGGAAGTACAACCTGTTAATCGGCGAACGCACCTCGGAGATCATTAAGACCACCATCGGCAACGCCTACCCGGGGGGCGAAGTTGAAGTCTTTGAAGTAAAGGGGCGCGACCTGATCAGCGGCATCCCCAAAATCCTTACGATCAATTCCGATGAAGTGCGCGAAGCCATCACCGAGCAGATCGACACCATCGTGGAGACGGTGAAAACCGCTCTGGAACAAACCCCGCCGGAGCTGGCGGCGGATATCGTGGACCGCGGCATCTGCCTGACGGGTGGCGGCGCCTTATTAAAATACCTGGACATTTTGCTGGGCAAAGAGACCGGAGTGCCCATCAAAGTGGCGGATGACCCGCTGTCCTCGGTAGTCCTGGGGTCTGGCCGGGCCCTGGACGAAATTGACATTCTCCGGGAAGTCGCGATTGAATAAGGAAAGTTCGTGTATTACTGGCGGCGTTTTCAGATACCCATCATTATCGGTCTAGCCGTCCTTTTCATCTTCACCCTTATCTCCATCAATATCCGGCACCCTCATCCCGCCGGAAAAGCGGAATCGCTGCTGGTAGGTCTCACCGCTCCCGTATTAAACGGGCTCAACAGGGTGGGGATGGGAATAGTCCGCGTCTGGCGGGGATATTTCTTCTTGGTGGGGGTGCAGGCGGAAAATGAGCTCCTGCACCGGCAGATCGCCGAATACCGCCAGCAGGAGATCCAGTTCCAGGAGGCCAGGCTGGCCCAGGAGCGCCTGGAAAAACTGCTGGAGCTCAAGGGCCGCGTGGCGTCCCCCGTCACCGCCGCCCGGGTGATCGGCTACGACCCCTCGCCTTGGTTCAAAAGTATCATCGTGGACAAAGGGGAGACCGCCGGCATCCGTTGGGGGATGGCGGTGATCCATGCCCACGGCGTCGTGGGCCGGGTCATCGAAAGCTACGCCTCCTACGCCAAGGTGATGCTCCTCATCGACCGCAACAGCGCCGTGGACGCCTTGGTGCAACGCAACCGCCAGCGGGGCATTCTCGAGGGGGTGGGGGGCAACCTCTGCCATCTCCGCTACGTCTTGAAAAATAGCGACGTCCAGGCGGGCGATGTGATCCTCACCTCTGGCTTGGGGGGTATCTTCCCCGCGGGGATGATCTTGGGCGAGGTGGTGGCGGTGGACAAGAAGGCCCCGGGCATCTTCCAGGACATCGAAGTTAAGCCGGCGGTGGATCTGGCCAGCATCGAGGAGGTGGTGGCGGTGGCGGTGGTCAACCAGCCTTTGCAGAGATAGAGCTGGCGGCGGATGCCGGCAGGGTGACCGGCACCGTTGGCTCCTGGCCGCAAGCCGTGCCTCAGGACAAGGTTCAACTTCTCCAGGTAACGACCTGAAGACCGATAGCCAATACCGGATAGCTACTTTCAGGGCAGCATGATCATTTTTTATTTCATCGTGGGGGTGGTGGTTTTCTGGGGACAGTGCCTGCTGGGGAAATGGTTCGGAGCGGGACTCGACCTGATGATGCTGCTCGTCATCCACGTCAGCTTTCACGCGCCCCTGTTTCCCGCCATGGCCACCGCCATCCTCCTGGGCCTGTTCATCGACTGCTATTCCAACACCCCCCTGGGCCTCCATGCCATGGCGCTGCTGCTGGCTGTCTTTGCCATCAAACTGTTGCGGAGCAAGTTCAATCTCGGGACCTTCATGCCACAGGTGTTGGCCACCCTGGCAGTCATGCTGATCTCGGGGGTGTGCACGGTGGGGCTTATTAGCATGTTGGAACCGGTCAAGATCACCGACGCGGCAGTGTTGCGGGCTTTCTTTACCCGCAGTCTGATCACGGCGGCGGTGGCGCCACCGGCCCTCAGTCTGTTCAGCCGGTTGGATAAATCTTGGGGAAGGCATTTCTTTCGGGCCCCGGTGACCATGTGATGACACGCCTTCTCCACTGCCGCCTGTTTCTGCACGGCTGTTGAGTGCGCCGCCGATCAGAGATCATTCATCCTTTCTTTAAGATCACGGCATGTTTCCTTTCCGGATCAGCTGAGAGGAACGCCACCCGGATCGTGGAAAAAACCATTTACCCCTGGTATCGTGGAACCGCAAGCGAAAAAAAATAGATTCGGCATCGGTCAGGACAATCGGGGACCGGGAGCCATCAGCCCCATGAGTCCGGAGTTCTACGAACAGGTCCGTTGGACTCTGGTTATAGTCGCTCTGGCGGCGGCGGTCCTGCTCAGCATCCTGGTTTTCCGCCTCTGGTATCTGCAGGTTATTAAAGGCCATGAGTTCCGCTACCGGTCGGAAAACAACCGTATCCGGACCCAGGATCTGCCTCCCTGGCGGGGCATGATCCTGGACCGCCGCGGCAACATCCTGGTGAACAACCGCCCGGCCTACGACCTCTTTGTGGTGTTGGAGGACATCCAGGACGTCAACCGGCTGGCCGACGGACTGGGACGGCTGTTGAAACTCAGTCCCGAGGAAATCAGGAAAAAAATCGAGGCGGCTCAGAAGGATAACTCCTATCGCACCGTTAAGGTCAAAGGCGATCTGGCCTGGGAAGAGCTGGCGTTGGTGCAGACGTATAAATATGAACTGCCCGGAGTGTTGATCCAGATTCAGCCCAAGCGGGAGTATTTGCCCGAGGCCCTGGCCTGCCACGTCATCGGCTACCTGGGGGAGATCACCGACAACCAGTTGAAGAGCGGCAAATTTCCCCGCTCCAAAATGGGCGATTACGTGGGCAAATGCGGCGTCGAACTGGCCTGGGACCAGTATCTGGCCGGACAGCGGGGCGCCCGCAAAATTGAAGTGGACGCCCACGGCCGGGAACTGGAATTGATCAGCCAGATGCCCTCCAACCCCGGGGCCAACGTCACCCTCACCCTGGACGCTGATCTGCAGCGCCAGGCCGAGGCCGCCCTCGTCGGCAAACAGGGGGCCGTGGTGGCCCTGGAGCCCGACACCGGCCGTATCCTGGCCCTGGCCTCAGCGCCGACCTTTGACCAAAACGCCTTCGATCGCGGGGTCTCCGCCGGATATTGGAAGGAACTGGTGCGCCACAAGGATCACCCCCTGGAGAACCGGGTCCTGAAAGGGCAGTACCCCCCCGGCTCCACCTTCAAGATCGTCATGGCCGTGGCCGGCTTGGAGGAGGGCGTGATCACCCCCCAGACCGGCATTCATTGCGGCGGCTCGTTTACCCTGGGCAACCACGTCTTCCGGTGCTGGCGCAAGCACGGCCATGGCCGCATGAACTTGCATGCCGCCCTGGTGCACTCCTGCGACGTCTACTTCTACACCGTGGGGCGCAAGTTGGGAATCGACCGCATCGCCAAGTGGAGCTCCCGATTCGGCCTGGGAAAACCTAGCGGCCTGGAGTTGGATTACGAAAAGGCCGGATTGGTGGCCACGTCGGCCTGGAAAAAACGGCGTTTCAATGTCCCCTGGCAGGAGGGCGACACCATTTCCGTGTCCATCGGCCAGGGCTACAACCTCACCACCCCCTTGCAGATGGCCCGGGTGACGGCCGCCATCGCCAACGGCGGGAAGGTCTACGTCCCCCAAATCGTGG
>CAYRYV010000006.1:0-80548 GCA_964428565.1 uncultured Desulfobacterales bacterium | reverse complement strand
CTGTGGGGCTGGCAGCTCAACCCGGCGCTGGCGGCCGCGGCCATGGCCCTGAGTTCGGTGACCGTGGTGAGCAATTCCCTGCGCCTGCGGCGCTAAGCCGGCGCTGTGGGGGGAGGGGCAGGGAGCTAAGCTCCCTGCCCTCCCCCCACGCCCCCCTCCCCACCCGTAGAAACCACCGGCAGAGCATGGCATAACGCCATGCTCTGCCGGTGGCGTTTTTACAGGATCGAGTTTTATCCAGGCTGGAAGCCTGGGCCACCGAGTTCTTGGCGGCCTGGTATGGGCGGCGGTTCGGTATCAGTATCCTAAATCTTCCCCCACCAGCTTGACGTGCAGGCGATCCTGAAGGTACTGGCCTTCGATGATGGACCAGACGTTACAGATGCGCCCCGGGCTTTTGCAATCGTGGCAGAGACCGTCCTCGGCGCAGGGCGTGCTCAGTTGAAGGCGGATGGCGTTCAGGGGGGCGGCATGATGCTTCACCCGGGCCAGGGCGGAGTCCAGGTCGGGGGCCACCTTGTTCAATCCCACCACCAGGATGACCTTCCGGGGTCCGAAGGTGATGGCCGCCACCCGGTTGCCCAGGCCGTCGAGGTTGACGATGCGGCCGTCCAGGGTCAGGGCGTTGGCGCTGGCGATGAGGTAGTCGGCGGTGAGGGTCTGCAGACGCCGGGCCTGGCCCTCTTCGGGAGCGAGACCGGGGACGTAGGGATCGATGACCCGGACGTCGTCCCGGGCGGCCAACGCCTCCCACAAACCCAACTCCACCGTGGACATGGAGCCGCAGCGAGCCACACTGACCCCGGGGGGGATCAGGGCCAGGACCTCCAGTCGGGCCTGGGCCGCGGTGGGGGCGTAGCTGGCCTCCATCCGGCGTTTGGTGAGGTTTTTGATGAGCCGGGCGGCCAGTTTGGCGCGGAACTGCGAACGGGGCGTTTCCATGGGACCTCCTGTATGGGCGTCTGGTTAAGGGAATGTGGGAGAAATTGCCGGGAGAGGGGTCTAAGGGCCGCAGGCCCTTCCCCCCCAGACTCCCACCCCCAATCCCGTGGAGAGGCAGGGGGTGGGTGCCGGGAGAGTGAGATTCTCCGGCTGTCAGGTGTCTGCCGGGGGGAGCCGGCGGTGTTGATCGAACATCTCCAGGTGTTTTTTCAGGGTCTCGGGGATGGGCAGGCCGTAGGGGCAGCGGGCGGCGCATTCGCCGCACTCCTCGCAGAGACGCACCGACTCCATGCTGCGGTCGGCAAAGGCGGCAGCCTTGGCCGGCCCCAGGCGGTGGGCGACTACGCCGTAGAGCATGGCCGGGGTGATCAGGACCCCCTGGGGGCAGGGCTGGCAGTACTCGCAGCGCCGGCAGAAGCTGTCGCCGAGTTCGCGGCGGTAGCGGGCCATGGCTTCCCGGTCGGCGTCGGTGAGGACAGGTGTGGTGTCGTAGAGAGCGGCCACCTCGTCGACCCGGGCTACCGAGTCGCAGCCGGCCAGGGCGACGACGTCGGGAAACTGGCGCAGGAAGGCGAAGACCACCCGGGCGTCCTCCACCAGACCGCCGCAGAAGGGCTTCATGGCCAGAATGCCCAGACCCCGCTCCCGGGCCAGGGGGTGCAGGCGCGCCCCGGCCTCGGTCTCGATGAAATTGAAGGGGTACTGGACGGTGCTGAAAAGCCCGGTCTGCACCAGCCGGACGGCCATCTCCAGGCTATGGGAGGTTATGCCCAGATGCCGGATATGACCCGCCTCCCGGGCCCGGGCGACGGTCTCCAGGGCGCCGCCCGGGCCGCTGACGGCCTGCCAGTCGGCTTCCTGGGAGACCTGATGGAGTTGGTAAAGATCGAGGTAATCGGTACGCAGACGGCGCAGGCTGAGTTCCAGGTCTTCCCAAGCGCCGGCGGCATCCCGCTTCATGGTCTTGGAGGCCAGGACCACCTCGTGACGCCGCCCGGCCAGGGCCCGGCCGAGCTTGTCTTCGGAGTCCACGTAGAGGTGGGCGGTGTCGAAGAAGGTGAAGCCTCGCTCCAGGGCCCGGCGCACGACAGCCACGGCCTCGTCCGGCTCCAGACGGATAATGGGGATGGCGCCGAAGCCCACGGCGGAGACGGTGAGGCCGGTGGCTCCCAAGGTGAGGTAGTGCATCGCTCCTTCGGGTAAAGACGTTTTCTGTGATTACTCAGTGCAATAATAGGATTAACTTTTATAAGAGCTTATGTTATAGATAATACATAGAAAAAGTTGATATCCGGTCATTATCCTCATCAGCGAAAATTGCTCAGGCGGTTATTGATCATTATCCGGAACAACCGAAGTTGCCTTTTTACCTCTGGATCCGGGAAGCGGTGGGGCTTTTCATTAAACAGCGATCTGGTGTTCAATTGTCGGTCTGGACGGTGGGCCGTCACCTTTAATCTCCTGGCTGATCCAACCTGGGTAGGGCATGATGAAGCAGCGCTTTTTCTCACCCCTTCTTTTGCTTCACTTCCTCCCAGATGGCGTCCATCTCCTCCAGGGTGGCGGTTTCCGGGGATTTACCCTGTTTGGTGAGGGTGCGCTCCACCAGGTGGAAGCGTTTGATGAACTTGTGGATGGTGCGCCGCAACGCCCCTTCGGTGTTGATGCGCAGGAAGCGGGCCACGTTCACCAGGGCGAAGATCAGGTCCCCCAGTTCCTCCTCCTGGGCGGCGGGATCGGCCTGGGTCAGAGATTCCCGGAACTCCTGCCACTCCTCCTCCACCTTGGCCAACACGCCGTTCAGGTCCGGCCAGTCGAAGCCCCGCCGGGCCGCGGCCTCGCCTAGTTGTTGGGCCTGCACCAGGGCGGGCTCCCGGGGGGAAATCTCCGAGAGTAGCGACGGGGTCCGCCCCTTGCCTTCGGCCACCTTGGCCTTCTCCCACACCGCCCGGAGTTCCTCCAGGGTCTCGGCCCTGACCTCCCCGAAGACGTGGGGGTGCCGATGGATCATCTTGGCACGGATGCCGTCGATCACCTGGGCCAGGGAAAACTGGCCCTGTTCTTCATACAACACGCTGAGCATGACGATGTGCAGCAACACATCGCCCAATTCCTCCCCCACCTTTTCCGGTTGGCGCAGGTCCAGGGCCTCCACCAACTCGTAGGCCTCTTCCAGCACATAGGTTTTCAGGGTGTCCGGGGTCTGTTGGGCGTCCCAGGGGCAGCCCCCCGGGGCCCGCAGTCGGCGGACTACTTCTACAAAGGCGGTCAGGGCCGCCGCCGGGTCGCGAAACCCCGCCGTCAGCTCCGTCAGCGGCGATGTCATTGTTTAAATCTCCTTGGCGGGTTCGCGGTCGCCCTGGCGGCGTTCCCAGCCTTTCTCGAACTGGCGGACCCGCTCCTTCACCTGGCTTTTGAATTCCGGCGGCAGCAGGAAGAGGGCTTTTTCGTAGCAGGTTTTCAGGTAGGGGGCGATTTGGGATTCGTGCAGCAACTTGGAGTCCTTGGGTACCACCAGCGGGCTCACGGTGATGAGAAATCCCAGCACCAGGGCACCTTTGGCCAGGGCGAAGATGCCCCCCAGCAGCCGGTCCAGGGGCCCCAGATAGATCAACTTCAACAGGCGTCCCAGTAAGAAGCCCGCCAGCCGGGTCAGCCAGTAGACGCCGATCATGATGATGATGAAGGCCGTCAACCGGCCATACAGGGGCGTGGTGAGCCACCGGCCCAACAGTGATGCCAGCTGCAGGTAGTAATGAGCGGCCACGACAATGCCGGCCACCACTCCCACAATCACGGAGACCTCCTGGAACAGACCCCGGAAGTAGCCCCGCATCACCACCAGTCCCAGGATGATGATGATCCCCAAATCCAGTAGATTCATGCGCCTATGACCATGATGTCGGTTTGCTTTCGACTATCAGAAAAAACTTTCGGCGTCAATGGGAAATTCCCCGTTCGTGGGGTGAACGTCGGCAGGCGCTCCCCTCTACTTGCCCTGGCCCCGATCGCCGCAGTATAATGCTGGTTAAGAAGGAAAGTCTTTCCTACCTCCGCCGGAGAATATCCCATGACACGCGCGTTCCTAAAAAATCTGGTGCGGCCCACGTATCTAAAACTGACCCTCATCATCATTATGGCCGTTTTTCTGGTCAACGTCTACAATCCCCTGGTGGGCCAGATGATGGAGTTCAAGCTCTATGACTTGATGTTCAAGATTCGGGGTCCTCGGCCACCCGGCCCCGAAGTCGTCATCGTGACCATCGACGAGCCCAGCCTCAAGGCCCTGGGACGCTGGCCCTGGTCCCGGCGCACCATCACCCGTCTGGTGGATAGCCTCACCCAGGCGGGGGCCCTCACCGTCGGTTTCGATATCATCTTCGCCGAGAAGGAGGAGGATGCCGGCGTCGAGATGCTGGCAAAACTCGAAAAGGAGATCAGCCAACAAGGATGGCGGCTGCCCGGCCTGGAAAAATGGGTCAAGAACCAGCAACGGGGAACCGACAGCGACGGCGATCTGGCCAAGGCCCTGACCCGTCAAGGCTCTGCCCTGCTGGGATATTATTTCTTCGGCGTGGAGGCTAAAAACCTGGGAGAACGGCGGGACCTGGAAATCGCCCCCGATATGATCAAGGGTTCCGCTTATAACCTGGTGCGTTGGACTACGGCCGCGGCCCGCGCCTTTCCTCTGCCCACCGCCAAAGGGGTGGAAATGAACATTGAGCGGCTGGCGCACGCCGCCTCCGACTGCGGGTACTTCAACATCGTCCCTGATCATGATGGCACTATCCGGTGGGTGCCCATGGCGATCCGTTATCAGGACGGCCTCTATGCTCCCTTGTCGTTGGCACTGTTGCGGGACTATTGGGGACGTCCCCCCCTGAACATCACTATCGGCGACACGGGAGTGCAGGAGTTGCGCATGGGCAACAAACGGATTCCGGTGGACGCTTATGGGCGTTTCTGGATCAACTACTGCGGTCCGGTCCGGAGCTTCCCCCACTACTCCGTCATCGACATCCTGGAAGGCCGCATTCCGGCGAGCGCCTTCCAAGACCGAATCGTGCTGGTGGGCGCCACTGCCGTGGGTATCTACGACATACGGGTAACTCCCTTTGCTAACGTCTATCCCGGTGTGGAGGTGCACGCCAACATCATCGACAACTTTTTAAGAAATAACTTTCTTATGGTTTCCATCGGGCCGTGGGGGTGGCACCTGCTGGCCCTCGTCCTGTTGGGCCTCGTCATGGGTTGGAGCATCCCCCGCCTCCACGCCTGGGCCTCGTTTTCACTCTTCGTGGAACTGGCCTTCGCCTATATGGCCCTCAATTATTATCTCTTCTCCCGGTGGAATTACTACTACCAGATGGTCTATCCGCTGCAGGGGCTGCTTTCCGTCTACCTGGGGGTCGGCCTGATGCGCCTGCTCAACGTGGAACGGGACCGCAAACGCATCAAATCCACCTTTCAGAGCTTTGTGGCCCCCGAAGTGGTCAACGAGATGCTGCGCCACCCGGAAAAACTCCGTCTGGGTGGCGAAAAGCGGGACCTCACCGTGATTTTCTCCGATATCCGGGGGTTTACCACCCTGGCGGAAACCATGAATCCCGAAGACCTGGTCAACCTCCTCCATACCTACCTGACTCCGATGACCGACATCGTTTTTAAGAACGGGGGCACGGTGGACAAGTACATCGGCGATGCCGTCATGGCCATCTACGGCGCTCCCCTGGAACTGCCCCAACACGCCGACCACGCCTGCTTCACCGCCCTGGACATGGTGACAACCCTCCGGGAGCTCTGCCAGCAATGGACCTCCCGGGGTTGGCCCTGCATTCAGATCGGCATTGGCGTCAACTCCGGTCCCATGACCGTAGGCAACCTGGGTTCCGAACGCCTCTTCGATTACACCGTCATCGGCGACCACGTCAATCTGGCCTCCCGCCTGGAAGGCCTGAACAAATACTACGGCACCAATATCCTGCTCAGCGGCTATACCGCCGCTCTGTTGCAGGATCCCTTCATATTGAGGGAAGTGGACAAGGTCAAGGTAAAAGGGAAAAAGGCTCCAGTGGTGATTTACGAACTTATGGGGTTGGGACAACCTGACGACGAACAAGTTTCGTTACTCCAAACTTTTGCCGCCGGTCTGGCAGCTTTCCGGGGTTTTCGATTTCCCGAGGCCGTGGAATTCTTCTCTTCCTGCCTATCCCTGTTCCCCGGCGACGGCCCCTCCCGGCTGCTCCTGGAACGGAGCCGGGAGTTTATGGTCTCCCCGCCCCCCGACGACTGGGACGGCGCCACCGCGATGACGGAAAAATAGCCCCTCTCTTGCAATCCGGTCCGGGAGGCATTACCTTCCCCCGTTAGGAAGAGCAATTCCTCCCGCGGACAGGCCCTGCCCGGGGCAAAGCCGTCTCGGGCCCTGATACTTTCTGCAGCGGGACCTATGAAAGGAAAAATCTATGAACCTACCGGAGTATATCACCAAGGAAGAGGTGCAGCGGGTTTGCCGGGAATTGGGTTTCCGGGATTGGACGCAGTTGAGCGACGCCCCGGTGCTCCCGGAGGAAGCCCGGAAAATCCTGGAGATGGTCAATGTCGAGAAGATGCCCATCGCCCTGGAGGACTTCATTGCGGGACTGGAGGTCGAGCTGGAGCACGGGGTGCGCTTCCACGACGCCAACGTCACCAACAACCATCCCATCCTCACCGGCAAGATCGTGCTGGCCCACCTCAAGGAAACCCTGGACTATTACCAGCGCCTGGAGGTGGCCGAACTGGAGGGTGATCTGTTGCACGCCGTCGCCGACGGCAACCTGGCCCGGATCGAAAAGAAATATGCCGCCCTGGTCCAGGCGCGGCTGGCCTTGTCCCGGGTTGAGGCCGCGGTTCTGGGGAAGAAGTAGCCCCGGGCGGCAGCAGCCCGGCTTTTTCAATTCACATGCTTGTCCGCAAACTGCTGAGCCTGATGACCCTGACGGGGGTCCTGGCGGCGGGGGACGGTTGCGAGTTCTCCCGGCCGTCGGTGTCGGCGGCCGCGCCCCCTGCCCACCATACAGAGCAAGGCTTCCGGAACCTCCATATCGGCCCCCGGGGGCGGCGGCTGGACTTCTTCCGGTGGCGGCTGGGTCTGGAGCCCCGGGAGGCCCCGGCCCTGACCCCGGCGGAGCTGGCCGGAGCCGACGGACCGGAGGTGGCCCCCCCGGACTTCAACAGCCTTAACCATGCCCACCCCGACCGGATTCAGGTTACCTGGATCGGACACTCCACCTTTCTCCTGCAGACCGCCGGTCTCAATATCCTCACCGACCCCCATTTCAGCCCGCGAGCCTCGCCGGTGGGGTTCGCCGGCCCTCGACGCCGGCGGCCTCCCGGTATACCCCTGGCGGAACTGCCGCCCATCGACCTGGTGGTGGTCAGCCACAACCACTACGACCACCTGGACCGGGCCACGGTATTGGCACTGCAGGACCGCTTCCGGCCCCGTTTCGTGGTTCCTTTAGGACTGAAGAGCTGGTTTGCGGGGGAAGGGATCGAGGCGGTGACGGAGTTGGACTGGTGGCAGAACGCTCACTTGGGGGCGGTGCAGGTGACGTGCGTGCCGGCGCAGCATTTTTCTATCCGCACCCCCTTTGACGCCAACCGCACCCTGTGGGCCGGCTTTGTGCTGGACACCCCGGCGGGCCGCATCTTCTTTGCCGGGGATACCGGTTACTCGCCGGACTTCAAAGAGATCGGCGACCGTCTCGGGCCCATGCGCCTGGCCCTGATCCCCATCGGGGGCTACATGCCCCGCTGGTTCATGCAACCGGTCCACGTCAACCCGCCGGAGGCGGTGCGCGTCCATCAGGACGTTCAGTCCCGGCTGTCAATCGGCATGCATTGGGGCACCTTCCCACTGACCGAGGAGCCCTGGTCGGAGCCGCCGGCGTATCTCCGCAAAGCCGTTGCTGCAGCCGGCTTGGCCAGGGAGTCCTTTGTGACTGTGGCCTTGGGCCGGACCTTAGAGTTAGCCGATTGAACTTACCAGGAATAACAAGGACCAAATTGGCCGGGTTTGCCGAGGGGTAGACCCGGCCTTGATATTTTCGGGGGGGGGAATCCTCAGAGCCGCCGGCAAAAGGCGCAGTGGCGGAATTTTGCTTTTCAGGGGAGGGGGTTGGGCATATAATGAAAAGAGACGCACAATTTCCAGGCGCTGACTTGAGACGGGAAGCGGGGGCGGAACACCCCCGGCGGGAAGGAAGGCCATGAGTCGCATCCGCGGGGCGTCGGCAGGTTATGCCACCTTTCAGGATATCATCAGGCTGATCCATGTCTGCACCAAGGTGGAGGAGATCGCCGAACTGGTGGTTTACAAAATAAACCAGGCCTTCGATGCGCAGGGGGCCTGGCTACAATTATACGAAAGCCGGACCGGGCAACGGTATGCGGATGTCGGCTATGGTTTGGGGGAGACCTATCAACCGTCAGTGCCACCGGCTGATACGCAGGGGGTGCTGGAGCTCTGTCGGCGGAAGGAAGCGGTGGTGATTAGCGACGTGAACCAGGCGCCGCCGGGACTGTTGACTGAACAGGCGGTGGCGGCGGGCATCCGGATGCTGTTGGTAACCCCTCTGGGTTTGCGGGAAGAGCTGGTGGGACTAATTTGCCTGGGGTTTGCCGAAAAGCTGGAGTTCGCCCCGGAGGAACTCGACTTCCTATCGGCGGTGGCCCAGCAGTGCACCTGCGCCATCGACAAGGCGCTGTTGATCGAAAGGCAGCAGAAGCAGTTCGATCAACTGGCGTATCAGACCGAGAGACTGACGGCCCTGGGGCGAATGGCGGCCGGAGTGGCCCATGAGCTCAACAATCCGCTCTCCAGTATTCTGCTGTATAGCAGCAATATGAAAAAGAAGGTTCCTCCCGAAGGGTTTCTGCACGAGGGCCTGGATATTATCATGCAGGAAACCAAGCGGTGCAAGGGTATCATTCAGGATCTGCAGGAATTTTCCCGGAGCAAGGAGCCCAAAAAGACGGTGGGCAACATCAACCAGATTCTGGAAAAGGTGCTCACCCTCCTGGAGAATGAATTTCGCAAGCAGCATATTCGCGTGCACCGGCAGATGGCCCCGGCGCTCCCGGATATGTGGATCGACATCGGCCAGATGCAGCAGGTTTTCGCCAACCTGCTGATCAACGCGGTGGAGGCAGTGGGCACCAAGGGGGAGATCAGCATCACCACGCGGGTGGACGCGGGGCGCACCGGGGTCGAGATAGAGATCGCCGATACCGGCAGCGGCATACCGCCGGAATATGTGCCCCGGATTTTCGAACCGTTCTTTTCCACCAAGGCCAAAGGTACGGGTCTGGGGCTGGCGGTGACTTACGGCTTTATCCAGAACCATCAGGGAGATATCCAGGTGGACAGCGCCCCCGGCAAGGGGACGCGCTTCGTCATCCATCTCCCCCTGAACACCAATCACATCGCTTCCGAGAGGTCTGGTTTGTAATGGCAGCCGCCACGATTCTGATCATTGACGATGAGCCGGTCATCAGGCTGGTGTGCCGCCTAGTGCTGGAGGAACAGGACTATGCCGTGGACGTCTGCACCACCGGCAAGGAAGGGCTGGAGCGGGTGAGGCAGGGCCAATACGACGTGATCCTGCTGGACTTCAAGCTGCCGGATATGGATGGCATGGAGATTCTGCGGATTATTCAGAAGGAACGGCCCGGGGAATACATCATCGTCATGACCGCTTATTCCACTGTGGAAAACGCGGTGGCGGCCATGAAGGCCGGGGCCTTCGACTACTTGGCCAAACCCTTTACAGACGACGAATTGTTACTGACCGTGGCCAAGGCCATAGAAAAGAAGCGTCTGGTGGAAGAGAACCTGGCCTTGCGCCAACAGCTCATCGAAACCTACGGTTTCTCCAACATCGTAGGTGAAAACGTCGCCATCCAAAAAATATTCCTGGAAATAACGAGGGTGGCGCCCACCGACACCACGGTGCTGATCTGCGGGGAACCCGGCACCGGCAAAGAGCTGTTCGCCCGGGCCATTCACACCTACAGCCAACGCGCTACCCGACAGTTCGTGCCCATAGATTGCAGCACGCTCACACCCTCGCTGTTGGAGAGCGAACTATTCGGCCACGTGCGGGGGGCCTTCACCGGGGCGGTGAAGGACAAGCCCGGGATCTTCGAAGTGGCCAACAAAGGCACGCTTTTCCTGGACGAAGTGGCCAACCTGAATCTGGAAATTCAAGGCAAGCTGCTGCGGGTGCTGGAGACGCACGATTACAAACCGGTGGGGGCCAGTCAGTTCAAAAGGACCGATGCCCGTATTCTGGCGGCCACCAGCCGGGATTTGAAGATCATGATCCAGGAGAAGACTTTTCGTGATGACCTGTACTACCGGCTGAACGTCTTTCCCATTTTCCTGCCCCCCCTGCGCGAACGGCAAGACGACATACCCCGCCTGGCGTATTTTTTCCTGCGTAATTTTTCCCGCAAGTTAGGAAAACGTCTGGAAGGCTTCAGCGAAGACGCAGTGGAAATGTTACGCAGCTATAATTGGCCAGGAAATATCCGCCAATTGAAAAACGTGGTGGAACGTCTGGTGATCATGGCGGACCATCCAGTGCTGGAGGGGCTCGACCTGGTCGATAATCTGGATCTGAAACGCACCTGGAGGGCCGACAGCATCCCCCAGACCTTGGAGGAACTTAAGAAGGCCAAGAAAAGGCTGATGGAGCAAACCTACGGGCAACTGGAAAGGGCCTTTCTCCTGAAGGCCCTGGCCGGGGCGGATCACAACATCTCTCTGGCCGCCCAGCGGGTGGGTATGAAACGGCCGAATTTTTCCACCTTGTTGAAGAAACACCGTCTTTCCGCTGAGCGGTTAAAACCGTCATCCTGAGCCCTGCCTTTCGTATATTTTTTCATACGCACAATATCCTAAGCAATCAAATAATGTTATACAAACAAGCTCCTGCTTACTGTATATTTTATCATACACCGACCGGTTGGCCACCACTGGATAACTATCTGATCCCTATTATGATTTGGGCGCCATAGGGAGCCTCTGTACGAGGCACGGAGCTTGCTCTATGTAGGGTGGACGTTTGTTTTTTATCTTGTGTAGGGCATAGGATGTCCACTTTCGTCAAGGGTATGAAGCTAATATTGGTGGGAGTCAGCGGTCGGTGGTCGCAAAGGGAGATGCTCTCGAGTCGAGGGGTGCAGGGCAGCCGGCATTTCGGCGCCGCGAGGGCGCCGTTCACTGATGCTCCCGGGGGGCGAAACTGACCAGAAAGCCGTCCGGGAGACGGGGAGGAGGTAGGTTTATGGGTGAAGCCCTTGAGGTGGGGCGGAAAAACGGTGCTGTGCTCGTGGTGGGTGGCGGCATTGCGGGAATACAAGCGGCGCTGGATCTGGCCGATGCCGGTTTTTACGTCCATCTGGCGGAGAAGAGCGCCGGTATCGGTGGGACGATGTCGCAGCTGGACAAGACCTATCCCACCAACGACTGCGCCATGTGAATTATCTCGCCCAAGCTGGTGGAGTGCGGTCGGCACTTAAACATCGAGCTGTTGACGCTCACGGAGCTGGAGAGCATTTCCGGCGATGCGGGCAATTTTACGGTAACCCTGAAACAGCAACCCCGCTACGTGGACATGGACAAATGCATCGGCTGCGGGGTGTGTGCCGAGAAATGTCCGCGCAAAGTTTCAGATGAATACAACGTGGGGCTGGCCAAGCGCAAAGCGATATACGTCAAGTACAGCCAGACCGTGCCCCTGAAGTACGCCATCGATCCGGCCCATTGCATCTATTTCAAGAAGGGCACCTGCAAGGCCTGTGAGAAGTATTGCCCCAGCGGCGCCATCAACCTGGACGATCAGGAAAAACTGCTGACGAGACAGGTGGGGGCGGTGGTGCTGGCGACGGGGTTTCAGCCGTTCAACCCCAAAATATTCGACACCTACGGGTACGGCAAATATCCCAGCGTGGTCACCAGCCTGGAATTTGAGCGTATTCTGAGCGCCTCCGGGCCCTTCGGCGGCCATCTGGTGCGGCCGGCGGATAAACAGGAGCCCAAACGGGTGGCCTGGCTGCAGTGCGTGGGCTCCCGGGATCTGAAGGCGGGGTCGCATTCCTATTGTTCAGGCGTGTGTTGCATGTATGCCATCAAGCAGGCGGTCATCGCCCAGGAGCATGCTGGCGATGGGTTGGAGACCGTCATTTTCTATATGGACATGCGTACCTACGGGAAAGATTTCGACCGCTATTATGAACACGCCCGGGATCAGGCAGGGGTGCGTTTTATCCGTTCGAGGGTCCATTCCGTGGAGATGATCGACCCGGAAAGCAAACAGTTGGCTTTGTCCTATCTGGATGAAGAGGGCCGGTTGCATGGGGAGATCTTTGATCTGGCGGTATTATCCATCGGGTTGGAGGCCCCGGCGGAGTTCCGGAAACTGGCGGACAGGTTAGGGGTGGCACTGGACCGGCACGGCTTTGTGGAAGCGGACTCGTTTGCACCGGTGGCCACCTCCCGTCCGGGGATTTTCGTGTGTGGAGTCCTGGCCGGTCCTAAGGACATCCCCTACTCGGTTATGGAAGCCTCAGCCGCAGCCGGGGCGGCGGCCTGTGAACTCAGCGAGGAACGCTTCTCCCTGGTCAAAGAAAAGACCTATCCCCCGGAGCGCAACGTGGCCCAGGAAACGCCACGCATCGGGGTTTTTGTCTGCAACTGCGGCATCAATATCGGCGGGGTGGTGCGGGTTCCGGAAGTGGCGGAATACGCCCGGACCCTACCGCAGGTGGTGCACGTGGAGGAAAACCTCTATACCTGCTCCCAGGATACGCAGGATCGGATGAGTGAGATCATCGCCGAGAAAGGTTTGAACCGGGTGGTGGTGGCCGCATGTTCGCCGCGGACGCACGAGGCCCTGTTCCAGGAGACCATGAATAATGCCAGATTGAACAAGTACCTGTTCGAAATGGCCAATATTCGCAATCAGGACTCCTGGGTCCATGCCCAGGAGCCGGACTTGGCCACCCAGAAGGCCAAAGACCTGGTGCGCATGGCCGTGGCCAAGAGCGCCCTCCTGAGCCCGCTCCAGGAAGCGGAGGTAGCGGTGAGCCCCACCGCCTTGGTTGTGGGCGGCGGTGTCGCCGGGATGACCACGGCGCTGACTCTGGCCCGGCAGGGGTATCCCGTGCATCTGGTGGAGCGAGGTGGGGGGCTGGGAGGTACGGCACGGCGCCTGTTGACCACCTATAAAGGCGAGGAGGTCGCGAGCTTCCTGGACCGGCTGGCAACGGAGGTGCAGGCCGAGTCCAAGATTACGGTGCATCTGCATAGCTCCGTGGATGAGGTCCAGGGTTTCGTTGGCAATTTCCAGACCAAAATCCAAAGCGAAAAGGCGTCGTATCTTATCGAGCACGGGGTTGCCATTCTGGCCACCGGGGCCAAGGAATTACAGCCGCAAGAATATCTCTACGGCGAACACCCGGAGGTGGTGACCCAACTGGAGTTGGACGAGTTACTGCGGCGTCGGGATGGCCGCCTGGAAAAGGTCGAGAATATCGCCTTTATCCAATGTGTGGGGTCCCGTGACGACGTCCGTCCCTATTGTTCCAAGGTCTGCTGCACCCACTCGGTGAAGGCGGCCTTGGAGCTGAAGAAGCTCCGACCGGATGCCACCATCTCCATTTTGTATCGGGATATGCGGACCTACGGTCCGCGGGAGGATCTCTATTTTGCCGCCCGGGACCAGGGAGTGCTGTTCTTCCGATACTCTCGCCAGAATAAACCCGTGGTATCGAAGCGAGATGGGCGTCTGATCCTGGAGTTCAAAGATCACATACTGGGGCTGCCGGTGGCCCTGGAACTGGATCTGCTCTGCCTGGCGGCCGCCATCGAGGCTCATCGGGACCAGAAGCTGGCCCAAATGTTCCGGGTGCCGTTGGACAGCGACGGTTGGTTCCTGGAGGCCCATCAGAAACTGCGGCCGGTGGATTTCGCCAATGACGGCATCTTTATGTGCGGTATGGCCCATTATCCCAAGCCGCTGGAGGAGAGCATCGCGCAGGCGCAGGCGGCCGCGGCGCGGGCCGCTACAGTGTTGTCCCGGGGCAGCATCAAAGTGAGCGGCCTGGTGTCGCGCATAACCCCGGAATTCTGCTGTGGGTGCCAGGCCTGTATCAATGTCTGCCCGTATCAGGCCATCAGCCTTGACCAGGTGCGGGGGGTGGCGGTGGTCAATGAAGTTCTCTGTAAGGGCTGCGGCGCCTGCGCCGCGACCTGTCCGTGCGAGGCGCCCCTGCTGATGGGGTTCAACAACCGGCAATTATATGCCCAGATCAAGAATGCCTTAGCTTTCAGCTAAGCGGCAAAGGAGCATAGATGAAAGAGAATGTTTTCGAGCCCAAACTGCTGGCTTTCGTGTGCAACTGGTGCGCCTACGGGGCCGCAGACCTGGCGGGGGTCAGCCGTATGCAGTACCCGGCCAATATTCGTCTTCTCCGGGTTATGTGCTCCGCCACCGTGTCGCCGCATCATATCCTGCGGGGATTCCAGAGCGGCGCCGACGGCATCCTGGTGGCCGGGTGACACCTGGGAGACTGCCATTACCTGTATGGTAATCACATGACGAGTAAGCGGGTGCGGTTTCTGCAGGAACTGATCGCTTTTGTCGGTTTGGCGGGGCGGTTGCGCCTGGAGTGGATTTCGTCGGCGGAGGCCAACAAGTTCGTCAAGGTGGTGAGTGAATTCACCGAACAGATTCGGCAGCTGGGGCCCAGCCCCCTGGTTCGGAGCAGCCAGACGCGGACCGCTCTGGAGCGAGCTCCGGGGCTCGGCGCCGCGGTCGGGAGCGGCCATGTCTGTGGGTGTAGTGTATCGGCGACGCCGGCCTGACAAAAGGGAAAGCTGATATGTCCGAGATCAGAGAAACGGTGCGCGAGTGGCTGGACAGTGGCAAGGTAGACTTATTCCTGGGCTATAAACTGGTGGCGGGGCACCCCCTGCCTTACGGTTTTGGAAAAGACAATCGGCAGGAAGTGGAGGATTTGATCGTCAGTCCGGCACGGTACTCCCTGGAAAAGCTGGCCACCGAGATTCTGGCGGTGCAGCCGGGGTTAAAGATCGGCATTCTCGGCCGTGATTGCAACCGCCGGGCCCTCAACGTGCTGGCGGTGCATCAACAGATCGCCCCTGGTCAGGTGCAGGTCCTGGATGTGAGCTGTTGTCCGTCGCAACTGCGCCAGCACGGGGATTGCTCATATCTGCAACCTCAGACTTACGGGGAGGTGAAACGGCAGGTGGGCATCGACAATAATATGCCGGTGTCCCAGGCTGAGGAATATGACCAGGACACCCGTTTTACCCGCTGGATGTACGAATTTCAGAAATGTCTGAAATGTTACGGCTGTCGTGATATCTGTCCCGTCTGTTTCTGCAAGGAATGTTCCCTGGAGCACGGGGACCTGGTGGAAACCGGGGGGCTGCCCCCGGAAGTCCCCCTGTTCCATCTCATCCGGGCGGTGCACATGGCGGGGCGTTGCATCGACTGTGGTCTGTGCGAAGACGCCTGCCCGGTGGATATTCCCTTGCGTCTCCTGTATCGGAAAGTCAATGGAATCGTCAAGGACCTTTTCGGCTATGAAACCGGCACCAGCCAGGAACAGCCGCCTTTCAGCATCCTGGGGGAAGGCGCTTCCAAGGTAGGCGAAGCGCAGCGGGAAGCGGTCTAACGGCTCGTCGTAGCTTGGGGAGATACTATGTTTAAACTTGTTCCGTCAGTCTGTTCCTATTGCGGCACGGGCTGCGGCGTGTTGTTCGAGGTGCTGGACGGCCAGCTTCTGGGCACCCTGCCGCTGAAAACGCATCCGCTTAACCAAGGCAAACTGTGTATCAAGGGCTGGAATCTGCATGAATACGTCAACAGCTTCATGCGCCTGAAGTCACCCCTGGTCAAAATGAATGGGCGTCTCCACAAGGTTACCTGGGATCGGGCTATCCGATTTGCCGCGGATAAGCTGCAGGGCATCATCGCCCAGCACGGCCCGGAGAGCGTCGGGGTGTTGGCTTCGGCCAAGATCACCAATGAGGAAAATTATCTGCTGCAGAAATTTGCCCGGGCGGTGGTGGGCACCAACAATGTTGACCATTGCGCCCGTCTCTGACACTCCTCCACGGTGGTAGGTCTTACCGCCGCATTCGGGAGTGGGGCTATGACCAACTCCATCGCCGAGATTGAAGACGCCGGGTGTATCTTTATCATCGGGTCCAACACCTCGGCTTGCCATCCCCTGATCGCCCGACGGGTACTCCGCGCCAAGGAAAAGGGCGCCATGCTGATTGTGGCCGATCCGCGCCATATCCAATTGGGCCGTTTCGCCGACGTAGCCGTCACCCAGAGACTGGGCAGCGACGTGGCTTTGCTCAACGGCATGATGCACCTGATCATCGAACGTGGTTGGGAGGCTAAGGACTATATCAGGGAGCGCACGGAGGGATTCGCCGAATTCCGAGAATCCCTGGCGACCTATACACCGGAGCGGGTCCAAGAGATTACCGGAGTCAGCCCCGGGGACTTGGAAAGGATGAGCGAACTCTACGCCACCCGGCGTCCGGCCTCGCTACTATACGCCATGGGCATCACCCAGCACACCACCGGGGTGGACAACGTCAAGGCGATCTGCAACCTGGCCATGCTCACCGGTAATGTGGGAGTAGCCAGTTCAGGGGTGAATCCCCTGCGCGGTCAAAACAACGTGCAGGGCGCCTGCGATATGGGAGGGTTACCCCACGTCTTTTCCGGATATCAACTGGTGAGCAATCCTGACAGTAACGCCAAATTTTCCCAGGCCTGGGGTCGTTCTCTGCCCGACCGCCCGGGGTTGACCATCCCGGACATGATCACGGCGATGGAGAAAGGAAAACTGAAAGCTCTTTATGTTGTGGGGGAAAATCCCAAATTGAGTGATCCCGACTGGAATCATCTCAGACACGCCCTAAGAAACCTGGAGTTATTGATCGTCCAGGAGCTGTTTCTGTCGGAGACGGCCCAAGGAGCGGACGTAGTCCTGGCGGCAGCCTCCACGGCGGAGAAGGATGGCACCTTCACCAACACCGAACGGCGGTGCCTGCGGATCAATAAGGCCATCGAACCGGTGGGAAACAGTCTGCCGGACTGGGAGATCATCAGCCGGTTGGGCACCGCTATGGGGTATCCGATGAGCTACCGCGGGCCGGAGGAGATTTTCCGGGAGATGGCGGCCCTGACGCCGAGTTATGGCGGCATGACTTATGACAGATTGGGTATCGACGGCCTCCAGTGGCCCTGCCCCGCCGCCGACCACCCCGGCACCCGGTTTCTGCACCAGGGAAAGTTCACCCGGGGGTTGGGGAAGTTCCATGCGGTGGAGTATCAGGATCCGGCGGAGCTGCCGGACGCCGACTATCCGTTCTTCCTGACCACCGGCAGGATGTTCGCCCATTACCACACCGGCACCATGACCCGGGTGTCGCCGGCCCTGGACCGGGAACAGCCCACCGGTTATGTGGAAATCAACCCGGAGGACGCTGGTAGGCTGGAGGTTCAGGACGGTGACGTGCTCGTGATTTCCTCCTTGCGGGGGCGGATGGAAGCCCCGGCCAGAGTCAGCCGGGCGGTGAACCCCGGCAACCTTTTCCTGCCCATTCATTTTGGGGAAAATCCCCCCAATGTGCTTACCAACGCCAAGGCCCTGGATCCCCTGGCCAAGATTCCAGAATTTAAGGTCAGCAAGGCCCGGCTGGCAAAACTTATGGATTAAGCGTTTTTCGACGTTCTAGAGACAGCATTCCCCGGTTCCCGGACGACCCCCGGCGGGGAGCAGGTCGTGGGGGGCGGGTAAGACCGAAGTAATCTGACGGGGGCTGTGGGGAACCCAATATAAAACCGTGGCCACGAGAGTCGCTCCGCTCTAAAAACGTCAGACGGCCGGGGTGGGGAAGATTCCCCTCTGGCCGCCAAGTCGGTGGGAAGCGGTTGCCCCGCGCAGATGATCCTTCCGGGAAGGGTCGGGTCAGGCTTCGGACCTGAAGAATTGAGAAAGGGGGCTGTCATGGCTGAACTTCAGGACGTCAGGTTTATAGGCATCAGGGCGGCGGCACCAGAGGATCTCGGTCGAATTCTTGAGATCGAGCGTCTCTGTTTCGATAAACAATGGGACCGTGCCAATTTTGCCGCTGCTCTGAAGGATATGTTTTTCGTCTATGAAGAAGAAGGCATAGTAGGTTTTATCGTCGCCTGCTTCTGCAATATTGCCCAGCGGGGGGTGATTATGCGGGTGGCCGTTCATCCGGAGGCCCGCGGTCGCGGGATCGCCTCCCGCTTGATGACAAAAGCGCTGGATGAACTACGGGCAAGGGATGTCAACTGCGTGGAACTTGATGTGGAAATAGTTAAGACAGAAGTCAAGAATTTGTATGAAAAATTCGGTTTCAAGACCCTGAAGGTGGTCAATGTGGACTGTGATTATGAGAATGATGCCTTTTTTATGATGAAATTAAAATTAAAGTAAGGTTGGTCGGGTCTACAATTCTTTTGGACACCGAATAGGGTAGGATATCCCAGGAGGTGTCTCGATGGTTCGGCATGGTAGCCACGGACCAGGGTCATCGGAAGGGAGCCCGGAGGGCGACCGGAGCTGACCCGGGCACGGTCAACAAAGGCTCCCCGCGATTTTTTGCCCGGCGCAAAACCGCGGTTGCCCTATGAACCAGGCCTTTTCCAAACGCTTCCTTGAGGCAGGGGGACTTGTGTCGCTGCTTGATTGCCTGCGACTGATTCAATCTGCTTCATAAACCGACGTGTCCGGCACCCTGTCATGATCGTGTGAGAGGACGGGAGCCGGAGGCTCCCTCCTACTCGGTTCCGGCCACACCGCTTCCCCGGCAATAGTATAAGAACGGCCCTATTGCGGGGTTGGGTTCGTGACCAGATGGCCCTGAAGTTTGCCGAACTCAAGCACCCGAGTCCAGGCCTCGATGGGCACCAGCTTGTCGTCGAACTGGCAGTGGACAAGCCCACTGGTGAAATCGAATACCCGATTGCGGATCTTGACGGTGGCCTTCTGGAGGCCGTTTTCCCGTGGTCCCACATAGACGGTGACGGTTTCGGAAGTGGGATAGGGAATGCCGGCGAAGGTAATGACCTCCCCTCCCTTGAGTTCCCCCAACAGACCCAACCGGAAGTTATAGAAGGCACTGATGGGATCAAAGATGGGGTCTTTAAGCTCCGTGTGCCACTTGAGAGCCGGCTCCTGGTCATCCCGGGATTGCCAGAGTTCCAGGCGGCCGACCCCGTAATCGAAGCGGTACTCCTTGCGGAGGTATTTCCCCCGGCGCCAGGACTCTTCGATATAGACCTGGGGCCGCAATTTCCCTTCCATCGGCTTCATCCGGGTGGTGATGCGGTCCCGTCGGCTGCCGCTGACCAAGGCAATCAGTCCCTGAGTGCCTCCAGCCGCCACAGCTTCGTACTGATCCGGAGCCAAGCGGGTGAGGGTCAGGGTAACCCGGGCGGCGTCTTTAAACAGGGGAGCGTCTACAGTGTAGTGCAGGGTTTCGGGCTGGAGGTTCAGGGCTTTCGCCGGGGTGCCGAGAGCAACCAGTGCTCCCAACGATACCACCAACAAGAACCGCCAGTGATAGCGACGTCTCATAGGCCGGGAATCTTTCAGGGAGTGGACCGGCGTCGCCGCCGGGGTTCTCCGGGGGCGTCCCAGAGGTTTTTGCCGAAATGGGTCTGCCACCAGGCCTCATAATCTTCATGACCCGGGGGCGGCTCTGCCAACCGATATCGATAGCCTTCCAGGAACTTCAGGATGTAGTGGTAGGCGGTGTTGATCTCCTGCATCCGGGTATGGAAGGTCTCTTCCTCTCCGGGAGGGGCCACATCAGGGTGCCAGCGCCGGGAGGCCCGGCGGTAGGCGGCGGTGATCTGACGTTTCGTAGCGATCTCCCCCAACCCCAATATTTCCCGCGCGTCGGCGATATTCATGGGAATCCGGACCTCCTCCAAGATGGGCGCCTCATCTGTGCGCAATTCATCATATTATAGCTGAGTAGATTAAGATTTTCATCAACTTCCGAGATGATCCCCGTCCTGCCGCGTCCTGTCGCCGGAGGGTTTCGAAAACACCGGAAGTCCAAAGAAGGCTTGCCACTTGTCAGATATCATGTTAAATTCAATAATTATCTGGATCGACAAGGTGCCCACCGGATCAGCTTTTTCAGAACTTCAATCACCGGCTCGCCGCCCGGACTTTCCCGGGAAGCGTCCCGGCTGCTATAGGGAATGATGAGATGGGAACACCACAAAGACGGGTAGTGATGGAGAAGGAGCGGCTTCAGCAGGTCCTCCAGGACTTGGCGGCGGAAATCCTGGATCGACATCCCCGGCTAACAGAATTGGCGGTGGTGGGTATCCGCACCGGCGGGGCATATCTGGCCCAACGCCTGGGCAAGCTCATGGAAGCCCGAAGCAGGCAGAAGATCCCGGTGGGGATTCTGGACATCACCCTCTACCGGGACGACTGGACCCGCATCAGCCACCGGCCCCAGGTGGGGAAAACCGAACTGGCGTTTTCTATTGATGACATCGATGTGGTGTTAGTGGATGATGTCCTCTTTACGGGCCGGACGGTGCGAGCCGCCTTGGACGCCCTCATAGACTTCGGCCGGCCCCGGCGCATCGAACTGGCCGTGCTGGTGGACCGGGGGGGGCGGGAACTACCCATCTGCGTCGATTTCGTGGCGCAAAAAGTCGAACTGAGCCCCGGCCAAAGGGTCAACGTCTATTTGGAAGAGATGGGCACCCCGGATGAAGTGGTCATCGAATCCGGCAAGATCGGGAAAGGATAACACCTATGGCCAAAGGGAAGGATGGCAAGGGCTCCAAGGATCTGACCCCGGTTGTGGATCCGGCGCGGCGGGAGGAACTGGCCCGCTTGCTCACCCAGGTGCAAGAACTCCTGGCCACGGGGGATGCCGGGAAGGGAGTCCAGGCGCTCCTGGCGACCGTGCCTCCCGGCGACACCGCCTGGGATGTGGCTCTTATCGCCGCCCTGGGAAAAATCCCCCAGCCGGCCGTCGCCCGAGCGCTACACAACCACTTTTCCTTTTGCACCGACAAGACCCGCCGCAAGGCCCTGAAAAAGGCGCTGCACCATTTCCAGGCTCAAGGCGTAGTCATCCCGGCGGACGTGCTAAAGCCTGCTGGGAGCAGTTTGGTCCGCCCCCTGGCCGCAGAGCCGGTAACCGGTTATTTGAGCCCCATGGACGGCACCGGCAGCCGCATAATTATCCTGCACGGCTCCCGGGAACGGTTGGGCTTCAGTGCCCTGACCGCCCTGGTCAACGATGTCCGGGGTATAGAGGATTGCTTTGCGGCCACCGTAAATAAAAAGGGCTTCCAAGAACTGTTGGCCCATGCCGAGGAGAATGCTCGCGGGCAACTTGCCGTGGCCGCTCCCGCGTATTGTCGGCATTTGCTGGAGGAGGCCTACGCCTTGGCGCCAGAGAGTGAGGGAGCGCTGCATTACCGGGCGGTGCGGGAGCGTCTGCACCAGCAGCCTGAATTGCAGGAAGCTCCCGATCTCGAAGAACTGCTCCCCGCGTTGGAGGCCGGCGCGGCGAACGCCTATGTCACGGAGGCGCAAGAGTTAGTCCTGGATGAGGTCATAGGGGCCTGGATGCCCGGCGCCGATGAACTGGAACCGTGGGTGCCGCAGATGCTGGAGGTGCTCAACAGCCCTTTGGTCCTTTCTGAAGACCAACAGAAGGCCCGGTTTGAGGATGTCATCCAGCAGGCCACCCGGGCGCTTTACCCCCAGGAGCAAAGGCTGCGCCTAAGCCGCAGGTTCAAGGAAACGGCGTATTATTATGACAGACTGGGTCAAGCCGATAAGGCTCGCCGGGCCCAGGCCGTCGGAGAAGATCTCCAACGGCAACGCAGCGAACTGGAGGGGGAGAATCCGTTTTTAACCGCCTTGGTGTCTTATCCCCTGTCGGTTCTCGTGGAGCAGTCGGCCGGAAAGCCGGCCGCCGCGGACAAATCCTCGCTGCTGGCCCCGTCGTCATCATCTCTTCTCACCTTGGGGTAGTTATGTTAAAGACAATCACGCGGCGCACCAGCCGGCAGACCGAACTGTTGGACATCACCCCTCAGGTTCAGGAAATCCTGGAGGAGGCCAAAGTCCAAGAGGGAGTTTGCTATGTGTATGTCCCCCACACCACGGCGGGGGTGACGATCAACGAACATGCAGATCCCAGCGTGGCCGCCGATATTCTGATGGTCCTGAATAAGGTTATCAGCGACCGGGAAGCCTATCGCCACCTGGAGGGCAATTCTCCGGCCCACATCAAAGCCTCGTTGGTGGGTTCCTCAGTGACGGTGCCGGTTGCCGGAGGACGCTTGGCATTAGGCACCTGGCAGGGCATTTTCCTGTGCGAGTTCGATGGTCCCCGCCAACGTTCGGTGAAGGTTAAATACCTATCGGGATAGGAGCGCCATGCCCCCGGTTTATTTCTCCAAGGTGTTGCTGGGGGGCGAAATTCCCCTGGAAGCCGTGTGTACGGGGAAGAAGACCTTGCGAGAACGGACCCACCTGAAAGAATTTCTGGAATATCTCCATATTAAAAAAGGCTTGCTGGAAGCTTATACCGCAGACTATCCCCTCATTGAAGCGAGGGAGTTGCTGCCGTCCTTCGAAATCAACTTCGCCGAATATAAGGATCTCCCCAGCTTCAGCATGGTGGCTTTCAACCGGCCTCTGGATTATCAGCGGGAGGTTTTCCAGTTTGACCTGCTCCACAGCCACCAGGAACTCCCGGCGGACGATTCCCCCACCGGAGCTGCCCGTTACCGTCAGACCTCCGGGCGAGAACACCTGACCCGGGAAAACCTCGAGCGACTGCTGCCCCACCTGACCAGGGAACTGCGGGGTCGGTTCCGGCAGGAGTTGGGCCACAGAGATCCCACCGACCTGGCGCATTATGAGAAGCTGCTGGATTATTTGTTCCACATGGATCGGGCGCACGTAATCGCCAGAGACAGTCACGGAGACTTTCGGGTCCTGGGAAGTTACGCTTCTTTTCCCTCGGAATTAGACGTTGAACTCAAGACTTTTGGCAAACGTATCGGTAAATTCAAAGAAAACAATAATATCCTTTATGAGCAGAACCGAGCCTTTGTCTATCAGTTTCTCATGGAATTATACGGATTTCCCATTGCATCTGAACGCCGCACCTCCAGCGCGCTGTTCGCCCGTAAGTTGAGCCGTCTGAAAGAGGCTTACCTCATAAAGGTGTTAGGAAATTCCGATCGGATCATCACCGCGCTGTCCGGTTTTGAGCAAAAACGCTTTCCTTTGGTGGAGAAGACCGCACTGGTTCCTCTGCCCTCAGGTCTGGAAGACGCCCACCGGCATTTGGGCGAGCATGGCTTTTACCTCGACCCGAGCCGCAGGGTTATCATTCTGAAGGTCACCTACCGGCAGCATACCTATAACCGCCGTAATGTCCAGGAAGACCGGGCTCTGTCGGTAATAAAACAGGAGGTGGTGCATCCGATTACCGGTTCCCGGGAGGCGGGGTTCAACATCCTCAAGGACACCAAGAGCTTTTTGATCGACCTCAACGATATCGTGCGGGGCGAATATGTGGGGAGCATTTCCTACCGCCGTGAAGGTCAGATCACGTCCATCAAAAACCACGACGACCGTCTCAAGTTTCTGGATGCTTACCTGAGCAAAAACCAACGCCGGATAACCGCGTATAGTGAAGACTTTTTCAACGATATCAAGCGAGTGCTCAACAGTTATATTCTCAGTCCGGAATACCGGTCATCATTTAAGAAATACCCGGAGCTACACCGGGAAGTGGTGGGCCGGATTGCATACTTACAACAGTCGCATCAGTTACAGCAGTTGGAAAAGCTGGTGCAGCGCCGACCGCCCTATCACCGTCGGCTGAGCTTAGCCCAGATCCTGGAGCAGACCCTGGCCTTTCTGGAGGAACACCGCGCCGGAATACCCCTTTATCATGACAGTCTGTTCGAAAAACTCCGTCACCTGTTGGAGAAGCTTACCCTGCATCCCTACTTGAAGGGCCTGGCGGCGGAGATGGGTCAACCTCTGGCGCCCTATCCCCGCACGCTGGCAAGTTTGCTTCATAGGTTGGAGCAGGCCCGGGACTCATTAATTCAGGAGCACCAGCAAATCAAAGAAGCGCATCGGACCGGCGGGTTTACGCGTCTCATGTTTCCGGTCCGCTCCGCCTCCCGAACCTGACGCCGCCCCTGTTTTGTTTTGCGGATCAACTCATGCAGCGCTGGCACTTCATCTCACAGGGTCAGGGGCCGGATCTTCTCCTCCTCCATGGCCTGGGGGGGTCGGTTTTTTCCTGGAGGCATAATTTGGCTCCCCTGGCGGCCCGTTTTCGCACCACGGCCTTGGATTTGAAGGGGCATGGCGCCTCTTGCGCCAGTATAGCAGAGGACTTTCGCCTGGAGGACTTGGTAGGGGACGTGAAGCAATTCATGGATGCCGCCGGGATTGCTCAGGCCGTCATGGCCGGCAATTCCCTGGGCGGCAGCCTGGCGGTGCTGCTGGCCCACCATCATCCCGACCGAGTACGGGCTCTGATTTTGCTGGCCCCCGCTTTATTCCTGAGGCGACTGCCCGTCATCGTCTATCCTTTGAAAATCCCCGTGATGGGGTGGCTGCTGGGGGCACTGAGCGGTCCCTGGATCATTCCCCCCGCCCTGCGACTCAATTATGCCGATCACCGGTCGATCACCGCGGCGGTGGTGGAGGGCTACAGCAAGCCTTTGAGATCGTTGGCCAGGCGTATGACCTTGACCAAGCTGTGCCGCCAACTGGTCGTACCGCCGCCTTCCCGGGTGGAGTCGATACTAGCTGATTTGCAGGTTCCGGTGGCAATCATCTGGGGTGAGCAGGATCGCATTCTTCCCGCCCGGCAGTTGCAACGGTTGCGCGAGTGCCTACCTCGGGCTCAGGTACACCTGTTGGCCGGGGTGGGCCACAATCCGCAGGAGGAGGCCCCGGCGGCCGTCAACAAAATTATCATTGCTTTTTGGGGTCAATTAGCGAAAACTGATACCTGGGCAGGCACACCTGCAAAGCAGAGGTTATAGGCAAAGGAGGAGGACCGGCCGCCGCTGACAGGGAGGCGCCGGATAAGAAAAGCTGATGAGAAGAAACATTATCCCGTTTGAGAAGGCCAAACGTTCTGTTAAAGAGATCGTGGAAAATTTCTATCAAGACCTGGATGACATCGAGGAGATCGTGGTAATCGCCAAGGACCGTCATGGAGAATGGATCTTTGCCAACTCCGAGCTGGAAAACGAACTGGAATGGATTGGTTGTTTGTACAAATTCATCAATACCGGCATCCTGGACGACGTGGATGACATGGGTTATTAGATAGAAAGACTCCCCGGGGCCTTCATGGAACTGCAAAGTAAGGTATGGATGGAAAAGGACGGCAACGTAGTCTTTGGGCAGGGGCGTTATGTGCTGCTCAAGGGCATTCAGGATTATGGCTCCCTGGCGGAGGCTGCCAGACATTTGGGCATGTCGTATCGCGCCGCCTGGGGGCGTCTGCGGAGTTCGGAGGACCGCCTGGGGCTTAAACTGGTGGAGCGGGTGCCCGGTCGGGGGCGAGGTCAGGCTTTGCGTTTGACCGCTGTCAGTGAGGACCTCATCCACCTCTTCGAGGAGTTGGAAAAGGAGTTGCGCGCCGTTTTGGAGCGTTACTCGATAACCCTGGCCCAGAGGCTGGAAAGCACCTGGCAGTATGCTGACTGAGGCGGCCAGGAAGATCATTCAGGCCCTGCAGTGCGACCTCCCGGTGGAGGCGCAGCCTTTTCGTCGCCTCGCCGCCCAGTTGGGCCTGGACGAAGAGCTCTTGCTGGCCACCGTCCGGGAGTTGATGGCCCAGGGTTATATCCGCCGGTTTGGGGCCACCATACGCCACCGCATTTCAGGATTTTCCGCCAATGCCATGGTAGCCTGGGCGGTGCCGCCAAGGGAATTGGACCGGGTAGGGCCATTATTCGCGAGCCGCCGCGAAGTCACCCACTGCTATGAACGTGAGACGAATCCGGCGTGGCCCTACAACCTATTCACCATGATCCATGGCAAGACCCAGGAGGAATGCGAGGCTGTGGCGGCAGACATGGCCGGGGAAGCGGGAGTCTCCGACTTTGAGATGCTTTACTCCGATGCGGAGCTTAAAAAGACCACCATGCGCTACTTTATGGAGCTGGATGCCGACGAAGGCGAATCTTCCCGGGAGTAGCCGTCGGGTTCACCAGAGCCCATAAGGACTGAGGCCCATGACACAGACAGAGCAGTTATGGCAAAAGGCCCAACACCTCATCCCCGGGGGGGTTAACAGCCCGGTGCGAGCCTGGGGGGCAGTGGGGCTGGCCCCCCGGCTGATCAGCCGGGGGCAGGGCGCCTATGTGACGGACACCGAGGGTGTGACCTATCTGGATTACGTGGGTTCCTGGGGGCCCCTGATCTTGGGGCACGCCCATCCCCAGGTGGTGGAGGTCATCCGGGAAGCGGCGGTCCGGGGCACCAGTTTTGGGGCTCCCACGGCCGGGGAAGTGGAGTTGGCGGAGCTGCTGCGGGAGGCGGTGCCGGGAGTGGAGATGGTCCGGCTGGTCAATTCCGGCACGGAGGCCACCATGAGCGCCCTGCGCCTGGCCCGGGGCTATACCGGCCGCAAAAAGGTCATCAAGTTTGACGGCGGCTACCACGGCCATGCGGACAGCCTGTTGGTCCAGGCCGGCAGCGGGGTGTTGACCCAGGGCATTCCGGGAAGCCCGGGGGTGCCCGCCGAAATGGCCGCGCTCACCATTTCCCTCCCCTACAACGATCTGGAGGCCGTGAGGGCGGCCCTGGCCCAAAACCCCGGTGAGATTGCGGCGATCATCGTGGAGCCGGTAGCCGGGAACATGGGGGTGGTGTTGCCCGCGGCGGGCTTTCTACCGGGGCTGCGCCAGTTATGCGACGACCACCGGGTCGTGTTGATCTTTGACGAGGTGATCACCGGTTTCCGGGTGGGTTGGGGAGGGGCCCAGGGGCTTTACGGGGTGATACCGGACCTCACCTGCCTGGGCAAGATCATCGGCGGGGGGCTACCGGTGGGCGCCTACGGCGGCCGGCGGGACATCATGCAGAACCTGGCGCCGGTGGGGCCGGTCTACCAAGCCGGGACCCTGTCGGGCAATCCCCTGGCGGTGGCCGCCGGCCTGGCCACCCTGCGGCTGCTGAAGCAACCGGGAACGTATGAAGCTTTGGAAGCCAAGGGGGCGTATCTGGAGCAGGCCATCACCGCCCTGGCCGCGCAGCACGGCCGGCCGGTGCAGCTCAACCGCGTCGGGTCCATGCTCACCCTGTTTTTCACGGCTCAGCCGGTGACAGATTTGGCCGCGGCCCAAACCAGCGATGTGGGGGCCTTCCGGGCTCTTTTCCAGGCGATGCTGGCCCGGGGGATTTATCTTCCCCCTTCCCAATTTGAGGCCTGGTTCATATCCGCAGCCCATACGCAGGAGGATTTGGATAAGACTAGTGCTGCGCTTCGCCATATTTGGAGATAATTCTTTGTTTCAATTTTGGACTTCACTAGTCCGATTTACGACTCTTGGCGGGGCAACCTATTCTTGTCGGCATTAAGCGCAAATTAATCAAGTTTTTTTTTGCTCCCGCCCCCAGTTTCACCCGAAGGACAATTTTTCTCCAGGGAACCTGTTGATAAGGCTTAACTATTGCCGCACCGTGCACGGGCCCCGGGGCGCGTTCAGGCCCACGCGACAGATGCGGCAATCGTCAAGGCGACTGCCCGCCCCCACCAACCTGTCAGAGTTGGGCAGGTTGGCGGCTAGGGCGTATTTCAGACAATGGCGCTCGCCCCGGAATAACTCGATTTTTCACATAACATCTTAAATTGAATAAGATTTGATAATCTTACCGCCCCTTTTACGGCCCGGGCCGCCGCTCTCCCCGCGTCACCAAATAAGCGATACAATATCAACACCTTAAAGTAATTCCCGGCTTATTTCCCCTCCATAGAGGCTTCTGGCAAATTTTTTGCAAAACTCTCATTCCTGAAATAATGGGTTCACATCCCATCCGGAAAGGAGGTGTGCGGTTTTTCCTGTTGATTTTTCATGATTTTTTTAGTCTGGTATTCTTTCGTTTTTTTCTCATCAGGAGGGACACATGTCGAATGGAATAGATAAAGTTCCGGGTAAAGCATGGGTAGTGACCTTTGCTGGCACCGCCGTGAACCTGTGTTTGGGCATCCTGTACGCCTGGAGCGTGTGGAGCAAGGCCCTCATCAACGAGAAAATGGCCGGCCAGCCCTTCCCCCCGGGGTTGAATGAAGGCTGGGTTTACCTGAACAATGCTCAGGCGGCCACTCCTTTTTCCTTATGCGTCCTTATCTTTGCGTTATTGATGATTCCCGGCGGCCGGATTCAGGATAAGTTCGGTCCCAAGGTCGGCGCCATCACCGGCGGCCTCTTCCTGGCCGTGGGGTGTATCATCGCCGGTCTGATGAAGAGTTACGCCGGCCTGATCATCGGCTTCGGCATTTTCGGCGGCATCGGCATGGGCATCGGCTATGCGGCGCCCACGCCGGCGGCCCTGAAGTGGTTCGGTCCCCACAAACGCGGCCTGATCGCCGGGTTGGTGGTGGGCGGTTACGGTGGCGCCGCGCTTTACGTGTCGCCTCTGGGCCAGTTCCTCATCGATAAGACCGGCATCGCCGGCAGCTTTATCTGGTTGGGCATCTTGTTCGCCATCGTGGTGATCATTGCCGGCAGTCTGCTGGCGTGGCCCCCGGCTGGCTATGTGCCCCCCGCGGCGCCGGTGAAGGCCGGCGCGGCTCCTCCCAAAGCCGCCGGAACGATGGTGGACTGGGTGGCCGGCGACATGATGAAGACCTGGCAGTTTTACGCCCTGGTGTTCATGTTCATCGGCACCACCCAATCCGGTCTGATGATCATCGCCAACGCCGCCAAGATTCTGGCGGAAGCGGCCAAGGGCGTGCCCTTCCTGGTGGCCAACGCCTGGATCCTGGCTTCCTTCGGCGGTCTGGTGAACGCCTTGGGGCGGGTGGGCACCGGTATGTATTCCGACAAGATCGGCCGGGCCAATGCCTACTCCCTGAACTGCCTGGTGTCGGCCGCCTGCCTCTTCCTGTTGCCCGCCATCTCCGGCGGCGGCAGCGTCTTCTTACTTTTCCTGGCCATCGGTATCGCCTACTGGCAGTATGGCGGCGGTCTGGCCCTGATGCCCTCCTTCACGGCTGACTTCTACGGCGCCAAGAACCTGGGCTTCAACTACGGCCTGGTGTTCATCGGCTGGGGTCTGGGCTTCTTCATGGCCCGGCTGGCGGGAACCATCAAGGACATCACCGGCAGCCTGAACTGGGCCTACTACATCTCCGGCATCATTCTGATCGTGGCCGTGGTCGTTTGCCGGGCCACCAAACGTCCCGTGCTGGAGCATGAATAAGTAACACCGGCACCAGGGAAAAAACTGGCGTTCCACGGATGCGGGAGGTATATTCCAGTAACCGTGGCGCCTCCCTGGACATAAGCAATCTGACGAGAAGGTAGGGGGCTTCCCTACCTTCTCTTTGTTTGCGCCAAGCCTTCCACGGAGCGGAGAAAGGATGGAGATGGCATCGTCTGTGCCCTTATTGCTCAGAATGCCCATGAGCATCGAGGATTTGTTGGCCTTTATTCTGGGAGTTCTCTTTGCGGTCACCCTCAACGCCGAGGCCCAGGCCTTCGTGGCCACGACCATGGGAGACCGTCAGGAGAAATCTTCCCAGCGGTTTCATTTCAACCCCCTGCGGCACCTGGACCTGCTCGGCACCGCGGCCTTCCTTCTGGGGGGCTTCGGCTGGGCCCGGCGGGTGGAGATCGACCCGGGCCGGCTCACTCATCCCCGGCTCTACACTATCCTCATCCGGGCGGCGGGTCCCTGCGCCAACCTGTTCGTGGCCAGCATCGGCGGGAGTATCGTCATGCTGGCCCACGCGGCCCAGTTTCACGCCGGGCTGGTGCCGGGCGTGATCGCCGTCAATGTCACCGTGGCAGTCTACAATCTGCTGCCCATCCCGCCGCTGGCGGCGGGGAGCCTGTGGACGGTGTGGCTGGGCGAGAGCGCCAGCCGGCGTCTGGGGTATATCTGCGGGGCCATGCTGGTGGTGGTCCTGGCCCTGGCCCGCGCCGCCCATCTGGACCTCTTCGGCCGGTATTTCAATCCGGTGATCCTGCCGGTGTTCCGGTTCATCATGGGGGAGGGCTAGGCCCGCGGGGCTGTGCCGACGCCCCGCCGCGGCGCAGACCGCCGGCGGTGACTCGCCGGGGACGGATGGCTTGCTTATGGGGTTACCGGCGAGCCCAGGCCCGGATTGGGCTTTTTGCAGGCACGCGGAGAAGCGGGACCCGGCGTCCAGGCCGGGGACCCAGGCGCCAGGGGTGGGGAGGGAGCGGCAACGGTTCCCGGGGCCGCGACGCCGTGGGCACAAGGCGCGTGCCGGTGTACCGGGGTACCGGGAAAAAAATCGCGGGCTCCCCGGTACACCGGCGGCGGGCGTCGTCGCCTTTCTGCTATCACTCTGAATTCCTTCATTATTCATTGCAATCACCTCTTATGAGCGGGCCGGCGGCGGACCGCCGGGGGCCGGTACATCCCGGTACCGGTACCGGTATGTACCGGGGGTGTACCGGGTAAGGGTGCGTAGGTGTCAGGTGTTGGCTGTGGGCTAAGAGTTGTCAGCTGGCAGCCGGGGGCGGTGCGGCCGGGACGCGGCCCGGGGGCGGCCCTTGGGGAAGAATGTAGCAGAAGGGGGAGGGGGTTTCCAGAACAGATGAGACAGATGTCACAAAAACAGTTCGTAGTTCTTAGTTCGTAGTTCAGAGTTCGGAGTTCAGAGTTGCGGGTTAGGGCGGCCAGGGCCGGGGGAGGGGGGAAGGGCCGAGGAGAGAACCGGGGGAGGGGGCCAAGGGCTTTGCAGCCCTTGCCCCCGCCCCCGGACCCCCACCCCCCATCCCGTAGAGGGATGAAGGGTGAGGGCCGACCCCCGGGGCCGCCGGCGGCGCCCCTGACGTCCGCATGGTCACCAGTATAAAGGAAACCAGACATTTTTCCAGAACACATGAGACACATAGGACAAATGTCACAAAAACAGTTCGTAGTTCGTAGTTCTTAGTTCAGAGTTGCGGGTTGCGGGTGATGGCGGGTTGGCGGAGACGGGGGGGCAAGGGGGCCGGGGGGGCAGAGGAGGCCCGGCAGGAGCTGGGGAGGGGGGAGAACACGTTGTCGGGGACAGCCGGAGGGTGTACCGGGGAGCGGGACGGGGGTAGGGGAGGGGGGGCCAGACCACCAGACTTCCCGGGCAGGCAGGTGGGCAGCCCGCGCACCACCTATGCCGAGATCTGCGCCTCCAGCAGGGGCAGGAGTTGCTGCCGCATGTCATCCCGCACCCGGCGAAAAGCGGCCACAATTTCCGTTTCGCGGCCGGAGGCCGAGGCCGGGTCCGGGAAGCTGACGTGCAATCTGCGGGTGGAACCGGGGAAGAAAGGGCATTGCTCCCGGGTGGAATCGCAGACAGTGATAACCAGGTCGAACTGTTCCTGCCCCAGATCGTCCACGGACTTGGAGCGGTGCCCGCTGATATCGATGCCCAACTCGGCCATGACCTGGACGGCCCGGGGGTTGACCCGGGAGGGCCGGACCCCGGCGGAGAAGGCCAAGACCTTGTCCGCCAGGTAGTGATTCACCAGGCCCTCCGCCATTTGGCTGCGGCAGGCGTTTTCGGTGCACAGAAAGAGGACTTTTAACATGTGTCCCGCCTTCAGGCCTGGAGGAACTTTTTGATATCGCCCGGCTTCAGGACTTTGCCGACGGATTTCACCTGGCCGTCCACCACCAGGGCGGGGGTCATCATGACCCCGTACGAAGAGATGGTCTTGATGTCCGTCACCTTCTCGAAACTCGCCGCGACGCCGAGTTCCTTGATGGCGTCCTGGGTATTTTGGGCCAGCTGTTCGCATTTCGGGCATCCGGGGCCCAGAATTTTAACGTCCATGGGTATTCCTCCTGTTTCGGTATACTCGATCGGTTGTCATATAGCCAATGAGTTTTGGGTTAGCCTACCCGCAACCTCCCGTTTTCGAGGTCGCGCCCCATTGCCGGGCGGCAAGGAGACCGGCCCGGACGATGAGTTCCGCGGGTATGGTTTCGTAAATTCTATCGGTGAGTTCCAAGGTGCGGCAGGTGTTGTCGCCGCACGGACCGCAACACTGGCTTTGACCGATGCGGGCCGGCAGCCACTCCTCCAGGGGGCGGCCGGCGATGACGATCCGGTTGGACTGCTGCGGGTCTTGGGCAAAGTCGGCCGGGCTGATGGCTTGCTTTTCCAAGACTACCTGGATATCGAAGGGCGCCAGGACCTCCTGGAGGCGGCGGCGGGCCAGTTCCAGTTCGGCCTCGGTGCCGCCGCAGCGGTCGCAGGTCTGTCCGTCCAGGAGCAGCCGTTGCCAGGAGATGTGTAAAGTTTTCATGATCGTGGTTCTCTTCTCCTACTCATCCAGGGCTCGCCAGCCGTAGCTTGCCAGATAGGTTAGCACTTTTTCCCGCTTCGCAGAGTAGTTCTCCTCCCACAGGGGCAGGCAAGCCTGGGGGGTGGTTTCGCCCTCGCGCAGGGCGGCGGCGTAGGCCGTGCAGGTGGCGTAGCCGCAGAGTTTGCAGTTGGTCAGGGGCAGGTTCTTGACGATCTCGATGACCTTGAGTTTGGCCTGACTCAGATATCGGGGAGTGATGCTCTCACGCCGTTCGTAGACCTCATTGATCTGCCCCTGTATCCAGGCTACCAGGGCATGGGCCTCCTCGATATCCTTGATGCCCCGGATGGCGATTTCGCGGGGGTGCAGGGTGATCCATTTGCCGTCGGCCAGTTTCAGCATCAGGACGTGGTGTTCGGGATCGTAATCCCAGCCTCCCAGCTCCGTGTTCAGGTACGGGAATGCCGGCGAGATGTCGGGCGCAAAGGTGACGATGGCATGGAGCCTGTCTTTGACGAAGTCCATCTTGGGGCGAAAGATGTCGATTCGGTCTATCTGAGCCAACAACATCGCGCCGTCATTCCCTGAGGTGATCCCGGATTTTGCGGAAATACGCCTTGATCCGGCGGCCATAGTGAAGCAGCGCGGCGAACAACGCCCCGATGAGACCCGCCGCCCCCGGCCCCACGGGGCAGGTCGGCTGGCCGCAGAAGGGGCATACCGAAGCCCCGGCGTAAATGCCGGCAAATCCGAGCCACCAGAGGAAAAATCTTTTCAGAGAGGCAAAACGACCGGTTCCCCCCTCCCGGCAGCCGGTCTCGGGCGGCCGGGAGCCACCCTGGTAAGCCAAGGGCAGTTCCCTGAAATCATTGCCCGCGTATGGTGCGTACGGGGCCGGCTGCCCTGGCGGTCCGTGGTCGGTGGGATGCATGGAGCCTCCATGATCGAGTTTGGCGCAGCAACGGGCCTCCCCCTTTAGAATAGAACCTGAACACCCTGATACAGCATGTACAGACCGGCGAGCAGGAGCAGTCCCCCGGCGGTTCTGTGGAGCGACATGCCGATCTGGGAGCCTTTGGACGCCAAAAAGTTTTCCAGGACACCGGTGAAGGTGCCGGCCAGGATGATCAAGGTTCCCTGGCCCAGGGCATAGGCGAACAGCAGGGAACTGCCGTAGGCCACCTGTTGCTGGACCGCCGCCAGGGTAAGGATCACGGCCAGGACCGGGCTGGCGCAGGGGGACAGGACCGTGCCGAACAACATCCCCAGCACCAGAGCTCCCAGCAAGCCGGTCTGTTGGGGCAGGAAGCGCGCCGAGCCCTCCAACTTCAGGTGGATGATGCCGGCCAGGTGCAGCCCCATGACGATCAGGACTGCGGCCAAGACAAGGTACCACCAGGGACTGTTCATGCCGAACATGGTGCCCATGAGGGAGGCGATGGCCCCCAGGGCCGACATGACCACGGCCAGCCCCACCACAAAGGTGACGGAATAGAGGAAGGCCTGTTTCTTATTGCCGCCGGCGTAGCCCCCCACGAAGCCGATCACCAGGGGAATGCTGGCCAGGATGCAGGGGCTGGCAGTGGCCAGCATGCCCCCCAGGTAAGAGGCGCCGTAGGCCAGCACCGGCTGATTTTGCATGATTTGTCCTAAAGACGCGGATAAAGCCATGGTCACTATCCCTTATTTTTTAATGAATTTCAGATCCTTGAGTTTTTGGACCAACTCTTTTTCAGGGAAGAGGCCCAGGTGGCGATCGACCTCCTGGCCGGAGGCGTCGAAAAAGATCTGGGTGGGGACGGCCACGATTTTGTGTTTGGTGAACAAGTCCTTATCTTGTTCGACATAAACCAGACGCACCTCGATCTGGTCGCCGTACTTATTTTTTATGGAGTCCAAGATTCGCTCCATCTCCTTGCAGGAGAGGCATATCCCCATGCCAAAGTCGTAGAGCGCCGGCTGGCCGCCGCTTTGACACCAGCCGGGGCTGCCGGGGCACAAGAAGACAAAGCCGACGATAACGGCCAGGAGGATGTTCCCGCCGCGGCGATTAAGGCGCATATATTCTCTCCTTTGCTGTGGGCAGGTGTAGTTGATGGTGCCGAGGGAAAATTATCGAGTCTGTGACTGGCGTTATGTTCGCAAAAAATCAAAGATCATCTTAGCACAGCTAGTGGTAAACCATCCCGAAAACCCAGCCGCACAGGGTGGACAGGGCCACAACCAAGCCGATAAACACCGCCGCTTTTTTCGTGCCCATGATACTGCGGATAACAATGATGCTGGGCAGACTGAGGGCGGGACCGGCCAACAGCAGAGCCAGGGCGGGGCCCGGTCCCATGCCCGACCCCAAGAGCCCCTGGACGATGGGGACCTCCGTCAGGGTGGCGAAATACATCAGGGCGCCGGAGAGGGAGGCGAAAAAGTTGGCCGCCAGGCTGTTGCCGCCCACCAGGGCAGCCACATAGCGGTTGGGAATGAGACCGGCGTCGCTGTCGGGCCGGCCCAGCAGGAAACCGCTCACCAGGACTCCTCCCAAAAGGAGGGGGAAGATGAGTTTGACAAAGGTCCAGGTGCTTTCCAGCCATTCGGTGAGTTCTGCCCGGTTGAACCAACTTTTCAGGAGCACCGCCAGCAGGATTAAAAAGGCGCCAGCCAGGTACCATTTTACTTGAAAGACGGCGTTAAAAAAACCCACCGGCTGGCTGGGCTGGCCCCAGGCGGCGAAGATGAGGATGGCCACCAGGGTGAAGAAAAAGCCGGCCTGCTGGCCCAGGGTCTTGGCGGGGGCTTCGGCAACCATGGCCAGTTCGGCGGCCTGCCGCTGCTGTTCCGATTGTTTAAAGATGAGGGCCATCAGCAGGCCGATGACAATGGAAAAGACGACGGCGCTCACGGCCCGGGCGACGCCGAACTCCACTCCCAGAACGCGCGCCGACAGGATGATGGCCAGGACGTTGATGGCGGGGCCGGAATACAAGAAAGCGGCGGCGGGCCCCAAACCGGCGCCCCGGGTGTAGATGCCGGCGAACATGGGCAGCACGGTGCAGGAACAGACGGCCAGGATCGTTCCGGAAACGGAGGCCACGCCATAGGCCACCACCTTTTTAGCGCCGGCCCCCAGGTATTTGATGACCGATTGCTGACTGATGAAGACACCGATGGCCCCGGCGATGAAAAAGGCCGGGATGAGACAGGTCAGGACATGCTCCCGGGCGTAATCCTGCAACAAAAAGAGGGATTCCAGGACCGCCCCCTGCACCCGGGGAGAGCCTAGCGGCAGATAATAAATGATCGCAAAGACAACGGCTAAGAGAATGAACTTCATTCTCTCCGACATGGTTTCACCTCAGCAGCGCGGGGTGGAAGGTTGCGTTTGCATGACGGCCGCCCGACACTCCCCCCGTTTTTTTAGCCCCCCGGCAGGGCGATGGCGGGGGCCGGCCTTTGATGCTCCGATCGACAGAGGCAGCACCGGGCTGATATCAGTGTCGGGCCGGGCGCTGACGTTGACGGTTGCAAACCCGAAGTTGCCGGCGGCCACGGCTGTCAAGGACTGCAGCAGGGGTGTCGTCGGGTTCACCGTCTTAAAACACGTGCCGGAGGACGTCCGGGTTGTCGGGTCGCTCCGGAGAGGTAAATTCGGGTTTGACAATCAGGGGCCGCTTTCTATATTTATAACTATATAGCTATATATAAGGCGTGTCAATATATTTTTCCTGAGGAGGATAGTCCCCGTGAGTGAAGAATGTTGCGCCCCGACGGTCAACCTGATGATTCTGGCCGGTGCCGGCGCCCATTTGGGGCATTGCGAAAAACAAGGTCCGGGCGCTCAATCCGGAGGACGTGGCGCGGGTGAAACAGGCCGTCAAGGAGGCGGGCGCCGGGGGAAAAGGCAGTTCCGGGGCGGCCCCCCCGGGTGGCTGCGGTGGCAGTTGTTGAGTCTGGACTTATTTATTGCGGCTCTCCGGCCGACGGACATCATCAATAAAGCCCTGTGGGGGTGAGGGCGGCACAACAGCCGCCCTCCCCATGAAAAAGTACCGGGACCTTCGCTTTACCTCCGGCCCTGGCCAGCCCACACCGGAACCCCATTGGCGTCCCGGAGCTTGAGGGTCTGGTCGCCCTTTTTCACCTCCGCGGCGATGATGGCGGGCTGACCCTCCAACGTCACCCGGGAGCCTTTGACTTCCACCGTATCCTGGGGGTTCAGCGGAAAGGCCTGTTTGTCGATATGCCAGCCGGGGCCCAGAATCACCGGAAGCGTTTCCTGGTCGGTTTTCAGGATAAACCGCACTTCGGGCGTCCCCCGCTGACCGACTGCCCCCTTCTCCATCGAGACTACCTGGCCGCTGACGGTGGTCGCGGTTTGGGGATCATACATCCGGCCGGCAGGGCCTCCCATCCCTCCTCCCGGCCCTGGTCCCCGACCTCGCCCCATGCCCGGCTGGGCCCACACCTGGGTGCCGATAAAGACGCTGAGAACACCCAGGGCCACCATTCCTAGAACTGTTTTTTTCTGCATCCGTCAGTACCTCCGGTCATTGATTGATAATTAATAAGTTAGTGACGATATAGCCAGTTATCCAAAAATCTCTGAAGAGATTTATGGAGGGGAAGTTCTCCGGCTCCGGAGGGCCCGTGGTCGGAACACGGCGCCCGCCGGGGCCGGAGGTGAACTTACCGGGCGTGCCAGTTATCCCCCACCGCCCACAGGGGCCGTCCATCCGCCTCCCGAAGTTTCACCAGTTCCGCGCCCGTGCGAATCTCGGCGGCAATGAGGGTGGCGGGCCCGGGCTGCAGCAGTCGGGAACCGGTTACCTGCACCTTATCTTGAGGAGCAAGGGGTAAGCCCGTTTGGGCAGCATATTTTTCCGGCGCCAGGATGACCAGGAGTTTTTCCCTGGCGGTTTTCAAGGTCAGGTTCAGGCAATAATCTTTGCCATTGCCGGCCAGGGTTTTCCCCAGGGCCAGGACCTCCCCCTGCACCGTTTCCACGGTCCGGGGGCTATAGAGGGTGCTGTAATGTATGCGCCGCACCTCGGCTTGGGCAGTTCCGGGGTGCATAGCCGCCGCGACAATCAACCCCAAAAGCGCCAGGGCCAGGAGGCCCCGAGATGGGCGTAGCCTATTCAGGCGATTCACTGTTTTTTCAATATGACGTTTCATAAATCCTCCGCGCTGCCGGGGAGGCGAGGCAATCTTCCGCGGCCTGACTTAAGCTGCTCAAAGTCCACATGGTCCAGCCTGCCGAGGCCTGTAATTATTGAAACACCGGGAGAGGAAAAAACCGGCGCGACTAAAGTTTTTTGGGTAGGAGACGGAAATAATCCCCTCCGGGTGTCCGGGGGGAATCCGGGACCGGGGGCGCCGCAGACAGGGCTGGCCGCGACGGGCAAGAAGCATTACATTAACCTAACCACTGCTAAGATAAGGAAGGAGAAGGCAGATGAAGATTCTGGTGGTGTATTATTCGCTCTACGGACACGTGTTGGAGATGGCGCAGGCCGTGGCCGCCGGCGCCTCCGAGGCGGGGGTCGAAGTGATGCTGCGGCGGGTGGAGGAGTTCCCGGAGATGGCCCAAGAACGCCAGAAGCATCCCCATGCCCAGGCGGTGTGGGAACGGCAGCAGGGCATCCCGGTGGTTACGCCGGAAGACCTGAAGGCGGCCGAGGGAGTGGTGTTCGGCTCCCCCACCCGGTTCGGGAACATGACCGCCCAGATGAAGCGCTTCCTGGATTCCCTGGTGGCCCTGTGGCTGGAGGGGGCGCTGGAAGGCAAGCCCGCCGGGGTGTTCACCTCCACCGCCACCACCCACGGCGGGCAGGAGACGACCCTGCTGACCATGATGGTGCCGCTGCTCCATCTGGGGATGGTCATTGTGGGGGTGCCCTACTCCACCCCCGGAATGCTGCACACGGAGGGGCGGGGCGGCACTCCCTACGGGGCCTCCACCATTGCCGGAGGACGCAACGAACTGCAGCCGACGCCGGAAGACCTGGCCATCGCCCGGGCCCAGGGGAAAAGAGTGGCGGAGACCGCGCAGCGGCTGCGATCATAACTCCGGGCGAAACCCCGGCCGGCTCCCGGCTTTCCCCTTGACACCCGGGAGATTTCTGTGGTAAGGACTATCAGGTCATTTTCTTGACTATATAGTCATTTTTTTTCAGGAAAAATCAGTGTGAGCAGGGGTGTCACCCGGAAACAGGTGCTGGGGGAATTCCGCACCAGCGAGATTGTGGCGGCGGCCAAGCAGGTGATCGCGGCGAAGGGGTTCGCGGCGGCCACCATGGATGAAATCGCCGAGGCCGCCGGAATCGCCAAGGGCACGATCTACCTGTATTTCAAGAGCAAGGACCAGCTCTTCCAGGCGGTGGCGGCCGATATCCTGGCCCGACTCATCGAGCGCATCAAGCATATTCGGGATCTGCACCTGTCGGCCCGGGAGAAGCTGGGACGCATCCTGCGGGTCATGCTGGAGAGTCTGGAAGCCGAACAAGCCATGTTCCGGGTGTATGTCAGCGAGTTTCCCTGTCTGTTGAGCCCCGCTGACGACGTGCGTCCGTCGGTGACGGATCTGGACCGGGAATTTACCGGGGTATTGGCCGACGTGGTGGCGGAGGGCGGGCGCACCGGGGAATTCGCCGCTCCCGCGCCCCTGCAGGTGGCCTATGCCCTGCGCGGCCTGGCCCGGGGGCTGGCCATCGGCAAGTTGGTGGAGGGCTCCGAAGAATCGTTGCTCAGCCACCGGGAGTGGCTGGAAACCCTGGTGTTGCAAGGGTTAGCTCACCCTCAGACTCAGAATGAACGGAAAGGTTGATCATGGGACGCTCATACCGGTGGCTGGCGGTGATTCTGGGGTTGGCGCTGGCGTTGCCGGCCGCGGCGCGGGCGGCGGAAGAGGCCCCCACGGCGCCGGTGTCGCTGGGCGAGGCCTGTCGGCGGGCCTGGAAGGAGAATGCCAACGTCAAGGTCAGCCGTTTGCAGGAGCTCATCGCCGATCAGGAGGTGGTGCGGGCCCGGTCGGGGTTTTTGCCCAAGGTGGGCACCACGGTTAACCAGACGATCTATGACAACCCGCTCAAATACAAGGTGGATATGGCCCCCGGCGGGACTTTTTCCCTGATTGACCGCAATTTCTGGGGGAGCCAGACCACGGCGGAGCAGACCCTGTTCGACCTGTCGGTGCCGGCCCGTTACCGCAAGGCGGTGTTGGGGCGGGAGGCGGCCAAACTGGACACCTTCGCCACCCGGGATGACATCTTCCTGCTTACGGCGCAGTTGTATTTTCAGACCCTGCGGGCCGCCAAGCTGGTCACCGTGGCGGAGCAGGAGGTGGTGCAGCTCACCGACCACCTGAAGATCGCCCGGGACCTCTATGAATTCGGGGTGGTGACCTATAATGACGTCCTCCAGGCCCAGGTGTCCCTGGCCGACGCCAAACAGCGCCTCATCAGCGTCAAAAACAACGTGGTGAACACCCGCGCCAGCCTCAACAAGGTCATCGGCATTCCGGTGCAGTACGCCACCCGGCTGGTGGAGGAAAGCGGGATTACCCTGCCCACGGCCAATCAGGCCGACGCCACCCAGATGGCCCTGGGCGCCCGTAGCGATTTACAGGCCGCGGGCCGCCGGGTGGAGCAGGGAGAAAAGGGCGTCACCGAGGCGCAATCGGGGTATCTGCCCCGCCTGTTCGCCCAGGGGGGCCACATCTATCAGCAAAATGACAAGTCCATCCACGACCATCAGTATTTCGTCATTTTCGGGATGCAGTGGAACCTGTTCAACGGCCTGGACACCCGGGCCCAGGTGTCCCAGGCCCGGGAGAAACTGCAGCAGTTGCAGGTGCAGCGCCAGGACCTCTCCTCTCAGGTGGAGCTCGACGTCCAAAACGCCTACCTGGGCTTGAAGGAGACCGCCGAGCGCATCACCGTGACCAAGGAGGCGGTGACCCAGGGGGAGGAGAACCTGCGCCTCAACGAAGAGCGTTATAAAGAGCAGGTGGGCACCGCCACCGACGTCATCGACGCTCAGACCCTGCTCACCCGGACCCGGGTGAACTACACCAACGCTCTCTACGACCATCAATTCGCCAAGGCCCAGATGCTGCGGGCCCTGGGCAAGATCAACGATCTGGCCGAGGCCGCGGCCCCCGATGCCCGCCGATTCCACGGCAATGGCCGACCCTAGTCCACCCCCCAAAAAGAAGTGGCAGAAGGGACGGGCGGTCATCTTGCTGACCCTGCTGGCGCTGGCGGCGGTGGGCGGCGCCGCCTACTGGTGGAGCAGCCGCTTCTACGTCCAGACCGACAACGCCTATGTGGCCTGCCACGTGGCCCGCATCGCCCCCCGGGTGTCCGGCAAGGTGACGGAAATCCTGGCGGCCGACAACGTCCTGGTGCAGACCGGCCAGCCTCTGGTCAAGCTGGACCCCACCGACTATGCCGTGGCGGTGCGTCAGGCCCAGGCCGCCCTGGACCGGCTGCGGGACGACGTGGCGGCCCGCTACGCCGCGGTGGCCGAGGCCCAGGCCCGCATCAAACGGGCCGAGGCCAATCTGGGCAAGGCCCACACCGACCAGGAGCGCTACCGCAACCTCTTTGAGCGGCGGACGGTGCCCAAGGAAATGCTGGACCGGGTGAACACCGCCTTCAAGGTCGCCACCGCGGAGCTGGCCGCGGCCCAGGCCGAACACCGGCGGGCCCTGGCGGTCATCGGGGGGTCCCTGGAGGCGTCCCCGGAGGAGCAGCCGGAGATCAAAGAGGCCAGGGCCCGGGCCGACCAGGCCAGGCTCGATCTGGAGTACACCGTGATTGCCGCCCCCCTGGCCGGGTACGTGACCCGGAAGGCCGTGCAGGTGGGGGACTGGGTGAACCGGGGCCAGACGCTGATGATGCTGGTGCCCCAGGGGGAGCGGGATCTCTGGGTGGAAGCCAACTTCAAGGAAACCCAACTCACCCACGTGCGCCTGGGTCAGCCGGTGGACTGCAAGGTGGACACCTACCCCGAAGAGACCTTCAAGGGCCGGGTGGATTCCATCATGAGCGGCACGGGCAGCGCCTTTGCCCTCTTGCCGGCGGAGAACGCCACCGGCAACTGGGTGAAGGTGGTGCAGCGCATCCCGGTGAAGATCACCCTGACGCCGCCGCTGCCCGCCAACCGGCCGTTGCGGGTGGGGATGAGCGTGGTGGCCACGATCGATACGCATGACCGGAGCGGGGCGGTGCTGTTGGAGGGGCGGCGGTAGGGCTTGCCGGGGAGAGGGCGGCCCGGGAGCGGCGGCCCCTGCCCCCACCATTTACAAAGGGATTAATGAGCTGTTTGTATAACCTGAACTGCCTCGGTAAGATTTCATTGGGAGACCATTAAGATGGATAAAGTTCAAAGGATCGGGCAGGCCATAAAGGCTCTTAAAGATTTCGCCGCCGGTAGCGGTAGGTAACCGAGTTTATCAAGTTATCCTCGATATTAGGCATGGGGGTTTAGTCCATGATTGTAGAATATGTGCAGGCTGCACTGCGGCACGCCCGCTATGAAATTTTGTCCGAAGATGGCAGTTATTATGGGGAAATACCAGAATGCCCGGGGGTCTATGCCAATGCCGGCTCTTTAGAGGAGTGCCGGGAAGAACTGCGGGAGGTCCTGGAAGAATGGATCCTGTTGCGGGTGCACCGGAATTTACCCACCCCTATGATCGAAGGCATCGAGCTTGTGATCCGGGAAGTGGCCTGATGCCTCCCTGGGGGCCCATTAAAAGAAAGGACCTGATTCGCTTTCTCAAGCACCTGAAATTTGAAGGGCCTTATCGAGGCGGGAAGCATCAATTCATGGCACGCGGAGATACCACGCTCCGGGTCCCCAATCCCCATCAGAGTGACATCGGGAAGGAACTCCTGATAAGAATTCTGCGGCAAGCAGGAATAAGCAAGGAGGAATGGGAAAGACTTTAATGTCATTTCCAGCTTCCCAATTCAATATTCGGTTGAGAAAACAAAAGATCAATGGCATCTGCCGAAGGGAAATAAGTGTATCGTAAGATCCTGGTGGCCACCGACGGTTCGGAATACTCGCAACGGGCGGTGCGCCGGGCCGGGGGCCTGGCCCGGAAATTGGGCGCCCAGGTCACCGTGGTTACCGTCCTGCACATCCCGGCGTCGTATCTCATGGCCCTGGGGAGCAGCATCGCCATGGGCGCCGAGCCCTGGGAGGCCCTGCTGCGGGGCTGCGCCCAGGTCCTGGAGGAGGCCCGGGTGCTGCTCGCCGCCCAGGCCACGGTCGCCAGATTGGAAACCCTGCGGGGCAGCCCCGCCCCGGAGATCCTGCGGCTGGCCGCGGAGGGCGCCTACGACCTCATCGTGGTGGGCAGCCGGGGGCGGGGGATGGCCTCCGCCCACGTTCTGGGGAGCGTCTCCGACCACATCAGCCACGCCGCCCCCGGCGATGTGCTCATTGTGAGATGAGTGCGGCGGGGGATGAAGCCCGGGGCGAGCTGAACCGCTTCCTCCAGACCACGGAAGAACACCCGGAATGACCGCGCCCGCCTCCACCCTCCCCCCCGACATCCCCCAGGTGAACAAGTGGCTGGTCACCATCGCGGTGATGGCCGGCACCTTCATGGAGATCATCGACACCACGGTGGTGAACGTGGCCCTGCCCCACATGGCGGGGGGGCTGTCGGCCAGCAATGATGAAGCCACCTGGGTGCTGACCTCGTATCTGGTGTCCAACGCCATCGTGCTGCCCATCACCGGCTGGCTGGCGGCCCTGTTCGGGCGCAAGCGCTTCCTCATGCTCTGCCTGGTCCTCTTCACCCTGAGTTCGGTGCTGTGCGGCGCCGCCCCCAGCCTGGGGTCCCTGATCTTCTTCCGGGTTCTCCAGGGGGTGGGCGGGGGCGCCCTGCAACCCATCTCCCAGGCCATCCTGCTGGAGACCTTCCCTCCCCGGGAGCGGGGCATGGCCATGGCCATCTGGGGCATCGGGGTGGTCATCGCGCCGGTGGTGGGGCCGGTGTTGGGCGGCTGGATCACCGACAACTACTCCTGGCGGTGGATTTTCTACATCAACCTGCCCATCGGCATCCTGTCCCTCATCATGACCATGCTGTTCATCTTCGACCCGGCCTACATCCGGGAGCAACGGGCCGGGCGCATCGACTACCTGGGGCTGGGGCTGCTGTGCGTGGGCCTGGGGGCCCTGCAGGTGGTGCTGGACAAGGGGGAGCGGGAGGACTGGTTCGGCTCCGCCTTCATCGTGCGGCTGGCGGTGGTGTCGGTGGTGGCCCTGGCGCTGCTGATCTACCATGAGCTGAAGACCCGGGAGCCGGTGGTGGACCTGCGCCTGTTCAAGGAGAAGACCTATGCCGCCGGGGTCTGGATCATGTTTTTCTTCGGGTTCGCCCTGTACGGCAGCATCGTGCTGCTGCCCCTGTACCTGCAGACCCTCATGGGCTACGACGCCACCCTGTCGGGGCTGGCGCTGGCCCCCGGCGGCATCGGCTCCCTGCTGGTGATGCCCCTGGTGGGGCGGCTGACGTCGGTGGTGGACAACCGCCTGCTCATCGTCGTGGGACTGGTGATCAACGGCGTGGCGGTCTATATGATGTCGGCGTTCAACCTGCAGATTGACTTCTGGCACGCCATGCTGCCGCGGTTCATCCAGGGGGTGGGCCTGGGGATCACCTTCGTGTCGCTGACCACCGTCACCATGGCGCGCATCCCCCAGGAGCGCATGGGCAACGCCACCGGCATCTTCAACCTGCTGCGCAACCTGGGGGGGAGCTTCGGCATCGCCACCATGGTGACCTTGCTCTCCCGGCGCAGCCAGTTTCACCAGTCCCGGCTGGTGGAGCACTTCTATCCGGGCTCTCCCCGCCTGCAGGCCTGGGCCGACCAGTCCCAGGGGTTGACCGGGGCGCTGGGATTGCCGGAGAGCGCCGCCTCGCCGATCTCCCTGGCCGGGCTCTATCAGGAGATCCAGCGGCAGGCGACCATGCTGGCCTTCTGCGACGACTACTGGGTGCTGACCATCCTGTTCGCCCTGCTGCTGGCGCTCATCCTGTTCATGAAAGGGGACGTGCACCGCCAGACGTCGGCGCTCCACTAGCCGGGGGCAGTCGGTGAGGCGAGCCGGGGCCGCAGGGGCGCTGGCACACCGGCAACGCGTTGTCGGGGCCACCCGCCCGCCGGATTGGTCGCCGGGGGGGGAGAGGCCGCGGGGCCGATCCCCTCCGGGGCCGCGGCGGGTCAGGCGATGGCCTTGATGAGGGATTCGAACTGCTCGTTGGTGCTGTGTTTGACGTTGATGGCCAGGGCCGGGCAGGTGGCGCAGCAGTTGCCGCAGCCGTGGCAGGCGGCCGGGTCGATGGTGACGCGGCCGAGGTCCTTGTCGAAGCGGGGGACGCCGTAGGGGCAGGCCCGCAGGCAGTTGAGGCAGCGGGCGCAGTCGTCGGTATTGACATAGGCGACGGCGCCGCTGATCTCCATATACTGCTGGGAGATGACCCCCAGGGCCCGGGCCGCGGCCCCCCGCCCCTGGGCGATGGCCTCCTCGGTGAACTTGGGGCCGTGGGCCGTGCCGGCCAGGAAGAAGCCGGCGCTGGAGAAATCCAGGGGCCGCAGTTTGACGTGGGCCTCCAGGAAGAAGCGGTCCATGTCCAGGGGCAGCTTGTAGACCTGGGCTACCGCCGCCAGGCCGGGGTGGGGCCGCAGGGCGGCGGAGAGGACGAGGGCGTCGGCCGTGAACCTGAGGGTCGCCCGGAGGTTCTGGTCGAGGACCCTGACGGTGAGCTGGTCGCCGGCGGCGCTGACTTCGGGTTTGGAGGCGAGGTCGAAGCGGACAAAACGCACCCCCAGGTCCCGGGCCCGTTGATAGTAGAGCTCGTTGAAGCCGAAGGTGCGGATGTCCCGATAGAGGATGGTCACCGGGGCTGTCGGGTCCTGCTCCTTGAGGCGGATGGCGTTGTTCACGGCGTTGGTGCAGCAGACCCGGGAACAGTAGGGGTGTTCGGGCTCCCGGCAGCCGACGCACTGGATCATGACGACCCGGGCGCCCCGGGGGAGGCGCTCGCCGGCGGCCAGGCGCTCCTCGAGCTGGAGCTGGGTGAGGACGGCCCGGTGCTGGCCGTAGAGGTATTCCACGGGTTCGTACTCCACCGCGCCGGGGGCCAGGATGGCGGCGCCGTGGGGAATCTCCCGGCGGCCGGCGGGGGTATCCACGATGCTGATGAACTTGCCCAGGTGGCCGCTGAAGTCCACCACCCGGGAGCCGGTGAGGACGGCGATACGGGGGTGGGCCAAGACGTGGGCGCGCAGGTCGTGCATGAAGGCGGTGACCGAGTGGCCGTCCCGGGTGAAGTGGGGCCGGCGGGCCAGGCCGCCCAGCTCGTTGTCCTTTTCCACCAGGGTGGCGTCGAAGCCGGCCTGGGCCAGGGTGAGGGCGGCGGTCATGCCCGCCAGCCCGCCGCCCACCACCAGGCCCTGCTGAGTGACGGGGATCCGGGTTTCGGCGAAGGGCTCCAGGGCGAGGGCGCGGCCGATGGCCATCCTGATGAGGTCTTTGGCCAGTTCCGTGGCCTGGCGGGGTTCGCCCTGATGGACCCAGGAGTCCTGGTCGCGGATATTGGCCATTTCGAAGAGGTATTTATTGAGGCCCACCTGACGCAGGGCGTCCTGAAAGAGGGCCTCGTGGGTGCGGGGGCTGCAGGAGGCCACCACCACCCGGTTGAGGCGGTGCTCCTGGATGAGCTGCTGCATTTTCTCCAGGGAGTCGGTGGCGCAGGTGAAGGTGTAGTGGTCGGCGTAGACGACGTGGGGGGCGGTCTTGACGGCCTCGGTGACTGCGGCCACGTCGATGACGCCGGCGATGTTGATGCCGCAATGGCAGACGAAGACGCCGACTCGGGGCTCTTCCCGGGAGACGTCCCGTTCGGGGGGGTAGGCCTTGGAGGTGAGGAGGGTGCCCCGGGCCTCGGCCAGGAGGGCGGCGGCGGCGGCGGCGGCGGAGAGGGCCTGGGCGACGGTCTCGGGGATGTCCTTGGGGGCCTGGAAGACGCCGCAGGTGAAGACACCCTCCCGGGAGGCGGCCACCTCATCGAAGGGCTGGGGGACGGCGAAGTCCCAGGAGTTGGTGTCGATATCGAGGCGGCGGCCCAGGGGCAGGGAATCGGGGTGGGCGTCGAGCCCCACGGAGAGGACGACCAGGTCGAACTCTTCTTCGGCGAGGCGGCCCCGGGCATCGACGTATCTGACCTCGAGGTTTTTGGTCCGGGGTTTTTCGGCGATGCGGGAGACCAGGGAGCGGACATAGCGGACGCCGCCCGATTCCTGGGCCCGCTCGCAGTAGCGGTCGAAGCCCTTGCCGTGGGCCCGCAGGTCGATGAAGAAGATGGTGGGCTCCACGCCGGCGTCGTGTTCCTTGACGATGATGGCCTGCTTGGTGGCGTACATGCAGCAGACGGAGGAGCAATAGTCCCGGCCCAGGGCCTTGTCCCGGGAGCCGACGCACTGAATCCAGGCGATCTTGCGGGGCTCCCGGCCGTCGGAGGGGCGGGTGACGTGGCCGTGGGAGGGGCCGGTGGCCGACAGCAGGCGTTCGAATTCCAGGGCGGTGATGACGTTGGGGTAGCGGCCGTAGCCGTATTCCACCTTGTGGCGGGCGTCGAAGGGGCGGTAGCCGGGGGCGAGAATGACGGCGCCCACCTGGACTTCCCGGATGGCGGGGCGCATGGAGTGGTCGACGGCGTGGGCTTTGCAGGCCGCCACGCACTGCAGGCATTCGGAGCAGACGGCGCAGTTGAGGCAGCGTTCGGCCTCCCGGCGGGCCTGGGCCTCGGTGTAGCCGGTATTGATCTCGTCGAAGGAGGTGCAGGAGACGTCGGGGGCAATCCGGGGCATCTCCTCCCGGGGCTGCTTTTCTTCGTCCAGGGGGAGGTCCACCCATCTCTGGAGGGCCTGGGCTCCCTGGCTGAGGCCGCGGTCGGCGGCCAGGTCCCGGCCCTGACAGAAGCGGTCAATGGATTCCGCCGCCTCCTGGCCGCCGGCCACGGCGCCGATGGCGATCCAGGGCCCCACATGGACATCGCCGGCGGCAAAGACGCCGGGCCGGGAGGTTTGATAGGTGACCGGATCGACCTGGATGGTGCCCCAGCGGGTGGTGTCGATGCCGGCGCCCACCAGGCAGTCGAGATCGGCCCGCAGACCGATGGCGGGGACGACGGTGTCCACGTCGAGGAGGTATTCGGAGCCGGGTTGGGGGACGGGGCGGCGGCGGCCGGAGGCGTCGGGGTCGCCCAGCTTCATGCGGATACATTCCAGGCCGGCCACCCTGCCGTTGTTGACGACGACCTTCTGGGGGGCCGCCAGGTAGTGGATGGCGACGCCTTCGCGGCGGGCGCCGTCGATTTCCTCGGCGCTGGCGGGCATTTCGTCCCGGGAGCGGCGGTAGACGATGGTGACGTCGACGCCCAGGCGCCGGGCGGAGCGGGCCACGTCGAAGGCCACGTAGCCGCCGCCGATGACGGCCAATTTCTTGCCGATTTTGATTTTTTTACCGAGATTGAGGTCGCGCAGCAGGTTGACGCCCTGGACCACGCCGCGGGCGTCTTCTCCGGGGATGCCCAGGGCTGTGCCCACGTGGCAGCCCAGGCCCAGGAAGACGGCCTGAAAGCCCTGGGCGAAGAGGTCGTCCAGGGTGAAATCCTTGCCCAGGGCGGTTTTGGTTTTGATCTGGACGCCCCAGCGTTTGATATAGGCGATTTCGTTATCCAGGATGTGCTTGGGGAGGCGATAATCGGGGACGCCGACCCGGATCATGCCGCCGGTGACGGGCAGGGCCTCGAAGATGGTGCAGCGGTAGCCGCGGCGGGCGAGGTGGTAGGCGCAGGAGAGGCCGGCGGGGCCGGAGCCGATGACGGCGATTTTTTCCGGTTTGCGGGGGACCTGGGGGACGGGGAGTCGGGAGAGGTCCACCTGGTCGGCGGCGAAGCGCTTCAGGTCGCAGATGGCGACGGCCTCGTCCACTTCGGTGCGGCGGCAGGCGGTTTCGCAGGCGTGGGGGCAGATGCGGCCGATCACGCCGGGGAGGGGCAGGTCGTCCATGATGAGTTGGAGGGCTTCGGCGTATTTGCCCACCTTGATGAGCTGGATATAACCCTGGACCCGGAGATTGGCGGGGCAGGTGGTGACGCAGGGGGGGCGGTCCAGCTTCTTGATGGCGAACTGGGAGGGAATGGTCTGGGGGAAGTGGCGATAGGCCGCTTTGCGGGTTCCCAGGCCCTCGTCGAAGGTGGAGGGCATGTCCACGGGGCAGACGGCGGCGCAGTCGCCGCAGGCGTTGCACTTGTCGAGGTCGATGTAACGGGGTTCCTGATAGAGGCTGACGGTGAAATTGCCGGCCTCCCCTTCGATTTTGCGGACGTCCGCCTGGGTGATGACCTCAATATCGGGGTGCATGGCCACTTCGATGAGCTTGGGGGAGATCATGCAGGTGGAACAGTCGTTGGTGGGGAAGGTCTTGTCGAGCTTGGCCATGACGCCGCCCAGGGAGATGTCCTTTTCCACCAGGTACACCTTGAACCCCGCCTGGGCGGTGTCGAGGGCCGCCTGCATGCCGGCGATACCGCCGCCGACCACCATAACCGCGCCGACTTTTTCTTGAGATGCCATAGAAAATCCTGATTACTCGGGTTTGTCGTTAAGGACGCGCGGTCCCCTTAGAGCAACCCCTGCCGCTGGAGCAAGGGCAGGGGGTTGACGAAATGGCGATTCAACCAGGTCTTGACGTCCGGGTGGCCCAGGGCCAGGCCGAGGAGTTCGGTGAAATAGAAGACCGGCAGGTCGTAGTTTTTGCCGACCTGCCGACTGAGGCGCGCCTGGGGCATATCCAGATTGGCCTGGCACATCTGGCAGGAGACCACGAAGCAGTCGGCGTCGGCCTCCAGGGCCCGGTCATAGAGTTTCTGCACCAGGGTGTCGATGATGTCCGGGCGGGAAATGGTGAAGCCGGCGCCGCAGCAGTCGGTTTTATAGGACCAGGGATAGGGGTCGGCGCCCAGCAGCTTGAGGAGGTTATCCATATTCACGGGGTTTTCGTAATCCCGGCGGTCGGTGATCCGGGGGGGGCGGGCCACCATACAGCCGTAGTAAGCCACGGTTTTGAGGCCGGCAAGGGGTTTGACCAGTTTCTCCCGGATGTGGCGCAAGAGGGGTTCCTGGGTGAGGTAGTCCAACAGGTCCCAGATTTTGATGTTGCCGGCGTAGTCCAACCCCAGGGGGGCGGCGTCGGGTCCGGTGAGGGCCTTTTCGGCCACCTTCAGGCGGTTGAAGCAGAGGGCGCAGGGGACGACGACGTCCTGGCCCTGCCTGGCGGCGTTGACCAGGTTGCGGGCGGGCAGGGCCAGGGCCAGGGATTCACTGAGACTGTGGGCGGCGGTGGCGCCGCAACAGTTCCAGTCGTAGACCTCTTCCAGGCGGACGTCGAGCAAAGCGGCCACCGCCCGGATGGACTCGTCGTAATCACGGGCGCTGTGCTCCAGGGAGCAGCCGGGATAGTAGGATACCTTCATGGCGCCTTCCTAGATCTTGGCTTTCCGGAACATGTCCTTGAGTTCCGGGAGATGCTCGATTTTGGGGGGAGGCTTCAGGCTGAAGCGGCCTTTATGGAACATCGCCAGCCCGAGCTTGAGGTCCTCGAGGAGGGACTTGTCCTTGAGTTTGGAGACGGCCTGGCCGCTTTTGAGCATGAACAGACCCATGAGCAGGGGTTCGTTGAGGCGGCCGCCCGAGAGACGGAGGTCGGCGAGAAAGCTCCGGTGAAAGGCCAAGACGTGCGGTTGGGGCACGGCCCGGCCGGTGGCGACGGCCTGCTCCTTGAGATAATCCATGACCCCGGCGATGTCGATATCGTTGGGGCAGCGGGTGGTGCAGGTTTCGCAGGAGGAGCAGACCCAGACGGTATTGCTGCCGAGGACCAGGTCCTCCTGGCCCAGAGCGGTCAGGCGGATGATCTCGTGGGGGAGGAAGTCCATGGCGAAGGTGAGGGGGCAGCCGGAGGAGCATTTGGTGCACTGGTAACAATCCGCCACTTTGATGCGCCGCTCAATACGGATCCGGTCGCCGAAGGCGTAATCGGGGACAAGTTCCCGGGTGATGTCTGTTTCCATGGCCGCCAAGCTCCTTCCCATGAGGGGGTGACTGCATGACAACAGGGAAATCTTCTGATAACCGCTCCAGGATAACGGGGTTGAGGCAAGGAATGGTAAGTGAATTCTTTCACGGAGATTATATTCTTCACCTATATAACGAATGGGGCGGGGGTGTCAAGTTCTAAACGCCCGGTGTCCGGGCATATCCGGACAGAAAGGTCGATTGTCGATAGCAGGCTTTTCCGGTTAAAGGGAAACTGCTGGTTAAACACCGCGGCGGTAGACGAAAACGAACAGTTCATCGTTGATGGTGACAGACAATTCGGCGGCCCGGGAACGGGCGTAAACCAGCCAGGAGGGCAGTTCTTCCTGGCAGCAGGGGATGTGGGGGGAGAACTCGCCGGTTTGCCGGTTGAACCAGGCCAGCAGCAGAGGCGCGGGGAGCGTGCGGGAGGCGGCCTGATCGGCCAGGGCCCGGGCCCGGGCAAAGGAGAGCGGGCCCGCGGTGCGGAGTTTTTGGGGGTTAGGCAGCATCGCCAAAGTGGGGGTGGGATCACAGGGCATGCCCGTCTCCGTGGGTTTGAGTCAAAATATTGACAAGCAGGCTTCGGGGGGCGAAGGACCGGCACCGCCCATCATGGGCGCCCCGTCAAGAGCAACAGACCGCCGAAGATGATGGCGTAGGCGAGGATGCTGCCCCACTGCTGATACTGCCAGAGGCGCTGGCGGGAGGCGTCCCGGCGGCGGCGGGCCTCCCGGCGCACCAAGCCGCAGCCGATGAGCAGGAGCAGGCCGACGAAGGTGATGAGGGTGGCCAAGTGAGAATCGGTCATAGGGAATCACGGGCTCCTAACGAGGCAGCCGGGGCGGCGGCCCGGGCAGGGAAGCTGCCGGGCGGCCCCCGGCGGGGTGGGTTGACAGCCTATTTGACTGTACATGCATTCGCCGAAGAGGTCAAGGGAGTTCAAAATCCTGACAGGGGAGTAGGCAAGTCTTGCCCACCCGGGGGGGCGGGGGCGCCGACGACGGCGGGCTGATGTTCCATCTAGTTGATTAATAATAAAAATGCCGGGGGCGGAGGCGGGGGCCCGGAGGCCGGAGGTTGGCATCGAGGTTGCATTGAGGGAAGGAAAAAGCAATTCAAGGAGCGTCCCATGGAGATCAATCCGTATATTGCCGGGCAACTGGGCCAACTGGAGAGCCAGCGTCCCGAGGAGTGGCGGCAAGGCAACGCCCCGGCGCCGGAGCAGTCACCCGCAGATCCGGGACAGGATCGGGTGGACATTATCGCCGCGCAGAATATGGCAGCCAAGGACATCGACTTTTTTGATCTGGAGACGGCCTTGAAGGTCCTGGGTCAGGTGGAAAACGACCTGTCGCAATTCGGCTTCGAGGATGTGGAAAAACTCTTTCACTACGACAACCTGCGGCAGACCACGGTCGCCTGAGCCGCGCCGGCTCAGGACGGCGGAGACGGCTGCCGAGGTATGATCTTAAGGTAAGGAAACAGATATGAAGATTGATGATGTCCTGAAGTTGCAGGGACTGGTGCAACCCGAGAGGCCCCGGGGGGAAGCCACCGCAAGGGAAAATTTTTCCGAAATGCTGAAGGAGGTCCAGGCCAAACTGAACGGCGCGGCCACCGCCAAACCGGAGAATCTGCCGCCGCTGGCCCCGGTGGAGGTCGTGACGGGGGTGGGATCGGCGGAGAAGGGTGTCCAGGCGTTGGAAGAGGGGTTGAATCTGCTGGAGAAGTTCGCCCAGGGTCTGGGGGCCGGCAATACCAGTCTGAAAGACCTGGCGCCTCTGGCCGCGGCCATGGAGACGGATGGCCGCAAGCTGCAGGATTTGGCCGCCTCACTGCCAGGGAACTCACCGCTCAAGGCGATGGCGGAAGAGGCCGCGGCCCTGGCCCAGGTGGCCAGTCTGAAGTTCAGGCGGGGAGATTTTCAATAGACTCCGGGAGGAGTTGACACCGGGGTCCGGGGGGAAAGGGAGAAGCCGCCACCGGGGCGGCGCCGCCCCGGTGGGGCCACGTGCAGGCCACTGACGAACAGCAGGGCGCCGGGTCAGGGGGTGACCCGGCAGGAGGGCAGCCGACCGCCGCCGCGAGGAATCGCGGCGGCGGTATTTTTTATGGGAGCAGGAAAACGTTTCCGGGGGGGGATTTCAGGCCAGCCGGGCCTGCAGCCGTAGAAAAGGGCCGCCGTCGGAGACCTTGACCCACTCCTTGTGGCCCTTGCCGCACATTCCCAGGCCGGTGATGCGCACTTCCCGGCCCACCATGGTGATGGAGTTGAGGAGGTCGGGGACAAAGCCGGTGACGATGACGGGGGAGAAGACCCGGCCGGTGAGGCAACCGTCCCGGATCTCTTCGGCGTAGAGACCCTCCAACTGGATGCCCCAGCCCTGGGGATCCTCCATGCCATTGCTGGGGTGGTCGAGGAAATAGCCGAATTTTATATCCCGGAGCATGTCGTCGAAGGAGTGTTCGCCGGGACCGAAGTAGGTGTTGGTCATGCGGGCGTAGACCTTGCGGGCGTAGGACTCCCGGCGGCCGTTGGCGGAGCGGGGCAGGCCCAGGCGCAAGGCGGAATTGAGGTCGGTGAGGGGCCGGCGCAGGATGCCGTTGGCGATGATCCGGGTATCGTCGGCCAGCCGGCCTTCGTGGTCGAAGAAGAAGCTGCCGGCCTGGCGGGGACGGGCGGGGGAGTCGAACATGTTCACCACGGGGGAGGCCACCGGTCGGTTGAGGTACTGCTGGCCCCGGGAGCGGCGTTGGAGAAAGAGGTCGGCCTCGGTGCCATGGCCGAAGGCCTCATGGGCGAAGATGCCGGCGAAATCGGGGGAGAATATGCAATCATAGGTGCCCGGGGTGAGGCGGGGGGCGGCGAGGATGCGGCCGGCGTCCCGGAGCAGCCGGTCCCGGACGTCCCGGGGCAGGCGGGCATGTTCGTAGCCGCCCTGGTAACAGTGGCCGGCGTGCAGGCGGGCGGTGCGGTCGTCCTGGCGCAGGACGATCTGGGCCACGGCCTGGGTGCGGGGGAGTTCCTGGGAGAGGCTGCGGCTGCGGTTGACGAAGAGCTCCCGGACGATGACGTGGCTGTAAACGGCGGTGGCGTTGGCGATGCGGGGTTCGGCCTGCTGCAGGTCGTCGCGCAGGGCTTCCAGGTCGGCCATTTTTTGGGCCAGGGGGACGTCCCCGGGGGGCACAGAGACGGGGATGGAGAAATCCTGCGTCAAGGGAGAGCCGGGGTCCACGGCGAGACCGATATCGACGATCCCTTCGGCCAGGGCCGCGCTCACCAGGAAGTCGGCGCCCCGGGCGAGACGGTCGCAGAATCCCGGGGCCTCCAGGCCGCTGCAGGCGTATTCCAAGAAGGTGCGGCCGGTGAAAACGGTGAGCACCAGGCCGTTGGCCGGCTCCAGGGCGGCGGCCCGGGCTTCCCGGGTGTCCACCAGGAGGCGTTCCCCGACCACCTCCTGGGCGGAGGCGGCAGCGTAGGGGACGGTTTTTTCCAGATCAGCCACGATCTCGGCAAGGAGGGGGCGCAGGGTGGCAAGGTTCATGGTCACTCCTTTTCCAGCCGCGGAACTTGGGATTTCATGATAAAATTTACCGGCGCCGGGTGCGGGAGAGTTTCACGACCCAGGCCGGGCCGGGAAAAGGGGTGGGCGTCTGCGCGGCGGTCCCGGAGCAGCTTTTCCCGGTTCGGCATGCACCTGTTGCAGGAGCTGCACACCTATTGAAATTAAGGCATTTTGCCCGGAAATACGAGGAAAAAGAGGGTCATTCATGAGGGATTGCATTTTTTGCGAGATTGCGGCGGGGAGGGCGGCGGCGGAGCGCCTCCTGGAGACGGAGCGGGTGCTGGCCTTCCTGGACGTGGCGCCGGTGAATTACGGTCACGCCCTGGTGATTCCCAAGGACCACTACGAAAATTTTCTGGACCTGCCGGATGAGCTGTGGCAGGAGATGGGGCAGGTGGCCCGGCGGGTGGCCCAGGCGCTGCGCAAGGGGTTGTACGCCCAGGGTTTCAACCTGGGGATGAACAACTTCGAGGCGGCCGGGCAGGTGGTGTTTCACGCGCATTTGCACGTCATTCCCCGTTACGCCAGCGACGGGCTGCACTTCTTCCCCCAGGGAGTCTACCGGGGCAAGGACCGGGAGAACACGGGTCGGCAGCTCCGGGAGTGGTTAGCCGGCCTCTGACCACAGCAAGTTATTGAGGGTGTCCGTCTCCGGCGACAGGGCCAGGGGACGTCCGTCCAGGGAGGCGACGGGGACCAGGCCCATGAGGGAGTTGGCCAGCCAGACGCCGGCGCTCCGGAGCAGACGGTCCGGGGGAGTAGGTTGGGGGGTGCAGGCGTAGCCCCGGCGCGTCAGGGCCCGTTCCAGAACTTCGAGGGTGACGCTGGGAAGGGCGCTGGGGGCCTGGGGGAAGCAATAGGCGCCGTTTTGCCGGTAGAGCACGGCGGTGGCGGCCCCTTCGGAGACGGAGCCGTCGCCTTCCAGGAGCAGGGCTTCCTGGGCTCCCCGATCCCGGGCGTATTGGCGGGCGGCCAGGCAGAACAGGTAGTTGAGGCTTTTGTGGCGGCCCAGGAAGGTGGTGCGGCGCTCCGGGAAGGTGGCCAGGACCCATCCCCGGCGGTAGTCGTCATCGGGGGGGGGCGTATAGGGGCGGGCGAAGATGACCACGGTGGGCCGGGTGGCCGGCGGCAGGCCCAGGGCTGGGTCTTCCCCCCGGGTGAGGACGATCTTGACCGCGGCCAGGCCGGAGGTGAGGCGATTGGCGGCCAGAAGCTCCCGGATGGCGTTGTCCCAGGGGAAGTCGGGGGGGAGGTCCAGACGAAACTGCCGCGCCGAGGCCGTGAGGCGGGCCAGGTGCTCCGCCAGGAAGAGGGGGCGACCGGCCGCGGCGCGCAGGGTTTCGAAGAGGCCGTCGCCATAGAGAAAGCCGCGGTCGTGGACGGAGACGCGGGCGTCCCGGGAGGGCACGAGGCGGTCGTGGAGGAAGAGAAAGTCAAGCGGAGACAAATTCGCCCATCCAGCAACCTGTTGCATCAATGCATGGAGCCGGGATGCCACCAGGTTTCCAATTGGAAGTCAATCAGCTGCCGCAGCCGAATAAAATCGCGGTCAGATGAAACCAAGATAAGTCCCTGACTGATGGCGATGGAGGCTATCCAGAGATCGTTATCTGTAAATCCCAGATCCTTTATTTTGGTCCTGGATCGCTTCGACTTTTGTTTGGGGCCGAATTTTTTGAATATTGCGGCCTTCAAATAACCGTATAAGTCCGCAGCCCGATTGTCTATATAATAAATACGAATATCATTCAAGAAGTTATTGATGTTTTCAATATTCTTTTCTTTTTGAGATGAATTATAAGCCATATATTTTAATTCACCGCAGACTATTACACAGGTAGCGACCAAAACGTCACCCAGTTCAAATAATTTTTTAACAATATCAGCATCGTTATTGAGAATGCGGCTACAATGATTGGTATCTAAAAGATACATGGTTAAAATTTGGCTTTTCGCCGTGTGATCTGAACTTGATTGAGACATGTCTGCAGATCATCTCCTACCCATGATCCTGCAAATTTTAATAGAGAGCGGGCAGTCGATTTTTTCCCGGGCATAAAAAACAGTCCTGTCTTCTCCGGCTTCGAGATGGTTGTGTTTTTAAATAAGCCATCGTTTATCAAATTAATCGGTTCACGGCATGGTAATCTATTAAATGCAAACAAATAATACTTCTTCTGTTTTTGAGAAGATTCGTTTGGCAAGATCATGAAGATGCCTCCTTTAGAAAATCTATTACAGCGTCGATTTCACGAAACGCATGATTAAATATTTCTTTAGCAGCTTCCTCATTTGAATAATAATCATTTCTTTCATTAAATGCATAACGATCGTTCATGTCGCCGCTAATCTGGATGCCACGTTCATTTACCATGTTGTTTGGCAAGCGGACAATATTTTGCTGAGGTTCCCCGAAGATCCACGTTCTATAATTTTGTATGACAATATTACTAAAATAATTCGAATTAACTACACTTGTTAATTTTATGTTTATTTCATGAATACTTTCTAAACAGCAATTCTTTATATATTTACTGGCTATATTTTTAATAATATTATGATCTGTTTCTTCTGTTGGCAACATGACTCTTGTAGATAAGCCTGAGAAATAAAACTTGATATCTTTAATAACACTAAGAAGCTGGAATAACATGCCCATTCTTTTTAATAAATATTTTTTCCCCCTTGCAATATCAACCTGCCAGTCTGGGGAGTAATTGACATTTAAAATCAGATTTATCTGAGAGATGATGATTTGGCTTGATCCATGTTTGGAGCTGAAGATCAAGCGAGGCATTTCAGGATCTAGTTCGTCAGGAATTGGGATGACTTGTGGTTGGCCATAAGTTAAATCGGGATTTTCACCTAATTTGTCTTCAAAATCATTGGCGCGCCGACGGATATCAATTTGTCGTGGAAAAGCAATGCTGAAGCTGTTTTGTATATATTTAACATGGTTAAACATGGTACCCCCTAAGTGGTCGGGTGGCGCTGTTGATGATAATCATGATATAATAAAAATTTATAAACTGTAAGTATATAGGGTATTAATTTACGGACTGTATGGAACTTTTAGCTCCGGCAGGCAATCTCGAATCGTTCTTTGCCGCCCTGGAAAACGGGGCGGACGCGGTGTACGTGGGTCTGAAAGCCTTCAGCGCCCGGGCCTACGCCCCCAATTTCAGTTGGGCGGAGCTCTCCGCCATGCGGGGGCTGAGCCGCCGGCGGGGCTGCCGGCTCTACATCGCCCTGAACGCCCTGGTGAAGGAGGGGGAGCGGGGGGAGCTGGTCGAGGCGTTGGCGGGGATCAATGAAATCGGTCCGGAGGCGGTGATCATCCAGGATTTGGGGGTATATCACGTGGCCCGGCGATATTTCCCGGGGTTGACCCTGCACGCCAGCACCCTGATGACCATCCACAATTCCCTGGGGGTGGCGCAGGCGGCGGCCATGGGTTTCAAGCGGGCGGTGCTGGCCCGGGAGCTGACCCTGACGGAGCTGGGCCTGATCCGGCGGCAAAGCGCCATCGAGCTGGAGGTTTTTGTCCACGGGGCGCTGTGCTACAGCATGTCGGGGCTGTGCCTGTTCTCCAGTTTCCTGGGGGGGCGGGCCGCCACCCGGGGACGGTGCACCCAGCCCTGCCGGCGGCTCTACCGCTACCGGGACGGCCAGGGCTACCCGCTGTCGGCCAGCGATCTAGCAGCCCTGGAACTGCTGCCGCAGCTCAAGGCCATGGGCATTGACGCCCTAAAGGTCGAAGGGCGCATGAAGAGCGGCGATTATGTGGGCCGGGTGATCCGGGCCTACCGGCGGGTGTTGGACGCCTCCCGGGCAGAGCAGGCCCAGGCGATGGAAGAGGCCCGGGAACTGTTGGGCCGGACCTACAGCCGGCGCACGACCCCGGGATTTTTTCTGAGCGCCAAGCCGCCGGAACTGGTGGCGCCCCAGGACAGCGGCAACATCGGGGAAAAGCTGGGAATAGTGCGGGAGGCGCGGGGCAACCGGGCCACGGTGCGCCTGGAACATCCCCTGGCGACGGGCGACCGGCTGCGCCTGCAGACCGCGGCCAGCGGGCAGTCGCAGTCTTTTACCCTGAAGGAACTCAGCGCCGGGGGGGCGCCGCTGGAGGAAGCCGCCGCCGGTGAGGAGGTGGAGGTGGGGCTGCCGACCCCGGCGGTGGGGGGGGAGCTGCTTTTCAAGGTGGGGGAGACCACCCCGGAGGGCAGCCGCTCCGAACGCAAGTGGCGGGAGATGCTCTTTCAGCAGAGCCCCCCGACAGTCAAGGGGCCGCCGGCGCTCTCCCCGGAGTTGGCGGCCTGGAAGAAGCCCGGGAGGCCAGCGGCCCGGAAAAGAAATCCAGGGCGCCCGAAATTTCTGGTACGGGCCCGGACGTACGAGGAAGGGGTGGAGCTGCTCGGGCTGCGGGCCGGGCAGGTGGTGGTGGAGCTGTCGGAAGCCAATTTTTCCCATTATCTGGAGCAACAGCGGCCCGGAAGGCGGCCCCTGCCCTTTATCTGGCAACTGCCCACCATAGTTTTTGAAAAACAGGTGCGCCGCCTGCAACAGGCGGTGCAGACCCTCCGGGAGGCGGGCTGCCGCAGCTTCATGGTGGGGAACCTGGGGCATCTGGCCCTGTTCGGAGAGGGGCGGCTCTGCCCCCCTGAAAAGAAGAAAGCAAAACCCCGGGGCCGGACTCCCCAGATAGAGGAAACGCCCGGCGCTCCGGAGAAGCCTCTGGAGTTGTACAGCAACTATACCCTGCATTGTCTGAATGCCATGGCGTTCCAGGCGCTGGACGAATTGGGAATAAGCCGGATGACGTTGTCGGTGGAGGCCGACCGGGAGACGTTGGGGCTGCTCCTGGGTCAGGTGCCGGTCTACCGTGCGGTGAGTTATCTGTATGGGTTCCCCCCGTTAATGATATCCCGGGCGCCGCTGCCTGCCGGGACCACGGGCCTGCGCCTGGAAAGCGCCCACCTGGAGCATTTTCGACTCCAGGCGGAGGGGGAGCTGACCCTGCTGCTTCCCACGGTTCCGGATTATCAGGGCAAAGCGGCCAGCGATTTGTGGGGTCGGGGGGTGCAGTTTTTTTTCATTGATCTGATGCACAGCGGCATTTCCCGGCGGCAGGTGGGGGAATTGCTGGCGAGTTTGCAGCGGGACAAACCGGTGAAGCCGGCCAGCGCCTTTAATTACTTCCGGACTCTGGAATAAGCGTGCGACCAGGGCGAGGGCGAGCGGCACCCGGCGGGATTACCGCAAGATGATAACAGAACAACTTGACCTGAGGCAGTCTGCCGCCCCGCCGGCCGACCGGGGAAGCAGGGCTGCGAAGGGAGACCATTATGGAAAAGAGTTCCGGTCCGACGATGACGAAGGAAAAAAGCATACATTATCGCATTCAATTCGGATATGATCCCCAACTGGAGATCTTTACCGCCACCATACCGGCTTTGGGGCATCTCCAGGTAAGGGGCGAGACCTTTGCAGAGGCGGAGGTCCGCATCAAAGAAGCGGCGATGCAATTCCTGGAATCCTTGCGCCTGGACTCCAAGGCCCTGCCGCTGGATGAAAAGGATTTGGAAGAGGGAATTTATATCAAGATTCGCCGTCCCTGAGGCGGGCTTGCCGGGCGAACGGCCAAGCGGGGGGAACACTCACCCCGCGGGCGCTCCGCAGCGACTGAGAGCGAGCGGCGGCAAGTTGTTGGCCGGGGCACATTGGTGAGGTTAAGGAGAGAGAGATTGGCGCGCATTGATGACTATCGGGCAGCCCGGGCGCTGGTGCAGAAGGAGCTGGCGCAAGCCGACCCCCGGGAGGTAGCGAGGCGGAGCTGGGCGGCCTATGAGGAACGCCACGGCGAGGCGGGGCTGGTACTACCCTACTTCGGCCGGGCGCACTGGATACGCTGGCCGGACCTCCGGGTGGATTACCTGGAGGGGGAAGGGGAGGTCAACATTCAGGAGCAGATTCTGATGTTGCATTATCTACACCAGACCAAGGGCGATCCCGTTACCGGGATGGCCATCGATTTTCGCCAGGTGCCGGCCGGCCAATTTTATTACTCGGCCTTTGTGGGGCGGGCCAAGACCCCGCTTCTCAAGGTCTTCGGGCACAACTTGGAGCTCTACCGGCGGGTGGCCGGGGCCATGGGGGGGAGGCTGACTGCCCATGGGGACCTGGCCATGACTTACCAGGCGCTGCCGCTGGTGCCCATCACCCATGTCCTTTTCGGGGGGGACGCCGAGTTTCCGCCGGACGCCAATATTTTGTTCGATCAGAGTATCGTCACCCACCTGCCCACAGAGGACATCGCCGCCCTGGCGGGGATGTCGGTCTACCGGCTGATGGGCATGGCCCGCAAGATGAGCAGTTAACCGGGGCGGCAACCGGACGGCCCCCCATTTCGGTAACGGCGTGGCGCGATGCTGACGGAGATTGTCATCAAAAACCTGGGGATCCTGGAAACGGTGGAGCTGGTCCTGGGAGAGGGCTTCAACGTCCTCACCGGCGAGACGGGGGCGGGAAAATCCATGATCGTCCAGGCTGTGCACCTGTTGCTGGGGGCCCGGGGCAGCGAGGAGCTGATCCGCACGGGGGCGGAGGAGGCGGAGGTGACGGCCCGCTTCTGGACGCCCGGTCGGGAACCCTGGGGGCAGTGGCTGCGGGAGCAAGGCATCGATTTCGAGGGTGAGCTGCTGTTGCGCCGCCTGGTGTCCCGGAGCGGCCGCAACCGCTGTTATGTGAACGATCAGGCCGTGACCCTGAAGTTTATGGCGGCGTTGGGGCGGGAACTCCTGAGTCTGTCGGGGCAGCATGAATACCAAAGCTTCCTGGCGCCGGACAACCATTTGAATATTCTGGACATGTACGGAGGACTGACTCCCCGGGAGGAGGAGTTTCAGGGGCTCTACAAGCAATGGCAGGGCCGGCAGCGGGAGTGGAAGAATCTGACTCAATCCCAGGCGCGCCTGGAAGCCGAGAGGGAACTGTTGAGTTTTCAGGTCCAGGAACTGGAACGGGCGGAAATCCGACCGGGGGAAGACGAAGAACTGGCCCAGAGCCGGGAGCGACTGCAGCACGCCAGCCAGCTCTGGGAGGCCGCCAAGGGGGCCTATGACGAGATTTACGGGTCCAAGGCGGCGCTTTTGACCCGGTTGGCCGAGGTCAAGAAATCCCTGGAAATAATCGCCCGGATTGAACCGGGCTGGTCGGGGCGCCTGGCGGAATTGGGGGAGGCGGCGATCCTGCTGGAAGACCTGGCGTTGACGTTACGGGATTACATGGGCCAGGTGAGCGCCGATCCCCAGCGGCTGCAGGAGGTGGAGGAACGGCTGGACGTTCTCAGCCGGATGAAGCGCAAATACGGTCCGGAACTGAGCGACGTCCTGGCTTTTCTGGAACGGGGACGGGCGGAGTTGGCCCGCCTGGAGAACCTCGAGTTCGAAAAAGAGGCGGTGGAAAGGCAACTGCGGGTCCTGGCCGGAGAACTGGGGGAGCGGGCGAAGGGTCTGTCCGCGGCCCGGCGGGAGGCCGCGGTGCGGCTGGCGGCAGCGGTGGAGGAGCAACTGGCGGACCTGGCCCTGCCCAAGGCCCGGTTCGGGGTACACTTCAAAGAGGCCCAGGAGGAGGGGGAGCCGGCTCCCCAGGTCCTGACGGTGGGGGGGCAGGCGATAACCGCCCGGGGAGTGGACCGGGTGGAGTTCACCCTGGCGCCCAATCCGGGGGAAGAGGCCAAGCCGCTGGCCCGCATAGCTTCCGGGGGGGAGCTGTCCCGGGTGGTGTTGAGCCTGAAAAATATTCTGGCGCAGGAGGCCGGCCACGACACCAGCGTATTCGACGAGGTGGATACGGGGATCGGGGGCGGCGTGGCGGGGGTGGTGGGGGAAAAGCTCCAGCGGCTGGCGGGTTACACCCAGATTATCAGCATCACTCACTGGCCGCAGATCGCCTGCTATGCCGACAGCCACTTCCGGGTGGAGAAGGCCGAGCAGCAGGGGCGCACGGTGACGACGGTGAAACGTCTCAGTACGGAAGAGCGACTGGAAGAGCTGGCCCGGATGCTGGGGGGCGTCCAGGTCACGGCGACGACCCTGGCCCAGGCCCAGGAATTCCTGGAGGCGGCCCGGTCGTCAGACAGCCGGGCACCCTGAGGAAACTGTCGGAAGATCCGAACGGCCACCGGTTGCATCCGGAGAAAAAAGTATTATAATTAAATAAGGAAGGGGGCGAAACGGCTTCGACGTGGGTAGGAAACTTCAAGTTGCATGCCGAGGTCCTGTCTGCTCGTTAAACAGGTAGGAAACCTATAAGTGCCGACGATTACGGCTACGCTTTAGCCGCTTAAGGCTAACGTCTCGGGGGTTCAGCCGGAGGGGCCCGCGAGGCGCCGCTCATCCGGATAGGACGTCGGGTCAGCCTGCGATCCGGGGTCCGAAACCTATGCAGGCTAGCTTTTCCCATTCTCTGCCGGCGGAGAGCGCGAGGGGCGAATAAATATACACCGGCTATGCATGTAGACGCTTGGGGGGACTGCTTGCGGACGCGGGTTCGACTCCCGCCGCCTCCACCAAAATTAAATCCAATAACATCCGATATCATCCGGAAGGGCCTGATAAATAAGGCCCTTTCTTTTTTCGTTGTCTAATAACATTCATATTGATACTAAAGTTGCAGTCTACAGACAATTAATGATCCATTCGAAGCCTGTGGTGGAAGCAAACAATTCACTATCGTTTTCCAGGGCGACTAATGCTTCTACCAGACGATTTTCCACGGCCTCCAGGCTGTTAAAAACTTCATTGGCGAACCACTTCTCCCTGATCTCATCCCAGATATGCTCCACGGGATTGAGTTGAGGACTATAGGGCGGCAGCGCTTCAAGTCTCATATTTTCGGGCGCTACCAAGTCATTTGCCCTATGCCAACCGGCCCCATCCAGGAACATCAGGATAAAATCTTCTGCATGGCGCCGAGCTACTTCTTCCAAAAAGATGGACATAGCTTTTGCGGTTACTACCGGCAAAACCAGACTGTCCAAAGTGCCGTCGTGTAGACTTACCGCGCCAAAGGCGTACGTATATTCCCGAACGATCTGCATCCCCACTTCCGGCCGGACACCCTTAGGGGCCCAGCAACGGCGCGGATCATTAATCCGCCCAAACCTTGCCTCATCCTGAAACATCAGCCGGAGATGCCGCCCCTGTTGCCCCTGCCGCCCAACCTCTTGTTCAACTATGGTCGCCAGTTTTTTTAAACTCCGCCTGGATGGCGGTATCGGACTTCGGGTGGCGAGGCCTCGGAACGACCTTGCGCCAGCCATGACGTGCTAACATCCGATACACTGTCGATTTGGGAACCGTGCGACCCAGGACTTGTTCATAGGCAGCTTTGACCCGGCTCACTTCCAAGATGCCGCCTTTCTCTGCCTGGACCAGAAATTCTTGGAGTAACTGTCTTTCTTCTTCCAGAGTCAAATTTTGAAAATAACGTCCTCCTCGCCCACCCCTTCGTAGCGCCGCCTCACCTTCTTTGCAGTATCTGGCTTGGAGCTTACGAACCGAATTGGGATGCCAGCCAATGGCGATGGCTACTTGATCTGCAGAAAGTTTCAGAGAAGCCCGCAACCAAAGGCACTGTACACTTTGAAATTCGGCCTTGGTTTTGGCTTCTTTCAAGCCCTTCGCCAGCCTCTCAAGGGCGCCTTCCGGCAATTCCTTGGGTTTCCGCATGCATTCCTCCTTTCAGAGAAAAGCATATCATATATTGTCAATAGAGTGCAACTTGGTATAAGACACCTCCTGGGAGACTGGGTTATTTTACCCAAATCGGTGTCCAAGGGAATTGTAGACCAAACCAGCATGAACACACGCACGAAGCGCAATCTCATAGTCACGACGGCCATGAGCACAGCCACGAAGCCACGACGCATAGCCATGAGCACGTTCATGACGACGGGCATCACGAGCACGGCCACACCTGCTGCCACTGACGGAACGCCACGATTCTGCTAAGTAATTAAGCCACGAAGACCATATCTGGTCAGAAGACCGGATGAGCTTTCGTGGCTTTCCATTTTATCGGGTCAATCTTGACGTAGGGGAAAGAGAAGAAGGGTTCGCGGCGCCTTTAGGTTCTAATCTTTGGCTCGGTTAACGGTCATGACGGCAAAAAGAAAAGCCAGACTACCAAGGCCCAAGAGAATGAGAAAGTCTGGGATATTAGGCGCGACCCCGAAGGAGGCGCCCCGCATGGCATTGGCGGCATGGGTGAGAGGGAGAAAATACAGGATTTTCTGGGCCCATACGGGCAATTGTTCCAGGGGGAATAAGGTCCCTCCAAGAAAGGCCATGGGCGTGATGATGAAGCTGGTGAGCATGGCTTGATCGGCATGGGATTTGACCAACATAGCCAATCCCACCGCTAAGGAGGCAAAAAACACGCTGTTCAGCAAAAAGGCCATCCAAAAGAAAATATTGTAAGACAGCACAACACCGAAAAGAGCTCCCAATATGAGGATCACGCCCCCGGCTAGTAAGGCCCGGGTCACCCCCGCCAGTACCTCTCCCACTACATAAGCCGCATTGCTGATTGACGCTGCCTGAAATTCTTCGAAGATATGCCAGTAAAACCGTGCAATGTTAATATCGCTACTGATGGCAAAAGCCTGCGTCATGCTGGCCATGGCCGCCAGGCCGGGAATCAGGAACTCGAGATAACTGTGTCCCTGGACAGTAATCCCTTTCCCCATGGCGTAGCCAAAGGCGATGAGGTAGAGTATGGGTGAAACCGACCAGGTCATGATCTGTTTGAGCAAACGCCGCCGCAAGATCAACATTTCCCGTAAGTAAACCGCCTGCCAACCGCGCATCATGAGACTTTTTTCCCGGTGAGGGCCAGAAAGGCATCCTCCAGATTCACTCGCCGTAAGGTAAAACCGTTCTGGCACCCTGCAACAACCTGTTTGGCTTCCTCCTGGGTCTGAAAGTATCGGGTCTGCATCGTCTCGGCGGTAAAGTGATCCATGGCCCAATTGCCAAGGCCGGCCATGAGGTTTTGCGGGGTATCCAGGGCCACGATCTTGCCGTGATCGATGAACGCCACCCGATCGGCCAGAAATTCAGCCTCTTCGATGTAATGGGTGGTGAGAAAGATGGTGACCCCCTGTTGTTGAATCTTCTTGATCAGCGCCCAGATGCGCCGGCGGATCTTGGCATCCAGCCCCACGGTGGGCTCATCCAAAAAGAGGATCTTGGGTTCGTGGAGGAGCGCCCGGGCGATCATCACCCGCCGCTTCAGGCCCCCGGATAGTTTTTTGATGGGCGTGTGGCGTTTCTCGTTCAACTCAATATAGTCCAGCAATTGATCGAGGCGATCCTTGATCCGCCGCCGCGGCATATGATGTAGACAGCCGTGAATAAGCAGATTCTCAAAGACCGTCAGCTCATTGTCGAGGTTGAGGTGTTGCGTCACCAGCCCGAACTGGCTCCTGGCCGCCAGGTTTTCAGAGACGATGTCATGGCCGTTGAGCCGCGCCCGGCCAGCGGTGAGGCGGGTAAGGCCCGTCAGGATGCGGATGGTGGTGGTCTTCCCGGCGCCGTTGGGGCCCAGATAGGCGAACAGTTCGCCAGGGTTGACCAGCAGATCAATCCCTTGCAGGGCCTTAACGGTGCGATATTCTTTCGCCAGGCCAACGATGTCGATCATGCGCCTGACGCCTGCCGCGCCTGCTTCTGGCGCCGCAACCGGTCCACATCCACTACGATTTCCTGCAGCGGCTGCCGGCGGATGCGGTGCGGCAAGGCCAGTTCGGCGGCCGTGGCAATATCCTCTTTACTCACGGTGATCCTGCCTTGGAAGGCAGCCAGAGTCTTGGCGGCCTTGAGGATGATGATATCGCCGCGGTGACCGTCCACCCCCACATCTAGGCAATAGGAGGCGATCTCATGGAGGAGAGTATGGTCGATGACGACCTGGGGGTACAGCTCGATGGCCCGGGCGATTCTTGTCACCAAAGCCCGGGAGTCCTCCTCCCATAAGTTGCAAAAGGCTTCGGGATCTTCATCAAAGGCCAGGCGGCGCTCCATGATGGCCACCCGGCCGGCGGGATCGGTGATGCCCTCGATGTGTACGCACAATCCGAAACGATCCAAGAGCTGGGGACGCAGTTCCCCTTCTTCGGGGTTCATGGTGCCCACCAGGGTGAAACGGGCCGGATGAGAGAAACTCACCCCCTCCCTTTCAATGGTGTTGACCCCCATGGCCGCAGAATCCAGCAACACGTCCACCACATGGTCATCGAGCAGGTTAACTTCATCGACGTAGAGGATGCCTCGGTGGGCAGCAGCCAGGATACCTGGCTCCATGCGTTTCTCGCCTTTCTTGAGGGCGTGTTCCAGGTCCATGGTGCCCACCACCCGGTCTTCGGTGGCCCCCACCGGCAGTTCCACTACGCGGATGCCCCGCGGCACGATCTCCACCGGTTCGCCGTTCAAGACCCTGCGGCTGCATTCAAGGTGGGCGCATTCCCGGCACACCTCCGGGGCTTCCCCGGGCAACAGTTGGAAGGGGCAGTCCTTGACCACTTCAATGGCCGGCAGAATTTCTGCCAGGGCGCGCACTGCGGTAGATTTGGCCGTGCCTTTTTCCCCGCGGATCAGGACGCCGGAGAGGGTGGGATTGATAATGTTCAGAATGAGGGCCAATTTCATCTTTTCCTGGCCCACGATAGCCACAAACGGAAAAACCGGTCGTTTGTTCATTGCACATTGTCCTTTGCAATATTCACCAGGGTGTCAGCTTTCAAGTCTTCAATCTTGAAATATTGCGCATTCAGGGCCGCAGCCAGTTTACGCGCCAGGCCGAAATTTACCAAACCCTGGCTTTCCGTGTCCACCACAATAAAGCGCAGGCGTTCGTCCAGCCCCAGGCGGCCGGCAAGGTCCAGGGCCTCCTCCAGGGGTTGCCGTTCGCCCAGGGCCACATTGGATTTGCCGTCGGTGATGATAATCACGATGGGCCGCGCCGTGGGCTCCCGTAAGAGGTAGTTGCGCAGGACCTCGTAGGCTTTTCCCAAACCTGCCGACAACGGGGTGCGGCCCCCCACCGGCATCTCCCGCAGCAGACTGGCCGCCAATTCAATGGAGGAGGTGGGCGGCAGGTTGACCATGGCTTCGTCTTTGCGAAAGGAAATCATGGCGAGGCGATCCCGTTTCTGGTAGGCGTCCAGGAGGAGCGACATAATGGCCCCTTTGGAGGCCGTCATGCGGCCACGGGCCCCCATGGAGCCGCTGGCGTCCACCAGGAAGAGCAGGAAGTTGCCGATCCTTTTTTCCCGGATTTTGTCCCGGAGATCTTCCGGATGCAGGATGACGGCGAGGTCGCGGCCGTTCTTTCTCTGGAGCTGATGGGGCGCGGCGGCCCGCAAGGTGGCGTCCAGCGCCACATCCCCGGAATGTCCGGCCAAAGAGCTCTTCACGTAGCGGCCCTGTTTCTGGGCAATGCGGGTGCGGGAGCGGCGTCCGGAGCCGCGTCGATAAATCCGGTCCCGGGGAGAAGCAAATTTTTTCACCTGAAAGGTCTCTCCCACCTCAAAAATCTGCTCCAGGGCATTTTCCCGGGGATCCGGGTCCGCCTCCGGGGGGATAGTCTCCATCTCGTCCCCGGCTTCCGGGGGGCTCAATTCCTCAGCATGGGCGCCGGGTGGGGCCTCCTGCGGCTCGGGCTGGTCCGGCGGCGGGCTTTCTTCCTTCTCCTGAGATTCATCCTGGGGTTCTTCGTGTTCATGCTCATGGTCATGGTCGGGTTCGGGGGGTGGGGGCGGCGGTGGGGGAGGCGCTTCCCGGCGGCGATGGGCCAGGGCCAGAGTTGCCACCTCCTGAATGTCGGCGATCGTCACCTCCCGGCGTTCCCGGAAAGCTGCCAGGGCCCTGGAGGCCTGCTCAATGACCAGATCGGCCCGGTGCCCGGCCACGTTATTTTCGAGGCATAGTTCACTGACTAACTTCCGCAAGGTTTGAGGGAACACAACTGCCTTCAGGAGGACGGCGGCGGCAGCAATTTGTCGCCCCAGGCGCTCGTTTTCCCGGGCGAACCGCCGTAGGAAGTCAGCGGGGGCGGCATCGAAGGCTTCCCGTTGCTGCATGAGCTCGACTCGTCGCTCTCCATCTTTTTCCGAAGTTACCTCCACGCACAAGCCGAAACGATCCAGAAGCTGGGGCCGCAGCTGGCCTTCCTCGGGATTCATGGTGCCCACCAGGATAAATCTGGCAGGATGTGAGAACGACATGCCTTCCCGCTCGACTACATTGAAACCCGAACCGGCGGCATCCAGGATGATGTCCACCAGATGGTCATCCAGCAGATTGACCTCGTCGATATAGAGGATGCCGCGGTGCGCCTGGGCCAGGAGGCCGGGTTGGAAGACCCGCCGCCCGGTTTTCACCGTCAGACTGAAATCAATCCCGCCGGCGACTCGGTCTTCCGTGGCGTTGAGGGGCAGGGTGACGACTCTGAGACGTCGGCGAACCCTGGGCAGCCGCCCACCTCCCGCTTGACACGGGCCACACAAATTTTGGGGCTGCTCCGGATCACAGGCAAAAGGACAGCCGACGATGACGTCGATTTCCGGCAGCAGCGCGGCCAGGGCGCGCACTGCCGTGGATTTGGCCGTACCCTTCTCACCCCGGATCAGGACGCCGCCGATAGAGGGATTGACGGCATTCAGGATGAGAGCGAGTTTCAGCTTCTCCTGCCCGAGAATAGCGGCAAATGGATAGACGTTCGTATGCATGCTGCGCCCGCGACTCCCTAGTGGGAGTCCTTCTTCCCCAGGACCTTTTCCAGGGCCTCCTGCCAGTGAGAGACGTCGGTGGCCGTCACCACATCCACGGCTCCGCCCTGGAAATCGCCCTGCACATCTCCCATGGTTTCCTCCAGCCGGGCTTCATTGTCCAGATAGGCCTGTTTGAGCCGCTCCAGCAAATCCGGCTCAGGGCGCCAGATACCGCGGCTTTCGGCCTCCAACAGACGGCGGCCGATCTCTTCCAGGGCCCAGGGATTGACCTTGTCGAACCAGGCCTTCATGTCAGGGTCCAGGACGAAGGTTTCGGCGATCTCGTCAAAGATCCAGTTGTCCACTTCGCCGGTGGTGGCCCCGAAGCCGTAAACCCGGCCGATGCGTTTGGAGAGATCGCCGGCCCCTTTATAGCCGTGAGCCTTCATGCCTTCGATATATTTGGGGTGGAGGAGCTTGGCCCGGACCACGCGGCGCATTTCGTCGGCGAAATCGGTGACCGCCACCTGGGCCGGATCACGCGTATCCCCGTAATAGGTCTTGGGCGCTTTTCCGGAGAGGGCCTTGGCGGCCACGGTCATGCCGCCGTAGTTGCTGAAATACCCGCAGCAGTTGAGAAAATCGCCCTCATCGGAGATGTGCTTGTCAAAAGTGACTTCAATCCGGCGCAGGTTGGCCATCAATTCCTGGTGAGCCTGGACGCCGTAGGTGGCGTCACCGGCCGTGCCGCCGTAGGCGTAGCCGTTCCAAAAGACATAGACGTCGGACAGATCGCCTTCGGTCTTCCAGGCCGAAGCGTAGACTGCCAGGTTGACCCCGGCCCGGTAGACTCCGGGTTGGGCGCAAAAGATCCGGTAACTCAGCCGGCGCCAGCTGTCCGGGTCCTCCAGGGCATTGCCCTCTCCGGCAGCCTGCTGGAAGATATGTTTGCGGACGAAATTCTGCTCCGGGGGCTCGTCCCGGAGGGCCACGGCCTGGACCACCTGATCCACATACCGGACCGCATCCGGGAAACAGTCGCGGGTGATACCCGACACCCGGATATTGACGTCGATACGGGGGCGGCCGAGGGTTTCCGGCTCCAGCAGTTCGAAGCCGTCCACCTGGCCGTTGGCCTTCCATTTGGGGCGGGCCCCCAACAGATGCAGAATCTGACCGATCTGCTCGCCGTCGGCCCGCATGATGTCGGAGGCCAGCCAGACCATGCCCACGGACTCCGGATAGCGGCCCTCTTCCTGCTGGTAGCGCTGCAACAGGGCTTCGGCCAATCTCACGCCTACCTGGCAGGCCGCCCGGGTGGGGATACGGGTGGGATCGACGTTGTAAAAATTTCGGCCGGTGGGCAGGATGTCGTAGCGTCCCCGGGAAAGATATCCGGACGGGCCGGCGGGGACATACCCGCCGTTCATGGCATTGAGCAGGGCCTCGATCTCCCGGGAGTCTTCCAGACGCTGGTCGATGTCCGCCACCAGGGCCGCCAGGCGCTGCAGGCGGTCCCGCAGGGGTTCATCGGAGACCATCTCCGGATGCCCTGCCACCATCTCCAGCAGTTTTTGCCCCCGCAGGGATCTCAGGATCATCTCCTGGGCCAAACGGTCGGCCTCATAGAGCATCTCCCCGTAGACCCGGCCCCGCCGGCCGCGGGCTCCGGGCTCCCGCAGGGCCGCCAAGATGTCTTCCCCCCAGAGATCGAAGACCAGCCGGCGGGTGTTCAAGTCGTTGTTGCTGTCAAAGCGCAGGATGGTGTTGATGACTTCGGCCCGGGCCTCATCCTGGGGCCGGTCCCCGAAGATATGCATGCCGATCCGGGTCTGGCTGTTGCGGATACTGGACAGCAGCTCATGGCAGCGGGTGACCACGACTTGGAAATCGGTCGTTTCCAGGGCCTCGATCTCGGAACGGAAGTGATTGCGGTCAATGGCGTCGGAGATAAGATGCTCCAACTGGTGCGCCCGGGCCCGGTCCATCGTGCGGGCGCGCTCGTATTCGTTCAACAGGTCTTCCAGTTCCTGCAGCTCGGCGTAGGTGTCCGCCGTGCTCATGACGGCCTGTTGATGATCCACCAGGGTGGCGTAGCTGCGGCGCTTGGCCACCACCCCTTCGGCAGGATTGTCGGCATTATAGATATACAGATGCGGGATGCAACCAATGGCGATGTCGGGCCAGCAGGCCGCGGACAGCCCGGCACCCTTGCCCGGCATCCACTCCAGGTTGCCGTGAGTGCCCACATGGATGAGCACATCGGCGCCGAAGATTCGGTCCATGTACATGTAGGTGGCAAGATACTGGTGGGGCGGCGGAATATCCGGGTCATGCAGAATCTTGCAGACTTGGCCGTCGCAGCGGGAGCCGGCGCAGCCGCGTTTGGGCTGCATGATGACGTTGACGTGGCCGAAATTCAGGCCGGTGATGACCAGCTTGTCGTCCCAGACCATACTGGGCGGCACCCCGTTCATTTCCTGACCGGGGGGCTCGCCCCAGCCTGCCACCAGAGCGGCCCGGGCTTGCTCCGGGAGTTGAGCGAACCATTCCAGATACGTCTCATTGTCCAGCAGAGCCAGATGTCCGCCCTTGGCAATAATCTCATCCACCGTGGTCCAGCGGAATTCGGCGATGGCCTTGCGTTCCAGAATGGTCTGCATCAGCTCCTCGCCGGAGGCGGGGAGATGGTCGATGTGGTAGCCGGCGGCCTGCATCTGCCGCATGATGCGCACCACGCTCTCCCCGGAATCCAACCCTGCGGCGCCCCCTACTCCCGCCTCCAGACCGGCGCATTCGTTCTTGTGGAAGACAAAGACCGCCTTGCGCTGAGCCGCGGGCTTGGCGGCCAGGCGCACCCACCGGGCGACGCGCTCGGCAATATGACCCACGCGCTCGGCAATGACCTCCCGGATTTCGTAGACCGTATCAGTACGCGCGTCGGTCAGCTTACGGCTGCAGGCCATGATGACGGGTTCGATGTGCCCCTCGAATTCGGGCATGGCGATGCCGAAGCTGACTTCGGCAGTGAGCCCCTGGGGGTCTTCCTCCCATTCCTGGATGGACTTGCTGTAGGACACCACGGGCTTGAAGACCGGCACGTTGAAGGTTTTGAACAGTTCCACCGACTCAGCCGCCACGCCCGTTTCAGAAATATCACCTCGGGGTTGCCGGGCCAGAAAGAAAAATTGCAGGTTGATCAGGGCCTGGATGTGAGGTTTGCCGTCCGCATCCCGAAAGAAGCGCCGGGCCGCCTCGATGGGGCCCCAGGAGCCGGCTTCCGGGTCCGGGGTGCCATGGGCGAAGACCGGCAGCACATTGAGCCCCTGCGCCGCCAAGGCTTCAATCAGCTCTCTTTCCAGGGAACCGTCGGTATTAATGAAGGTATGGCGGGAGAAAAACAGGCCCACGGTATGAGGATGGACGGCGGGGTGGGCCTGGCGGTAGTCGGCTACCGTACTGTACACGGTTTGATCCGGGGGATGCAGGATGCCCTGCCAAGGCAGGGGCACGGGATCGCGCACGGGAAGCTCCGGATTGACCTGGTGGCCCACGTATTCCAGCAACCGCTGGTAGTTTTCCTGGCCGCCTTCGGCCATGTACGCATAAGCCGCAGCACAGACCGAGACGTCCACCGTGGCGTTGCGCCCCCAGTTGGCCGGGTCGAAGGAGGTGGTGACGATGGTTTTGGTCGGGATAAGCTCATCGAGGCGTGCACTGACCTCTTCCCAGAAGCCATCGGTGGTCCAGTAAAACAGCACTGCGTCGGCCTGCGCCGCCTTAGACCAGAATTGCTCCAGGACTTCGGCGTTGTTTTCGATCTCCTTCTGGGAAAAAATGCTCAGTTCCACAAAAGGACTGGCCTCGGCGGCCGCTAGAAACGTGGGGAGATATGAGCCCCACATAATGGAAACGATGCGCACGGGTCGGGTTTGCATAAAGATGCCCTTCCTGATCTGGTTCTGTTTACCTGCAATCTTCCCCACGGGGCCCTACGGCGCCCCCTGCTCAGGTCTCCACCAGGATGACCTTGTGGTTCACTAGGTTGAGGCGGTGGATGGCGCCTTTCATGACCTTTTGCTCCCCGAAGATATTGATTAAACGCAGGACGTCGCCGTCGGGTTCAATGACGTCCACGTCCGCCAGGAGCAATTCCTCCTGGCCGTCTTTTAGAACATAGGCCGTGGCTTCGCACATGGTTTCTTACCTCTTGTACATGTTCCATTTCTATCCTGTCCACCAGTTAGGGGTGAGGTTCGGCGGCCACCCCGACCATCGCCGCCACTATTTGGGTTAAAGGCAGAAACATCTTGAGCCGGAGCCTTCCGGCCGGCCTTGGCTGGACGGCGCTGTCGGGCTCATTCGCTATATCTTTGCACCACCATCGTCCCCAGAATCACACAGAGCAGCACATATCCTGCCAATATCCCCAGAGACACCAAGGCTTGCAGGTCACAGACCGGGGCCCGCAGCAAATGGTTGGTATGGGTCAGGGGCAGGCTCCAGATGAGTTTGCGCAAGATCCAGGGCATCTCCTCCACGGGAAAAAAGGTGCCGCAAAAAAAGGCCATGGGCATGATGAAAAAATTGGTGAAGGTGGCGGTGTCATCATGGGTGCGGGCTTTCAGGCCCACGATCACCCCGAAACCGGCGAACAAGGCACAATTGAGCAGCAGGGTGAGGAAGAACAGCACCCCGAAGTTGAGCCAACTCCCCAAACACAGCCCCAGAACCAGGATGATCAGAGCCGCAAAGAGTCCCCGGGCCATGCCTGCGGTCAGTTGTCCCACCACAATGGCGGCAGGGCTGACAGGGGCCTGAATATAGACCTGAAAGGTGCGGAAATGCAGCCGCCCCACGGTCAAGCCGTTGGCCACCCAGGTATAGGAATTGGTCATGGAAGTCAGGGCGATGAGCCCCGGGAGGAGATAATCCAAATAGGAGGTCCCAGGAATGATCACCCGCTTTCCCAACCCCAGCCCAAAGGCCAGTAAATACAACAGGGGAGCGAATAAGGCCGATAAAACGTACCCCAACCGCAGCAACCGCCGCTGGAAGATCAGGATTTCCCGAAAAAAGATGGGAAACCAGTTCATGCCGTCATCTGCCCTCCCCCTGCTGCCTCTCTGGCCGGTATTCGGGTGCCTCTGCCGTCATGACAGCTTGGGGTAGAGCAGCCGCTTCTCCCCCTGGTGCAGCATCTCCACCTCCATGCCGTACAACTGCGCCATGGTGACCGGGTTGATGACGTCGCCCGGTATTCCGGCGGCCGCCACCCGCCCCTGGGACAACATAATCACGTGGTCGGCAAACAGCAGGGCCAGATTGGGATCGTGCAGGGTCAGAAGGACGGTAAGCTCCCGCTGGTGCGCCAGATCGCAGATCATCTGCAGGATCACGGTGGTATTCTTAAAATCCAGATGATTGGTGGGTTCGTCCAGGAGCAGGATCTGGGGCTCCTGGGCCAGGCAGCGGCCGATGAGCACCAGTTGCCGCTCCCCACCGCTGATCTGGGTGTAGGGCTTGTCGGCCAGATGCCCAATACCCAGCAAGCCGATGACCTCCTCCACCACCCGGTGATCCTGCTGGTTGGGTTGGCCCCAGAAAGACACCCGCGACAGGCGCCCCAACAGAATCAACTCCCGCACCGTGTACGGGAAGACGGGGTGATGATCCTGGGGCACCATGGCCACCAATCGGGCCAGGTCGGGTGGCGGCAGCTCGGCCAAATCATGCCCGGCCAGGGTGATGACGCCCTGCCGGCACTGGTGCTGGGCCGCAATGCACAGGAGGAGAGTGGTCTTCCCGGAGCCGTTGGGACCCAACAGGACTGACACCTCCCCGGGCCGAGCCGTAAGATCGATCTGCCGGAGAATGGGCCGACCGTTTATCTGGAATGACACGTCGCCGACGGTAATCATGTGGTCCAGGACTGCTGTGCCCGTTTCTTGAGCAGAAAGATGAAAAACGGCGCTCCCGCCAGGGTGGTGATGATCCCCACCGGGATCTCGCCGCCGGTCAGGGTGCGGGCCACCGTGTCGGAAAGCACCATGAAGCTCGCCCCCAGGGCCATGGCCACCGGCACCACCCGGCGATGGTCCGGCCCCACCAGCATGCGCACCACGTGGGGCACCATTAACCCCACCCAGCCGATGATCCCCGAAACCGACACCGCCGCCGCCACCGTGATGGCCGCTGCCAGGATAAACAAACCCCGTTCCCGGCTGACCGAGACTCCCAGGGCCTTGGCTTCGGCATCTCCCATGGACAGGGCATTGAGACGCCACCGTCCCAGCCAGATAATACCCGACCCGGCCAGAATCCAGGGGGCCGACTTCTGGACGGCCTGCCAGTCGGCCAGTGACAGACTGCCCATAAGCCAGAACACGATGCTGGCCAGCTTGTGGGGGTCCACCAGAAACTTGACGATGGACACCAGGGCCGAAAAGAAGGCCGACACGATGACCCCGGCCAGAATCAGCGACAGGATGGGGACCTCCCCCCGGGTGCGGGCCAGGAAAAAGGTTAAAAACGCCGCGGTCAGACTGAGGACGAAGGCTCCCACCTGGATGGGAAGCCCCGGCAGGAAGGCTACCGAGAGAGCGCAGCCCAGGGCCGCCCCCGACGAAATGCCCAGAATAAAGGCGTCCACGAGGGGGTTGCGGAAGACCGCCTGTAAGGTGGTGCCGGAGGCTGAGAGGGCCACTCCCACCAGCATGGCCAACACGATCCGCGGTAGGCGCACCTGGAACAGGATTGCCCACATCTGTTCCGAGACCGCCTCCCGGCCGGAAGAGAACAGAACATACTGCCAGACCTCCTTCCACGGCACCGAGTAGGCGCCGATTTGCAGGGCCAGAAACATCACCGGCAAGGGGGATAACAACAATCCCCACCGCAGCCATGTCGACGCGGTCATGGGCGCCTCTCGTAGGGAATCCCGAAAGCGGCCGGGTAAAAGCGGCTCAGGGCCGCCTCGGCTTCTGCCGGGGTGATGTCCTGGGGATAGAATTTCTGCGCCATCCACCAGGCCAGGTCCACAATGCGGGGCGACCAGGTGGAGGCGCGGTTGGCCTTGAACACCCGGCCGGTTTTCACTGCCTGGATCGTCTGCCACTTGGGATCTTTGATAATGTCCTCCGCCCTGTAAGAGGCTGAACCCCAGATCAGCACCACTTCCGGATTCAGGGCCACGATCTCCTCCATGGAGAGTTCACGATTGTTCCAGTCGATAAAACCCCCCAGGTTGTACCCCCCGGCCAGCCCCATGAGATCATGCACCACCCCCCGGTTGCCATAAACGGTCGTGGGTTTGCCCGACAACCAGACCGCCCGCGGCCGCGGCCGGGGAATGCGGGCCACCCGCTCCCGGACCGTGTCCAGATGGGTCTGCATCACGTTGATGACGTCCTCAGCCCGCCTTTCCTTGCCCATCGCCTGCCCCAGGCGGCGTAAATCCCGCTGGATCTCAGCGACGCTTTCCGGATAGACGGACAAGACCTCCAGGCCCTTGCGGTTTAAAAAGGCCACCGTCTCGGGCTTGCGGGACCAAGTCACCACCAGATCAGGTTTCAGGGCCAACAGGGCTTCGATATTGATGTCAAAGCCGCTCCCCGGGGAGGGAATCTGCCGCAGGTTCGGCAGCATCCGTTGCAGCAGGTCATTGTCATAGGCGTAGTGACTGATGCCCACCACCCGGTCCCAGGCCAGCAGACTGGCCGCCAGTTCATAGAACTCCAACAGCACCACCCGGTGTTTGGGCGTCACGGGGGGCGGCACCGCATCCTGGGCGGCCAGGTCCTGCCCAGCGGTTACCATCACCAGCCAGGCCCCCAATATGGCCCTCATCCTTCTCAGCCATTGCCCCCCGGCCGACACCACCCTCCTGTCGTTCATACCGATAACTGCCACCCCTTAGTATTTCAGCCCCGCCTGGACCCAGAAGGTCCGGCCAGGAGTTTGATAATAGTAGTAATATTTTCGGTTAAGCATATTATCCACCGAAAAGGAGACGTTGAAATACTTCATCGGCGTCACCGTCAGTTTGGAGTCCAGGGTGAAGAAGGGATCATACGACCCATAGACGCCGTTCACCCAGTCGGCGTTGTCATCTCGGGCCGTCATCTTGCTGACATAACGTCCGGACATATTATAATTGAAGACCCAATAGTTGGCGTTAAAGCCGAAATTAAACTGCTGCCGGGGGGTGTAGGTAATCTTTTTCCCCCGGGTCTCCGGATCGAAATTATTTTTCAGAATTCGGGAATCCACCAGGGTCAGGTTGCCGAAGATATTCAGCCAGGACCAGATCTGCTGGGTGATCTCCAGTTCCACTCCCATGATGCGGGCCCGGGCGGCATTCTGATAAATGGAAGTTTTCCCGGTAGGATCGGTCTTGTCTTCCACCCGGTAGATCAGATCGGAGACGTGATTGTCGAAAAAGGTCGCGGTGATGACATTACCGGTAAAGGGCTTGAAAGTGGCGCCCACCTCCCAGGAGACGGCCTTTTCCGGAGAGAGATTGGGGTTGCCCTTATAGGTGGTGCCGGTGCTGGAACGCCAGGTGCGGTAAAGTTCGTAGACGTTGGGCGGCCGGAAGGTGGTGCCCACCGAGGCCCGCCACGACATCCAGTCATACGGGCGAAACAGAACCGCCGCTTTGGGATTGATCGAGGTCTCCTCCCGGGATTTCAGGTGTTCGACGGGGGTTCCCAGAGCCAGCTGGTACATGCCGTCGTAGGTCTGCCAGCGGTCCAGGCGGCCGCCGATGACGGTGCTGACCATGGGGTGCCAGGTAATTTCGTCCTGGAGATAAAACCCCATAATAAAGTCCCGGCCCCCGGATTGGCTGGTCAGTTGCAGCTTGGAGTCGGGATTGCGCCAGTTATTCAGTTGATAGACCTTGGAGTTGGCCTCGTCGGCCTGAATGGCCACCCCGCCGGTGAGGGCGTGCATGGTGCCGATGGCCTGCTCGAGCTGCACCTCACCGCTCCACAACTTGCTGGGACTGGTATTCACCTCTCCCGGCCCGCCCCCCCGGAAGGCGCCGGTGCCGGCAGAGGTGTACCAGTTATGGGGTTGGCTCATCAACCCGCCCCGGAGCTTCAAGGTCGTCGACTCGGTGAGCCGGTGCTGCGAGCTCAGGTTGTAGATGGCGGCGTGTTCCCGCCCGTCGCCGCTCAGGAAGTTGTTTTCCGCCAGGCCGGTGAAGCGCAGCGGGCTGATTCCCAACCCGGCGGTGCCGGTGGCCACCGGCGAGCCGTTGGCGGCGTTGCGGAGATAGGTGTGCCATTGGCCGTAGCCGTATTCATTCCAGTTGAGCTGCACGTTGAAATCCAGCTTGTGGCCGTCGGCGATATCCCAGCTCAGTTTGGTTGCGACGGTGGAGGTGTAGCTCGAATTATCCCCGGTATCGCCGATTCGATACGTAGGCGTGCCGGTGGTGGTCGTCGTCGGCTCAAAACCGACGACCCGGGTGGCGGCGGTTCCTCTGCTGGCTGTTTTCTGCACATAGTTGGTGGGATAGCCGCTGGTGTATTGGTAGGTGTAGCTGGCCTTCAGGCTGAGTCTGTCCCAGAAGCGATTCCCGGCCGAAAGATAATAGTTCCAGTAGTCGTACCGACCGTACCCCACATTCGACGCCAGTTCCAGCTTTTGGGGGGTCTTGGTGATGATGTTGATCACCCCTCCCATGGCATTGCCGCCGTACAGGGCGGAAAACGGTCCCCGCACCACTTCGATCCGGTCGATGTCCTCCACCGGGATCCCGGCCCAATAGGCCGAGTTGGTATAGCCGCTGGAGATGGTCTGGCCGTCCAGCAGGGCCAGGGTGCGGGTCTGGTTGGAGGACGGGAAGCCCCGCAGGTTGACGTTGGCCAGGGTGTCGCCCAGCCCCTTGCCCCGGCGTACATTGACCCCGGGCACCTGCCTGAGGGCCTGATCCGCGGTATGGATATTCTGCTGCTCAATATCCTTGGACGTCACCACCGTGATGCTGGCCGGAATGTCATCCGGATTCCGGGGCGTTTTGGTGGCCGTCACCACGATTTTGTCCAAGGCATGCGTCTCCCCGGTCTCCTTTTTCTTCGACGGTTTTGCCTCTGCCTCTTCCGGCGCGGCCTCCCGGTCTATAGCTGCGGAATCCCTTTCTCTCTCGCCCTCCTGCATGACCGTGATCTCTTGCGAATTCTCTTGAGCCCTTACCTCCGTGAGCACTCCCAGGAATACTCCCCATAGCATTCCGCATCCCATGATCGCGTGGAGCCAGCGTGCGCGCATCTCTCTCCCCCTGTGATTCGATTTGCGCCCCGGCCCTTTTTTTGGTAAGTAAGGGTAGGGCCGGAGCATCTCTAGATGGACGGTCCTGAACAGGGGCGGGATATCCTTGGCCGGAATGACGCCCCTGTTCTATTCGCAACTCTTCTTTTTCCCCAACACTGCCTGCCGAGCGGCTCCCTGCCTCCCCCCAAAAAAAAGACCACGAATCCTGAAGGGTTACCCCTTCCTGACCTTCGTGGTCCTGTTTGGAAAAAATCGTTATCCAAAATCGGGGGTTTCGTACCCCGTTTGTTAAATTATGCACATTGTGGTGGCGATGTCAACCACTGGGAACATCTTCTCTCAGATTTCCCAAGACCCGCTTAATCAGGCGATTTGTCTATTAATAATCGCCCGGCGCGCCACAGCCGGGGCCGCCGGCTGCCCTGCCTCACAGTCCGGCCCTCGCCGGGTAGGTGATGGGTTAACGGCGCCGGAACCGTCTGACGCCCGCCCGCATCCCCGATCCGGAGTCCAGGAGCAGCAGCGCGCCGGGAACCGGGACCGGGGCGCCGACGCCCGGCGCTGTACCGGGGTACCGGGGTACCGGGAAAAAAAGCGCGGGGAGCCGGTACACCCATCTCATCCCAAACCTTCCTGTTTTTATCTAATCGTTATTCCTGCTTATTTTGTCTTAACGCCTCCTGACAGCGGCTCGGCGGCGTCACGCCGGGACCCGGTACAAGCCGGAACAGGTACCGCTCTGTACCGGGGGTGTACCGGGTAAGGGTTGGCAGCTGTTAGCTGTTGGCTGTTGGCTAAGAGTTGTCAGCTGTCAGCCGGGGGCGGTGCGGCCGGTGCGTCGAGCCGCGGCGCCCATGGGAAAAAGTGTAACGGAAAAGGGGGGGAGATTCCAGAACACATGAGACACATAGGACAAATGTCACAAAATCAGCTTTGAGGGGTCAGGTTTTCGCGGTCAGCGGTCAGCAGCGGCGCGGCGGGCGACGACACTCTGAAGGGGACCACAGACCTGTGGTTGTTCCGCACCGAAAATCCGCCCGACAAGCACCGCCCCCGATTCGAGACCCTCAAAGACATGAATCTGAAGGCCGGTGGGGTCCATGGTGGTGGAAGACCTCGGTTACACTGACTATGCTCGATATACAGAACTAACCCGGC